>DATIIM010000013.1:0-184785 GCA_035479615.1 Patescibacteria group bacterium
GCGAAGTTAGGCACAATAAGCGTGCCTATGTGGTTGCCGCTTTGCATCGCTGCGAGCGCCTCAACTGGCGAGTAACGGTCGCCGTTGTAAACGTTCAAACTTACCGGGGCACCTTCGGGTGCAGCCGCCAGGATTTCAACGGTCAGTGTGTCGACGACACCCATTTTTTCCGGGTGACGTAGTAGGTCTTCTGGGCTCACGCCATAGTCTCCAGGGCTGGCGAGCATTTCGGCAGCAGACACGACATCGTAGGCGATCAGTTCACCCTCGCCTGGCTGGTGAGGATCACGATTGTACACGTTGTTAACTTGGGTAGCCTTAAAGGCGTATGCCTTGGCTGCGGCATCAGGGTCACCATCAGCTGCTTGCAGGTTGAAAATAGCCTGTTCCTGAGTGATCTGCGCAACCGCAGCGTCAGTGGTGCATTTATTCCCGCCAGTGCCGCCACCAATAACTCCGACACGGCCGGCCGCCATAACTTCCATGCGGTTTTCTACGGTGTTGGGCAAGGATTTACCCCATCTGGAATCAAATTGTTCCATACCGGGTGCAAGGAGCACGGTAGCTGGCACACCAATAGCATTCAATGCGCCGCCAATAGCACGGGCGTTGTCGACCGTTCCCCAGCGGGCAGTTGTGTCAATTTCATCTAAAAGTTCTGCCGGGAGCGGTTCGCTGCCAGTGTAACCATTAATAAAATCTGTTTTGCGCAAAAAATTACCGCCGCCACTGACAATAGTGACGCCCACACCCAGAGCGCCGGCCTGCTGGTGGAGCGCCTGCAAACGGCGCGCCGAGCGCAACAGGTTGTCGGCACCAATGCCGTAGCCGTTCGGCCCGGCTATTTTTTCACCAGATTGCTTGTAGTGGGCATACGCTGTTATGACGCGTGACATGCTGCCTACCATACCACCGCTGTTTTAATGCGTCAACCCTAGGGTATACTTATGACATGAAGATCTACTCCTGGAATATCAACGGCATCCGCGCCGTCGTACGTAAAGAACTATTCAAACCGTTTATCGACAAAGAGCAGCCCGACATCCTGTGCCTGCAAGAAACCAAGGCAGAGCAGGGGCAGGCGATTATCGACCTGACCGGCTACGAAGAATACTGGAATTCGGCCGACAAAAAGGGCTACTCGGGCACGGCCATATTCAGCAAGATCAAACCGCTGGCTATTTTGAACGGTTTCCCAGAAGACATCATCGACAAATACAAAGTCACCGGCGACACCCATGGTGACCCGAATAAAGAGGGGCGGGTGATTGCGGCCGAGTTTGAAAAGTTTTTCGTCGTCACTGTGTACACCCCCAATGCCAAGGATAGCTTGAGCCGCCTGCCGCTGCGCGAAAAGCACTGGGACCCGGCGTTCCTGGCATACTGCAAACAGCTGGAAAAGAAAAAGCCGGTTATTTTCTGCGGCGACCTGAACGTAGCGCACACCGAAGACGACCTGGCCAACCCCAAGCCTAACAAGGGCAAAAAAGGCTTTACCTCCGAAGAACGCCAGGGGTTCCAGAACTTCCTAGACAACGGCTTTGTCGACACCTTGCGCATGTTCAAAACAGGGAACGGCTACTACACCTGGTGGAGCCACTTTGCCAATGCCCGCGCCCGGAACGTCGGCTGGCGCATCGACTACTTCTTAGTTTCGGAATCACTCAAACCCCACGTTAAAGCTGCCGGCATCCATGCCGACATCATGGGGTCCGACCACTGCCCGGTGAGCATTACGCTCGACATATAGCATGAAAGACGTCACCCTACTGTTCCTGTTGCAAGACGACCGCATCCTGCTCGCTATGAAAAAGCGGGGTTTTGGCGTAGGCAAGTGGAACGGCGTTGGTGGCAAAGCCGACCCGGGCGAGACCGTGCTCGAAGCGGCCGTGCGTGAATGCCAGGAAGAAATCGGCGTCACACCACTTGAGCCGCAGCTGGTTGGTGATATTGAATTCCGCATGAGCCACGACCCAGCCTTTGGCCACCACGCCTACATATTTACCGCTACGGCCTGGGAAGGCGACCCGCGCGAAACCGAAGAAATGCGGCCCGAATGGTTCGTGGTCAAAGACATCCCCTACGGCACGATGTGGGCAGACGATATTTTGTGGCTGCCGTATCTGTTAAAAGGCCAGCCGTTCCACGGCAAAATTACCCTTGGACCGAATGACGAGATTATCAGCAAAGAGTTGGAGCCGGTAACATGACCAAAGCGAGCCAAAAAGTTGCCATCGTATATGGCTTTAACGAAGGCCCGCACATGGGCAAGCGGCTCATCCGCGCATTAGAAGCAGGCGGCTTTGAAATGGTTGCAGACCCGGCACAGGCCGATATTATCATTGCGCACTCGGGCGGCTGCTACATACTCACCGCCGAACATGCTGCCAAACGGATCATTTGCGTTGGCCTGCCGTACTGGCCCGGCCACTCCACATTTGTAGCCCTTTGCCGCAAGATATGGCGCGACGCGCTCATGCACCACCGCGAAGGGGAATTCAAATACTGGCTGCACAAAAGTATGTGGAATATGCGCTACTTTTGGCACATGCGGGCCAACTGGCAAATGGTGCAAGGGCGCCTGAACGGCACGCTCTGGAAACTGCCGGACGTTACAGTCGTCCGCTATAGCCAAGACCCATTCTGCACACCAAACCTGGCCGAGCTGCCATTTGAAGCGCCTGTGGTACTCGTGGAACTGTCCGGCCACCACGACGACTGTTGGCGCACACCCCAACAGATCTTACACGTAGTACAATCATAGGTATGGACCGCACATACTGGTCGCAACAGTACAAAGCCAAGCCGCTCTTTCCGCACATGGAATGGAGCCGGCCAGAAAACCGGATGCAAGCCGGCAAGCTGCTGGTTGTCGGCGGCAACGCCCACGGCTTTGCTGCGCCGGCCGAAGCATTCGCCGCAGCCGGGAAGGCCGGCGTTGGCACAGCGCGGGTGCTATTGCCAGACGCCATCCGCAAAATTGTCGGGCAAGTGCTGGAACATGGCGAATTCGCCCCCAGCACTCCCAGCGGCAGCTTTAGCCAAAAGGCGCTCAATGACTTGCTGAGCTATGCGGCGTGGGCAGATGGTGTGCTGTTTGCCGGTGACCTGGGGCGCAACTCCGAAACTGCCGTGCTCATCGAGAAATTCTTAGGCAAAAGCCCGGCAGCCGTAACACTTGCCAAAGACAGCGTTGACTACGTTGTATCTGTGCCCGAAAGCGTATTGCAGCGCGAAAGCACTGCGTTGGTCTTGAGCCTCAGCCAGCTCCAGCGGCTCGGCATTGCCGCAAAGTTCCCGCACGCCCTGACATTTAGCATGGACTTGCTGCACCTGGCAGAATGGCTGCATGACTTTACGACCGCATTCCGGCCGTTCATCGTTGTAAAGCATCATGACATTATTTTAGCCGCCGTAAACGGGCAAGTAAGCAGCACTAAACTCAGCACCGACATTCCTATCTGGCGCGTTACCACTGCTGCACACGTGGCCGTGTGGTGGCTGCAAAACCCAAGCAAGCCGTTCGAGGCGCTCACTACCGCAGTGCTATCCGGCAGCTAAATAGACGCTATCATATTTTGATGTTATAATTATAAAATATGAGAGACAACCGGCGCCGTGAGGTTGTGCGGCGGACGGCTACTACCCTAACAGTAGTTGCCCTAGCTGCTGGCCCCCAACTGTATAGCGAATATAAAAAAGCCGAAGCGGCCGACCAAGCATTGTCGGCTCGCTTTGACGCCGAAACCGCCGCAGGAACACTTGCACTGTTTAACTGCACTTTGTTAGGGGCTACACGGCAGCGCGACGGGACCATACGCCTTACCGCCACCTACGCGCTCAATGACGCCCGGGTTATGGACCTTGCCACTAACTACAGCACCGTTTTCTTAGCAGGCAGGTGGCAGCATCACCGTAATATCGCTCCCAGCAGTTTAAAACCCCAAGCATTTCACCTTTTAACGCCCAATAGCTGGGATGCGTCTGTTGCCATGCCGGTAGTAGGTATGGAAGGCACGACCGCCAGTTTTGCGCTTGACCCCAGCGCTATTCCTGCCGGCCCTGATTCATTCGACGTGACCGTAACCGGGCCGCCAGTTGAAGTTCTCAACGGCAAAGATACGCACACCGTTTCACCAGTTGCGCGCTGCGGATCTATTGCCCGCGCCGCGCTTTTATCCTAGGCCGGTTAGGCGCCGAATTTAGAAGATAGAATAAGCCGGTCACGCAGCCGGTTGGTGGGCCGGCGGTCGGGCAGGGCTAAG
Organism: Patescibacteria group bacterium; assembly: GCA_035479615.1. Taxonomy (GTDB): domain Bacteria; phylum Patescibacteriota; class Saccharimonadia; order Saccharimonadales; family UBA4665; genus PMNU01. The sequence goes on from DATIIM010000013.1 coordinate 4,266, forward strand.
GTTGCAACGCCAAGTGCACCAATACCGCGCATTACGGCCCGCCCCTTAGCCATCAGGCGTTCTTTAACTGACAGGTTTGGTGTGGCATGCTGGACGAGTGCCGGTGATTCAGATGCAGCGCCGATCAATATCGCGCCAATCGCATACCCAAAGCTCTCAATGCGGTGGCCGCGGCCGCGCACCGCTTCGATCATACTGGCCCGGCCTAGCGCGTTAATCGCGTGCTGGTGCGGGCGTAGGCCGATCCGCTGGTCAGCGATGCCGCCGCGGGCAGCGTCCATGAGCTCACCAGCACGGTTCTGGTACCAGTGGCGGTTGCCCGGCTTAATGAGCCGGCCGCGAGCAGCGTGCCGCATCATAACAACAGCCGCGTTCAGATCTGTAGATGGTCGCTGCTCCAGGCGCAGGGCGGTGGCTTCGGCCGGTTCGCTCACTGCTTCTCTCCACGTAGTTGCCCCTCGGGCATAGGCTATCGCGTTGTCATACTCGCCAAGCCGCTCGTACTGCAAAGCAGCTGCGGCGGTCGTGCCAGGACGCAGCGGATCATCTGGCCCCATATCGGCTAGTGCTGCCAAGTTCATATCAAGCGCTGCTTGGTAATTTCCACCGACATGCTGTACAACTGCTTCGTTCCCGGCCATTTTTAACCTCTGTAATTATCTTTATACAACAATGGCCTCCGATAGAAGGCCATCATATACATACTGGTGGGCGAGGAGGGAATCGAACCCTCACGAACTTGCGTTCACAGGATTTTGAGTCCAGCGCGTCTACCAATTCCGCCACCCGCCCATAACGTACGTGGTTTGGTAGGGACTACAGCAACCGATTGTACTATAATCAAGGAGATAACGCGAGCATAAGCGCATAATAATGAACCCACTATTCCCTGATGACCCCCAAACGAATCCCAGTCCTCACCGCCAGAGCGGATATATTCTGCCGCGCCAAGAAAAACGCCTTGATCCGCTGCCCGGCACCGAAAACGCCCCCGGCGCACACGCCGCCGTTGAGCTGATCCGCAACAAAATTGACGCCTTGTACGCCGAGGAACCGAGCGCTACCCAAGAACTGCAAGAAGCTGCCGACGAACCGCCACGCTCCAAACACCAGCTGTTCATGCACGAACTCAGTTCGTCCGGCAAATCGCTGGCCGACATCCAGACCGCCTGGCACAATTACTACACCGCGCTGCCAGACGACGAAAAGCGCCAAGTATGGCAGGAGTTTTACGCCGCCAACAACCGCCAACCCGGCGCATATCACAAATATGTACAGCAGCAGCGCGCCTCAGTTACACCAGCCGCACAGGCCGAACAAGCGCCGGCCGAACCAACCCGCAGTGCGGTGGTGGTGGCCGACCACCAGCCAGACTTCACGCCAGAGAACGACCACCGCAGCTTTGCGACCGTCAAAAAGCAAATCCTGCGTACGGTACACAGCCAAAATTCCACCCAGCTCAAAGCCAAGCAGCACTTGCAGTCATTAGCCTTTGGGCTGGGCACTGGTGCACTGGTGTTGCTCGTGGTGTTGTTCGGCTTCTTTAACGAAGTGGTCATCGCACCGTTCATCCACCCTGGCAACCATGCCGAAGCTACGCCAATTATCCTGAGCATCGACGGGGTTGCCCCGACCGACAAAAACGAAGTGATTATCCCTAAAATCAACCTCGAACTGCCCTTTGTAGCCGGGAACTCTACTAAGGAAAGCGACATCGAAAACCAGCTAGAAGACGGCGTTGTGCATTACCCAAGCACCTCTGTGCCAGGGCAGGGCGGAAACGCCGCGTTCTTTGGCCATTCCAGCAATAATATTTTCAACAAGGGCAAGTACAAATTCGCATTTGTTCTACTGCACGAACTAGAACCCGGTGACATTTTTTACCTGACATACAACGGCAAAGTCTACACCTACAAAGTATTCCAAAAACGCGTTGTGGAGCCGACCGAAACAAGCGTGCTGAACCCAGTAGCAGGCAAGGCCGCCACAGCCACGCTCATCACCTGCGACCCGCCCGGCACCTCATTGCACCGGCTGGTGGTATGGGGTGAACAAATCACTCCCGACCCGAACGGCAATGTTACCGCGCCAGTTACGCAAGCCGAAGTGCCTAAAGAGCTCCCAAGCAACAGCCCCTCGCTGTGGAGCCGCTTCTACAACTGGATCAGGTAATGCGTTAGCGGTCCTGCGGGGCGAGCAGGATAGTGCTGTCGAGTGCGTTTTGCGTGCTAAACGTGTACACGTTGCGGTAGTTGCGGTCAAAGAAGGCTGGCAGAGCAGGGTTCAGGGGGATTAAAGTCTGCGGGTTAGCGCCGTCAAAGTCAAAGACTGCGAGCTTACCGCTGCTCACGACCTCCATCCGGAAGCTGTCCATCCACTCGGCGTGCGTCAACGCTGAGTCTAATGGCGTGCCGACCTGGTAGGCGTAGCCTTTGTCTGTTTCAGCGTCATAGACGGCAAAGTGATCGGCATTTTCGGCAATAACAAACCGGGCATTTGGCGAGAACGATACAAATGTCGGCCCCGACACCTTAAGGATCTGGACAGGCACGAGCACTGGGTTCTTATCTTTAAGTACATCGATCGGGTTCTTGTACACGTACACTTTGTCTTCGTTTTTAGATCCGGCAGCCACAAACCACGCGCCGTTGTACTGGGCCAGTTGCAGCAGGTATTGGTCAGTTTGGGAAGTTTGGCGCAGCGTGTAGGTGTTGTCGCCTTGGCGCAAACGGACCAGCATTTTGCCAGCTGGCGCGCCGTCGCTCGTAACGTACATGATCATATCTTCGTCGCTCTTAAATGCGGCCACATCTTTTATGTATGATTGCGGCGTTGGCTTTTTAAGGTTAGCGGTTAAAACCTGCTGGGCATTCTGGTCGTACAGGTAATATTGGTCGTATTTCTGGGCACGCAGCTCCAACGTAGTCGGCGTTACGCCCAATACAAGGCTCAGATTCTGCGACGCCGTAGGGTCGCCCCGGTCAAACAGGATATATTCGCTGCCGAGCTGGCCGTTTTTTTCGTATCCGCGCTTGAGCACCACGTGACGATTGTCGTCGGCCCATTGCACAACCTGCCAGCTCTTAGTCGCAGAAGACGGCGTGTACAGGTCGGTAGAGATAGTGAGCGGCTTGGCAACTGGTTTGGCAAGCGTCGTGTCAAACAAGTCAAAGCTATCGGTAGTTGTTCCCTGAACTAACAGCCAACGGCGGTCCGGGCTTTGGGTAGCCATACCTGGCGCGGCGCTGTACTGCTTGGTGCTGGTGGTTGTAAATGACGTAGGGAATAAGAATGCGTAGTCAAAGCGCTCCACGCTGCCGCCCTCCACCGTAATCGCACGCTTCCAGGTATGGTAGCCGCTGCGTTTAATTTCGGCAGTGTATGAACCGGCAGGCAAAACAAGACGGGTATTGGTCTGGGTTTTTTGCTCGCCGTTGATGTAAATGTCAGCATTGGCCGGCTGGGAAGAGAAAAAGACGAGCCCGTTCTGGATGACGCGCCCGTTCTTATCGATGCCAAAGCCGTAGGCCAGGTACAACAAAATGGTCGTGCCTAAAAAGAGAACAAGACCGATCAACGCGTATCCTATGGCCAGACGTCGGGCGTGGGTTTTTTGTTTTTGGGGATCAAGAAAATCCATAACTAGCGCTTCCTATTATATGCCACCGGTGGGGGTAAACTGCAACCCCTTTTATAACTCTGTGCAAAACGCAGTGCTTAACGACTTGCGTGACGCTCCAGCAGTGCGGTACTATACATATAACTTACGCTTTACGCGCGAATAGAGGGGTAAAAACGAAAAGACCGTGGCCGACAACGTTATAGAACTAAACGGGAAGCGTTATGATGCCATCACTGGGGCATATTTAGGTGCAAGCCCAACGGGCAGTGCGCCTGTTCGCCACCTGCCAAAAGGCAGGGTAATTGACGGTTTTATCCGCCCGACCACTACTAACGCACACGTCGTAAAGCCCAAACCCGTTGTACCAGTCACGCCTAAAGCAGCCGCCAAGCCAGAGCCAGCCACCAAGCGGCCCCGCGCCGATGTAACACACGCCTCGTCAGCCAAACACACTTTGTCGCACGCCCACCACACCGCAGCCGCTGCTGCCCGCCACAAACCAGAACATTCGCAAACACTTATGCGCCACGCGGTACACAAGCCCGAAATGACCATGAAGCCGGCCATTAAGCCGCAGGCGCCAGCCGAAATCGCTGCCAAGCCCATGTCGGCCATCGTGCAGAAGCGTTCCGCCTTACAAGTCGACGAAGCCCGGATGGAGCGTGCCAAGAATATCGCCAAGCACGGTGGTATCCGCCGCTTTATGCCGGTGCGCCCGGACCACTCGCCAGCTGCGGTTGCTATAACTCCGCACCGTACACCAGACGAAGTACCAATTATTGCAGTAAAGCCAGCCCCAGCCCGTGAACACCACAACCGCTATGCCCACCGTGATATTTTTGAAGCTGCAATCGCCAAGGCCGACAGCCACAAGCAACCCCAGCACAAGGTTCGCCGTGGGCACCGCCGCTTGGTCAACACGCTCGCTGTTATTGGCGCTTTCCTAGTGATTGGCGGTTTTGTAACTTACCTGAACGTACCCAACATCCAACTGCGCGTCGCATCGGTACAAGCCGGCTTCAAAGCCAACATCCCCAACTACAAGCCGACTGGCTTTGCCTTACAGGGCGGGGTACGGCGCACCGGTAACACCGTGAGCCTGACATACCGTTCTGGCGAAAGCAACTACACCATTACGCAGCAACCTTCCGACTGGAACAGCCAAACACTGGCCGAAAACACTTTGGCGCTGTCTGGCGACAACCACAAGACGCTCGAAGTCGGCGGCCGCACCGTCTACGTATATGACGGCAGCAACGCCGTGTGGGTGAACGGCGGAGTCCGCTACGACCTCAACACCAACGCTCCGCTGAGCACCGACGACATCACGCGCTTAGCCACTAGCTTGTAATCTGTTTCCAGAACGCTAGTTTTCCTCTATAATTGCGGGCATGAAACCAGCTCGGACCCGTTTTGCACCCAGCCCCACCGGCTACCTTCACGTTGGTGGCGTACGCACCGCATTATTTGCGTGGCTTGTGGCACGCCAAACCAAAGGCCAATTTATTTTGCGCCTCGAAGACACAGACAAGGCTCGGGAAGTGGAGGGCTCCGGCCAACACATTATGGATTCACTCACATGGTTAGGCCTGCAATGGGACGAAGGCCTAAAAATCGGCGGGCAATACGCGCCGTATCAGCAGAGCCAACGCCTGGATATCTACAAAGAGTGGGCACACAAGCTCATCGACAAGGGCAGGGCATATGCCGACCCCTACAGCAAAGAGGAACTCGAAAAATTCCGCGCAGAATCGATTGCTGCCAAAAAACCGTTTTTATTCCGCGACCACCGGCCCGAAAACCCACCCGTTTGGGATGGCAGCCAGCCGCTGCGTTTTAAGTCCGAACCCAAAGCCTACGAATGGCACGACGCGGTCATGGGCGACCTTTCTGCCGGAGAAGAAGCAGTCGATGACTTCATCCTCATTAAATCCGACGGCTACCCGACCTACAACTTCTGCCACATCATCGACGACTTGCTCATGAAGTGCACGCACGTTATGCGCAGCCAAGAATTCGTGGCTAGCATCCCTAAATTCCTGAACTTATACGAAGCCCTGGAAATTGAACGGCCAATCCTCGCCACCTTACCTTATGTAATGGGGCCGGACGGCAAAAAGAAGCTGAGCAAACGCGACGGTGCCAAAGATGTGCTGGACTACGCCCGCGAGGGCTACCTGCCCGAAGCCATGGTCAACTTTATGGCTACCCTCGGCTGGAACGACGGCACTGAACAGGAAATATTCAGCGTTGACGAGCTCATCCAAAAGTTCAGCCTGGAGCGCGTCCAAAAAAGCGGCGCCAAATTCGACGAGCAACGCTTGTTGTGGATGAACGGCGCACACATCCGCAACCTGTCGCTAGACGACCTGTATGCGCGGTCTAAAGATTTCTGGCCAGCTGAGGCGGCTACATATGATGACGATTACAAAAAGCGCGTGCTTGGCCTGGTACAAGAACGCCTCAAATTCTTTGCCGAACTGCCCAAACTGACCGATTTCTTCTTTACCGATTTGCCAGTCAACCCAGCACTATGGACCGAGCATAAACAGCTCAAAAAGATTGAAATTACTGAGGTCAAACAGCTCCTGGAACAGGGTAAGGCAGTCATTGAGGCTTCCGACTTTAGTGTCGAGGACCTGACCGCCAAGCTAAACGACCTGCTTGAACAAACCGGCCAAAAGCCCGGCATTTTATTCAGCTTGCTGCGCATTGCCACCACCCAAGCTCCAGCCAGCCCCGGCCTCGCCGACACGCTCGCCGTCCTTGGCAAAGACCGCACCATCGCCCGCATCAACACCATGCTCGCTGCTTTGTAGTTTTTGCTTTTTTAAGAGAGCCGACTCAAATACGTGACGGATACTAAACCGAAGCGGAGCCGGAAAAGTGATCCGGAGAGACCTTAGGCTCGCCGGGCACTTTGCCGCGCGTGAGCGGTATCCGTCATGTATTTGAGTCGGCATGCACACATAAGCATAAGCTGCTACAATGGGGCGTATGATTGATGGATTCCGCTCACGAAGGCGTATGGACCCCGGCCTGCGCCCCGTTGATAAACACTTGCGCGACAAAGTAGTCGTAGGCAACCACTCTGCCGATCGGCAGCAGTTCCAGCCTCCAACAGCTGTGGCCAGCGAAGAAGAAAAGCAGCCCGAAACAGCAACCGCTGGCATCTTAACGCCACGCGCCACCGAAAAGCCCGAATCTTTTTGGGAAAAGCTGCGCAACCTCGATAAAAAACAGTGGGCGATTATTATCGGCGTGCTCGTTTTGCTCATTGGCGGCGGTATTGCCGCATTCTTAGTGCTCCACAAGTCACCGCAGCCGGTAGCTAAAAAGACTACTACTACAAAAAGCCAGAACATGGTGCCGCCCACGCAGCCGACTACTGTTGCCTCAACTATGAGCGGCCTGCAGGTCGACCCAAGCGTCAACGAACGCACTGTTACCGGCATCATGGTCGAAAACAGTGAACTGGCGCGCCCGCAATCTGGTATCGACCAAGCCGACGTTGTATTCGAAGCCGTAGCCGAAGGCGGCATTACCCGCTTCTTACTCCTGTTCCAAGACAACGCGCCAGGTTATGTCGGTCCGGTCCGATCTGTCCGCCCGTACTACATATCTTGGGCACTGGGCTTTGACGCTGCTATCGCGCACGTCGGTGGCAGCCCGGAAGGCCTGCAAGACATGAAAAAAGCCAAGGACCTCGACCAATTTACCAATGGCAGCTTCTTCCACCGCATTTCGAGCCGCTACGCCCCGCACAACGTGTATACCAGTATCGCCAATATGAACCAGCTGGAAATCCAAAAGAACTTTGGCAAATCCAAATACACGCCGCTCCTGCGCCGGGCCGAAACCCCATCCAAGACCCCAAACGCAAAAAGCATCGACCTGACCATTAGCAGCTCGGCATTCAACGTACACTATGACTACGACCCGGGCACAAACACGTACAAACGCTCCGAGGGCGGCGCACCGCACATGGTGGTCGACGAGCAGGGCAACCAAACCCAACTCCACCCTAAGGTAGTAGTAGCGCTCACCATGGACCAGGGCATTGCCCCCGACGACTTGCACACTTCATATGGCACGCTCGGCTTTGGTCACGCCTATGTCTTCCAGGACGGCAATGTTGCCGAAGCTACTTGGAAAAAGTCTAGCACTAGCGGCAACTTTACGTTCACCGACAGCAAGGGTGCGCCGCTCGGCCTGAACCCTGGCCAAACCTGGTTCACCGCAGTGAATTCCAACGACCATGTCAGCTATAAGCCATAGGGGCAACTAACGGATGGATAACCTTCAGAAATTTGTCTCGCAGGTCCGTGGCCGGTTGTTTGCAGTACTTGTCATCGACAACCTGATCATTTTTGCCGACTGGTGGGCTATGCATCGCTGGCTGCACCTCGAAGGCTTAGCGCTGCTTATTACACTGATCGTCGCCTCTATTGCGTCGCTCACCGTGCTGCCATGGTTTACCACCCGCTACATCACCGAGCCAACCAAACTTATCTGGGAAGCCGTGCTGCATATTGCACCAGACGCCGTAAACACGCCCGCGCCAGACCTTAAAAAGCGCAGCATCGGCCACGACCTCGTCGTCAACCTGGTCAGTCATGTATATCAGCTGGCGAGTGTTGTCGATACCATCGAAAAAACCGCCGCCAGCAAACCCAACGACCTCAAGAAAAACTTTATTGCCAACTCGCTCCCCGTGCCCTTGATGGTGCTGGATAAAAACCAGACTGTACTGTTCGCCAACAAGCCAATGCTCGACTACACCAAGCGCTCCGAGAACGAAGTTATCGGGCAGAACGTGTACTCCGTGCTCGACCTGTCGTTTGGCAATACCGAAACCCTAGACAAGTGGCTCGACAACGCCCGGGCTAACGAAGCCGTGGCTACTAAATCATGGGAACGCGTCCGCTTGACGCTACCGGGCGGGGAAGCAACGCCGCAGTTTGACTTAGCAGCGTATTACAACAAAGCCAATCCCGAGGGCTTTGAGAGCATGCTCGTCTTCTTCGATAAGACCGAAAGCTACAGCCAAGACGACCAAGCCCTAAGCTTCGTAGCCTTGGCCGTGCACGAACTGCGCACGCCCATCACCTTGCTACGCGGCTACATCGAGGCGCTCGAAGAAGACCTGGAAGGCAAACTTGACCCCGAATCGGCCGATTACGTCCACAAAATGAAAGCAGCGGCCCAGCGGCTGACGTCGTTCATTAATAACATGCTGAACGTGGCGCGCATCGAAAGCGACCAGCTGGAACTGAAGCTGCACGAAGACAAGTGGGCAGACATTGTCCAAGCCGTCATGAACGACGAAGCACTCCGCGCCAAAGTGCAGGGCGTCCAGCTTGTTGCCCAAGTTGAACCCAACCTGCCAACCGTTGGCGTCGACCGGGTGAGCATCTACGAAGTACTCGCCAACCTCACTGACAATGCCATAAAGTACAGCGGCACCACTGGCAAAAAAGTGGTCATTAAATCGTTCATGAACCGCGATGGCCTGGTAGAAACCACTGTGGAAGACACCGGTGTTGGCATCCCAACCAGCGTGCTGCCCAACTTGTTCGAAAAGTTCTACCGTTCGCACCGCTCGCGCGCCCAGGTTGGCGGCACCGGCCTCGGGCTATACTTATCCAAGGCGATCGTCGACGCCCACAGCGGGCACATTTGGGTCCGGAGCAAGGAAGGGGTCGGCACAACCTTCGGCTTTACCGTCGTACCGTTTTCTAAGCTTGCCGACGAGAAGAAAACCGGGGATAATAACGACATCAGCCGTGGAGCGCACGGATGGATCAAAAACCACTCACTGTATAGCAGGTAATATATGGACTCACAGCAAACACCTCCAGCAGCTACGCCGGCCGGGCGCAAAATCCTGGTTATCGAAGACGAACACTTTATTAGTGAACTGTATGTCCGCGCCCTGTCTCGCGCCGGCTACGACGTAACCGTCGAAGTTGACGGCCAGCGTGGCATGGACCTGGCCAAGACTAACCAATTCGACATCATCTTGCTCGACCTCATGATCCCAACCATCACCGGCATCGAAGTCCTGCGCCACTTACGCGGCCCAGGCAGCAAACCGCTCAAAAGCAAGATCATCATTACCACAAACCTTGAGCAGCGCGAAGAAACGCGCGCCGACATCGAAAGCCAAGCCGACGCCTACCTGGTAAAAGCCGAGATCACGCCGCGCGAACTAGTCGAATTCCTCAACACCATCAAGTAGCGCTTGGAGCGCCAGGGTCAACGCCGCCGCCCAGCCTGGCGATGTACGCCTCGCCAGCGGTAACTGCCGCTTGCGGCACCGCTACCAGTCCCTCTTGCGTGGCAGTCAGTAGCTGGAGGCGCCGTGCTTCGTATGCTGCAAGCGCCTCTTTAGCTGCCTGGAGCCCTGCGAGCGCTGTTTCGGCACTCGTTTTCATGGCTAATAATTCTGCTGCAGCCGCGGTTGCTGCTTCTTCGGCCTGGTGCGAAAGCGCCGACGTGCTTCGAGCATCCGGGTCGCTTGATTCATTAACGCCAGCGGCGAGGTAGGCTAGCTCGGCGTCTTTGGCCTCTCCGCCAGCCCGCAGTGCATCCTCATGATTAACCGTCAGCGCATCAGGCCCTAATACACCCCCAATCCGGGCAAGTGCACGACCAATATGGAATGTCACATCCTCTAGGCTAAGGTCGCCTTCCAAGTCAGCATGAATCTCTCCGCCGTAGTCGGCAACCGTGGTCATAGCAGCGTTTCCGATTCCAACATTTTCTACGATGTTCTGGACGTTAGTCATAGATCTCCTCAGCAATAGTAGTTATGCCTAAACTGTATAGCACGCACCGCCTGCTGGTAAAGATACTTCACGTGTGATCATCCCGCCTAAAGAGGTACAATAAGTGCTACTATGCGCGAGGACGAGCAACCCCAAGACGGTGTGAGTATTCACACCGGTTTTCCCAACCCAGCGGCAGACAAGAGTCTGCAGACGCTGGATTTTAATCAGCTGCTTATTCAGCATGGCACTAGCACGTACATGTTCCGCGTCCGCGGCAATGAATGGGAAGGCGTGGGCATTTTTGACGGCGACATTGCGGTCGTGGACCGCGCTCTGGACCCGCGCAAAACCGACGTTGTCGTATGGTGGGACGAACAGCGGGGCGAGTTCGCTCTCATTGCCTATACCGCCAAGCCAAAAGAAGGCAACTGCTGGGGCGTTGTAACTTCTACAATACATCAGCTGCGGGTTACTGGGCATGGACACTAGTAAAATTTTCGCCCTCATCGACTGCAACAACTTCTTTGTAAGCTGCGAACGGCTGTTCCGCCCAGAGTTGGAAGGCAAGCCGGTGGTGGTGCTGAGCAGCAACGACGGCTGCATTGTGGCGCGCAGCAATGAGGCCAAGCAGCTCGGCATCCCCATGGGGGCGCCAGCATTCAAGTGGCGCTACCTCTTCAAAGAACACAAAGTCACGACGTTTTCGGCCAATTTTGAGATCTACGGTGACATCAGCAAGCGCATCACGTCGCTGCTCACCACAGTGACGCCGCGGATTGAAGTGTATTCGGTGGATGAGTCCTTTCTGGACCTCTCTTTGCTGCACATTGCCGACTACGAAGCCTGGGGCAGGGTGGTGCGCGAAACGATTCTTAAAACTATCGGCGTGCCGGTCAGCATCGGCATAGCCAGCAGCAAAACGCTTGCCAAGTTAGCCAGCGAAATTGCCAAGCAGCAAAGCCAGTACCAAGGAGCATTCAGTTTTATTGGCAGCGATGCCGCCACCCGCGAAGCAGTGCTTGGCAGCATGCCAGTGCAAGAGATATGGGGCGTGGGCTGGCGGCTAGCACCCAAGCTCCGCGCCGAAGGCGTCAGCAATGCCTGGCAGCTGAGCCAGATGCGGCCGCAGCACGCTAAGCAGCTCATGGGCATCCACGGTCGCCAGATGGTGGCCGAGCTGAACGGCACAGCCTGCTACGGGCTGACCCGCGAACACGAGCCCGCCAAAAGCATCATGCGCTCGCGCACATTTGGCGAAGACACCAACCAGGCCCACGTATTGGAATCAGCCATTGCCACCCTGGGTGCCCAGGCTGCGTTTGCGCTGCGGCGCGATGGCCTGCTGGCACGGCGCATTGGATTCTTTAGCAATACAAACCGCCACAAGCCAGGCTACCGCAGCTGGGTACGAGAGGTAAAACTCGACCAGCCAACCGCCGACAGCGGCCAGATTATATCGCTGCTCGTTGATAAACTCTCCGAAGCCTTCCTGCCAAACCAGCAATACCACCGGCTCGGTGTATTTGTGTACGACCTGGTACCGGAAAGCGCGCTGCAAACTGATCTGCTTGGCCACGTACAGCCCGAAACGCATGACCGCGCCGCAGCCCGCATGCAAGCCCTGGACGCCATCAATAAAAAGCACGGCAAAGGCAAAATTTACTATGCAGCCGAAGACCTCGGCAAGTCATGGCAGCCAAAGCGCGAAATCCGTTCGCCGTGCTATGTATCCAGCTGGGACGAGCTTCCTGAAGCACATATACGTATACTGTAGCTATGGACCCTGATGCATTCCTGTTCCACAAAGTACCCGACACTGCCGCCAACCGCTTCCGCGGCCAACTGCTTATTTCTGACCAAGTCAGCGCCCAGGATGTTGGCGTGGTGTGGCGCGAGCTCGAGCAAGCGCTGCGGCACAATATACCTGGCGCAGTAGTAGAATTTGGCTGCTACGCTGGCACGACCAGTTTATTTATCCGCCGCTTGCTCGACGAACAAAGCCAGTCCGCCAGCCGCGCGTTCCATGTCTACGATTCCTTTGCCGGCCTACCAAACAAATCAGCGGCCGACCAAAGTGCAGCCGGCGTAGATTTTACCGCCGGCAAGCTTAACGTCAGTAAAAAAGATTTCTTGCAGCAGTTCCGCGCGGCGCACCTGGAGCCGCCCATTGTCCATAAAGGCTGGTTTAGCGACCTCGGTGCAGAAGACGTGCCAGAACAGATCGCTTTTGCGTTCCTAGACGGCGATTTCTATGATTCAATCCTCTCGTCGCTCAGACTCGTCTGGCCCCGGTTAGCGCCGGGCGGGGCAGTGCTCATTGACGACTACCAGCGGCCTGAGCTGCCCGGGCCAGAGCGAGCGATCCGCGATTTCTTCCAAAACCAATCTGTGCCGCCACTCCGCAGTGAACATAACATTGCTATTATTAAGAAAAATCTGTAATAATTACTGTGAAACCAGTGAAAAACAAAAAAACAGCAAAGCCATCTACAGCACGAAAAACCCCGGCAAAGCGCGCCGGTACCCGGCGTAAAGCCCCGGCTGCGCAGGCGCGCGTCTTTGGCATGCGGCTGCACCATGCCGGGCTGACGTTATTAGTGGTCGCGGGCTTAGGCTGGGCAGGCATCATGGTACTGGCCCAACCTATTTTGCATAGCAAGGCTGCGACGTGCACAATCTCTGACAAACTCGTTAATTCATGCCGCCCATGGCTGGGCGCGGCAGCCAATAACTACACGCAGGTTGCGAGCGACTCAAAGAGCCAGCTTTTATACCACGAGCAGCGCATCGGGCGGCAGCTCGATCTCATCCACACCTACCATCCTGTGGGCAGCAATAAGCTCAGCGCCACCGACACCTATTTTGCCACCCGGGCCAATACCTACCTATTTACCAACTGGAAACCAGCTGCAAACTGGGCAGACGCCGATGGCAGCAATGCCACAGTGAACGCCGGTATTGACCAAATGGCTGCCAGCGTTAAAGCGCTCGGCTCCAAAAAAATCTTTATGACCATCCACCACGAACCCGAAAACGACGTCAGTAGCGGGGCGTCTACCTGTACAACGTACAAGGGAAATTCTGGTACGCCCGCTCAGTACCGAGCGATGTGGCGTAACGTTGAAACCCGCTTTGCCAACGCCGGCGTTACGAATGTTACGTGGGTTATGGTCTACATGAACTACTCGCTGTGGGACTGCATGGTCAACGATATGTACCCTGGTGACGACCTCGTAGACTGGGTCATGTTCGACGGCTACGGCCACGGGACCGACACCTGGAATAATAATGTAGGGCACTTCTACAACCTGCTGACGAGCAATAGTAATAGCAGCCACAACTATTCGTCTAAGACGTGGGGTATTGTGGAATGGGGGTACAGCAATGGCACCAGTGCCCAGCATTCGGCCTACTTCGATGGCATTAAGGCAGCGCTCGATGCCAACACATTCCCCAAAATCAAAGCTATTATGGTCTACGATTCACGCGACCAGGGTTCATCGACCGGCGCCAGTTCCCGCGTTGCCTACGACGATAACGATAACTACAGCGCCGACCAAGTCACGCACTACAATGCCTTCGCCAATGACCCCAAGATAACCGGTGACGGCGGTACGCCAGCACCGCCTCCACCTCCTCCACCACCACCGCCAGCTGGCGACACTACACCGCCGAGCGTCACACTCACCGAACCCTCCAACAATGCGACACTGTCCGGCACTGTCCAGGTCAAAGGCACTGCCACCGATAACGTCGGTGTAACGAGTGTCACCATCCGGGTCGACAATACCTACATTGCCACCTCCTCCACCACCCCATATACCTTTTCGGTCGACACAACCAAGTACACCGATGGAGCGCACACCATAACACTCCGCGCTTGGGATGCTGCGAACAATGGCGGGGAATCAGCCACTATCACCGTGCAAATTGCCAACCATGTAGCAAGCAGCCCGGGGAGCGGCGGCAGCACCGAAACACCACCGGCGCCTGCACCCGTAACATCCATCACGTCGGAAAGCGGTGGCTCGCAGTCAAAACCTGTACCAGTAACCGGCACATTGCTGGTCAACCCAACCAACCCTGGTAGCAGTGTAGAGGTATTCGTTGACGGCAAAAAACAGCCCACCAACAGCATCGACACCAAAAAACTGACCAATGGCACCCACCAGGTAACAATCGTTGAAAACGGCCTATCTAAAAAGACCTACATATCGGTCCACAACTCGTTGCCAGTGGCTGCCGTCAACGCTATCAGAGCACACGCTGCGCCAATAAGCGCAGCGACCGTCGTAGTTCTTGTGGGGGTGTTCATATGGGGCATATGGCCGTTCATATCTGGCGTCTCTAGCCGCGTGGAACAAAAAATCCGCATGCGCCAACAGCGGATCCAATAGCCAAAAGCGGTATAATTAAACGCGTAAATATAAGCATAGGGGGTAGGCATATATGCGATTACGCAAAATTTATAGCAACATAACAGGGAAAATCGCCGTAGCGGCCCTGGCCGCCGGGTTAGTATTATTTAGTTCAGCGCCGGTCTTTGCCAATGGCAGCCCGGCCCCAAACAACCAACCGAATCTACCGGGTTTCTGCGTGCCGTTCAATGCGCCAGTAGCACTCGGCAGCGGGCAACCATTTAACCAGCACATTGCGGGTGCGTATTGCCAGCCATTTGCATGGGCCAAAGGATCGCACCAAATAGATGTGCTCACCGAAGGCGCCACCTACAACAGCAGTTACTGGGATTGGCCACAAAACCCGGCGCTCTATTCATACGTGCAAAAGACGCTCAAGGCCGGGCGGGCTACGCTTACCTACGACCGCATGGGCACTGGCAAGAGTAGCCACCCGGTAAGTACTGATATCACCATGGCTGCAGATGCCTATGTGCTGCACGAAATAATCCAAGTGCTACACCTAGTGGGTTATAACAATGTGAACTCTATTGGGCACTCGTACGGGTCAGGGATTGCGCTGCACGAAGCAGGCACATATAACGACACAAGCCGCGTTGTGCTGACCGGCTACCTGCACACTCCGCGCAATGATGTCGTCGCGGGTGCCACATACCCTGCCAACCAAGACCCAGCCTTTGCCGGCCAGGGGCTGGATAATGGCTACCTAACCACCAAACCTGGCACACGCAAAACTTCATTCTATTCAACGGCAGCAAGCCAGCAAGTCATAGACTACGACGAAGCCCACAAAGACCTGGTATCTGGCACCGGCTTTGGCGGCTACTTTGCCGATCGGGCAGTTCCGGCAGGTACCAACCTTACTAATCAAATCACCGCACCGGTATTGCTCATCGATGGGCAGCAGGACTTTGTATTCTGCTTTAACCCAGCCTACCTCGATTGTACGGATGAATCGGCAGTACTCGCTCACGAAGCTCCATACTTTACCGGCACAGCTAGCCTTACGGCTAAGACCGTCCCTAACACCGGGCACGATCTCACGCTCCACCCGTCAGCAAACGACTCATTTGCAACTATCAACAGTTGGATCAAAACTCACTGAGATATACGGCAGCGCAGCTAGCTGGTGTGGCTTGAGCTCACCAGCAAGGACTGTTGGTCGGTTGATTTCTGCGGTTTAGGGCTGGTTAGGCGGATTACCGCGATGCTCACCATCAGGCAAAACGCCACCAGCCCAATAACCACCAATATAATCGGCGTTTTAAACGCACGGACAAGATCTCTGTTCTCGGACAGGTTTTTGAACATGCCCTAGTTATACCACACCTCAGGGCTGACAGTTACTAGTCAGCATACAAAGACTGTAACTTTTTGCCATGTTGTGGTGTATATAGGATATGCAAACAGCAGACGAAGCCGGGCTTATCGCCCAAAGTAAGCAAGGGGACCACCAGGCGTACGCCGAACTGGTCGACCGCTATAAAAACGCACTGTATCATCACTGTTTTGCAATCGTACGCGACGAAGACGTAGCCGAGGATATTGCCCAGGAAACGTTCATTAGCGCGTACTACAACATACATAAATATGACCCTACGTACCGGTTGGCGACGTGGCTGTTCAAAATAGCCACAAATAAAGCGCTCAACCATTTAAAGCGTGCAGCGCATCAAGCCGCTGCCGATGACGACGTTATTGCCAGCGTAGCCGCAACCGGACCCAGCCCGCACGACTACTCGGAACAAGCCGAATTGCGTGCCGCTGTCGAACAGCTGCAGCCACAGTACCGGGCGGCGATCAGCCTGTACTACTGGCAAGGACTCAGTTACCAAGAAATAGCAACCGTCATGGGCTCGCCCCTTGGCTCCGTTAAGGTCTGGATGGCCCGGGCAAAAGCCGAGCTTAGAAAGGAATTGTCATGAACGACATACACGACCTGCTCAGCCGCCACCGCGTTTCCCCGGGGCGGCCACTCAAGAAAACTTTTACTAACGATATTTTAAAAAGTATTGCGAGCGAGCCGCACCGGCTCCCCCTCGCCGGGTGGTTCCGCTTTGCAATACCGGAGGTCCGTATGCGTTTATTACAGCTCCCTAAAGCCGCGCTGATTGGCCTGGCGATCGTTGCCGCAGGCACTGGCACTGCCGCAGCATACAGTGCATATACCTGGCTCGTGCCTAAAATAAACATCTTGGGCATTACCGCCCACAATGACGACAACAAGCGGGAATTTGTGGTCAACATAGCAGATTGCGGCGTAATGGTCGGCGGGGAAGCCGCCAGCAACGGTCAGAACCAGCGCTACGAAGTTTCCCCAGACGCCCACCTCAGCGATGCCCAAGTCATGAAGGTGTTACAAAACAGCTGCGACTACCAGCAAATCCTCGACATGATGAACAACCACTGGAAAGAAGACGCCCAAATCATGGGCCAGCATGCCGGCGATGCCATTGATATCACCACCGCGGGCGCCGGCGGCGAGAACGTCATTAATGACCCGTGGGTCGGGAAAATAACCGCGCTGGATGCTTCGCACATCAGCATCGACTCAACCGTCTACCAGCAATACAACGGTAAGAACGTGTATATGCCAGGCGAGACCGTACCAGATGCCAGCACGCTCACCACATACTATCCGCACGGCAAAACAATCAGCCGCACGCTGGAACTTAAACCTGGCGCCGACGTTGTCTACAACGGCAACACCATTGCCCGCGACCAACTTAAGGTGGGTGATACCATCGTCTTCATAAGCCAAATCAAGGGCACCATAGGTACCGGTTACACCCGCAACATAACCTCTACCCAGGTCGCCCACATCATAAAAACCGACATCGACCCAGCCTATGTGCAGCCGATGTGGGTCGGGGACCCCTCGATCGTCAACGCCATCGCGCGTCTGGATACCTGCCCAGGTAACAGCGGCTACTTGTGCCTTGCCAGCAAATCCATGCAGCTGCACTTCCAAACAGTCTATTCCTACACCGGCAATACCGAGACATCGCCCACGCCAGACTCCCGTTTCGTTGGCAACGAAAAATACTTCCGTGCCGACATTAACCTCAACAGCAGCGACTCCGGCAAAAACTACCGGGCCATCGAGGGCCGCATCGCCAGCCTGAACGGCTCCAAAATGACGCTGCTGTCCCGCGGCAAAGTGCAAAGCTTTACCGTAACACTACCGTATGACGCGGTCGCGCAGTTCAACCAAACTGCCAAACAAAAAGTAGCCGTGGGCGACTACGTACAGGTCAACTACATGCAAAAAGACACTGAAGACCACACCATCATTAAAGCCAGCGACATCATGGGTCTCTCGCAGTTGCAGCGCCAACTGGGCGATGGCTCGTACGCTAAGTACTAGCTCCTTTCTGCTACTATACGGATATGAAATTGCACATTGTGACCGTTGGCGAGCCAAAACTGGCCTACGCCCGAGCCGGCTGGGAAGAGTACCTGGGCCGCTTGCAGCACTACCACCAGGTCCGTGTAACCCATGTGCCAGACAAATGGGCCTACGACGCTAAACACCTGCAACAAGCCGCAGGTAATGCCTACACCGTCGCGCTGGTTATCGACGGCAGGCAATTCAGCAGCCCGGAACTGGCAACGTTCCTAGAAAAACGCGCCCTGGACGGCCGGGAAGTCTGCTTGTTCATTGGCGGGCCAGAAGGGTTGCCAGCAGAAGTTATTGCCGGGGCCGACGCCCAGTGGAGCTTTGGCAAGCTAACGTTTCCACACGACCTTGCCATGGTTGTGCTCGTCGAAAGCCTATACCGCGCCAGCACCATCAGCGCCGGGCAGCCATACCACAAATAGGCTGGAGCAAGCTGCGGGTCAGATGTAAGATATACGCCAAGCAGTAGCGCCATACCGAGGTAATGCACTATACTGGTCGTATGACTACTGGACCACACACCACACCAGAACTTACCGAAGCCGGCCTTGTCGAATTATACGGCGACGCACCGGTCACACTTGGCACATTTACCGTGCCGCTCACCCAGGCGCTCGCAATGGAAGCTGCTTTTTGCCCGGCAGATAGTGAAACCCGGACCGATCCGGATCGACGGCTCGCATACTTAGCCGGAATGCTGGCCAGCGCCGGCTCCTTGCTACCCGAACACCAACACCTATTACCACCTCCCGTAACCCCTAGCTAGGAAGGACACCAGCCTTGCACGAAGGACCAGCGGCTCTACAACTCCCTCCGCAGGCCGCGCTTGAACAAGCCGGGCTGATACCGCCAACCCTTTTTGAACATTTTGCCGATACCGAACTGACCGTCTTTGGCCAAACCGGCACCCTCGGCCAACTATTAGAGATGTGCCCGGTGGCCCACGACCCAAATGTAATGACGCCCGAGGCGGTCGAAAAGTTCACGGTCAAAGTCCTAGAACAAGCAGGCGTCGAAATACCAGAAGCCTTTGCGCACCTCCGTACCGAAAAACCGCCCACGCCAGACCAAGCACCGCATGCCAAACCCGCAACGCCAGTAGCGGCAAAAAAGGAGGCTGCGCCCGAAGCAAGGGTAGTTAAATCTGCTGCGCCCCGCATGGCTGCAAAATTACCCGAACCCATTGCCACGCTCGCCGAGGCCATACCAGTCATGCCGGTCGCCCCCGAAGTGACCGAAGCGATCCGCGCCATTCTGGAACCAGACGAACTGCCAACGCCGCCCAAGCGCACGCCAAAACCAGCGCACGCGCGCAAAACACACGTTACACAGCAAGAAATCGCAGTCGAACCCATTGAGTTCGTGCTGCCCGCCCCAATCGAGGCCGCAGTAAACGGCGAGCCTGTCATCCCCAAACCACCCGCGTACGAAGCGCCCGCTGTAATTACCCTAGAAGCGCCAGAAGCTAAAATGGCTGAAACAGATGAAGCCGGTATTGCCGGCACCGGCACGGCCACTGTAGAAGCACCCGAACCAGGCATCGCACTGCCGTTCGAGGTAGCTCCTGAGGCCGAAGCCGCACCACTTGAACAAACGGAGGCAGCAACCGCGGCAACAGCCGAAACCAACGACCTAGAAACCACCTACGACACCTTCCAAAACGCATTATTCGCGCTGGCCGAGGCGCTTGCTCCAGCAGCGCCCACGGCCGAGGCGTCAACCGGCGAAGAGGCCGAAGCCGCACCACCTATCTGCAAGGAAGTAGCCGAACGGCTCGTTGCCCTGGAACCAACCGAAAAGGCCGACGTCATGCCCATCGTGCAAGAGATTAGCGCCGCCGTCCGGGAAGTGCACGAGCTGACCACCACCCACGCCAGCCCCGAAGAAATTGCCGCAGCAGCGGAGCGCCTGACCGAGTTATGCGTTGAGCTCTTTAAGGCACTCGGCATCGAATACGACGAAGAAACCGTGCAGCAATTCGTGCAGAGCATTCTGCGGCCAGACTTCGTCCAGAACATCGCTGCTGCGCCGGTTTTGGACCTCGAACACATGGGCACCCACGAAGTAAAACGCCGCGCCGGGCAGCTGCCCACCTCGCTCAGCGACTTCCTGGCCGGCTCATCCATCCACAGCCTGCTAGGCAACCTCACCTTGACCCTTAATCGTGTTTATGTTAATATCACATAAAATTAAAGGATTTTCATGAACGTAGTAATTCGAATCAACAAAAACTAAGCCGTTTACACAAGTTTTGTGCAGCTTTGCTGTTGATATTCAATCACTAGTTAAATCCTAATCTAAAAACCGAGCGCTTGTGTACGGCTATTGCCGCTACCCACGCTCGGTTTTTAGTATGGAGAAAATTATGAAAACAGGACCAAAAATTACTATTACCGTGCCGCAGGTCCAGGAGTTCCTGGCCGGGCGCATGCCCCAGCCAATAACGGGT
Organism: Patescibacteria group bacterium; assembly: GCA_035479615.1. Lineage (GTDB taxonomy): Bacteria > Patescibacteriota > Saccharimonadia > Saccharimonadales > UBA4665 > PMNU01. Next base: position 24,928 of record DATIIM010000013.1, read on the forward strand.
GTTGCCCGGCTGGGCGAAGGCTGGTGGTCGCAGGCCTTTGAGTTCAGATCAGACGGGCACGACTACGTGGCCCGGTTCGGCGCGCACCCGCAAGACTTTGCCAAAGACGATCTGGCAGCCGCGTTTTCCGCCAAAAATATGCCCGTACCCGATGTTATTGAGCGGGGCAAGGCATTTGGCGAGTACTATGTGATTTCCGAACGCATCCATGGCGATATGATCGACCACCTGGATGCCGACGGCATGCGCCGTATTGTGCCCGCTTTCTTGAATATGCTGGACGCCATGCGCCAAACAGATGTCAGCCAGAGCAGGGGATTTGGCATGTGGGACGGCGACGGCGTGGCACCATATAACAGCTGGAGCGAAGCATTGCTGGCCAATCTGCAAGATGTGCCCGACCGCCGTAACCACGGCTGGCGCGCCAAGCTCGATGCCATGCCAGAAAGAGCAGTAGTCTTCGAACAGCTGGCCGAGCAGCTACGCCACCTCGTGCCAACCATGCCGAACGAACACCATCTGGTACACACTGACTTACTCAACCGCAACTTGCTCGTCCGCGACAACAAAATTACCGGGGTCATCGACTGGGGCAATGCCCTGTACGGAGACTTTTTGTACGACCTAGCCCACTACTGTTTGTGGGCGCCGTGGTTTCCGGCCATGGTGGGCATCGACTGGGAGGCCGAAGCCGCTCTGTTCTACAAGCGCCGCAAAATCACCATTCCCAACTTTCACGAACGTGTGTACTGTTACCAGCTAGCGATTGCCGCTGACGCACTCATTTGGTGCTCCCGCAACGAAGACTGGGAAATATTCGACGGCGTGGCCCGGCGTATCACTGCAATTACGCCATAGTCTGGCGTACCAAATAGGACATTGCAGCAATCTGCCATATAATTCAAATATATACGTTAATAACTCAAGGGACGGGCACACATGAGCGCTATTGCTAAACTCAGATTACGAGTAATTCTTATAGTAATTGCAGCCCTGGGCATTGGTTCGGGTTGGCTACTACTACCGCCATCAGCCAACTTTGACGGGGCGACCTTCTACTCACCGCTAGGGGCGCCAACCACACTCGTCGACTTGGTGCTGGCCATTGGTGGGGGCGTACTGTTCCTACGCGCGCTGCATAACTTTAAGCAGGAACTCAAGCCAGCCTGGCGCATGGTGGCCCTTGCTCAATTCGCCGTTGGTGTGCTGACCATAACGTTCCCAATCATCGAATACTACTACTTGTGGCCCAATATTTGGTGGAACATGTCCAGCTATCTGGCCTATTTGGTTGGTAGTATCTTTATGTACTTTGGCATGCGCAAGTTCTACAAGATACTCGGGCTCAAAGGTCGCATTACATCTGCTCTGCTTATTGGCATCGTGATCTTGGTGGGGTGGGTTCTGCACGCCTTCATCCCGCACATTGTCGTCTGGGATCAGTTCAACGAGCACCAGTACGACCTGTTTGAACTCATACCGTTCGTGCCCATCATCTGCTACAGTGCTGCCGCCTACATGGCGTTCCGCATCCGTGCCAAGGTAGGTAAGGAATATGGCATGTCGTTTGGGTGGTTAACTATTGGGCTGAGCCTGCAGGCTGCTTCGAGCATCGCGATTGGCGTTTTGGAGCTCGTCGGTTACGAAAACTGGTACTTTGCCAGCCGGGCCTACGAAATTCCAACCATCCTCGGCGACATTGGTATTCTAACGGCAGCGTATTACTTTAACGCCATCGGGCTGCCCACGAGCCGCCTCGGCTTCTGGCACCGCCTGTTCGGCGGCGCGAACATGCAACCAGCCACGTCCGTAGATATCATCGTTTACGTTGTAGGTATGGCATCCGACACAAGCAAGATCGACATCTACCTCGATAATATGCGCCTCATAACCGCCCATCACAAAGAAGGCGAACCGCTCGATGCCCAGGAACAGCAAAAACTCTACGAAGTCTACACGAACCTCGAAAACTATCTCGTCACCAAGGAACCCCTCCGCAGTTTTACCACCGACAGCCTTCGCGCCGACATTACCCAGCACTTCGGCATCACCCCCGAACAAAGCGCTCAGACATTTTGGGGACGAGTTACCGGCTAGCTACTGGTACAAATGGTGCGCAGCAATGTAGCGCAACACCGGCTGGCTGACCCAAGCACTGGCGTCGGCGCCGCGAGCAATCGCCGCCCGCACTTCGCTCGACGACATCTCCCGGAACGGGGAAGGGATATTCAGGTGCAGGGCACGGCCCGTAGCCGCCTCGGGCACGTCATGTTCGGTGAACACCACAATGCGCAGGTTCTGGATGAATTCGTTGGCGTTATACCAACTGTCCATGGCTTTATAGGCATCACCGCCAAATGCAAACCAGAACTCAGTGTCAGGATATTTTTTGACTAATTCACTGACCGTCCGGTGCAGCCGGGTAGGGCGGGGCAGCTGCAGTTCAAAATCAGAAATGCGCAGCCGCGGGTTGCTCGCAAACGTCTGTTTGTGCACCATATGCAGCATTTCCAGTCGCGCCTCGTCACTAACGGTAATTTGTTTGTCGGCCCGGCTGCCAGAGGGCATCACCCGCACTTCATCAAACTGCGGCAGTGCCAGGCAAGCAGTAATAATCGCCTCATGAGCTAGCGTAGGCGGGTTAAAGCTGCCGCCAAAGATAAGTACGCGCGGGCTAGTCATCTCCGAGCTCAATTGTTGTCATATGAACATTATATAACACATATACCCAGCCCGGGCTTAGCCGTATACTAGACCCACTTCGACAAAGACGGCAACTCGCCAGCGTAAGCTGGAGATCTGCCCTAGCAAACCCAGCCCAAAGGCGTAGAATACCAATAAGCACTGGCAGCATTAAAAAACTAGGGGTGGGCATGAAAAAAGCAAAGCAGGACGGGTTTCACGTTATTGAAGCCATTATTATTTTAGTTGTCCTTTTAGTGATCGGGCTGGGCGGTTGGCGGATTGTGTCCAAGCACCGGAGTAACCAAAACAACGGTGGGCAAAACTCCAGCGCTAGCCTGAATGGCCTCAAAAAAGACTGCAAGGGCACGGGCACGGTCCAGCTGACGCATGAGCCCATGGACATGAAAGACGTCAGTACGATTGTGCCGATTGGTAGCCTGGCCGGGGCACACGTCACCCCGATTGACCACTTGTATTTTTACCCCAACGACATGATGAACCGCGACGCCGCGCCGGTATACGCCATGGCCGACGGCTACATTGTCAGCTACCAGGTACGCACACAAAGAGTCGACAGCGGAGCCTCGCAAAAGGCAGAGTACCAGTTGTACTTCCAGCACAGCTGTAGCTTCTTTACCTACTACGACTTACTCACCAGCCTGGAACCGAGCCTGGCCAGGCAAATTGACGCCAGCGGCGGTAAAGACCTGCACATCCCAGTTAAATCCGGGCAGGTCGTTGGCCGGGTCGGGGCACAGTCGCTCGACACTGCGGTGTACAACTTCGACCTAACACTCAAGGGTTTTGTGAACCCAGACTCTTACAAAACAGAACTATACAAACTGCACACCGACGACTTCTTCAAATACTTCAAGAACCCAGCCCTGAGCGAGATGCTTGCCAAGGACCAGCGTAAATTTGCGCCGTACGGTGGCAAGATCGACTACGACATCGACGGCAAACTCATTGGTAACTGGTTCCAAGCCGGGACCAACGGCTACGCCGGAGCCGGGCAACGGGTTGCCGACAGCAACGGGCAGGGCTACTGGAGCACGCACCTGGCCATTGTGCCGGACGCCATTACCCAAGGGCAGATCGACATATCTTTTGGCGATTACCAGGGCAAGGCCACACAGTTCACAGCCAAAGCCGGTTCGCCAGACCCAGCCACGGTCGGCACAAACAGCGGGCTGACCAAGTACGAATTCGTCAGCTACGTCTTTGCAGACACCCCCACGGGCGGTATACAGCAGCAAAACCAACAAGTTATGGGCACCGTCCTGTTCCAATTGACTGGCAGCCGCACCCTTAAAATGGAAGCGTTCCCCGGCAAGACTGCCGCCCAAGTAAGCGGCTTTACCAGCGCCGTTAAAACATACGAACGGTAGCCATCTGACTACTCCACACGCGGCAGCACATATTCGTACGCGCTTTGGAGTGAGTTAAGCGTATGTAGCAACGCCTGGCCCATCTCTGGGGCATAGCCACCGGCCCGCCTGCGTAGGGTCGGGTCAGCGGCCACTGCGCGGATAAATTCCGCTGCTTCTTGAATGTCTGCCAGGTGTTGCTTCACGTCTACCGGGCTGAGGGTTTCAACCGTGGCTTCCCGGGTACGGTCCACAAGTGTTGCAGTCATGGCCACGATATCTCCGGGGCGGCGACAGTTTACCTGTATATGCTGCCATACCTGCTGGGCAGTTGCTGGGCGGTTCGGCGTGCCCAACCCGAATGACCGGGCAAGCAGGCGCTCAAAGGCGTAGCGCGCAGTTTCAAAAGCATCAGGAGCAGCCTGCTCCGGGGCAGATTGGGTGGGCTGCACCTCGGCTGGCCGGGGCGCATCGTCAGAAAGTGTCATCTCTGCCTGGGTATCTGGCTGGACATCTGGCTGAGCGGCTGGAGCAGCAGGCAATTCACGGTCAATAACAGGCGGGTCAAGTATAAACCGGCGGCCAGCAGGGTCGGTATACTCCACCGAGGCGTGTTCTACTGCAGTAAGCGGCTGCCCTTTATCAGGCAAGACCAAGCCGGACAGTATGCGGAGCGCCCCCTCGGGTACGCCTGAAGCCTCCAGGCTATCCCGCTCAATACATGCGGCTGCAACACACTGCAGGCGCAAGTAGCCTTGCTCTACCGACCACGGCGGTGCTGTTTCGCCTTCGTGCGGGGCATAGAACTGACTGCTGCGTCCCAGCAGGTCCTCGATATCCCCTATACGCACCTTGCGGCTTGCGCGCAAGTTCTTTGCCATGCGGGTGGCGCCCAGGCCTTCAAAGAAGTCGGTTACAGCGCGCCGTTGGTCGTCGGTTAAGGGCTGCGCGCAAAAGGCGTAGGGGTCTTCTTGTGATTGGTCTCGGACAAAGTCAAATGTGCGGCTACCGTCTAAGTCAAGGGCCTCAGCGCTCACCACATATCCGGGGATGTAGGGCAATTCGTACATATAGCGCTGCGCTGTATCTTTGGTGAACCGGATGCGTAATTGCGGGTTGCCATCTGCCACCACCGGCGGCAATTCAGCAGTACGCGGCGTAGTCAAGATGAGCCGGCGGGCCACTGCAGCACTGGAAGGCCGCTGGTCAATTAGAATTTCACCGATGATCGTACGCTCCAATTCATCCAGGCGCTCACGCGAGATAGGTGGCGACAGTTCCTGTGTACCAGGCGCTGGCGCTGCCTCTGTGTTGCTGGCAGTTTGCAGCTGCATAGGATCGAGGCGCGGCGGGTACGGCAAGCCACGCAACCACCAGCGCGGCCAGCTGCCGCCATTCCATGACCAGTCGTGCGACAATTTCTGGAAGCGCTCAAACATATGTTCGGCAGCGTCAATTTTTTGTGCGTATAAAATGCCCGCCATCCTTGGCTGAGCATCCCTGAATGCTGCTAGGATTGCGTGCTGTAAAAAGTAGTTAGATGCCGGACAGGCCTCGTTACCATTTATTTGGCAAGCCACATCAAGAGCCAACAGGGACAGCGATTGATAGTTATTCGGGTCTGCCAAAAGGTCTGGCAACGACCCGCTCGGGTCCTGCTGGCGGAGCGCCTCAGCCAATCGCGGGTAAAAATACTCTTGGGCGCGGCCAATAGCTGCGTCACTGCCGCTCACAGATTTCGGCTTGTATGATTCAGTCAAATCGACGCGGTTAATGCCGCGAGCGTACTCCCGGCTGGCGTTCGGGTTGCTGCGCAATTCGTGCAGTGCTAATCCATACCGCCCAACGACCTTGTGGGTCACTTCGGCATACCGGTACTCTGGCGGGCGAGCGGCACCGGCCGGAGCGTCGGTCAGAAAGCTTTCGCACAGCCGGTAGCCTTCGGATAACTCAACAACTTGGGAAAGTTCGCTGACAATTTCGTCGTGGTGGTCTTCTATACCTTCGCGGAGCGCTTTGCGGCTCGCATCTGTCCCGGCCTGGAAGGCGTCAACGACCTCAAACGCAAGCCCGCGGCGCCACTCGAGCACCGGATAGCCCATGTCGTAGGTGTATGTGGTGTACGTGTCGGGTACTGGTTCACCCGGTTTCCCCATGGATATCCATCGGGTTCCTTCGGCAATACGGTCGATGTCGGCCTGGGCGTTGGCCGACAGGTCAGGGTCAATACGCAGCGCAGCGCGAGTAGCCTCAATATCCGCCAGTAAGGCAGCCGCTGCTTCAGGGGTAGGCGCGGTCAATTCTTGGATGCGGGCCAGATGCAAGGCTACGGCTTCAGAGGCTCCGGACATCACTTCGGAGGAGGGCGAACCTGTCAGTGGTAGAACACATTTCTCTGGAACCATAAGCACCATTAAATAACAATATATTCTAACATATTTACGTTATTTAATCAATAGCTTTAACAGATTAGGAGCCGTGTGCTAAGATAAGCCCATGAGCAATCCAACCCTGATCCTTATTAGAGGCCTGCCGGGCAGCGGCAAGTCCTACATAGCAAAAGCACTCCAAGAGTCACTTGGCGCAGATAATGTGGTCATGCTTGACCCAGACGCCACTGATTACAAGAGCAAAGAATACCTTGCGCTTTCCGAATCGCTAACCGCAGAGGGCGTAGACGCCAAATTCCACCCATACCGGTTCCTGCGGGGCAGGGCATATAAGGGTATCGAGACAAACAGAATTATCATCTGGAACCAGGGGTTTACCAATCTGGACGGCTTTAACAAAACCGTCGTCAACCTGCAGGCATATGCCGCCGACCACGGCACCACGTTGCCGCTGCTCGTTGTAGAAGTTGAAGTTGACCCAAAGATCGCCAAAGAGCGGGTAGCCAAGCGGGCAGGCCAGGGCGGCCACGACGTAAACGAAGAAAACTTCGCCCGGTTCATCAACGACTACGCGACCTTTGCCGGTCAAGGGTATGACCCCTTAGTGCTCCATGGCGAAGACGACGTCGCCACATCTGTTGCAGCGATCAAAAAGGCTTTAGAAAAACTTTAGTCAGCCAGTTCTATTTCGAGGGTGCGGATTTCCTGCAAGTGCGGCCGGAGCACCGGTTCTAAACTAGGGTGACAGGCGATGAAACTCCGTGTGGCATAGTTGTAGGTATCGTCTTTAACCGGCAGAATCACCCCGCCAGCTTCACGCACCAGCAGCGCGCCGGGCGCGTAGTCGTGAATGTACCCACGGCTCAATAAGTTAAACCGAGCGGCCGCTGTGCCATTGGCCACCATGGTGAACCCATGGCCAGCGCCTTCTGGCCCGTTATGGCAGGTGATGCCTTCTGGCTGTAACAAGGCATCGAGCGCTTCGATAAACCGGGCCTTGCAATACGCCTTTTCGGGCAGAGGCAGGTTGCTCAGGTCCAGCCGAGTTCCATTCCGGTACGCGCCGCGGCCTTTTTGGGCAATGTACATTTCGTCGGTCGAAATGTTATATATAACGCTCGCCACTGCTTCGCCATCTTGGATAAGCACACCCATGCTCGTAAAGGTGGGGATGTTCTCGACAAAACTCTTAGTGCCGTCGACCGGGTCAACCAGCCAAAAAGTGCCGGTCATGTCTTCGGCGTAGCCGGATTCTTCACCGTAGATCGGCACGCCAGGGAACTCGCGCTCCATGGCAGCCATCAGGATTTTTTCTACCTCAACATCCGTATCGGTAACTGGCGAGCCGTCTTGCTTGCTGGTGTACTCCGTTTTGCCAGCCCGGTCTAATATAAGCGACCGGCACGCCTTAAATGTATCCCGCAGAACCGCAAGCGACCCGTCAATCTCGTCCGGGGTAAGGCGGCGGCTGTTATCAGTAGTTTTTGCATTCATAGCCCCATTGTAACAAACGCCGATGTAAGGGTTCTGTGCTTAAATATAAGCGTCATGCAAGACATCGCTCCAACGCCACCCGAACAACCACATAAACAAGTAGCTGGCGTGCGACCCTTAATCGATAAGCTTTGTACGAAAAAAGGTCTCGTAGCAATCGTAATTGCGGTGTTAGCAATTGCGGTAATCGTCGCGGTCGCCATGCACTCCAACGGGCCAAAGCCCCAGCCTGCATCAAATTCCAGCCAAAATAGCCAAACCCATCCCAAGCAGGCGCCTCAGCTGTCCATTACCACACCGGCCGACAACTCCGAAACGTTAGATAGCGCCATCGCCGTAACCGGTACTGTTACCACCGGGGCAATGGTGACCGTTAATGGCATAAGCGCGCCGGTGAACAAAGGGTCATTTACCACAGTGGTTACGCTCACAGTCGGCAGCAACACCATTACCATTGCCGCAACCAGCAAGGACGGCGAAAAAACTTCCAGCACGCTTACTGTTACCCGGAACCAGCCAGCTGCGGCCACGCCGAGCATAACCCTCACCGGCAGCACCAGGGGCGACGCCTCTGGCTCCGGCGGCAAGGCAACAATATCCCTGAGCTGGGAGCGTAACGGCACCGAGGTTAAAAAAAGCTACTACATACTCCGTTCCGCCAGCCCACAGCCGACATACACCGGAACAGCATATGGCACCGACCAAGATGGCAACCGGTCGTTTGCTGACAGCGTCCCGCTGGACGGCACCATTTACTACTACCGCGTCTGCGAAATCGTAGCAGGCAAGTGCGGCACATATAGCAACCAGCTACCGGTTGCTGCCCAGATCGCCAGCAGTGGCGAAACCATCACCATTACCGGCACCAACGGGGCAACGGTCAACTGGAATGCCAGCGGCGTTCTCGGTAACGGTGGCTTCTTGCTCCTGTGGTCGCCCGACCCCAACCCCAGCTTCCCATCCGCTGGGACCGTCTATTCTAAAGCACAGACCAACGTCATCAACTTCACAGCCACCATGGACCACGACTTTGTCTCTGGTAGCACTTACTACGTGCGGGTTTGCGAAAACCTGGGTGGCAAGTGCGGCTCATACTCCGACCAAGTGACCGTTACTGCGCCGTAACCAGCAAACACATCATCTAAAACCCATCCTATAGAACATACTTGTGAAAGTACAAATATAGTTGTATAATGTGCCTCAACTTAATGTGAGGACCGAGGTTTAGTATGAACCGGCAAAAAATAGTAGGTTTACTTGCGACGGGCGCAATATTAGTAACTGGTCTAGTTGCAGCTTGCTCAGCAACAGCAAGTGCCGACAGTCTCGCACAAGCGACCGTTACAGCCAACTGCGTTGACACCACTGCACAAACAGTTTCATGGAATGTAGCCAACAATGGCCCCGGCACTGCCGACATCGCCTGGTCTACTGATGCAACGACAAACGGCAGCTATACCGCTCCTTTTGGTAACTCAAAATTCACCACACCGTACACTGGTGTAACAAGCGATTTGACAGTTTCTGTTGCCGGCCAGCCGGCAGTTACCGTTCCAGGGACGACCGATGCTTGTGTTGTGCCAACCACGCCATGCGTCGACGGAACGATTCGTGCTAACTTGGACTTTGACTGGTCTGAAGAAACTGGCACCGTAACGCTCCACACTGCAGATGACGCGCTCCTCTGCGACGACGTTACTGTCTACCTCTCAACCTACACGCTTCCTGCTACGTACGACGAATCTGGCATCTTCGATGACAGCTCTTTGCCGCAGCAACACTTTGCCAGCACCAGCGCCACCTTGCAAAAGGGTACGAACGGTACTGTAACCCTGCATGTCGGCATTCCAAATGCTTGCACTAACTTCCAGATGGACCTGTACTACGCGCCTCAGATCATTGACGTGCCGTACACCGGCCACGGCGCACCGCTCATTTACGGCAACATCCACGTCCGTACTGCAACCGACTGCACCCCTGTAAATCCAGGTGTCGGCGGCGGTGAAACCACTCCTCCTGTAACGCCACCACAAACTACACCTGGTGCTGTCTTGGCAGCCTCGACTGTTACACCTCCCGCTGCAGTGCAGTCTGCCCACGTCTCTGGCGAGCTCGCCAACACCGGCACCCCGTTAGTTGCACCGCTTATTGCCGCAGTCTCACTCCTGGTTGCAGCGTGCTACGTCGGCTTCCGCCGCGCTCCAAAGACCAACTAGGTTTCTCAAGAACTCATATAGCTGGCTATATTTTGAGCCTGCGCAAGAACTGCGCATTAACAGCGACGACAATAGTCGAAACCGACATCAGCACCGCGCCGATCGCCGGTGAAAGTACAAAGCCTAGTGCTGCCGTAACACCGGCGGCCAGTGGGATAGCCAGTGCGTTGTAGCCAGTGGCCCACGCCAGGTTTTGCAGCATTTTCCGGTACGTGGCTCTAGATAGCCGGACGACCTTGGCCACGCCACGCGGGTCGCTGCTGGCTAGGACAATACCGGCCGACTCAATTGCCACGTCTGTGCCCGCACCAATCGCAATGCCAATGTCGGCCTGGGTGAGCGCTGGCGCATCGTTCACGCCATCACCGACCATTGCAACCCGGCTGCCATCGGCCTGAAGCTTCTTGACCGTATCTGCCTTGTGCTCCGGTAAGACCTCAGCAAAGTATTCGTTAATTCCAAGCTCCTTGGCGACCCAGGCGGCCACACCCTCGCTGTCACCGGTGAGCATCGCCACGCGTTTGCCCATAGCATACAATGCGGCGATGGCTTCCTTGGATTCGTCACGGATAACATCGGCAAGCATGATTGCGCCGTGCACCTGCTTGCCCTTAATCACATACACGACCGTTTTACCTTCTGCCGAGGCTTGCGCGGCCGCTTGTTGGAGGCTTGTGGGTAGGGTAACGTGCAGTTCCTCGACCAAACGGGGGCCGCCGACGTGCACAATACTGCCGCCAACGTTGGCTTTTGCACCGCGCCCAGCCAGTGCCGAAAAATGGGTAGCGCGCGAAAGCGGCACTTTTTGCTCTTTGGCCGAATGTACAATGGCCCGCGCAATAGCGTGTTCGGATTCGTTTTCAACAGCCGCAGCCAGGGCGAGCAAGGCTTTTTTATCGCCATCGCTCACAATATCTACGACTCCTTGTTCGCCCCTAGTCAGCGTGCCGGTCTTATCAAACAAGACAATGTCTATGTTGCGGGCTGCTTCGAGCGCTGGGCGTTGCCGGATAAGCAGGCCGTTCTTGGCGGCAAGGGTAGTTGAAATTGCCGTGACCAATGGAATAGCCAGGCCAAGTGCGTGCGGGCAGGCGATAACTAGCACGGTAACGATCCGCTCAAGGATGAAACTCGCCGATTGACCGGCCAGTGCCCACGCAAGCCAGGTGACGAGCGCTGCGCCAATCGCCACAAACGTCAGGTAAAAGGCGGCTTTGTCGGCTAAAATCTGCGTTTTAGATTTGCTGCTTTGCGCTTGGGCTACAAGCTTCATGATGCCGGCCAGCGCCGTCTCGTCGCCCACTTTAGTGACGCGTACGGTCAGGGAACCGGTGCCGTTAATAGTGCCAGCCACTACTTGCGCCTTGGCTATTTTCTTCATCGGTTTGGATTCACCGGTGAGCATCGATTCGTTGACGTCTGACTCTCCCTTGACCACCTGGCCGTCGGCAGGGATTTGGCCGCCAGGACGCAGCAGCACCAGATCGCCAACTTTGAGCTGCGACACTGCTACTTTTTTGGTGCTGTCCCCGGTGATTAGCTCGGCTTCGTCCGGCAGCAGTTTGGCCAGTTCCTTGAGTGCTCCCTGAGCGCTGGCCACAGAAGCCATCTCAAGCCAGTGGCCAAGGAGCATAATCGTCACTAACGTCGCCAGCTCCCACCAAAAGTCCATACCCTGTACAATGCCGAGGGTCGACGCCAGGCTGTAGCCAAAGGCCACGGTAATAGCCATTGAAATCAGAGTCATCATGCCGGGCTGCCGGGCTTCTAGCTCCGCCTTGGCACTTTTGAGGAATACCAGACCTCCATAGAGGAAAATAATTACGCCAAATAGAGCCGGGATGTATTTGCTGCCAGTAAATGACCAGCTCAGCCCAAACCAACCCTGGACAGTGGGGGAGAACAACAGCGTCGGAACGCTGAGCAACAGGCTGAGCCAAAACTTCTGCTTGAACATGTTGGGGCTATGGCCAGCATGCTTGTCATGCATATCGTGCTCCGCGTGCTCGTCCATTCCCTTATCCCCGGTGCCGTGACTGTGCACCATTTCTTCATGTAGTGACATGTGTTCGCCCTCTTTTGGTTATGTAATTATTTGCCGCGGATGTTATTGAGCTCGTATAAGCTCAGCAATTCCTCTATCGCTTGCTCCTTATGTTTTGCGTCGCCAGCACCCATCATGTCGCTAATATGGGTGCGTAAGTGGTTTTCTAGGATGAGTTTGTTGAGCGAGGCTAACGACTTTTGAATAGCCAAGCTTTGCGTCAGGATGTCCATACAATAGGCCTCATTTTCGATCATCTTCTGCAGACCTTTGAACTGACCCTCAATAATCTTGGAGCGGTGGGTCGCACGCTTTTTAATGTCGGCAATCATAAGCTGAGAATATACCCCTGGGGGGTATGAGTCAAATGCGGGTTCTTTTCCCGTGCGATATAATACTCAGTATGAAAAATTACCAAGCCGCCGCACGCGCCATTCTCGATAACAATATATACGGAACTGTTGCTACTTCCACAAAAGACAGCACACCCTGGGCGGCGCCACAATTCATGGTTTACGATAATGACCTAAAGGCCATATATTGGTGTGCAGCTCGTACCAGCCAGCATGCTCAGAACATCATAGGCAATGGTCGGGCGTATATCGTTATCTACGACTCCAGTGTCGGCCCTGGCGAAGGCACTGGCATCTATCTCCAAACGGAAGCTGCCATAGTTACCGATGTGGATGAAAGGGAACGTGCCATGGCAAAGCTTATAGAGCGCCACCAGGGAGTTCCGTACTTTACTTTAGACGCCGTACAGCGGCCCGATGCCATCACGGCTGTTTTCAAAGCCACTATCCGTCAAGCCTGGATCAACGAAGGTCGCGAAGAAGACGGCCAATTTGTGCTGTACCGTGAACCTATAACCCTATAAGCGCTTAGCTCCGCGAATTACTAAAGAAAAAAGCCCAGGCAAGCTGAGCTTCTTTCTTTGGTGACCCTTCCGCATCCGATTTATAGCTCAATAGTGGCAGAAGTAGTTCGTTGGAATGACGTTATCCGTAATATCAGTGCACAGCCCAGTCTGTTACCGGTGAATTAGCTTCTGTAATCTACATCCCTTCTTGGAATAGAAGCATACATACTACTTAGAGCCTACGCTTCTTCAGACGCTGAGGTCGGTGACGGGGAAGCCGGAGCGACATCTCTGTTTATAAAGATATGACCTTTATGGATAAAGTTTCCATTAGCTTTTTCATTCTCAATTTCACTGTCTTCGCCATACTTTCTGAGGTCTTCTACTAAGTGATTAGTCAAAGGAAAGATGCCAATACGAGCTACATCGTGCTTTTTCAGCGTCTCCTGATACGTATCAGCACCGAGAGTACGCGCCACATACTCAAACAACGGCTTCCTATCTTCAATGGATTCTAAGTTATCGCCACTAATAATAACTGTCCATCTATCGGTCAGCTCGTCCATTTTCAGCAATGCAAATAAAAGTATGCGGGAATCTTTTTTTAATTCTTCTACAAGGGGGTTAAGTTCTTCTACCATAATCCCTCCTTATCAAATTTGTTTATTATGCTCTCATCACTATCATACAAGAGTTTAGATAATTCTATGACCGTCTTTTCGTCATATACGGTACTTAGGTCTCCCTCGTAACGTCGATTCTCCCAATCGCCTGTGTACGATGAAGTAAACTGGTTTAGCTCGAAGTCGGCAGAAAATCTTTTACTAAGACCTCCTAAAACGATAAGCGCGTCGAACTCATGAGTCTTAAAGCCCGAAATTTCATTTGGTTGTCGTGCGGCATCTCGCCATATCTTGATAGGCGGATAGCTGTCAATGTCGAGTGTTTTGCAAGCAGCAGCCTTTAACGCGCATTCTAGGGCATACCCCATATACTCTCCGGCCACTTCCCACTCTTTCTGAGCTATGAGGCGCTTGACTAAGTCAATCTTGTGCCGACAGAGCTGTTGCCATTCTTCCCGGGTCTTAACCATGGCTCTGATTATACACGCTGTTAGCCATATCATTTACCCAGGGATAAGTCGTGCTATTCGGGTTTTTTCGTAATAAAGCTTTTTACTCGTTTTAGAGCCTTCTTATACTGATGTTTAATACGAATACTACCCGTGCGTCTTTCGCTACTAATGAAGTATTGCCAACGACTGCGGTTCGACTTTCGTTTTTTACCAGAGCTTTTAGGTGTCGGCGGCTTATTGGCTTTTTCCCTCTCACCCGCACGAGCACGTCTCAAAGCCCGACGGTAATGAGCGGCTATCGTGCCGGAACGTAGGTGCATATCTACGGCATCAATCTCGAACCCTAGATACTGAAACACCTCACGAGCAGAATTGCTATGCTCTGGCTCACCGGTTAGTTGAAATGTGATGTCTTTAACGAGCTTGGTCTTATTATCAATAAGTACCGCTTCGGACTTTGAAGGTTTAATGACTAGTTTGTCATCTTTGATACTCTGGACTGCAAAATCATACGCCTCTTTTAGTTGGTCTTCTGGACAAATAATCAGTATGTCGTCGCTGTACCGTCTGTAGTAGCCAAACTCAAAGCCGGCCAGCTTAGCGAGCACCTGTCTGTCAAACCCCTCAAGATACATATTGGCTATGATGTCGCTGATTGGACTGCCCTGGGGAATGCCTTTTTGCGTCGTATTTTTGTGTACTATTGATTTTGACTTCCCATCTATCGTTTTTCTAAATTCAGATGGCGTACAAAGTATGCCGTAACGCTTTTTGTTTTTAGAGAAAATAAATTTACCTTTTTTGAGATGTCCGTATCCTAGTCTTATCAGTGCCTCATAAAGAAAAACGTACCTGAACTTGGTGATATTCTTAAAGACCGTGTAGTGTCCGACGGGGAGAGAAGTAGTCCCTAGCAGCTCACTCCAGCGCTCTTTAATAAGAGTGTGGTCCATGGTATCAAAAAACTTTGAGATATCTAAGCATAATACGGCGCATCTCTCATGTTTGCCCGATAAGTCTTTGACTTCTTTTGCAAATTCGATGTTTGATTTGCCTTTATCACCACTATCGACCCTGGGGATATGCCTATAGGCAATGACCGATTCTTCAAGCCCGGAACCAGCAATCTTTACTTCGTAGCGCTTCTTGAGCATAAAGGAATAAAACGCATATACGCAGGCGTCGACATGCGAGGCATACATAATTGGTCTAATCTTCTGACCAATCTTTAAGCCACCATTCGTCTTATCTCTTGTGAAGCGTCGCACTTTTTTATCACGACGTATGAACGGGTAGAAGGAGTGCCTTGCGAGCTTATCAGGTTCTTTAAGCTTAGGTATTAGAAGAGATGCATTGGTGTCAAAATCATTAAATGTAACAAAACCGTCGAAGTGTCGGTAATGGTGGTCCCCAATAAAATCTGAGGCCTCACGCATTTTTGCTTTAGAGGCCTTAAGCCATTCGTCAAATTCAAACGGGTAATCAGTGTGGTCCATCAAACTTGGAACCCCAGATTCCTCACCTGCGCCGGTTAGGAGACTAGCTCTACGGAACTGGGGTACATTACGTCGGTTGTCGCCTTCCTAAGCAATGAAGTGGGCTTTTGTGCGCAAAAGGACTTAGTAATATCATTAAAGTACCATGTAACCATGAGCACCATAACATCACTGTTGTTGCAACCGTTTCTGGTAGCACAATTAGTGCAGCAGTCGAGATATCAAAGTTTGATAGCTTGGCTGTTGTACGGCGGTCTCGCCGTAGTCTTCAGCATTAAGCAGAAGTTACAGCTTGACAGCATTGCTCCCCCCAATATGTTGCGTAGTCGCCACTTCTGCCTACGACACCCTAAGAAAGCACGTATATTATAACATTGCAGCGGGTCAAAAATGAAGCTGAAATACTCATAGCTATCCGAATAAAACCGAATATTATCTGTGTTTTTCAGTATCCAGCGCCAACAATCGCTCAAGCAGCTTCTGTGTGACGCCGCGCGAAAGCATTGACTCCCAAATCCCCTCAACAATGCGCTCACGGTGATGTAAGCCAAACAGTATACTTAGCACTTCATCCTTACTCAGGCTGCCGTAGCTGTTATTGCTCATAGTTTCTATAAGCAAACCGTCCCAATGCTTAATGCTCGGGTAAAGTAGAGAACCGGTAGGGTCATACGTCGTCCAAAGGAATGCATTTACGTCCCTGGCTAGTTGTGCATTCTTCCACGAGCCTGTGTAGGCATTAACTGCTGTGACTAGTGCAGTGAGGCTTGTGGATACGCTCACACTACGAACTCATGCTTACACTTCCTGCAAGTAACGAGGCGCTGAGTAGTAATGGTAGTTTTGCCGCCGTCAACGGTTCTAACGGTCTGTATGGCACCCGGTTTATTTCTACGCCAGTTACCACACTTAGGGCATTTAAGCTCGTGCTGCTTGATTATAGCTACGATTACAACGGCGAAGATGATAACAACTGGGCCAATAATAAATATGCCCGCCATCATCCACCCTATATCATTATTAGTCTGATTGGCTTGGTCGATTGCTTGATTAACTGCCGCGTCCATCGTTTATACACTCCTTCGTGTAGTCAGTTGATATTCGGCGGCAACTAAATAGCCCGCCACGAGCGGCAACCTTACGGCTACCCATAATCCTTTCGGACTATGACAACGCAAAGAAGTACTCATGACGAGCTGTTTCTTTGCGTTGATTTGATGACCATACCTGTCCTTGCGGCGGCTCTAGGTCTAGTAGCTAGGCTACATGCTGTCAATTATAAAATAATTTCGTCAAAAACGATACCCTAGAATCGTCGCAAAACAGAGACATGACCCTAACCCCCCTCTTTTGTTCTAAAACCCCTTAGAACGGCTCTAAATGCGTCACAACGCACATGCTTATAATGAGTATCGCTGTCACAAATACATGAAGCACGTTACGAGCGAAGTTGGCGTTATTTACACAATATTTATACACAGTTCTCCGGATAAAATCTGTTCAAAGTTCTAGATAAAATTCATCTGTTCTTTTTCTACGTCTAAGCTCCCGTAGGGGACTGCGTTGGCATATCAAAAACGGACGTATAAATTGAGCTTTTTAACTCGTAAAAAATAGAAAAGGTTGCACGTCTACCGCTTATTTCACCTCTTGCATACGTACTTAACAGCACATACACTCCGCATTGAAAGGCTTAACATCAACTAACAAAACAGCCGAGGAAGCGGTTGGAAAAAACGAAGCGAGCGTACGTATAGGTCGCCCGTGGAAAATCTAAAAATCATCACTCCGTTACCGCGTAGGAAACGTGGACGGTTTGCAGTATCAGTAAACAGGCTCAGTGAGCGTGAGGTGTATTTATTGTGTCTAAAATTAAGGAGAAACGGCTAACGCCCGCAGAGATGAAAGCGCTGCCCATATCACCCGGCGAGGCTAGGAAGCTACTTGGCATAAAAGATATGAGTGACGACGATGTCGCGCGGGAGATACTTCTCCTGAGTAAGCTAGCACAGGTTCTAATAAAAACTTTGGATTTGCAGAAAGACACTTATAATTGCATAAAATAGGAGCCGGCTATGAAGAAAGCTGTACAAGAAAGAGAACAGAAAACAGCACTAGGATATCTGCGTATATCAGATAAAAAACAGATTAAGGGTGAGTCGATAGCAAACCAACGTGAAGCCATCCAGAATTACGCCAGCGTGAATAATATACAGCTTATCGACTGGTTCACGGATTTGGCAAAGAGCGGTAAGAATGCCGACCGCGAGGAACTACAAAACCTCATCATGACCGCAGCTAAAATGAAGGGCCAAATAGACTACGTCCTGGTATACAAAATGAACCGCGCCAGTAGAGACATTGATTCATACGTCATGATGATTAAATCACAGCTTGCCGCACTAGGTATTCGTATCCGGTCGGTTACCGAGCAATTTGACGATAGCCCAATGGGTCACTTCATCGAAAATCTACACGTCATGGTTGGGCAGCTAGACAACGAGAATAAGCGGGAGACCGTCATCGACAATATGAGGCGTATCGCACAGCAGGGCTTTTGGCAGCACACACCGCCACGCGGATATGATATATGCCGAATGAAGAACGATGAGGGCAAGCCCCGTCCGTCTTTGAGACAAAACAGCGAAGCACCAAAAGTAAAAGACGTGCTTATGCGCTGGAACCGTGGCGATATAGGCGAGGCACAGCTTATGCGGTACGCCGAGACTATTGGGCTGCTTGCTAAAACGACCGGTAAGCCGCTCAAGCAAGACGTCTTACATCAAATGCTCCTTAACCCAATATTCGCCGGTTATGTATGTGACCAGTTCACGGACTATAAACGGGTTAAAGGTCGCCACGAAGGACTAATTACACCTGAATTATTTGAACAGAACCAACTTATTCTTAGAATGAAAAACAAAGACTTCATGCTAGGACTTAAACATCAGAAAACAAACGAGATGTACCCATTACGCCGGTTTGTACGATGTGTAAACTGCGACAAATACATGACCGCTGCCAGCCCCAAGAACAGTCCACGCTATTACTGCGCACGTCCTACATGCCCGAAGGCGGGTTCAATCATGACCAGGACGCTCCACCCTCAGTTCGAGGAGCTACTCGCACTCATAACGCCTACAGCAGGTACAGTTAAGTTACTAAAGGAGATACTAAAACGCCAGGTCAAGAAGGAGCTAGGCGATATTAACCGCGACATAAAACGACTGCGTGACCAATTAGACGTAAAAGACGACTACAAACAAAAGGCGTTGGCAAAGTTCATAAATGATAAGCTCTCGGAAACAGAGAAAGATGCAGCCCTCAGGGTGGCAGACGCAGAGCGGGTGAACCTACAGGCAGAGTTGCTAAAGCTAGAGCGTAGGCAGACTATCAGCGAGGATTGTATAGAACTTGCGCTGGGCTTTATGGGCAACATCAGCAAGCATTGGCACAGCGCGCCATTGGAATTAAAACAAGCCTACCAGGAACTCGTGTTCCCAGAAGGCTTTATATATGACATTAAGAGCAGAAAATTTATAACTCCCGTTATCAGCCCGCTCTACAGAGTAGATTTGGGTGAAACGAGGGCTACAAACGCCAAAAACTTTGGAATGGTGACCCCTGCGGGAGTCGAACCCGCGATCTTCAGGATGAGAACCTGACGTCCTGGACCACTAGACGAAGGGGCCAAACCGCAGGAATGTACATTTTGTATTTACATAAAATTACATTCCGAGGATTTGGAGTCGCACGCGAAGCGTGAGGGCCAAACGTAAACCTAAATTTACTCGGTTAATACTACCATAACAGGGGTACATCCGCAACTAGGCTTCGGGCTTCGGCGAACGCGGGGGCGGGCAGTAGGTGTCGTACACCGGGCTGTTTGAGTTTGCGCGGTAGCGCAAGCGCAAATAGTTGTCCGCGTCTTTGGCGGGGAGGGCGGTTACTTCTAGATCGTACGCTTCAGTTCTGTCCACTTGAGCAATGCTCGGGTCAATGGCCAGCACCATGGGCTCGCCGTCGGCAGCAGTGTAAGGGATGGTGATTATGGTGTGCCCGTCAGACAGCCCGCGCAGGCCGGGGTACTGGTATTCTCCGGCGACGGCGCGGCGGGAAGCGCCTCCGATTCTTTTTGAGCGGGCGCGGCCGTAGAGCCGGGGGTGGGCGTCGACCAGCGACTGCAAGCCGCGGACAGAGATCAGGCTACAGTTGCCATCTGCCGCCTTAATCCGATCAACCGCGGCCGGGTCAACCATATCCTCTAGGGCATTCCCAATGTATCCCACGATGTCTTCGATTGGCACGCCATCTATTTCGGCGGGCAAGTGGTCGAATATCTCCGGGTCCATGGCACTCATTCCGCCTTGGCCATATTCGATGCGGACATGTTGGCGCCGAATAGCAGGGAATATTTTTGCCAGAGCTTCATTGCCAAAATAGCGGAATAAATCACGCGCAGTGTCGTGATATGGGTTCTTCTTGATGGGCGGCGTAATGCTTTTACACAGCGCCGCATATTGGTCGAGTGTAAGCGGCGTTGGCTGGCTCGCCAGGGACAGTTCAAACAGCGAGCGCGAACCCTGCAGCAACTTGCCGTAACTGGCAAGCGTCTGCATGCCAAGCGACTCCTGAGGCTCGCCGGTCTTGGCGGCTGCCTCTTGGGCGACCGCCTCGTCGTCTATGCCAAGCACTGCCAGGTACACCCCAAACGCTTCCTGCCCAACGGCCAACGCTTGCACCACTTCGTTGGCACGGTCCGCAGCCACCCGCAAATGCTCCAGCAACGACGCTGCCCCCGGGTGAACAGTCCCTTCTAACGCAGCAGCGCCGCAGGCATACGCCGCGGTCAGGTTCTGCACCACTTCGGCAACTTCGCCAATGGGCAAGGCACTGCCGGCGCTGTGCAACTCAGTCGCCACCTGATCTATTTTCATTGGGGGTTATCATATAATAAAAACAGGGGTACCACAAGATGCCAACAGACAAGCATAAGTAGTATACTGGGGCTAATGATCCTCGACGATTTCATGTTTCACGTGTCCAAGGTCTGGTACCGCATATATTGGGGGCTGATGTTGGCTGTGAGCGTGGCCGTGCTGGGTGGAAGCCTGGCGGCCAAGTTTATACCATCGCTGCACGATGTTGCTGCACGGTACTACCTGGGCGGAAACGTTACCATCGCATTATCGGCGACCGCGCTGGTGTATCTAGTGTTGGTCTATTGGCTGATGATGCGCGCCGGGCAGGCCATGGCCACACTAATCGGCACCATGCTCAACGCCTTGGTGCTTTTGAATGCTATCGATAACACCAGCGGTACGGCCACCTATGCGTACACCACCATATGGATCGTCACCACCTTCTTAAACGGCATCTATGGCATCCCCATACTGCTCGGGTCGGCGCTGGTGACGGCTATTGCTGTACTCATGAAGTGCAACTTCCATCCGTTAACAATGAGTGTGCCGTCCCTGATCCTGGGCGTTGGCGCCACCATTGCGACAGCGCTCGGCTATTTGTTCTGGCGCGGACGGTTTGTTAGCCAAAAAGAACAGCAAATGAGCCGGTTATCTGGCATGCTGCGCAGCAACCAGGAACAGTCAGCTATTCTTATCCAGTCCATTGCCGACGGCGTTATCGTGATCAACACCGAGGGTAAAATCACCCTTATCAACCCTGCGGCAGCCAGTATGACCCAATGGCCGGTCAGCGAAGCAATGGGCATTGACGTACAGCTCGTTGTTAAAGTCACAACAGAGAAGGGCGAAGAGCTTGCTGCCGACCAAGGACCATTTGCCGCAGTGCTGGCCAAAAAGACACGCATCAACCAAACCTTGCAGCTCGTGGGCAGGGACGGCAAAAAGATGCTTATATCTTTGGTTATTTCGCCGATTAGCATTGGGGAAAGCAACACCGCCAGCAAGATTGCCGGTGCCGTAGCCGTCATTCGCGACGTCAGTGCCGAACGGGCCGAGGAGCAGCAACGGGCCGAGTTCATTAGTACCGCTAGCCACGAAATGCGTACCCCGGTAGCCGCCATCGAGGGCTACTTGGCGCTGGCCTTAAACGAAAAAGTCAGTACCATCGACAGCCGGGCCCGCGGCTTCCTCGAAAAAGCCCACAGCAGCACCCAGCACCTTGGCCAACTCTTCCAGGACCTCTTAACCAGCGCCAAAGCCGAAGATGGGCGCCTCAGCAACCACCCATCGGTCATCGAGATGGGGTCATATCTGCAACAACTCGTAGAAGACCTCCGCTTCTCAGCCCAAAAGAAGGGCTTAGGGGCCGAATTTGTGGTTGGCACTGGCGAAGCCATCGACGCCACCAACCCCGAGGCCGCCAGCACCACCAGCTCACTCAAAGTTATCAAGCCGCTGTACTACGCCTACGCCGACCCGGACCGGCTGCGTGAGGTAATCACCAACATCTTCGACAACGCTTGCAAGTACACCGACGCCGGCAAAGTCAGCATCGGGCTTACTGGCAACAACGACGTGGTCCAAATGTACGTCCGCGACACCGGGGCCGGTATCCCGGCCGAGGACATCCCGCACTTGTTCCAAAAGTTCTACCGCGTCGACAACTCGGCTACCCGCACCATTGGCGGCACCGGGTTAGGGCTGTTCATTTCACGCAAGATCATCGAGCTATACCAAGGCCGCATTTGGGTGGAAAGTACGCTCGGCAAGGGGAGTACTTTCTTCATCAACTTGCCCCGTCTGAGCGCCCAGCGCGCCGCGCAATTACAGAGTCAGGAAGCCGCCAGTGCAGCTGCGCCCGCAGCACCGCCTAAAAGTTAAAAGCCATGCAGATAACGTGTTACAATACCATCAAACATAAGCTTCACATCAACATAGGGGTAGTAACGAATGGCTAAAATTCTGCTCGTCGAAGACGACAACAACCTGCGCGAAATTTACGAAGCGCGCTTGCAAGCAGAAGGCTACGACATCGTATCCGCTTCTGACGGTGAAACAGCGCTCGCTGTTGCCAAGCAAGAAATGCCAGACTTGGTAATTTCCGATGTGATGATGCCGCGCATTAGCGGCTTTGAAATGCTCGACATTTTGCGCAACACCGAAGGCCTTAAGAACGTTAAAGTCATTATGCTGACGGCTCTTGGTCAGGCCGAAGACAAAACCCGCGCCGACAAACTCGGTGCCGACCGCTACTTGGTCAAGTCTCAGGTCACCTTGGAAGACATCGTAAAAAGCGCCGGCGACCTCATTGGCGGTACATCAGATGCCGCTGCCGCGCCGGCTCCAGCCGCTCCAGAAGCACCCGCCGCACCAGCGGCCGTGCCGGTAGCTGTCGCCCCAGCACCTGCGCCAGCTCCAGCGCCCGCCGCCGAGCCAGTCGCCCCGGCTCCAGCACCGGCTGCGCCAGTTGCACCGGTCGTAAGCCCTGCGCCAATGGTTACACCTGCGCCAGCTCCAGCGCCCGAGCCAGCTGTGGCTCCTGCGCCAGTAACCCCGGCACCAGTTGAGCCAGCAGCCCCAGCTCCGGCTGTCGCCCCGGCGCCAACACCAACCGTTACACCTGCACCCGAACCCGTTGCACCCGCTCCGGTAACTCCACCAGCGCCAGCAACTCCTGCCGCTCCGGCCGGCAGCGAACAAATGATGGCTGATGCCGTCAAAGACCTGTTAGCTGGCACCCCGAGTGCACCAGCAGAACCCGCTACACCCGCGCCTCCAGTCGCCCCAGCACCGACACCTGCACCTGAACCCACAGTAACTCCGGCCCCAGTTGTTACGCCAGCACCCGCCGAGCCAGTTACTCCGGCTCCTGCGCCGGCACCGGAACCAACACCCGTAGCGCCCGCCCCAGAGCCAGCCCCGCCGATCGCCCCTGTGCCGGTAGAGCTTCCACCAGCGCCAGCAGCCACCCCAGCCCCGGTAACTCCAGCTCCAGAACCGGCCACACCTCCAGCCGAACCGCCCGATGTTGCTGTCTCCGATGGCGCCAACGCACCTGACTCGGACGGCGTCGTACGCAAAAAAATCATTAAGCCGCTTGACCCCGGTGTACAGCCGACCGCTCCAGATCTTAACGCGCTGCTTGCCAAAGAAGGCATCACCGACTTCGACAAAGAAGACCAGCCAGGCATGGAAACCTTTGCCGGCGTACCAACCAATCCGGGCGCCAACCTGCCGCATCCCCCAGGGCACGTTATATCTCCCAACCCAACCAGCCCTGATGGCAAGCCTGTCGACCCCAGTAGCATCTCTTTGTAATGACACGGATCAATAAGTTTATCGCCTTGGGTACGGGCCTATCCCGGCGCGCTGCCGATGCCGCGATCGCCCAGGGCAGGGTACGCGTGAACGGCGAATTGCCGCAAACCGGGCAGGACATCCAAACCACCGATACCGTAACAGTCGACGGCAACCCAGTCGTTGCGCCGATAGCCACTCAGACCATCTTACTTAACAAGCCCGCTGGCTATGTAGTGAGCCGTGACGGGCAGGGGAGCCGGACCATTTACGACCTGCTACCGCCGGCCATGCATAAACTCAAGCCAGTTGGCCGCCTCGACAAAGAATCGAGCGGTTTATTGCTGCTTACCAACGACGGCCCGCTCGCCCAACAGCTGACGCACCCGTCTTACCAAAAGACCAAAATTTATGAAGTAACGCTTGCTAAGCCGTTAGAGCCATTGCACCGCCAAATGATCCAAGACCACGGCGTGCTCCTCGACGACGGCGTGAGCAAGTTTGAGCTCGCGCGGCTGCACGATGGCGACGATACTGCCTGGCGAGTCACCATGCAAGAAGGCCGCAACCGGCAAATCCGGCGCACATTTTCTGCCGTGGGCTACAGCATTACCAAGCTGCACCGCACGCACTTTGGCCCATATCACCTAGAACCCCAGGTCGGGCCAGCCAAATATATTACGCTGCCGGCAACCGCTACAACGTCTCAGGAACCGTCAGGCCGCGCTCGTACATAAGCGCACACAGGGCGTCGGCATACGTCTGTAGGCTAGTCTGCATTGTTTCGAGTACGCCAGGCTCAGGGCAGGGCACTTCGGTAGCTGCTTGGCTTTCGTCGGTGATTTCAGGTTCAAAGACCTCACCAACTACGTCACCGCGTTCCCAACGGCGGGTAATTGTTGGCAAGCTGTGCGTAACGCGTACTGGAGGGCGAGCCGTCATATCCCACACGTCAATTTCGTATTTTACCGTATCTTCGCTTGAGTTATCTTCGAACGTCGTAGCTACACCTGTTTCGCGCAGGACGACTTCAGGGGTGGCGATGGCACCAAGGGCAACTGGCACGCTTACTTGCTCAAAGACCGTTTCGTACGCCCGGACCTTCACAAATGAGCCATCTGGGGCCAGCATGGCAACTTCGCGGCCAAGAGTACTAGCAGCTGGGTTTACCTCGAGATCCTCAGCAGTATAGGTCTGATGGGCGGCAACGCTAAAGACATTTTCCTGGTGGGCTTCCCAGGCTGCTTCAAGTTCTGTGTGGGGGTCTGGAACGTTCTCAAACTTTGGCATAACAGTATATAATACTATCATAAAAAGCCATTTTTGTCAATGTCTCAGACTGTTTCTGCCTGCGTAGAAGCGGACGCAGAAAGGCCGAATATTGTCACAAAAGAATTTAAAACTTCTGTCAATGGACTCTATCTGTTATAATGGGGGCAATGTCATCCAAAAAAGTACCTATCGTTGCAATTGTGGGACGTGCCAATGTCGGCAAGTCCAGCTTATTCAACACGATTCTCGAACGCCGTGAAGCGATTGTAGCCCACGAGGCCGGCACCACCCGCGACAGCATCATGGGCAAGGCTAGCTGGCGCGGCCAGGACTTCTGGCTCGTTGATACTGCCGGTGTTAAAGACGCCGTCGACGAGTTTGAATTTACCATTCAGGAACAGATCCAGCAGGCTGCCGAAAGTGCCGACGTCATCTGGGTCGTCGTGGAAGCCGACGTGCCGATTACCGAAGAAGACCGCCGCGTGGCCAAGATGGCCCTTAAGAGCCGCAAACCGGTATTCCTGGTCGTCAACAAGGTAGACAAAGCCCGCAAAGAGCACGACCTCGACGCCTTCCAGCGCCTAGGCATTAAACCCATCCTGCACACCGCCACCACCCAGCACCGTGGTATTGGTGATCTCCTCGACAAGCTCGTCGAGCAAATCCCCGAAGCCACTATCACCGAAGACGACGACCGCGTACATATTGCGCTATTAGGCCGCCCAAACGTCGGCAAGTCCGCCTTGTTTAACACCTTGGCCAAGAAGCAGCAGGCCATTGTCGCCGACCGCGCTGGTACCACCCGCGACATCAACCGGTCCATTGTCCGCTACGCTGGCCGCGAAGTCGAAATCATGGACACCGCTGGTATCCGCCGCCCAGGTAAAATCGGCGTCGGCATTGAGCACTTCAGCGTCATCCGCGCCATAAGCGCTATCGAGCAGGCCGACGTCTGTCTCTTGCTCATGGATGCCAACGAACTCAACGTCGGGCTCGACCAAAAAATCGCCGGCATGATTAAAGAAGCCGGCAAAGGGCTTATCCTGGTTGTCAGCAAGTGGGACTCCAAAGATAAAGATGCCTTTACCCGCGACGTTATCGCTCCGCAAATCGCTCACACCTACGACTTTGTCCCATGGGCACCGCTGGTATTCACCAGTAGCGTAACTGGGCAGAACGTGACCAAACTGTTCGACATCGCACTCGACATCGTCAAGCGCCGCGAACAGCGTATGACCACCAGCGAGCTGAACCGTTGGCTGCGCGACACCATCGACAAACACCCGCCAGCCGGCCTCAAAGGCCGCTTGCCTAAGCTCAACTACATGGTTCAGGAAGACGACAACGAGATCCCAGCCTTTAAGATCTTTGGCAGCCACACCAAATTCTTGCACTGGAGCTACAAGCGCTTTATGGAGCGCGAATTCCGCGAACGCTACGGCTACGAAGGCGCTGCTATCCAACTTTGGTTCATCGAAAAACACGAAGGCCACAAGCACGGCAACAGCCCAACCAAAGAACCACGCAAGAACAAGCCCAAGCAGAGCATGGAACGCATCCGCGAAAAGTTAGAAAACAAAAAAGCCCGCCAGTCCAAGGGCTCACCAGCACCGAAAAAATAAGTACCCCAATACCAAAAGCTAGGCATTCGTAGTATGCTTTTGCCATGCCTGAAAAACCGAACATCGATCCTGGTAATGCCGCGGACGATTTCATCGATGTCTTCAACTATATCGATGCCTCCGACCAGCAATCAGAAGCCGCGATTCTAAACGCCGCTATTGGCGAACCAACGTACAACCATCTGTTAAAAGAGGGGTTTGAGCCGGCCGAAGCCGCATATGTAGCGCTCGGGCCCGAGCGGGTCGAAGCGATAACGGCTGGGGAGCGGGAACTGGCCGAGCTGCAATATGGCTCGGCCTTGGCAGCCACCGGCCTCAGATTAGAAGACTTTTATCAAATTCATATCCATGTCGCTGACGTAGGAGCATTTTTGGGCGCGCTGCGGCGTACTGAAATACCTGCCAGTGCAGCTGACGCTTCTCGTCTCAAACAGGGTCTCGCCGACCTTACTCAAAAACTCCTGGACGCGACCGAGGAAAGTGTAGGGGCGCAAAACCGGGATGCCTTTGAAGCTGCCGGCGGCGGGCCGCCCTATGGCCTTATAAGTCTCGACAAGCTCTGGGGTGCTGTGCTCGATGCCGCCGACCCACCAGAACCGGCACCCAGCGAGGAAGCCGCAGAACGGGACGCAGCCAAAGCGGTACTAGCCACAGAAGTCATTGACCATTCGGCTGCACTGGCAGACCGGCTTGCCGAATTGTATCCGTCACAGGAGCAACCAGGAGACCCAGACGAAGGTGCAGGCATGACCCGTAGCCTGCGGCAGCTGCACCGTGCAGTCAATTCGGGCTTGCTCGTTGAATGGGCCGTTGCTCAAAATATGCAGTTATTAGACACTTCAGAAATCGGTGTGGAACGCCTTAGGAATGACTCCGAATGGGAACGTGTGTACCGGTTACTGGATCACCTGAATACCAAAGCCCCGAATGCTGCGTTTACCAACGAGCTGCGGCAGACAATACTGGCCGACATTAAAAGAACACTAGAAGCACCCTTCGACCCGGCCGAAGGCGGACAGATCGTGTTCGGGACAGTCACATTCGTAAATACACTAGTTGATCCGCTCGAGATGGAAATAGACATGATCGAGCAGGGACCGCCCGAACCTCAGGTCGCGAGTCCAGAAGAATCAATAGCATACCGGGCAAGGGAGCGCGCCATAACGATTGGAATGCTCAAA
Organism: Patescibacteria group bacterium; assembly: GCA_035479615.1. Lineage (GTDB taxonomy): Bacteria > Patescibacteriota > Saccharimonadia > Saccharimonadales > UBA4665 > PMNU01. The sequence goes on from DATIIM010000013.1 coordinate 52,848, forward strand.
GAAGTGGTAACGAACGTCGCGTTCATTCTGCCGCCGCCGGCAATAGTCTTGCCGCAGGTCGCAGAAGACTTCCGCCAAGCACCCAACAACATCGGCCATATCCTATTCACCCTTTATGAAACCGAACACACCCTCGGAGACGCAGGCCTTGAAGCCCGCGACCTCCACGACACCCTGGGCAATGTCCACGCAGTACTGGCCAGCACGCTGGAAGGGACAGGCAATGAGCACGCCCGCCAAGCCTTAGCACACCTCAGTGCTGCCCTCGGCCACTTAGCCGCGTTCTTGGAAGCCAACGGCGCAGCCGTTGAGTACTTTAGGAATTACAAGCTGTAGTTTCTGATCTTTGACCAGGGGGCACGCACGCTATATAATCCATCCGTAAGAGCAGCCCATGTCATTATTCCAACGAAAGCCGGTCAACGGCGAAACTATCCAATTCTATACCCTCAGCCAAAACAAGACTGTGCTGTTGGTAGGCCTTGGTAATCCGGGCAAAGAATACACCGGCACTCGCCACAATATTGGTTTTACCTGTATGGACATATTCGCCGAGGCCAACGACTTTGGCCCGTGGATCGAAAAAAAGGACCTCAAGTGCCTTATGACCACTGCGACACTGGGCGACACGCACACCGTTGCCATTAAACCCACAACATTCATGAACCTGAGCGGCGAGGCCGTCCAAGCGGTCGCGCACTTTTACAAAATTCCATTGGAACGAATTGTAGTAGTGCACGACGAACTCGACGTGGCCTTTGGCCAAATCCGCTTGCGCACTGGCGGCGGAAGCGCCGGGCATAACGGCTTAAAATCCATCATCGGCACCATTGGCGAAGGCTTTGGCCGCGTACGCGTTGGCATTGGCCCGAAAGAACCAGAACAGATCGACAGCGCCGATTTTGTACTGCAGAAGTTTTCTAAAGACCAGCAGTCCCACATGCCTGAACTGGTCCGCGAGGCAAGCGCCATCCTCAGCGAATACGCCTATGGCGCCGGCCAACTTCCCACTGAAACCCGCAGCTTTATCGTCTAATTTCCGCACTACCTAATACCAAGGTATACATTCCTATGCAACCAAACCAAGACCCCAGCCGAGAGTACCAGCCCGACCCAACCATAGCCTTTCAACAATTGTTTAGCTCCATGGAAGCACTCCGGGAGACCGACTACCGCACCCCCGAACTGCTAACCAATCCAGAAGTCCGCATGGATATGCACACCCTCATGGACCAGGGTATGACATGGGACCAAGCAGCCACTAGAGTATCCGATGAATACTTTTTGCGGACCGGGACATCTCTCTTCGCTAACGCCCAAGAACGCGAGTATGCGTTCCATACGCTCCAATATCACGACGCACTGGATGCCACCGGGCTTGGAGTTCACCCCAACCCCATACAGCGCAGCCTGCGAGTAACCAATTTCGACACATTCATAGCCGCAGTGCAGGCTACAAACCCAACTAACGAAGCATCTCAAATACAGATAGAGGAGGGGTTTGCCAGGCTTACCCAAGGTTTTACGCTATTGGCCGAACGGGCAGTCCTCAGTCACAATTTGGAGCAAATCACTGAAATCCTTGGCGACACTATGCCCAGCTGGGGCGTCGGCGGGGGTCAAACTCCAGAAGAAGCACGCGAACTTATCGGTACGGACGAGTTCGATTACAACGCTATGGCAGACCTAACCGTACACGCCGATCTCTACCTCCAAGAGCTGGACCGGCTCGGCGTTGACCCTAATTACACCGACCGTCTTCGTCAATTCCAAACGGCTAACAGAGAGGGCTTGCTGCTTTACTGGGCAGCGCTCGGTACGATGTCCGCCATGGAAGGCAACACCGCAAACCTCTTCAATTCAGCGAGGGAATGGGAAGAGTTATTCACCATATTAGATGATATGCAACGGCATGCTCCTGCAAACTCAACGCTCGTGCCAGAAATACGCCGCCGTATTCTAGGCAGCATCGATGAAGAACGAAACACTCTCGAATATGGAAACGTCGACGACGTCGCGCGGCGCGCCATCCTCGACAATGCCGAGGGGATTATCCGCACCATGCTAGAACCGCTGCCAACCGGCCAGTCGGTTTCTCCCTCTGAACGGGGCGGTATCGTGTATCCTCCGGGCAGTATCGGCGAAGTCTATAACCAGCTGGACCAGGGTGTCGCCGATATCACCGAAGTGCTGCCCGTCGCCAGCGATGCTGAAATGCGTATTACAGAGGCAATTGCCGGCATAAATGAAGCCCTCGCCGGTATGGACCCAGAGCGCCGAGAAGCGATTGCCGGCCCGCTTGGCGAAGCCATCGCCCGCCTAGAAGGGGTTAGGGCTCAACTCGAGGAAACACTCCGCCAGATCCGCCGCTACCGCGACCAAGGCGAAGACAGCGAAGGCTAGAAGCCCTCAGTGCGCCAGTCCAGCCCCATATTGTCGAGCACTTGCTCCATAGCATCTCTGCTTTGACTCAGGCCTGCAAACGCCTCTTCTAAGTAAGCCCGGGCAGACATGAGTTGGCCAATCTTGGATTGTAAGGCTTCCCGTTCATCGTCCGGCGCCATAGCCATCTTGCCATACAGTTCACCAATCCGGGCATCCACAGCGGCCATAGCGGCGGCAACGCCGTCTAGCGGCAGCGACTCGGCGTTACCCCTTACTTGAGCGCCAACGTCGCCTACAGTTGTCCCACGGTTTGCAGGCTGCGCTTCAGGTGCCGGGGCAGGGCGTGGAGACGTAGCCGAAGGAGTAGTCTGTTGTTGAGCTTTCCCCTTAGACGGCCGTGCACTGCTCCTGATAGAGTGAGGCACGATGCTACTACTAAGGCCAGATGCGATCAAATTAGAATCTAGACCTCCATCCCGAGGAGATATTGCCGTTGCTGTCTTTACAGTAACGCGCAGCGCCTCTAACTTCCGGGCCAAATCTCTATGCAAGCCGCCTATGGTCATAAATACGTTCAACGCGCGCGCTGGCTCGTGCCCGAACAGTCGCTTCAATTCGCAGCCCAACTTGCCAATAATGTACCACTCCCGCATAGAAGTCTCTGCGTACATCCAGTCAACTTCGTCAACAGTTACCTCGTCTGAGCTCCCCTCCATCTTCTTCAACCAAAGAGGGTTTATGCGCTCAAACATGTCCTCCAGCTGGCCGGCACCATGTTCAATATCCGGTGAAAAAGATGGGGTACGCGTTTTAGCAACTGCCGACCACACGCGCTGATTAAAAGAGCTCTGAAACTGGGGCGCACGCCCGCTAATGGCAAATGCACCAAGCGAACGCAGCCACTCGTCACGATTCCACCCATGTATCTCAAAGGCGTAGGCATCGGCTGCTTGCACTTGCTGCTCAAAATAACCTTTCTCAACACTCCCAAGGTCATTAGCCTGACCATGACGAGTAAAAAAGATCTTCATATTGATGTTGCCAGCGTTGGCTGCTAAATAAGCAAAACCTTCGACAAGCCGCGGGTCATCACGAATCCACTCTGGCGGCGCATTAGGGTCAAGGGTTTCACCAGTTGCTGGATCTAAGAGCAGGGCATTACCGTCAGGTAACGCCATCCTCCACTGATCCAGATTCTCGACATCAGGGTTTTGGGCTTTTTCAAATTGCATATTGGATAAGTATTACTGTATTAAGAAATAAATCTCAAGTCATGTCGTGGTTATCATAACCGCTTTGGGGCAAAAAAATGACCTGCAAGAGGGGGTGGGCACCGCTTGCAGGCCAATCTTCGGGGACAATCCTAAGATTATCCCCAACACCCTTCAACCCACCCCAGCGAAGCATCGCGCGCTAAAACTCCATAAAGCGGCGTGCCGGTTCCGAAGAACCATCTTTGAGGACTCACTGGCCCACTACGTCGGGCCTCTGTACAAGTACAGGGGTTGCTGGCTTCCGGACGAATCCGGTCACAGCTAGTTAAAGGGGTTAGTATGTTTTAGAACGTTTGAAGCCAATAAATTGACTACAAGCGCCAGGGAGTTAAGTGGAGGGTAACAACTTTTGCTCAAAGGCTCGTTCTAAAACAATCTAACAATTTGTTAGAATGGGGGATATAAGGTGCGTAACCGTTAACATGTAACGCTTACGAGGAGTGATTTTAGCATCCTTGTGCGTTTGTGTCAATACTTTTTTACATGATTAACAAAGGAAGTCAACATGCTTACGCTATCCGCACCCCTGTATCCCGCTAAACTCCGGCACATTGCCGGCCCTCCGGCTCAGTTGTTTGTTGAAGGTAATAATATTAACGAACTGCTTACACGGCCTAGTATAACAGTAGTGGGTAGTCGTAAGGTATCTGCTTACGGCAAAACTGTTACTACCGACCTCGTCAGCGCCCTGGCTCGGGCAGGGATACTTATTATAAGTGGGTTGGCGCTCGGTGTCGATAGTATCGCACACAAAACTGCATTAGCTTCAGGTGGTCTTACGCTTGCCGTCCTACCGGCCGGGTTAGATCGGATCTACCCCTCGGCCCACGCCGGTTTGGCACGTCAAATCGTCGCCCAGGGCGGGGCACTGGTGACTGAATATAAACCGAACACGCGGCCATACCCGAGTAATTTCATCGCTCGCAACCGGATCGCATCAGGCTTGTGCGATGCCGTGCTTATCACCGAAGCCGCCGAGCGCAGCGGCACGCTCAGTACCGCCCGGTTTGCGCTAGAGCAGGGGAAGGACGTCCTGGCTGTACCAGGGAACATTACCAGCCCGACCTCAGCCGGCACCAACAACCTTATAAAAAGCGGAGCCACGCCGGTTACTAGCGCAGACGACGTCCTACAAGTACTGGGCATGACAACTGGCGAGGCCAAGCCAGTGCCGCGCAGTAGTGACCCGCACGAGCAAGCCGTTATAGACCTCTTGTCTACAGGTGTAACCGATGGGGCTGAACTCCTAGCCAGCAGCCAGCTGGACGTCAGTTTATTCAACCAAACCCTGACCATGCTGGAAATAAAAGCCATTATCCGGCCGCTCGGCGGTAACCATTGGACGCTGCAATAGCACCGCAAGCGGTACAATAAAGGAATGGGTACAAAAACACTTATATGGATTGGCATCTTTATAGGGTCATCCGTCGGCGGCTGGGCTGGCGCCGCGCTAAGCCATGGTAACTGGTTAAGTTGGCAAAGCCTGCTGGGCGGCCTGATCGGCTCGTTCCTGGGCATCTACGCCGGCTACAAGGCCAACGACTACCTTTAAAACGGCATATATAAAAAGAACGGCTCTTTTCGGGAGCCGTTCTTCGTAGCTAGTAGCTATATGACTGACTAGGCGTCAATCATTTCGCCAGCAAGCTGTACTTGGGCGATCTGCGCCAAAGCGAGGTCACCAGCAACAGCTGCGTCTTCGAAGTAGCGGGGAGCCTGGGGAGCTTGCTCACCAGAACCGTTGCTACCACCACCTTGAGCTTGAGTAGTTTGTTCGTTGCGTGCGCGTTCTTCGCGTGCTGCTTGTTGTGTAATAGCCCAACCACCAGCTACGCGCTCACCTAAAGTACTTCCCATTTTGATATATCTCCTTCTTTAGTAGGGCAAAACGCGGAAATAAAAAACCGCTTGCCTGGTTACAGGTAGCGGCTGCTTTGTTCAGCGTCTTGCCTTAACAATATTTAATATTTAGTGTGACTTACGTCACATCCACATACCGTTTTACTCCGCTACTGTTGACTAGTCAAGAGTTTTTTGTGAGGAATCTCACAGAAAATTTGCTTTTTAGATGGGGGTTGCGTAATATACGCCCTTACGTATAAGCTAACCAGTAAAGCATGAGCAAAAACTTAGTAATCGTCGAGAGCCCAGCAAAAGCAAAAACCATAGAGAAGTATCTTGGTAAAGACTATACCGTTAAGAGTAGCTTCGGGCATATTCGCGATTTACCTAAAAAGGGTCTGAACATCGACATCGAGCACAACTTTGAGCCGACGTACGAGATCAACCCCGATAAAAAGAAAGTGGTCAGCGAATTGCGGGCAGCTGCCAAAGGCGCCGAAGTCTGGCTCGCAAGCGATGAAGACCGCGAAGGGGAGGCGATTGCCTGGCATCTGGCCACGGCCCTCAAACTAGACCCGACCAAAACCAAACGCATTGTATTCCACGAAATTACCAAGTCGGCCATCGAGAACGCTATTAAGAACCCACGCACGGTAGACATTAAGTTAGTAGACGCCCAGCAGGCCCGCCGTGTATTGGACCGCCTGGTTGGTTACGAACTCAGCCCTGTCCTCTGGAAAAAGGTCCGCACCGGCCTCAGCGCCGGCCGCGTGCAATCTGTTGCCGTACGCCTGATCGTAGACCGCGAGCGCGAAATCCGCGAGCACCAAGCCGAAAGCGCTTACAAAATCACGGCCATCTTTACCATTGACGGCCAAGAGCTGAAAGCTGAACTGGCCGACAAAATCGCTGCCAAAGACGACGCCCGCAAGTTCTTAGAAGCCTGCAACGGCGCAACCTTCACCGTAGAAGACATCGCCCAAAAGCCAGGCAGCCGCAACCCTGGCGCGCCGTTTACCACCAGCACGCTCCAACAGGAAGCAGCCCGCCGCCTTGGCTTCAGCGTTAAACAAACCATGACCTTGGCCCAGCGCCTGTACGAAGACGGACACATTACCTATATGCGTACCGACAGCACCATCCTGTCTGGTTTTGCTATAAAGTCTGCCGAGGAATTCATTAAAAAAGAATACGGCGACAACTACCACCAGGTCCGCCAGTACAAAACCAAGAGCTCCAGCGCTCAGGAGGCCCACGAAGCCATCCGGCCAACCGACTTCAACAAGCTCCAGGCCGGCGAAGAATCTGGCCAGCAAAAACTGTACAGTCTTATTTGGCAACGCGCCTTGGCTAGCCAAATGGCTCCGGCTCAGACCGAAAAAACAGAGGTGACCATTGGTATCTCCAGCCGCCCGGAAAAACTCATGTCCAAGGGTGAAATCCTGCAATTCGACGGCTTCCTTAAGGTATATGGCGGCGGCAAAGACGACACCTTGCTCCCGGCCGTAGAAAAAGGGCAGCAGCTGCCGCTCAGTACTATGACCGCCCTCGAGACCTTTACCCGGCCATCTGCCCGCTTCAGCGAAGCATCACTGGTGAAGGCGCTTGAAGAGCTCGGCATTGGCCGCCCAAGCACCTACGCGCCAACCATCTCAACCATCCAAACCCGCGAATATGTCGAAAAGAAAGACCTGGAAGGCGTAGAGCGTACAGTACAGTCTCTTACTCTGTTAAATGGGGCAATTGCCGAAGAAGAAACCACCGAAATCACCGGTGCTGACCGCAACAAACTCATCCCAACGCCCGTCGCCGAAGTCACCACCGACTTCCTGGTCAAATACTTCCCAAGCATCGTCGACTACGACTTTACTGCCACTGTTGAAAAGGGTTTCGACCTCGTAGAAGAAGGTAAAGAGACCTGGCAGAAGATGATTGCGCTCTTCTATAAAGACTTTCACCCCCTGATTGCCGAATCCGAAAAAGCCTCCCGCGAAGAAGTCTCCCAAGCACGCGAACTCGGCACTGACCCCAAGACCGGCAAGCCAATCTTGGCCCGCTTTGGCCGCTATGGGCCCATGCTCCAGCGCGGCGAAACAGAGAGCGAAGAAAAGCCTCATTTTGCACCATTACCAGAGGGCGTCACGCTCGAAGAAGTTACCTTAGAGCAAGCCCTTAAGATGTTTGAACTGCCGCGTACTGTTGGCACGACCGCCGACGGCAAGGAAATCAAAGCTAACATCGGGCGCTTTGGCCCGTATATCCAAGTAGACAAAATATTCGTTTCAATTAAGCCACTGAGTCCGTTCGACGTTACCGAGCAGCAAGCCCGTGACCTGTATGCCGAAAAGCTAGAGAAAGAGGCTAACAAGTACATCCAGAAGTTCGACAGCGGCATTAGCGTGGTAAACGGCCAGTATGGCCCGTACATCACCGACGGCAAAAAGAACGCCAAGATCCCTAAAGACTCTGACCCTAAGAAGCTCACCGAAGCCGAGTGCAAAAAACTCCTCGACGAAGCTCCCGCCAAAAAGCGCCGCTTCCCAGCCCGCCGCGCGAAGAAGTAACCCGGCAGGTTCCTCCCTTCGAAATATCTTGCAAAATACAGATAAATATTTTAGAATACTCTAAATGATCGCTGCTGAAAATTTTGTTGCCGGTACTCCTGGCGTGCTGCCCGAGCAGGTGACGCAATTATTTGTGCCCGGGCGCGGCCGCGCCGACGACGGCATAGAACTTTCCGAAGCCAGCGCTGCCCGGTTTGAGTATGCAGCCGATTTCTTTGTTACACACAACCTCTTGGAGCGAGGTGGTCAAATCGTCTGCTCTGGTTATAAAACACCACGTGATTTTAACGGCGAGCCATGGGTAGACCCCACAACCGGTATAGTTTATCAGGGGGTTCCCGAAGCAATTAGCGGCGCCTCCATACTATTAGGCAGAGGCATACCGGCAGAATGCATTAAAGTTGAGCCAAATGCTGTCGACAGCCCGGGTAACTTCGTCCTAGGCCGCAAACTCCTACGCCCCGGAGAAGCTACTGGCGTTGTTGCCCAAGCGGGCCACCTGGAGCGCATGCTCAACCAAATTGCCGCCCGTACCATCAGTCAGCCATACGTTGGGCTTGTCGTACCAGAAACACCTAATCCCGACCATGACAGCCCTATAGCCGCAGCGCACTCCGCATATATCCTCCGTGGTATGACCCCCGACAACCCCGACCTGCAAGCCATTACTGAGGCACGCTCAGCCCGCGCCTGGCGCGTTGTACTCGCAGCCGAGGCACTCGTAAAACTCCTGCGCAAAGCGCCTTCACGATAAATAAACTTTTCCACAAGTTTGAAGGGTAGGCAAGTTGTTTTATAGTGATATTTGCACAACACAATATGGTCTACGTTGTCTATTTCGTGCTACAATAGGCTGTACCGAGGGAAACTCTTGACTTTTACGCTCATTAGTTTTATAGTTATATCAAATCGACTATTTAACAGGTAGGGAATTATATGGCCAACGCCGCAGCACCAAAGCAGGTGCTTGATACCGAAAAATTTGTCCAAGACATCTTAAGCAGCATTGAACGTGACCGTGAGCGAGAAATTGTCGCACGTCGTTTTGGCCTGTTTGACCGCCGTGAAACCCTGGAACAAATTGGCGAATTACTTGGCATTACCCGCGAACGCGTCCGCCAACTTGAAAAATCAGTCATCGCCCGCTTTAAGGCACTGGCTGCCGACGGCGAGCTACCCCACATCAAAGAAGTAGAAACCACGCTGATCCAACAGCTGCACCGCATGGGCGAAGCTGCCCGTGTCAGCAACCTTGCCGGCCAAGTAACTGCCGAGAACTCAAAGACCGACCAATCTCGTGTCGTATTCCTTGCCATGCTGTGCCCGCACCTGGTTGTTGTCGAAGAAGACGATAACTACTACCAGGCCGTTGGCATCGCCAGCGTACGCGACACCGACGCCATGAAGGCCGAGATCTCTAAGCTGCAGGCTGCAATTAAAAAGGCAGGTGAGCCGCTGACTATTAGCGATGCCGCTAAAGCCGCTGGTACGAGCGACGTACAGCAGGCAGGCGCCCTGGCAAGCATCAGCAAGGGTCTCGCCACCCTCAACGGCCGCTGGGGCCTCGTAAAGTGGCCTATGGTCAACCCTAAGAACATCCGCGACAAAATCTACGTTATCCTCAAAGAGCACGGCAAACACATGCACTTCAACGAAATTGCCGAGGCTATCAAAAAGAGCGACTTCAAGCGTAAAGATGTCACTACTCAAGCCATCCACAACGAACTTATCAAAGACAAGCGCTTCGTTTTGATTGGCCGTGGTATCTACGCCCTCAAAGAATGGGGCTACCAAAAGGGTACTGTCGCTGACATTATCACCGAAGTTCTCCGCGAAGCAGGGGAGCCCTTGCACCGCGACGAAATCGTCAAGCGCGTCCTCAAGAGCCGCTTTGTGAAAGAAACTACCATCCTGCTCAACCTGCAGGGCAAAACCCAGTTCAAGCGCGTTGCCAAAGCAACATACGAGCTCGACGTCGAACTCGAAAACGGGGCAGAGTAAATCTTCTAGACCCTCAGCATATATCGCTGATACTGGCTTCACAGCATAGGAAATACATATCTATACAAAATACGAACAGGGTATTATTGACCATGCTCGGTTAGGCCAGAACCTAGGCTGGGCGTTGTTGTAGTAAAACGGTCGGGAATATGTTCTTACAAATATTTTGGATAGTAGGCACATGGTGGATATAGTAGAGCAGCACACAAAAACAAAAATAGGGCGATACAAATCCGGGTAAGCGGACCAAAGCAGCCGAGCTACGCGGCGCAAACCAGGTACCAACAAGACGTCGCACAATGTATATTTTGCGACTCTATATACTGGGTGTGGGACGATTAGTGATACGCCTGCTGTAGGGGAGTTTACCTACATAAATGCCTAAGCACGCACGTGCATTGCTCTAACGTGTGTATGCTAACGCTTTTATATATGTATAGTAGCCTTGCAGCTCCTTAGACGCCTGGGCCTTGGCTGAAGACCTCCTAGTGCCTCGCCAACCATTCGCTACGCTATCATCATTTCACGCGTTATGTACAGATTGTGCTCAAGTTATCCACAATGTTGTCGTGAAATCATTTGCATTTTGCCCATTTTGATTGTTTATATATATTCCCCCTCCTACCCTCACGCTACCCTATTATTTGACTTTTGGTATTTTTTGTATGGTTATATACTTTCCCGCTAAACACAGGTGTTGCAAACATTACTGAACAAAAAACGAACTGTGAGGGAAGCGTAGGGGTCTTATTGGTAATATGCCCGTTCTTCTACCCGTACGTCTATATAGGTGGCCGGCGTTTTGTGGTCCCGCTCTAACTGCTGTTTAACAGCGAGGTACGTGCCCGCCTCTCCCCTGGCGTCACCCCTTAAATTGAACTTTACGACGTATGGTGCCCCGCTCAGGCGTACATCTAACTCGCTCGTCCCTACTGGGAGCGTCAGGCTGCCAATATCTAATTTCTTGGCCTTGAGCTGCCCGACTACCTCTGTTATGAACGATACACTAGTACTAGGAAGGGCTGGCTTGCCCAGCACTACCGGCAGGCCGCTTTGGTCGGTTATAACAGGCAGACCCAGCTTTTCAATGTGCGGCACTTGCTTGGCGCTAATTAACGCCCGGCCAGAATCGTCCACCACGAACAAATCGCCGCCTGAACTCAGGAGCAGTTGCGGCGTAGCTGGCTCAATTGCCACGTTCACGGCATTGCCGACGAACGGAACGCTCACCGTCACATGGGTAAGTTCTGGGAACTGCGTCCGCAAATCTTGGGCCACGCGGTCAGTATTGATAGTCAGCTTGTTGCTGTTCAGGAATGATTTGCCCAGTACTTGGCGGGCGGCGTCTTCATACGTCTGCTGCGACCGCAAAAAAATTGCACTGCGGGCGGTGCTTACTGGGGTAACTTGCGGGGCACCACTTAAAAATAAGTTAAGGCCAACGAGCGCAATAGCCACCACCATCAGCGCAATAAACGGCCCGCGGCTGAGCACCGTAAAGTGCTTTTTGCGCCGGGCTGCTGCTGGCGGAGTCTGTTCCTGGCGGCCGGCGGCACCAGGCCGGGCTGCCGCCCGGTTAGCGTGGTACGAAAACACCGACGACGCGTTCAAGTTGCGCTCCAGCGTGGGGCGGCGCGTGCGGGGTGATCGTTCTGGAGCTTGATTTTTCTTTTTGCTGAACATTACTGGTAGCTGTTAGAGGGACGCCGAGTGCGTACCCTTTGCTACCTCTAATAATAACACTGCCAGCAGGTGCGCGGCATTAGGTTGCGCCAGCTCAAACAATTTTTTGCCCAGTGCTTCGATTTTCTCGGGGTTATCGAACAAGTCAGTCAAAGGCGGCATAAGGGCGTGGTGGTCGTGTTTTAAGTTAGCTTCGCTCACTAAGCGCACTGCCTTGCGGTCGGCCAGCACCTTGGCGTTCTTAAGCTGGTGGCCGCCGGTGAGCAGCGGGTTCGGCACGACAACCGTCGCCTTGGCTTGGGCAGCAAACTCTGCCATGGCGGTGCCACCGGCCCGCGTCACAATAACGTCAGCCACGCCGCTGTATTGGTACAGGTTTGTAATAAAGCCTTTTATAACCACGCGCTCTTGGTCGCGGGCTGGCAGGTATTGCTTGTAGTACTGCCGGACGTCAGCCTCAAGCTGGCGGCCTGCAATATGCACGACCCATAAGTCCTTATAACGCGCCAACAACTCTGGCAAACACGTAGCAACTGCTTCATTCAGACGCTGAGCACCTAAACCGCCGCCGGTCACCAACAGCACCCGGCCAGCCTCATCCAGCTTTAACTGGTGGCGCAGTTCGCGGACCTGCGCAGTGCTCAACGGCTTAAAGTGATGCACGATCGGCACACCGACGGTAATCGTCTTTTTTACTGGGTAGCTATACACCTCTTTAGGCAGTGCTACAGCGTGTAGCTTGGCCCAAGGGGCGATAATCCGGTTAGCAAGCCCGGGCAGAGCATCGGAATCGTGGGTCACATACGGAATGCGCCGGAGCGCTGCGGCTAACCCGACTGGTACACCCACAAACCCGCCCTTCACAAACACGACATCTGGCTGCAACTTGCCCAACAGCCAAAAACACTGCCAAAGCCCCACCAAGACATACACGATGTCTCGTAGATTTTTATACAACGTTCCTAGGTCAAGCACTTGCCTCCACCCTTCACCGTGATATCGGCGGAACTTCCCTGCTCTTACGGTGTAGACTTGATCGATATTTTTATCGGCGGCTGGTACGTCAACTAGCGAATCGCCGGTCTGCCCGATGTATACAATATCGATAGCTGGGTCGCGCTGTTTCAGCTCATGAGCGACTGCCAGGATTGGGGTGATATGCCCCCCTGACCCGCCGCCGGTCACGACTATCTTCATAGCCTGTCCTTCCACTTACATTGCTGGTTCTCGGTACACTATAGAGCGTATACCGGGAAATCTGAAATACCAACCCCACCGCGGCCATCACAAACAGTACACTGGTGCCGCCGTAACTTATGAACGGCAGCGTAATACCCTTCAGCGGTAGCAAGCCGATCATCGCACCGATGTTAATCAATGTTTGCGTGGCCAACCAGGCAAACACACCAGTGGCAATTAACCGGCTAAAGTCGTCAGGCGCCCGCTCCATGACCCGCTTAATACGCCCAAAAAACGCAATCAACAAGCCCAGCAACACGGTGATGCCGATAAACCCGAACTTCTCAGCGTAAATAGCGAAGATCGAGTCGTTCTCGGCTTCGGGCAAATACCCAAAGGCCTGCACACTGCGCCCCAAACCAAGACCAATCATGCCGCCGGACCCCACCGCTACCATAGCCCTACAGGCCTGATACCCGGTCTTCAGCTCGCTGCAGTTCGTGGTATTCTGGTGCAAAAACGCCGTAATGCGCTCCCGGCGGTACGGCACAGCCGAAATCGCTAATATCGCTGCGATGCCGCCAATGCCAGCGACCATGACCAAACGCCGCATCGGCATACCGGCTACAAAGACCATAGCGGCCATCATAACCGCGATAACCGCCATAGACCCAAAGTCACTCTGCACAATGGCTACAACGACTCCTACGGCCCCTAGGCAGATCAGAAGCGGCTTCAGTGTCGCCAAGTCATCCTTCAGCGTGCCTTTCTGCAGGCCTTTGCTCAGCAACGCCGACAACCACACCAGCAAAGCAAACTTCAGCAGCTCCACCGACTGGAACGACAACCCGCCCAGCCGGATCCAACGGTGCGCCGGGTAATCCGGGTTCGTGGGCATGGCCAGCGCCACCATTGTGGCCACGGCAGCGAACACTAACAGCGGCATATGCCATTTCTTCCATTGTTCCATCGGTATAGCAGCCGTGACGCCAAAGGCCACAATACTCAGCCCAACCGCAACCAGCTGGCGGGTAATGTAAAAGCTGCCGCTCACGTGCTTTTCGACAATCAACGCCGGGCTGATGGCATACACCACAATCAGGCCGATCGCCAGCAACAGTGCGGCTAAAATAAGAATCCAGTAATCAGGCCGGTGGCGTCGCGTACCAAGCGGCTGCGAAGTGATGGCGGTGCGCCGGGCCACCGCCCCCATCTATATGTACCTGCCGAGCAAGAAGACGATCAGCCCCAGAACAGCACATACTTGGCCGATAATCCAAAATCGCATCGTAACTTTAGTTGCAGGCCAGCCAATAGCTTCAAAGTGATGGTGGATCGGTGCTATTTTGAACACCTTCTTGCCATTGCGCAGCTTCTTGGACAAAATCTGGATCGCGCTGGAGCCAGCTTCAATCACAAATACGAACCCGATGATCGGCAAAATAAGCACCGTGTCGGTTATCATCGCCACCACACCGAGCGCTGTTCCCAACGCAAACGACCCCACATCGCCCATATAGAACCGTGCAGGGTTGATGTTAAACCAGGTGTAGCTGAGTAAGGCACCCAGCATCGTCAAACAAAATGCGGCCACGCCAAAGCGGCCTTCGAGCATGGCAATAATCGCGTACGCACCAAAGGCTGTAGAAGTTAAACCGCCGGCCAGGCCGTCAACGCCATCGCTAATATTTACCGCATTAGCCGTAGAAACAACGACCAAAACAAACAGCGGCACAATCAGCCAGCCGAGCTGCCAAGGGTCGCTAATACCAGGAATATGTATGGCCGTAACGTCGAGCTTAGCCCAAAAGTACCAGCCCCCAATCAGTGCAACAAGCGTCGTAAGCAACAGCTTAACTTTGCTGCGCAAGCCGGCAATGCCAGTACCGTCGCCCCGGATGTTAATAATGTCATCGAGCAGCCCTACCCCAGCCGCGCCAACAAATGCCGCCAACGGCAGCCACGTTTCGGTGCGGGATAAGTTAAATATCAGCGTTACAACACCGACAGACACCAGGAATATCAGCCCGGCCATATTCGGAATGCGCCGCTTTGGCTTGGCAGCATGCAGCTTCATAAGTTCGGTAGCTGGCTGGCCAGTAGTATCCAACGTCCGTGAACGCTTCCACCACTCCCATTTATATGCAGCCGTCGTGTACAGCGGCGTGATCAGCATGCTGACCAAAAAACCGAGGAACCCGAGCAGCAATGTGCGGATGAGCGTATCGGTTTCCACCGAGAAAAAGAGCGTTGAGTGCATGTTTTTTCCTTTTGTAGGTTGTCCTTACAGTTAGTATATCACTGGCCTCTTGGCGTAACGCCAAAATTATCGATCAACATGTGACCAAGCGTCGCAAAAATTGGCTGCGCCGCCCCGCTCCCGGCGTATCCGCCGATCTTCGGAGTATTGACGCGCACAAAGATAACATACTGCGGCGTATCGCCGCCCACAAACCCAACATACGTCCCGTTAAAGTCGTGTTCCAGGTATTTACCGTCTTTTTCAATCTGGGCCGTACCGGTCTTGCCGCCCACGCTGTACAGAGTTTGGTTAAACGCCGGCCGGATAAAGTGCTTGTCTATGACATACTCCAGCAGCCGCTGCATATCTTTGCTAACCTGCGGGTTCACGACATTGGACTTCAAAACCTTTGGCGCCACCGGTGTTTGTTTGCCGCTAGCATCAATATACGCGTCAACCAAGCGCGGCTGGTAGTACGTCCCGCCGTTCACCACTGCCGCAAACGCCGCAGCCATTTGCAATGGCGTGGCGGTCATGGCCTGCCCGAACGCGGTGTTAGCATAGGTCAAATCACGGGCGTAACCATCCTCCGGGTGCGGGATCACGCCTGGGTCTTCATACCCCTGCTCTATTCCGGTCGGTTTGCCCAAACGGAAATGATCAGTCATGTACGAATACCACGCCTGGCGCCCCTTGCTGTTAATCTCCGTGCCGCCCGGTTTGCTCATTTGCATAAGTTCCCATGTTGCACCAGTGTTCAGCGACAAGTTCAAAATGTCAGCAATACTCTTCTGCCCTGGCCCGCCGTCTTCCTCAATGTTCGTGATGTTAAAGCCGTCTATTTTCCACTTCGATGGGTCGTTATATGTTTGGTCGGCTTTTATTACCCCTTGGTCGAGCGCGGCCGCAGTCGTCAGCGTCTTCATCACCGACCCTACTTCGAGCGGCGAGCTCACTGCTGCGTTATTAAAGACATTCCCGTCCTCCACCGTTGCATAGTTGCCCGGATCATACGTCGGCCAGTTAGCCATGGCTTTGATCGCCCCGGTCTTGGCCTCCATAATCAGCGCACTGCCTGAATCTGACTTCGCATTCTTCAGCCCCTGCTGCAGAATGCCTTCTAGCTGCTGCTGCATCGCCATGTCGATCGTGAGCACTACATCCTCGCCCGGAGTTGCAGCAATCTGAATGTTATCCGTGTTGGCCGCCAGCGGCACGCCGTTGATGTCAGTCACCGCCTTAAGCCGGCCCGCACTGCCAGACAGATCTTTATTCAAAGCTTGCTCCAGCCCATACACGCCTTTGCCGTCGTTATTCACAAAGCCGAGCAACTGCGAGGCCAGCGCCCCGTTCGGATAGGTCCGGTATGTCATCTCCTGTGCACCAACACCCGGATACTTGTGCTTCATGATGGCATTGCGTTTGTCCGGGTCAACCTTCTTGGCAATTACCACATAACTCGTGCCCTTTTTTGTTAATGACGGCAGGTAATCGTCACTATGCCCGCCTAGCGTCGCAGCCAGCGTCTCGGCTGCATGCTGCGCGTCTTTAACCAGCGTCGGGTCGGCATACACCGTGTACAGCTTTTGGTTCAGCACAATCGGCACCACTTGGCCGCCGCTATGGGCTTCAATAATCCCCCGCTCTGCCGGGATCTCATACTGTTTTAACTGATCGCTTAAAGCCGCCTTACGATAGTATTCGTGGCGGATTACTTGTAGATAAAAAGCCCGCACTAAGAAAATGCTGAGGAGTACGGCCACAAATGCAAAGCAAATGCGAACGCGCTTTACAGCAATAGTAGGCGGAGTAGTGAGTGCAGGCTGCATACCTCTATTGTAACTGAGGTTACGGCTTCACCGTTGCAGTGGGAGCAACCGAAACAAGGTTTTTGGCCTGATCGCTGCCAGCTACGCGCGGCACCGACTGTAAGCGGGCGGCTGCGACCTGCAAGTCATCCTTTTGGGTGTTAAGCTGCGCCTGCTCTGTTTGCAAGCTCGCAATCTTGTAACCATATGCATTGGTCTTGGTAACCTGGGCAAGATATAACATGCCGAGCACCAGCGCCAATACAATCAAAATGATGCTGTTGCTAATAGGACCGAGTGCCCGTTCTTGAGAAGAGCGGAATGCGACCCCGTTTTGGTTACGGCCTGCAAAAGCGTTCCGGGAACGCCCAAGGGCTAATGAATTTGAATATGTCATACTTTTTATTTTTGTTTTGCTTGACTGGTTGGCGGGTTACCCCGCCAACCGGATCGCGCGTCTTAGGCTTCTTCGTCTAGCACACCGTGGTGTACTGTGACATTAACCTTGTATGCGCGCGGGCTTAAGTCTTTTACCACTACTGGCATTGGCTTTTACCCTTTCTTTTTGTTTATTTTTGTTTCAATGCGGCTCGGAGTTTTGCACTCCTTGCACGCGGATTAAAAACTATTTCGTCTTGCTCGCCTACTACTGGGTGTTTGGTTAGTAGGGTCAGCGTCGCGTCATAGCGGTCACCAGTGCGTTCAAGTAAAGCTTGTTTGACCAACCGGTCTTCCAAACTATGGAAACTGATGACAGCTATTCGCCCGCCTGGCGCAAGCAGTGTGTCGAACCATATCGGCAAACTGCGTTCTAGCAGGTCTAGCTCTTCGTTCACCGCGACACGGATTGCTTGGAAGGTCCGTGTCGCTGGGTGAACTTTGCTATGCCCTGGCCAGGCTGCTGTAACAAGAGTGGCAAGTTCCGATGTTGTCTTCAGCGGCCGGTTGCCGACTATTAATCGTGCAATCTGCCTGGCTTTTGGTTCTTCTCCATACTTTTTGAGTATGTCCACAAGTTCCTCCTCAGAGTACGTATTTACTACTTCCTCTGCGGTTAGTTCTTGTGTCGTATCCATTCGCATGTCGAGTGGACCATTGGCTTTGATCGAAAACCCACGACTCGCCTCGTTAATGTGCGGTGATGAAATGCCAAGATCTGCCAAGATTAGGTTGAACCTTTTCCCTTCTGCAGCTAGTTTTTTGCTCGCCGTGAAAAAATCTTTTTGGATTATTTCAACATTTTCATTTTTAAATCGTTCCTTTAGCTGTTTTACGGCGTTCGGGTCGCGATCTACTAATGTCATGCCTTCTGGATTTTTTGTTCGTTCCAATACCTTTTCTGCATGCCCTGCATATCCTGCCGTTAGGTCGAGGTAGCTTTCCCCTTCCTTTGGGTCTAGGTATTGCAAGGTTTGCGAAAGCAGTACTGGTATATGTACCTGTTCTCGTTGTTCCTGTTTATCTTGGGTCATCCTTGCTTAACTATACACTTTTTTTGAGTGTTTCGTTTTGCAAGATCACCTATTCAGCAGCCAACTTTTTGTTTTGCGAGTTTTTGTTTTTGTTTGTGGTTATCTGATTGGTATGTATTAGAAGGTTATATGTGAGATTTAAAAAATCTGCTAACTTCTTACTTTTTCAGATAACCGAGTTTGAGAGACTTATGTGTGAGGTGGAGTTTTGGGAGGTGTTCTAATGAACAAAAGAACGAGGGTTTTTAGAGTGGTGCCCTGTGACCACTTGTTGACTGCCGAATAGCTAACCTCGAGCGGGTCGGTTATTCGGTTTTCTTCTCTGCCAAATTGTTAAAGTGCCTTAACTGCCGGTGCCTGTCATGGGGCCATAAGCCGCCAATACTTCCCGACGCGTACCGCCACAACATCCTTGTCGATGCCTGCGTAGTCCAGTAAGTGCTGCTCGATCGTAATGCGACCTTGTTTTTCGTCGATTACGGCCTCTGTCTTCCCCATTCGAAACTGAACGTTGAGGTCAGCCGTTTGCTCGTCCAGGATATTCCCTTTCAGCAGCGGCTCAACATCGTCGTCCCATATCGTCTTGGGATACAGGTGCAGATACTTTTGGAACCCTCTGGTTATGACTACTCCACTTGCGAATTCCGCTCGAAGCTCGGTCGGTGTGGTTAACCGCCTCTTATCGTCAAGCTTACGCTGGAAGTAATCTACCGTGGCCATTGGTACCTTTAGAGTTAATTTGCTAGTGGTTTTTGTTTTTTGTGGCGGGTGCCCTGTTTTGATGGCTACCCACGTTTACCCACTGAGCTCAGCATACTACCCACCACTACCCACATACAAGTACTTTTATATAGAAAAGGTGGTGTTTCGCACACCACTTATCCACAGATTTCGCTTATTGGCGAGTTATCCACAACATATAGCGCCCTGCCCTGTTTTTAAAACGCTATCACCTTTTTTACTATTGGCCGGATATTGTTGGCACGCGTCCGGTAATGTCGAACGTTACGGGTACTCGGGTCGTTTCTTCGCGCATGAACTGTCCCACCACGCCAAACCCTTGGGCATACGCTTCACGCATCACACCCATAAGCTTGCCGTCGGTCTTCAGTAAAGCCAGCATCATCAGGGATAACACCGCAAGTACGCAGTACTGCTTGCGGAAGAAGTACTCTATATGTAGGTGGAATGGTTTTTGATCTTTTTTATTTTTCATGATTTACATCGCTATAATAACAAAACTTAAGCGTTTTGTCAATTTCATGTAATTACACACAAATCTTAGATTTTTAATTTCTTTTTCATGTTCGGCGAAGGAGCCTTTGTTAGACTTGCCCCGCGATGACAAAAGTAAGGCGAATCAACCAACTCCCTCTGGCCGAACGGCCCCGGGAAAAAATGCAGGCCCGCGGCGCGCAGGCGTTGTCAGACTTTGAGCTGCTGGAAGTGTTTATCGGTAATGGCTCAGCCAGTGCCGACGTCGGCTATATCGCTCATAAGATACAACGTTTGCTTGATAAGGGCGCGGCGACCATCAATTTTGAACAGTTAACCAGCATTAAAGGCGTAAGCACCGCGACCGCTTCTAAAATCCTTTCCGCACTGGAGCTGGCCCGGCGCCATCTGGTACGCGACAGCACGCCGCTGCGCAGCCAAGAAGATATTCTGAGCCGCCTGAGCGACATCCGCAATCGCCAGCAAGAACACTTTATCGTGTTGAGTCTCGATGGCGGCCAGCGGTTGATCGCCCAGCGCACCATAACCATCGGCACGCTCGACACGGTACTTGCCCACCCGCGCGAAGTGTTTGCCGACCCAATTGCCGACCGCGCTGCAAGCGTTGTTGTCGCGCACAATCATCCTTCCGGCGACCCTACGCCGAGCGCGCACGATATTCACCTCACCCAACAGCTTGCTGCCGCTGGCCAACTCCTGGGCGTCGGGCTGCGCGACCACATTATCGTCTCTAAGCACGCTTCATTCAGCTGCCGCCAACACCACATGCTGTAGCGTTCGTTGTATTTTTTACCTAGTCTACCCCTGTTATTCTGCCGTACGCCCTGCGATGTAACCTGTGCTAGAATGCGCGCACCCTAAAGGAGGAGTGGCTGTCTATGTCAGTACGATTCATTGAACTTCGCAAAATTGCCGCACGCGGGACCGATAGCATTGCTGCCGATACCATGCGTCATCTGCACGCCCGCCAACACCTTGGCAAGGCTGCCGTCATAACCACCCAGCCGGCGCCAATGCTTGCTGCGGCACGCAAACAATGGCTTAAACTTTCCCGCGCACTGCAAAAACAGCGTGCCAGCACGCTGCACGCTGATAAAATCCTCAAATACACGCATTCAATTACCCATATGCAACATATGCGGTTCACCCACCGCAGTCCGCTCGAGGTACCCGACGCCGACGTATATTTCCTCACCCCGGACCAGCTATACATCATGCCAGTAAACTGTTGGACCGTATATATAGTGAACGAACCACAGCTTAAAGAAGCACAGGCCATGCTGTACCAACTGCCTGCCGATGCCCTCGTGGTCGACTACCTGCACCGGCTACCTTGGGTGCAAGAACTGGGGCTGCAGCCCAAGCAAGCACTCGAAGCAGACGTTGACGCCCAATGGCGCCAGGTAAAACAATTCTTGCATGGCTATAAAATCGACATTGCAAACCTGACCCAAGAAAATCCACAAACCGTAGATGCTATGGATGACGCATTAGATACACTGCTGGGCGTCAGCCGCAAATTTCTGGCAGCCGCCAACGATTTCCAGCGTGCTTTGGAGCTGGCTCGGCCGCTTCGTTGCAGTAAAGCGCTGCGTACGAGTTATGATTCACTTGTTATCCTCGCCCACCGCGTACAGGCTTTATCTCCAGGGGTCTTTACGCAGCAGTTCCTGGAAACGTACAACGAAGACGACACGCTCTTCTTGTACGACATTTCCCGCGAACTGCGCGGCGAGGATATTGCTACCGCCTATGCGCGTCATATGGCTGCCGGGCGAGTCCATCTGGCATATGCCTTGCGAGTTTGGGCTGCTACTCAACCAGATCAGACTGGACCGTTTTGGTTATTAACCGATTCTGCAGTGCGGTTAAGGTGATATTGGCCGACCCACACCACCATGGCGGTCGTAAAATTCGCTAAAAACAGATACGCCGGGTAAAACAACAGCACCATATTCCATTCCCCAACGGCGACAAAGCCGCAAAGGGCCGCCACGCTGCTAAAAGCATATGTCGAAACGCTCTCCGACGCCGGGTCATGCAATGACTTTACGAGAGTAGGCACCAATGCAACAGCATCAGCAACCAGCACGCCGCATAACCCGAACCATGACACGGCCGAAAGCTGCCACACAAGAAGGCTCACGCCGGCTACGGCCGAACATACGCCATCGAGTCGCGTCCAGCCGCCCTGCCCGCGCCATAACGACAATAAAAATACAGCGGCAGTTACGATAAAATCGCCCACCAAAAACCACACCGAATCGCTTGCGCCACTCGAGTAATAGCTCGCCAGCGCCAAGGCTAATATCAGTGTCCATACGAACCATGTCATGCGCTCCGGGCGGACACTGCCCCGGACAACCTGCACACAATACGGCACGGCACCGGCCATCGATATCACCAGCGATACTTCACCAAGGCTCATACCTCAGTCTCCGCTGTTGGTACTGGTTGCCTGCGCGGCCACTCTATAGCCAATACAAACGCAAAATTTATTGCCGCGATGTAGGCCGGGAGAGCCATTGCTTTCAGCGTGTAAGGGCCGGCAAATAAGATGAACAAACCCGCAAACGTATCTACTGCATAAAACAACGTCAACTCCGTGTGCGGCAAGCGGATTGTCTTGCGTAGCGCCGGAATCATAGCAATGCAGTCAGCGGCAATCGATGCAATCAGCCCCATCCACGGCCAGTCAGATAACAACCAGAGCCCGATGCCTACACCGCATAACGCTAAGCATGCGTAGTCCAAACGATCGCGGCCGCCCATGCCATATTTCAGTGACAACCCAAATATAAAAATAGCCTGCACGAACGACACCCACGCCAACCAAATGCCCGAAGTGTCATCTGTCGCCCAAAGCGATGCGACCATCAACGCAGTAATAACGACTAGCAAAAAGCGTGTCATGCGCTCTGGGCGGCTCTTACCCCGGACTATCGATAACACGTACGCCAAACTTGCAAACACGGGCAAGGCTGATCCGATAATAAGCAGTGCTGTCCGCATATTTTTCTCCTTGGTCAAGAACACGGACAACTATACACACAAGCCACGCAACAATCGAAAAGTTGTCCAAAACACCGGACACCTGTGATACACTAGCGGTATGGAACACGTGGCAACAATTCAAAAATATTTAGGGAAATTGGGCGTCGAGCCGGACACCGTAACAGTGTACGTAGAACTCGTAAAGCACGGCTACTCCTCTGCCTTGCAGCTGGCTAAAGCAACGGCTATTAGCCGTACGCAAATCTACCGCCATCTGGAAGCCCTGCAAAAGCATGGCCTGGCCAGTGCCGAACAGCTCAGCTACGGCACGCTCTACCGCCCCTTGCCGATCGAAAATATCGAGGGGTTGCTTGCCAACCGCGAGGCCGAAACCGCGGCTATACGCCGTAATCTTGGCTCCATGGCTGGCGCGCTCCAAGCCATCGCTGGCGGTATTGGCCCCAAAGCCACTGTGCAGCACTACTATGGCATTGCCGGGCTTAAGCAGGCCTCTTGGAACATCACCAAGGCCGAAAAAGAATACAAGGTATTTGAAGCCGCCCACCTCTCGGCCGAACTGGATGTAGCTTTTGCCCGCCGGCACCGGGAGCGCTGCATCGAACGCGGGCTGACCAGCTACGACCTCACCAACGACACGACCGTACGGGCCAAAGAAATTGAGCCGTTCGAGCCATCGCGCACCTTCTTGCGTCATATCGACCCTGAAATCTTAACAATTAACTTCGAGGTATGCCTGTACAACGACGTTGTCACGCTACTGGATTACACCGAAAAAAACACCATGGCCATCGAGATCCACCACCCTACCCTGCACACCATGATGGAACAACTTTTCGACGCCATGTGGGCGTCGGCTACGCCGCTGGAGATACTCTAAAAGTACCTAAGCTATTTCTTGTCTTTAACGTCTTGACCAGTGAGTTTTAGGATACCTTCGCCGTAGGTTTCGACTTTTTTGCTGCCCATGCCCGGGACTTTTAGCAGTTCCTGCTCGGTTTTGGGCTTTAACGCGGCGATAGCTTCGAGTGTTTTATCGTGGGCAATAACATAGGGCGGCACCGATTTTTCGGTGGCCAGTTCGCGGCGCCATTTGCGGAGAGCATCGTACAGTTCTGGGTCTGGTTGGCGCTCAGCGCTGGCCGCGTCCATTTGCTTGTCGTGCTCACCGCTGGACTCATCTGCCTGCCACTTTTTGATGTGCTCGGCGTGGTCGTGGAGCGCCCCGCCGCTGCGGGCTCGCAGGTCGGCGTCTATTTGCTTGGCCAGCGGGCTGACGCGCAAGGCCATGCCGTTCAGGCCGTCCAAAATAAGGTGCTTGATGGAGCGCACCCGGCTCAGCGCCACGTAACCCATGCCTTCTACAAATGCCCGGGAAAGGTCGATCCGTGCGGCATCAAGCGTCATGCCCTGGCTTTTGTGCACGGTAATGGCCCAGGCCAAGCGGAGCGGCAGCTGCATAAGTTGGGCGCGGCGCTTGTCGCCATCCATAAGCTCCCAGGTATCCGGACGCATGGTAATTTCGCGGCCGTTCGTTAACGCAACGATTGGATAATCAGTGTGCTTCTCGAACCCAATGACCGAACCAAGGCTCCCGTTGGCATATTTGCGGTCAGTAGCGTTTTTAATACACATTACCTGCGCACCTTCTTTGAGGCGCAGCACTTCCGGCGCCAGACAGGAGCGCATCAGCTGCTCCACATACTGTTTTGCGCCGTGTGTTTCCATCTCATATTCATGTACGTCACCTTCCAGCTCGTCGAGCTGGGCATTGTTGACGCTATCGACGTCTACATTCACGGTCAGCAGCCGGGTGCGAGCGGCAAATGGGTCCTCGACGGCGCGCGCCCTGGCCTGTAGCGTGTCGAGCTGGTTGCGAGTCAGCACACCCTTGCGAATACCGTTCAAAATATCGGTGTACTCTTGGTCATTTGTCTGCCGATATTGTCTTTCAAGGTAGCAAACTGTGAACACATTTTTTTGCCAAACTTCCGAAGAGATTACAAAGCCACCTTGCCGTTCCCCGCTCCGGTTGACTGGCGGAAGCTGGAAAAAATCACCACATAATATTACTTGCATGCCCCCGAACGGTTCCGGATTCTCGCGCACCAGACGCAGAATTTCATCCACCATATCCAACCTAAAGTCGTGGAGCATGCTAATCTCGTCAATCACCAGCACGTCGGCCTTACGCACCAATTCCTGGCGGGTTTTGCCAAGTTTTGCGGCCATGTATTTATCAATTGAGTCGTGCACACCAATGCCAGACCAGGCATGGATCGTTGTGCCGTTGAGGTGAGTAGCAGCGAGACCAGTGGTGGCAGTCACGGCCACGCTCTGGCCGCGTTTTTTGGCGCGTTTAATAAACTTGTTAAGCACGTACGTCTTACCAGTACCGGCTGCTCCCGTAAGGAGCACCGACTTTCCCGCCTCCATAATAGCCAACGCCTCGTCTTGCGTCACCTGCACATCCCCTTCTTCTCTTAGCCTCACTATTGTACCAGCGCGTGGTATATAATCTTCATAACTAAACGGGGTTTCATGGCTTTTTAATGGGTACCGCACCACAATCGATCCAAGAAGTGTGTACCATGCCCGAGGCGCGCTGCATTGGGGAGCAAGCCGTAGAGCTGGCCGCAAGCGGTGAGGCGGCCGCCCTAGGCTATGTAGCCACCTTATGTGCTGGCTGCCCTGTGGTCGAACGGCCGGCAGCAGTATCTGCCAGCTCTGCAGAAATCGTTACGCCACCACGCACCGTCGACGAACTCGTGGGGCGCATCCGGCAGTATACATTTGCCTCCACCGAAATTGCCGGTCGGGTTAATCGAATCAATCCTGGCGACATGCCAGACCGCATTGCCCGCGATATCGACCTGAGGCCCTATATTGACCGGCTCGGCGCAAGCGAAGTCAATAAGGCCGTTGCGCGACTTGCCCGGCGTGTGATTGCTATTGACCTGCAGGCCCCTGACCAACCCACCCCAAACGATGTCATTGATGCCGCGGTTATCCGCGTACTTGATGACGCGATTACTCTTGCCGACCAAAAAGTAGACCGGCCCGTAATCCAGGCATCGTACCGCACACCCGAACAAGTCGCCGCAATACGCAAACTATTCGAAAACGATGAAATCGTCACCGGGCGCGATGTCGCTACTTGCTTTCGCCTCTTTACACGTGACCCCCTTGCCCGGCTCACTAGACTAAAAACCAACTACCTAAGTTGGCAGAACAAATACGCTGGCCTACTCCTACATAGCCCGACGCGATTCAAAGACACCTGCATGTACGGCAGCGAAGACGACATACAAACCTGGTTCAATAGCCAGTCACCCCCACCATTCTCCGGTCGTCGCAACGGAGGAGCCTTATATTTCATGCGTAGCCGGCTAGATACAGCCGACATGATTGGCGGGTTCATTAGCCCTGCCGCCCGCCGTTATTTTGTAGAACTACTTGAGTCCCAACCCGGACATGCCGTACTCAAAGCACAGCTCAGCGGACGCAAGGGTGCACATAGTGACCTGTACGATACCGCAATCAACGGCATCATGCGTATGGCTAATGCTCTCAATACAGATGAGCACAACATATATCTCGACTTGCCCTTGGTCATGGGAATAGCAGCCAGCTACTTTAAGGATGTGGCCCAGTTTGCCGATATGGGCATTTCGCGTCCTACCCTCTATGCCTCCAAGCTCTCAGCAACTCAACTCGAAAAAATCATGGCCCGATATGGCGAAGTAACTGTTATAAGTCATGGTTCTGGCCAAGAACGACCGCTGTTAACGCGCTCAGATATGATTCGATTGCTCAATCAACGCCATAACCCTGCTGGAGTCGAGCAAATTTTTGCAGGTTTTGGGTCAAGAATTGAACTCGGCACAAGGCTATTTGGCGATGTACTTGGCGACCGGCAAATCCGCAATGCGGCTATCGAATTATCCGATACCCAGGGGTTCATAGCTGCCCTCATTAAGGCCACCATTGGCACCATTGGTGTGGACCGTCGCGAGGAAATCCTAGGGCTGCTGGCTCGGATCAACAAAGCGCAGGAAATGTTTGCCGACCCCGGGCTTAACCCAGACCTCATCGCGCTAGTCGTCGCAACCGAGCAGGATCCGGTCGCAAAGATCAGACAACTTATAGATGAACACGTGTATGGCGACTTCTCTGATGGGGCAACCCCCGAACCTCTTGCAGAAACCACTAGCCAGGCGACGCCATCTACGTCAGGCACCGCACATCCGCACAATACCGTTGGCGAAGTTAAAGCCGTAGTAAGTACTGCTGTTGCAGACCTAGAGACATTAGATGCAACGGCGGACGATGCAGCAAACAGACTACAGCAAATTGCAGGGTCGCTATTGGAGCTAATGGGCGCCGAACACCCTGCTGGCGCGCAAATCCAGCGAGCGTTGGAGTCGAGCGTCGGGCACCTCCGGACAAAGGCCGAATTAATCCGCGCGGCCCGGAGATATCTGACCAGTTATACCGACAACGTCTAGAGGGCTTGAGTTACGAAGCATAGTAGCAGATAATAACAGCATATTAGCAACGCGTAATTTTATAATCGAATGATTGTAGGAGTATTGCATGCCTGAATCAAATGGTCTCGGTACAACGCCATGTATGGTCGTAGAAGGCAACGGCGCAAATATTGGTGAGGTTGGTCAAGCCGTACAGACCGACCTTCTTTCCCTGCCGATCGAAAGCGTTCCGGTTGTCATCCATAATATCAACAGCGCCATCGACCGCCTTATGGCCGAACGCTGTTTGCCCGGCGCCAACCGTGAACTTATCGACTTTAAGATCAACCAGCTCATGATCGCAAGAACTGCCACCGATGAAGCTGGAGGCGGCATGTACGAAGCTCAGACCC
Source organism: Patescibacteria group bacterium (assembly GCA_035479615.1). GTDB lineage: Bacteria > Patescibacteriota > Saccharimonadia > Saccharimonadales > UBA4665 > PMNU01. Next base: position 80,428 of record DATIIM010000013.1, read on the forward strand.
ACTACGAGTCATGGCTCGGTTCAGCCATGCTTGCAGAGACAGCGGGCGTATACTAACCAGGTTCGTACGGCTTACCTACACGGGCCGTTCACTTTACAAACATATAGCGTTATACTGTTATTTATAAGGATCACTCTATGGCACATACAACCCATCAACCACAGTCAGAAACCGTGCACGGGATGCTCACTACTGTCAGCGAAATCTACAGTAGTTCAGCCCGGGTTCTAGAAGGCACCCGCGAAGGCGGCCCAGGTGAACTGGCCGTCGAAAGCCTGCATTTTACGCTCGACGCACTCGTCCGTGCCCAACAAGCCATTATTGCTTCTGGCGAAACGGGTATTTAACCCGCTACGGCTTTAGTAAGCCGATTACTGCACCCATTACTAGCAATGTGACCATCCTGTTGCCTATGGCAAGCCATGTGAGCTTCCAGGGTTTTTGTTCAAAACTGTTATGAATAATGAGCGTTGTCGCCGATATACCGATCGCCAGCCAAAAGGCAGTCTGCACCGCATCCATAAAGAACGAGTTTTTAAAAAAGGCATGCGCCAGGAACGTCACGTGCGCCAATATATAAGCAGTCACCAGTGAGCCGGCCACAGCCGACAGCATCGGCAAAAACATACCTTTTTTCATCTGACCTTCGCTCAGCCCGGCCAAATGCATCCAGACCGTGCCAAAAACAGTTTTGGAGTACCATATAGTGCCCACAACCACAGCAGCAACCGTCGCCAGCACTACGGCCAGCCAGTTTACTTCTACACTCATTCCGCTCCCCTTTTGTTATGTATACATCCAGTATGCCTCACCACTGGCACGAAATCTAGAATGATATAGCTGCGCCGGTGTCGTCCCATACATTATTAGTCCATGTCGGATACCGCGATGAATCAGATACATTACTGGCGACCGGGCCGTAATAGCCGCCATTTGGCCAGTAGCCCCCGGTTGGTGAACGCTTAAAACGGTTGTTGCGGATAACGCCTTGTGATATCTGGTATCCGGAATCATACCAATATACGGTGTAGCCGCCGCCATTGAACAAATTATTCTCCACCAGGACATCGTGAATTGGCCCCTGGTCGGCCTTGAGCAAAATATTTGATGTCTGTGTGTTGGGGTTCTCTAAACGGTCATGCACTATCTTAATGCAGTAGTTGCCGGTGGCCGTGTCCGATGAACCGGCAACCTTGCCGATAATACCGTCCACTCCGTTGGTGCAGTTGCCATCAGTCGACTGCATTACGTCGTTGTGGCAGCTGGATTGAATGCAATAGGGGTCATGCAGCCACGAATCAATTATGGCCACCCCGCCCCAGTTAATGCGCGCGATGTCGCCTGAACCATGCATATTGCACCGGATACAGGTGTAACTGCCGTCGCCAATGAGCGAAATGCCTCCGGCGGAATTATCTTGGCGCTGGCCGTCTAGTTCGGTATCCATAATGACGGCATGGTACACGTCGTTGACGTAGATTGCGTTTTCATTCGATACCCGTATGCGGCTGTTTTTGATAACCACCCCACTAGAACGTACTTGTATACGGCAAGATATATCCTTGCTGTCGATGGTCACCGGGCTAGTCAGCGTGCACGAGCCAGTGTAGTTGGTTAGCGTCACGGGTGTGCGGGTGTCGCCAGCTAACCCATGCGGATACCCTGTGTTGTTATCGGCTGGCCATCCACTTGCCACCGATCCGCCAGACGACCCGCCCGAAGAGCTACTGCCGCCACTAGACCCGCCACTGCCGGGCGTGCTGGTTCCGCCCGTGCCACCGGTTTTAGGGGTCGTTGCGCTGCCCTGCGCGGTTGCTGCCGGGGTGTTAAAGATGACTAGTTTGCCGCCAGACGCATCAGCGTTGTCGGCGGCGCCCGCGCCGTTGCTAAGCGCCCCTGCCTCGGCCTCAATACGCGGCTGCGTGCCAGCAAGCACACCGCTCACCACCAGCAGCGCGGTAACAAGCACCGACGCCGATAGTACGACCGTCCGCTCCACATCGTGCAGAATACGCAAACGCAGGTTCAGCTGCTTCATGGCTTACCCCACAACTTCGACACCCGCCAGCCGCTCCGCCAGTACCACCCTAAGCCAACGGCTGCCGCTCCGAGCAACACCACACCGCCAACCACGGCAGTCACTATATTCCGGCCAGTGTGCGACTTTGGTGCGGTCTCGGGCGCTGCAGTATGTGGCGTACCGTTATTACTCAGCGCGGCAAAGGGCTGCACGATTGTCACGTTAGTGGCATCGCCACAGTTATCGCCGGTGCCTGTTGGCACGCAGTTTTTATCAGATAAAAACAACAACCGGTCGACGCCCACGCCAGCTTCAGTACCGGCAATAACAATCGTGTGGTCGCCCGCTGTTAGCTGAAGGTCAACTGGCTTGTTTGGGTCGCCGTCTTGATAGTTTACCCATGTGAATGCCTTGGCGGCCGTCTTGCCGCTATTGCCGACCGTTACTGCGCAGTAGGCGTCATCAACACGCACTACTACTGAATCAGCTTCCACGCTGGGAGCGTACAACCTTACCCACAAGCGATAAGACCCTGTCTCGGCCACCTTGACGGTCAGCGTATCCTGGCCCAAATTTTTTGGCAACGCCACCGGGCAGTCAGCGTTGGCCGTTGCCGGAACACCAATATATACCAACAGCCCGAGCCCGCTTAGGGTTACAAGCAGCAATCGGAGGGCGCGTGCCAGTGTCATGTTTCTCTCTGTCGTTAGAACTCTATAATAGCATAAGCGCTATACGCCGGCCATGAGCATATCTTCGGGGTTGCTCGGTTTGAGCGGCCGTTTGCGCTGCACTTCGTATCGCAGGCCGGTCAGGTTCGATTCCATGTAGTCGTCATTCAGCAGGTTCACAAACTTTGCCAGGTCTTTTTGGTTCATGATGATGATTGCGCCGGCATCATCAACCATCAGGTCTACGCCTAGCTCCTCAGCGTGATCAATCAACTGTTCCTGCTTCAGCTCACCTACTTCGATGTTCTGGAGCTTATTAATCAGCGACTTGTTGCCTTCAATGGCCGACTGCAGTGTCATACCTTCGGCAAAGCTCAGTTTGTAGTGCTCTTCGATGGCCTGAACCTTCTTGGCTGCAATACTGTTCTTTTTAGCGTCATAGCTAAACAGCCGGTCGAGCTTAGCCTGATTGAACACATACAAGTCCTGGTCCAGCACGAGCATGTGCGCTTCGGCCGGGATCTTGAGCGCTGCTGCTTGGAATGGTTTAAACACCTTGCCTTCAACCATCCAGGTTCCGTCGCCTTTTAGGATTTGCCCGCCAGATAGCGCCTTAATTACGTAGAACGGCTTGTCCATTTTCGGGTGGCTGACGCGCATCAGCGCGCCCTTAATCCGCTTTAGGTCGTGTTCTTCATCAGTAAAAATCTCAATTTCGCTTTCCTGGGTACGGATCCAGTGCATGACTTCGCGAAGCTTCTCAACCTTCTTCCAGCGGACTCGCTGCAACACACCGGTTTCAGCTTCGCCATCCGAAAATTCCCGGACTACAATGCCCTGCTCGGCGCCTTCGAGCACAAAATCGAGCGCATTATCGATGAACAATGGCTGCAACTGTTTATCCAGCGTCTGGTCGATCTTGGTGCGGTATACAACGTTATTTTTATTTATCCAAAACAACTCCAGCTTGAGTTCTTCTTTGTATTCAAACAAATTATTTGCCCAAGCGAACACGTCCGTTTCCTGGTAGTCGTCATCTTTGTCGTCCAAGACGTCTTTAATGAGCGGCGCTACTTGCTTGGTTAACGGTTCGTTTGTGTCTTCGCTAGAGACGGCGGTTGCGGTCTCATCTGTTGGAGTGTGTTCTTCATCTGGCATAGTCTTCATTCTACTCTAGCCATCGCTAAAAAACTGCTGTAAAAAAGAGCCTTACTGCAATGTGATATATATACATATACACGTTAAGTGTCGTATGCAATAATGCGGGCAGGAAAGCTTAACAATTATCGAACACTAACACATGAGCGGCCAAGAGCAACTACATCTTTCAAACGGGGGTGTGGCATTGTGTGCTCGCGACGAGCTTGTAGCCCATGGCAATCAATACCTCATGGCCGAGGATGTCCCTCCGGACACGCTCGCACTCTACTACAACAGCGAATTTCACTTGGGCGTCAACGATTACGCCCGCGGCTGGCTGGGCATAGAACTGGGCATGCACACCCCTTCCCGCTTAGAGGAAGCCGCAGTTGATATGGGGAAAGCCTGGCACGGTAATCTAGGCCACGACACGTTTGCCGATGCCTCGTTTGCCCTCGCCTTTATGCCAGTATTTGCCGATCGGGCACTTGGCCAAGCTCCAAACCGGGAAACACTCAGCACGTTGTATACCGAACTCGTAAGGCTAATGCGCAACCCGCGGCTGGATGACGGCAACAAAGCCACAGCCGCAGTATTAGCCCTGGGCGTGCGCCGGGCTATTGGGTACGAAGACCCGAGCAGCATCCTCTACCCTACCAGCCCGCGTGAAGGCCGTAGCCGGATCCGGGCCACGAACGGCGACCGGTTCAACCACGATTGTTACCCGCTCCATGAACCCGGGCACAAACAGCCGGTAGAAATTAAACTCTTCCGCCCATCAGCCGATCACAAATACGCCGATGACGTATTTACCTTCTGCGTGGGAAAGGAGGTACGAGACCTTATACGGGGTGGCGAGATTTACGCCGACCGGTCAGACGTCGTGAGGCTGGCCAACCGCGGCGACAACTGTAGCGGCTCGCTGTTACAACTCGTTATCGACGCCTTTTGCGGCGAAGGCGAGACCAGGTCACGGCGCCAGCTGCTAGCCGCGCTGCAGTTCAAGTTTTGGTCAGCACTTAAAACCCACGTGGAACAGTATCCTCACCCCGGCGACGGACGATTGCCAATAGCCGAACCAGCGCCTGCTGTTATTACGCCGCCCGTGGCAGAAACTACCCCGGCGCCCGCCCCTACCCACCAAGCAACTGTTGGCGAAGTGGCCAGCGCGGTGGCTGCTGCAATGCACGACCTCCCATATGGGGAGCTACACTACACTGGCGACACCATCGAGGGTGCCTGCAACCAAATCTTTGAAGTAGCAGAAGGTTCCGAAGGAGTCATGGGCATTTTGGAGCCACTGATGGTCGCCCGCCAACGGCTGCAGGACAGCCTTGCAGCACTGTCGCTGGCCCATGAACAATTCACCAATTACTTGGTTGATGCCGGTGTCGAACAAGCAATTCCACCCCTGGTATAATCGTTGACCAAAAAACTTACACATTCCTAATTAAACGTGCAATAATGACTGTACTTTGTAACCAACACAGCTGCCCGAAAGGGCAGATTTATTTTTTCTATGACTACACTCCCTGGCGAAATACCGCACCTGCCCTTCGATACTCTCGGCCCGATCGCCGAGGTTGCTCACCCCTACTTACCTGCCGAATATATCGCCCTCGATGCGCTGCACGGTTACTACACACGTAGCAGCGGCGGCCAAGCCGACCCGCGCGAGCGGGGCTGGATGCATCTGGAACAAGCCGTGCACACCGGCGACCCCAGCCAATTCGACCAAGCCGAAACTGCATTGACTACAGCGACCAGGACAGAGGATCTAGCCAACTTGCCCTCGGCCGTCAATGCCCACCTTGCACTTGCATGTATCGATGCCTTCCGCGACCGGGCCATGTTTGGTGCAGTCCGCCCAGAAACAGCAGATGCCACGTACAAAAAAATTGTGCGTTTGTTAGGAACCATGCCCGCCGGAGGTTACAGTGCCGAGGTCGCCATGATAGCACTCGGTGCCCGCATGGCACGGGAACGGCCCGAAGACTTTATATACCCAAGCACGCCCCGCGAAGGCGAAAACGCGCTGCACAACAAGGACCAACAAACATACAACCACGATGGGTACACACTGAACCCGTATAAAACCCCGATTGAATCAAAGCTCCATATTCGCGTCCACACGCCCATGTCCGACTACGACGACCGCACGTTCAGGTCTTTCTTCCTGTCGCTATTTAGTCTTACGCCAGACGGCCCACAAATCGCAAAATTGATGAACGACGGAGAGCACGCAACAGCAGCACGCTGGCTGCTCGACCGCGTCAAAATGCGCATGACCGAAGAATTAAACGGCACCGACAACAGCGGCTACTTTCGTGCTGTACAAGATTACTTACGCACCAATCTCCGCGAGCATCGCCGCATCAACCCCATGGCGCTTGAGTTTGATATTCCGCCCGCCCCGCCAAGCGCAACCCCCCAGCCAAGCGTAGCCGAGCAAGCCCCTCAAAGTGTTAGTGAAGTCATGGAAATCCTTAACACTGCACTCCAAAGCCTGTCCGAGGAAGACATACATTGGGCAATCGAAAGGCTGGCCAGCGCGCAAGAGCAACTCCTCGCCGGCGGACAGGGTTCCGACCGACTTAACGAAATCGCCATGGCCCTCCAAGAAATGCCAAGCGAAAGGCTCCAAATAGCCTTAGCAGCCCTGGCTATTGCGCGCGAAAAATTAACCGCTTACCTTGAAGGGTTTTCCGGCGCCTAGGTCGTCAGCGATGGTGAGCCATCCATAACACCGCCACATACGCGACGACCATCACCAAAACCGTAACCCCCGTTACAATCAATAACGGCACATACGGCGGTTTACGCATGGCCTTGCCGCCCATGGACTGCATTTCGGCCATACGCAGCAACGCTTCAATCTCCTGCGGGGTAAGCTGCTTTTTCGCTGCCGGCTGTTCCTGTTCTGTCACAATAATTGCATTATACCGGCGCATAGCCCAGAACGCACGCGGGGCAGTATTATGCTACTATTAACCCTAATGAACAGACGTGTAACCGTACGGGCGCTCGTAGTAAAAGACGGCAAGATCCTTTGCGCCAAGCTCAAACCCTACCACGACTCAATTAAGGGAGATTTCTGGTGCACACCCGGCGGCGGCATCGACGACGGCGAGGCCCTTTTGCCTGCTCTGCACCGCGAAATGATGGAAGAAACCGGCATCGCGCCCCAGATCGGCGACCTACTCTACATCCAGCAGTTCGTCGGCGGCGGGAGCGAACACCTCGAATTCTTCTTCCACGTTACCAATAGCGACGACTACCTAGATATCGACCTGTCCAAAACCAGCCACGGCGTTGAGGAAATCGAAACGCTGACCTTCATCGACCCTACCGCCGAAAAAGACGTCCGCCCTTCGTTCCTCATGACCGAGCCAGTTGCCGCCCACATCGCCGCGCACGAACCGCCCAAACTGTTCGCCTTCTTTGCATAACCCCAGCTTATCTGTATAGTTGCTTGCAGTATCAAGCTATCAGAGGTAACAATGGACTACTCACAATACAAGCAAATTGAATTCCGCCGCCGTTTCTGGACTTTCATCGGGGCAAAGATCACCGTACACCCCGCTGGCAACGACGCCGTAATCGGCTTCATCCACATGAAGGGCTGGCGGCTCCGCGAAGACGTGCGCCTATACACCGACGAAACGCTCCAGCATGAGCTGCTCCGCATCCACGCCCGCAACATCATCGACTTCAGCGGCACATACGACATCGTCGACAGCGCCAGCAACCAAATCGTCTACACCATGCGCCGCAAAGGCCTTAAGTCGACCTTTGTCCGCGACCACTGGGACATCTTCGACCCGCAAGGCAACACCATCGGCGCCGTCCAAGAAACTAGTAGCGGCTTGGCCCTGGCCCGCCGTTGGTTTGGTATCGTCCCCTACGTCGGCGAAATCATCGACCTGGCCTTTGCCTTTGCCGCCCAAACCTACCAGATTACCTTGAACCAACCAACTGGCCCGGCTGCCGTTGGTATTATCACCCACCACAAAAACCCGTTCGTAGTCAAAATGACACTCGACACCTCGGCGGCGCCAATGCCGGTCGACCCGCGCCTGACCATGTCGGCCACTGCTCTGCTGAGCATCATCGACGCGTCCAAAAACAGCTAGAGTCCGTACGAGCTACGCTTGCTGCACGCGGGCCTTGTTCGCCCACTCGTCAGCCATTTCGTTGCCGGGGTCCATGTTGTGCCCGCGCACCCAAATCAATTTAGCCTGCGACTGCCGGTACAAGGGGCAGACTTCTTTCACGATATCCAAGTTCTTGATTTCCCCGCCCTTTTTCTTCCAGCCGTTCTTTTCCCAAGCCAGCGACCACTTCGTGATCACATTGATCCAAAACTCGCTGTCCGAATAAATTTCACACGGCGCACCAGCCGCGTCGTACAAGGCTGCAATAATCGCAAAGCCTTCCATGCGGATGTTGGTACTAGCCAGCTCGCTCCCCAGTACGCACACCTCCATGTTTTTAATCACGGCGAATCCGCCCTTGCCCGGGTTCGGTTCACAACTGCCGTCGGTATAATACGTAATCACAATTTCGCGCACCTTTCTATTACTAAGGCGCCAAGGAGCCCTGCATTTGCTTACATCTTAGCGTAGATGCGCCGGCCATACCAGGTGGTACTTCTGGCTCGGCTTTGATTCACGTGCGTCAAACACGTAAAAGTCGCTCACCGAAATTTTGTAGAACTTATGCCCTTGCGGCTTGCGGGCGTCCTCCAAGATCTCCGACCCTACGCCCAGCCGGTTTGCGATCGCAGTATAGGCCGGGTGACTTTCATCAACATCTTGTAATTGTTCGGCCGTACCTTCAAAGTACACGCCGCGCGGCGCAACCCCCAGCTCGTGCTGAGTCACAATATTGCCTGCCACATTTGGGTTTTTAGCAATCTCTTGGCTGTGCCGCCGCGACGGCAACGAACGGAAATAAATATTCAGCTCGTCATCATATGCAAAGTGCACTTCGCACACCCATGGTTTGCTGCCATCGCAAGTAGCGAGCGACATGTGCACGATATTTGGCAGATACTCTCGTATTGCCTGCTCTATATCAAATGTCGATTCCATGCAGTAATTATACCGCAGCGGCGTCTGGTTCTGGCGATGCTAGCAAGCTATTGCGGCCCTGGGCATAGAGGATTGCAATCGTGTCTTCAGCCGCACTTAAGCAGGTGCCGACCATTTCTGCCGTGTGGTCACCTGCACCACGTCCAGCTCGGTTGTATTTCCAGTGCGGGCTTTCATAACGTTGCGCTGCAGCGAGCAAAGTGGCTCGGTCGTACAGGTAACCTAGACCAGCGTGTGTCGGGTCAAAGTCTTCCACGCTCATAGTCGCCTCCCGGAGAAGGTTTGCTGCAGTCTCTAGCGCAACAATGCGGTGGCCGCCATATGTTAGGTCAAGTGATGCAAACCCGCCGAGTATCATGTGGTTAATTGCCTGCTCAAGCGAGGCAGCATCCCGGAAGTCTTCTGGCATAAAACCGGCCTGCAAATCCTTAAGCGAGCGTTCGGCAGCCCCATTGAAGTAGTTCCGCGTTTCGTCCCCTGACGTTAAATCATAGCCCTCTGGCGGAGTACCCTCTAGGCCGAGCACGTAATTGTCGAAACCAGTTCGGGCCTCAGGAGCTATATCGGTCGCAAGCTCTACAGCCTGTTCATGTGCCTTGCGGTAGTCCAAACCAGCGCGCCTACCAACGGCATTGCTATAAGGGCTAAAGTAGCCATAAGTCGGCTCATCGTCTCGACGAATCCGCCGGCCATGGGCCTGGATCTGCGGCTCAGTTATCTGTTCGCGAACAATAGGTCGCATTGGTGCCAGCAAGTCTTCAAGAGGATCACCCTGAGACTCAGCGTCTTCACCTTCCTCTAGCTCTGCATCGCTAGCGGCATCAGTACCCGCTTCATCACCTGTTTCATCATCAGTTGTGTATTTGGCAGTGTACTTATCGTCCCTATCATCGTCAGCGCTTGCATCCGACCCAGCTTCATCGTCGAAGTGTGCGACGAGGCGACCTAGAAAAGGGTCGGCTACAGGTTCATCATCTTCGTCTCGGCGGTGAGATCCTCGCCGTTCATCGTCGGCCTCGACAGTTGCATGGCTCGCTACAGAACCAGCCAATTCAGCTGCACTATAAGGCGCATCGTTGTCGGCTTCTACTGCCGCACGACGCGGTACGTAGTCGGCGGTATTGCGAGGGTTAACATCGTCTTCTAGGGCGGCGTGCCCTGGAACGTGTGCCAAGCGGGCTTCTTCGGAAATTGTGAAATTAGGACCTTGTGTCATGAGCAATATAATAGCATAAAAACTACTATTAATCAATATATTTGACCAAAAAACCCTTTGATTGTGGCGAAAATTATTCAGGCTTTTAGAATCTGCAAAACATCACCTACTGCAACTCGCTGCTGTTCGGCAGTGTCGCGGTCGCGGATAGTGACCGTCCCATCTTCCAGAGTTTGGAAGTCGATGACAACGCAGGCTGGTGTGCCGATTTCGTCTTGGCGACGGTAGCGCTTGCCGATGTTGCCGTTGTCGTCCCACATAACGGCGCCGAGTTCTTTTTGCAGCATGGTGTAGACTTCGCGGGCCTTTTGCACCAACTCTGGCTTGTTCTTTAGCAGCGGGCTCACACAGGCCTTGACCGGCGCCAGGTGCTTAGGCAATTTGAGGTACACACGCTTTTCGCCGTTTAGCTCGTCAACAGTATAGGCTTCGCACAGTGCAGCCAGCAGCATGCGGCTGAGCCCAAATGTCGGCTCAATAACGTGTGGGATAAACTTCTCGTTACTACCCTTTACGGTGTATTCCATGTTTACGCCGGAATGCTTCATGTGGTTGCTCAGGTCAAAGTCGGTGCGGTATGCGATGGCGCCGATCTCTTTCGTGCCGAACGAAAACGCGTATTCGAAGTCGATAGTGCGCTTGCTGTAGTGAGCGCGGTCGGCCTCTGGCACTTCGAGCTCGTGGATTTTGGCGCGGTCGAGACCGAGCAAGTCAGTCCATTCGTAGAACTGCTCGTGCAGCTTTTTGAACTCCTCTTCCCACTTGTCGGGACGGATGAAGTATTCGAATTCCATGAGGTCAAATTCGCGCACGCGGAAAATAAATTCGCGCGGGCTGATTTCGTTGCGGAATACCCGGCCAGACTGGGCCAGCCCAAACGGCAGGTCCGGGTACAGGCTGTCCAAAACGTTTTTGTAGTTTACGAACATACCTTGAGCGTTTTCGGGGCGCAGGTACGATTTAGCAGTTTCGTCGTGAATCGGGCCGACATATGTCTCGAACATCATGTTAAAGACGCGTACTTCACTTAGAGCATTGCCGTCCGGGCTCTTGATATTTTTATCGCGGATGACCTGATCCATCTGTTCGTACGTCAGGGCTTCGGCGTTTTCGATGCCATTGTCTTCAAGCAAGTGGTCGGCGCGGTAGCGCTTCTGGGTCTTTAGGTCTTCGACGAGCGGATCGGCAAAGCCGGCGCCGGTGTGGCCGCTGGCTTCCCAAACTTTTTGGTTCATAAGGATGGCTGTGTCGACGCCGAATACGTCATCGCGGTCGTCAACAAATTTCTTCCACCATAGTTGCTCAATATTGCGCTTCAGCGCGACACCCAATGGGCCGTAGTCCCAGGTCCCGGCCAGGCCGCCGTAGATTTCGGAGCCTTGGTAGATGAAACCGCGGCGCTTGGCTAAACTGGCAATGTCTTCTAGGCTGATGTCACTCATGCCTGCGATTATAGCGTACAGGGGGCATTTTCACTACATTTAGCTGCCGGACGGGCCGCCCAAATTAGGCATTTCACCGTCCAGGCCAGTATTGGCCAAATATTCGGCTGTACGCAGTGGGAACTCCAGCATTCCCATACCTGCTTCTTCTATTGCTTGGCGTGCGGCCAATAAGTTAGCAATCTTGCGATCAACTTCGTCGGCGTTTGCATCGTTCCGTGTTGCATATATAGCATCCACTCGCTCGTCGATAGCCGCAATAAGAGAGTTTACTGCGCCAATAGGTATCTGCTCTGTGCCGCGGCGCAGAACCGCCCCGATCTCTCCGATAGAACCCGGAACAGCTTCCCCGCTGGCGGGCGGCAGCCTTACGGGTTCAGGCGACGTGGTATACACTCGCGGCACTCGCTGGGGCAACCCTGTAGAAGAATCCGGTGGGAAATCACTCGAAGGTGGTGGCGGCACCGTACTCGGCAGCTTCATGTTGCGCGGATCATAGGCACCTAAAACGTCCTCTGCACTGCCGTACACACTTTCGTCACCGTCGGCGATACAAGCAATAATTGAATCGATAAAATCGGTCTTGATCCTCCGGTGCTGCCCGACGACTACCTGGAGTTCCTCTGGGCGTATGTCGCGCAGCAACTTACGCACATCAAAAAAAGTGTCTTCTGGGTCAGGCCCACGCTGCATGATGTAATCCTCAGGATTACGGCCAGTGGCCAGCAATATGGCAAGAATATTTGTCCGCCCAAAGTGGTTTTCCCGGGCAAGCAATTCCGCAAATTTAGACGCATCTTCAAACAGCTCAGCAGTAATCATTGTTGTCCTGTTTTCCAGAGGCAACTCTACGTCAGCAGGTATGCGTCCGGTATACCCATACCGCTCAGCGATCCGATCAGCAGCAACTTTGTTATACAAACGAGGGAGCTCTGCCCGATATGTCGCCAGGTCTACCAGTTGCCGGCCAACCCAGTTCCCTAGTACAGCCGTGTAATATACCCTGTCACGCTGCGTCCCCTCCCAGCCCCGCGTGCGGAGCGTGTATGCATACCGTGCCATACGGCCACTGCCATCGCCAAAGTGCGTAGCATTCAGCCCCAGCCCCAAAATGACGCCCGAGGCGTGAGGGTCCGGGGTGCGCTGCGCGGCTTCCCACACCCTACTAATAAGTGCCGGACGGTCCGCAGGTAGCGGCGGCACAAAATCTATCGATTCCTCGCCGTGCCTGACCACAACCGACACGTCACTGGCCACACTATAGTCACGGTTATCAGGATGACGACCGCGGATCATACCATTTGCCCACCCAATAAAGCGCGCAAACTGCGGTCCGCTGAGCTGCTGCGTAAAATCAGACACCGCTTCGGGCGTGCCCATACAATGCTCCAAGCCTAGCTGGGCCATGGCACGTACTAATCTATCCTCGCCGGGTAACTCCGGCGTTGTGTTCGCTATTTCTGTCATTGGATGCAGTTGATTATAGCAGCGGCAGGCGCTGTTAAGAACTCATTAATTTATCAGAATTATGACGGCATTCGCACGCGTAATGCACGGATCAGCGGAGCCGTCGCCGCCAGTAGTTCGGCAGCCCCTTGCACCTGATGCAATACGCGCGGCGCATACCCGCCAAAGGCTAAGCGCAAAAATTTTATTTCGGCCGCGCCATACGGTGCCGGCGCCTGCGGCGTGAAAGTCATATGCTCAAAATCAAAGCCGTATGTGCTGTCTGCAACTAAGGGCTTACCCGTTTCGTCTGTCTGTAGGTTCGGCTCCTGGCCCTCGGCCTGCAAAAGCTTGGCGTCAAACCAAAAACGCACCAAGGCAAGCGGGATTGCCCGGTCGTTCAGCGCAGCGAACGCCTCTTCCAACAAGCCAAAATACATCTCTTCAGTCTCGTCTTCGGTGATCTTATTGAGCTGTTTAATTAACTCGTATCCTGCCATGGTCCGGTCAAGGTCTTCAATAATATGCCCGTAGTGGGTTATGAGCCGCGTCGACACCAACGTGCCGATGTCTCCCCGCCCCTTAATGTAGGTAATTTCGCTGATGCTAAACAGTTCAATGCCGCCCGCAAGCTTAGACTTCACGCGCCGAACGCCCTTGGCCAGCAGCCGCAACTTGCCGTACGTCGGAGTAAGCACAGTAAGAATACGGTCGGCCTCGCCGTAATCGGTACGTGACAAAATAATCGCCTTGGTAACAAGTTGATTCATGCGCTATTGGCCGTTTGCGCACTTGCGGCGCGGCACAAGTCCACTAACGCCGCTGCTGGCTTGTAGAATATTTGCACAACGCCGAGGTCAACCCGCAACACTTGTTCTATTGCCTGCATCCGTACCGGCGGGAGTGAGGTGTTTATAATCACCGGCACGTGCTGCCATTCGGCGTACGAACGGAATTCGTGCAAAAACTCAACACCGTTGTGGCCGCCGAGCTGCAATTCCATAATAACTACTTCCGGCGCCTGCTTGTCGGCGGCATATATAGCTTCCTGCGCATGGTGCGCTGTCATGACGGTGTGGCCGGCATGCGTAAGTGCTTGCGCATACGTTGCGGCTAATAAGGTGTTAGGTTCGAGTAATAATACATATGACATGAGTACAAACTTTATACAAACTGGAGTTGCTTGCTCGGCTGCAATGTGGCCGCTAAGCCTCGCTGCCGCTGGTATAGCCCAACCCTCAGCTGGCTCGCCATGCCGCGGAAAATAGTATCCGCCACGAATAAACCGGCGCCTGTGCCCGCGCTAAGGCCAGTCAAAGGCTGCGGAGCGCGGCCCAGCAATGTCAGCGCAGTACGCCACTGCGCCGCGTTCACCGCATCGCCCATGCCGTACACTCCAGTAATTATGCCGTGAGGCGTGCGGTGCGTGGCAAGTACTAAACGGCGGCGATGGCCGCCTTCAGGCACCGCAGCTTGCGCCTCAATAAGCCCAAACCCCAGTGAAAGCAATGCTGCACGGAGTCCGCGGGCATGGGCCATAACCGGTTCATACCGGCCACCGACCTCTACCTCAACATCAACGTTATACTGCTGGGCAAACTTAGTCAGCATGTGGGCTGTATCGACAAGCGTGGAAGATACCGATACCGGCTCCAGTTCGAGCGAAGACTGCCCGCGCAAAAGCTCCAGTCCCAACAAATAACTATCTACTAGCTGCAAGGCGGCATCGGCCTGAGTACGCACCAACTGGCTCGCTGCATCGCCTTGCTGCCCCGTAAGCAAGCTTAACTCAGCCTGCCGCGCAATGATTGTCAGCGGCACTTTGAGCTGCTCAGCAACACTACTAAGCAGACCACCCCATTCTGTGTCCGCCCCTGTTGCAGCCAGCTGCATGTTAGCCTCCTCTTTAAGGCTAGTATACCATCTAGCTTGCTAACTTTTGGGTCTATTTAGGGCGAGAATGTCAGGTTAGGCAAAATAATGGTATTAAAGTCAGGCTCAAAGTCTTGCGACTCTGTTGAGATCTCGAGCGTCATGTTGCGCAGCGGCAGAACAATCATACTGCCCTGCTTCTGCGCGGCAATTTGGCCATCGACGCGCGAGCCAACAACGCTCGGAACTTTGGGAAGTTTATACGGTGCGACTGCGACTTTCTTTGATTCGGCAAGCCCCTTATAAGCGCTCATGACTTGGCTGTAAGAAGTCTGTACAATCTGCACGCGCAGTGCATAGGCATTATTGACGTCGGTCGTATCATGAACCAGGTCGGGGTTAAAATAGTCGTTCATCGGGGTGCCGCTATTATTGTTGTGCTCAATAACGTAACCACTCCACGTCTTAGGATATTGTATCGTCACGCTTCCGAAAGCGTCGGGGCCGACATGCGTCTTAAGCGGGTTCTTGGCTTCCTCTGCATACTGTGCAGCATCATCCTTTTGGGTTTGCTCTTTGGTAACTGCTGAGGCTGCTGCGGACTTTTTGTCGCTATTATTTTTGTAATCCTGGCGACTGCCAAAGGCCCAAAGGCCAAACCCGGCGAGACCCAGGGCGATCACGCCTGCTGCAATCAAAGCAACCAGCAAAATATTCACAGTGCCTGCTTCACGATATGTGCTCATACCGCTCATGGTACCGAAGTTTGAGCCTGGCTGCAAGTTATTTGTACTCATACAAATACACACCGCCTTCCTGGTCAATTGGCGTCTTGTCTGGTATTTGGAATGCAAAACTCGCGACCCGGACTGGCTTGGTGTGCCACTCTTCTATTCGTTTGTCTAAACGGCGCATTTGATACTGGATAATAAACCCAAACACCCCGTCTGCCTCCGGCCATTTCGTCAAAAAATAATTACCCCAAATGATCTGTATTTGTTTACGGTACTTCCAGGTACGGATGCGTGAGATTATTACGAGGAACGGGCTGACTTCAATCCCCACCCCTTTCCAGCCGCGCTTGGCCGCTGCGATCAGCACCCGCCCATCACCCGAGCCTAAATCGAGCAGGGTCTGGCCGGGCTTCAGTTCTAATAGGTCTAAGGCCGCATCTAAATTCAGCCGGAGCGTCGGCACATAGGGCGGTCCGCCGAAAAGTACTGGCAGCGCGAAAGCGAGAATCGCCACGATGCCAATAACAATAAACCACAGGATCACGTAGTTGCCTTGCCGGCCTGTAATTTAAGCTTAGCGATTGTGTTTTCTGCTTGGGCTAAGTGTTTTTCGAGTGCGGCGGCAAGCGCCAAGCCTTGTTCGTAAAGTTGTACCGCTTCGTCAACCTGAATGTCTGGTTGCTGCAAACGGCCAAGCACCACGTCTAGTTGTGCGTTTACTTCCTGGTAGGTCGGTTCGGATTTTTTAGGCATATGTATCTTTCTCCATGATAACCTGTTTAGCCACCGCTGTCACACGCGCATCTTGCAACGTAATGTCCAGTTCGGCACCAGCGATAATTTCGCGTCCGCTGCGGACGATGTGACTCCCGGCCCGGACAAGTGCATACCCCCGCTTCAGCGCCGTTTGCGGGTCATAGGCCGCGAGCAGCTGCTGGTTAGCCTGCAGCTGTCGCCGAGCTTGGATTACAGCCAGCTCAGTGCTATTTAGCAACGTTGCGCGCGCCAGCACAATGGCCTGCTGCGCCTCGCGGATTACTGCTGCAGCGCGGTGCGCCAAATGGTCTCGGTAGGCATTGAGCTGTGCAAGCATGGCGCGCCGGTCCGGCACCAGCAGTTCGGCGGCGTTGCTCGGCGTGCTCGCCCGTTGGTCTGCCGCTAGCTCTGCAAGGCTGCTGTCTACCTCGTGCCCAATCGCAACTAATGTGGGTATGCGGCTCCCGGCCACAGCCCGGGTCACCTGCTCTGTACTAAACGCCTGCAAGTCTTCGGCACTGCCCCCGCCACGGGTCATAACGAGCACCTCTGGCGGCTCTGCCAATTGGTTAAATTGTTCGACCGCTGCAGCCAACTGCGCTGGCGCAACTTCACCCTGCACCTGCACATCAATCAAGGTGATTTCAATGCCGCCCCATCGGGCAGCCAGTACTTTTACAAAGTCGCGGTATGCCGCGGACTCGGCCGACGCAATCAGCCCGATGCGCTGCGGCGGGTACGGCAGCGACCGCTTACGCGCTGGATCGAACAAGCCCTCAGCAGCTAGTTTAGCTTCGAGGAGTGCGGCTGCTTTTTTAATCGACCCCTGCCCCACCGGCCGCATACTCAGTACATTGACACTAAACCCATACTGCGGATGCAAACGCGGCACACCTTTCACCGCTAACATCATGCCATCTTCCAGCGGCCCCGGCAGCTGATAGACCGTGCCAAAAAACCGCACCGTTGCCCCGTCATCCTTCAGGTCAAAATACACCCACCGGTTCTTACTTACTTTAAAATTTGCCAGTTCGCCGGTCACGGTCACGCTTGGGTATGCAAACTCTAGCGTCTGGTTCAAAATTGCCACAAACTCACTAACGCTGAACGTGATCTCTTCGCTCATAGGTCTAATTTTTCGCCGGTCGATGCCTTCACGCTATCAATCTTCTGCAGGCTTTGGTGGTATAGAATCCAGCCTGGCGGCACTTGAATAATCGTATTTATCACCCGGTACATAACCGTGACCGGCAAACTGAGCGCTGCCGGTATGCCCGCAGCTGCCAAAACACCAGTCATAAGCGCCTCGTAAATACCCACACCCCCTGGCAACACCGATACCAGGCCAGCAAAGTTAGCAACCGCGTAGCCTAAAATAATCGCGCCGACATTCACCCACTCCCCAAACGCCGCATATACGACGTACACTGCGGCTACTTCAGTAACATTTATGAGCAATGCCCACCAGAACGGTGATTTTAGTTCCCGGTAGTTAGTTTCGATGACCTTGTAGTTGTTGTGGAACTCCAAAGCCGCCCGCTCTACGCGTGCCATGTTGATTGCATCCGGTCTACGCGGCCGAACAATGCGTATGATGTCATTCGTAAAGCGCGTCAGCGTTGTAAATGTAGCGTGAATGCGCCGTTCAGAGCCAAAGATATACACGAACGCGAATGTCCCCACCACCAACAGCGTAGAGATTGACCCCGCCGCCAGTACTACCAAGTTATTTGCCCGCCCATTCGCCGCCATCACAAACAGCCCGAATATCAGCAGAATTTCAAACGACACAAACATGAGGCCTAGCTTCATAAGCTGGACCAGCGTTGCTTTGCTGCCGGTAATGTCGTCGCGGCGCAGCCGCACCCCAAAGTACGAGATACCGCTTACACCGCCGCTTGGGAACACATGGTTCACAAAGTTCAGCTCCAAGGCCACCCGGTACACCGCCCAATATTTCAACTTGTTGCCAACGATGTTAAACAGATGCTGATACACCTTAGTCTGGGCATGATAGTTCGCCACCTGCAGCGGGAGCATCAAGGCAATGATCCACAAGTTAACCTTTCGCAGGTTGTTGAAGGTATCGATGATCTGGTGGCGAATCAAGAAAATGAGCACCAGCAGCGCCCCAACCGTAACCACGTTAACGATCAATTTCCAGTTACGCTTCAAATAAGAGGACTTGCTACCCATATCTACGGGCAATTATACGATAAAACCGGTATAATACAGGCACGTTATGACTCCTAAAAGTATATTTATCCTGGGCCGTCAGCCGGCTATTGGCCGCGCTGAGCTCGAAAGCGTCCTTGGCGCCGAGCACCTGATCACTATCGGCGACCAGGCTGTTGGCTGCGATATCGACCCGGCCAGCATCCCGTTTGACCGCCTCGGCGGCAGCATCCGTGTGGCGCAAGTCCTGCACCGCTTGAATACCAACCAGTGGTCAGACATTGTCCGCTACCTCGTTCGCATTCTTCCCGAATACCTCGCCGAGCTACCCAGCGAAGGCAAGCTGAAGCTTGGCCTCAGCATGTTCGGCCTCTCCGTTAGCCCGCAGCAACTCTTCCGCACCGGTCTGGACCTCAAAAAAGTCTGCAAAGCAAATAGCCGCTCCGTCCGGCTCGTCCCCAACACCGAAGCCGCCCTATCCAGCGCCCAAGTGCTCCACAACCAGCTCGCCGGTGACGTGGGTATGGAGCTGTTGTTCATTCAAGACCGCAATTCAACCTGGCTGGCCCGGACCACGGACGTCCAAAACATCAATGCCTATGCCGCTCGCGACCAGCACCGCCCCAAACGCGACGCTCGCGTTGGCATGCTACCGCCTAAACTGGCTCAAACCATCGTCAATCTCGCCACCGGCCCGCTCGGCCCACAGCCCGAGCACACCGTGCTCGACCCCTTCTGCGGCACCGGCGTTGTGTTACAAGAAGCAGCGCTAATGGGCTATGGCTCATACGGCACCGACCTCGAACCTCGCATGATCGACTACACCCGCGAAAACTTAGCCTGGCTGGCCCGCGCCCACGATATCACCCTCCCCACCCTGTCTGCTGGCGATGCCACCACCTTCCATTGGGATGCCGAATTCTCGGTCGTTGCCTCCGAAACCTACCTCGGCCGTCCCTTAAGTGGCTGGCCTAACCCCGAAAAACTGCGTGAAATTATTGGCACCTGCAACGTCATCCTCGAAAAATTTTTAACCAACATGGCCACCCAAACCCCGGCTAACCTCCGCCTCTGTTTGGCCGTGCCGGCCTGGAAAGCCCCAAATGGCCGAATTCACCACCTCCCACTCCTTGACCGTTTAGAAGATTTAGGGTACAATCGAGTGAGTTTTGAGCATGCCGAGACACAGGAGTTAGTCTACTCCCGCCCCGAACAACTCGTGGCCCGTGAGCTGCTCGTAATAATAAGGAAGTAATCAAAGCATATGTCACACGTTAAAGCAGGCGGTACATCGAAAAACACCCGCGACAGCCAAGGCCAACGCCTCGGCGTTAAACTCTTCGGCGGCCAAAAGGTCACCGTTGGCCAAGTAATTGTCCGCCAGGTTGGCATGTCCAAGCGCCCTGGCCCTGGCACTAAGCTCAGCCGCAACTTCACTGTGCACGCCGACCGCGATGGCGTCGTCGCCTACAAGGTTCGCAAGGTTCGCCGCTTTACTGGCAAAACCGTTCGCCGTACCGAAGTCACTGTCGAATAATCAACCAGCGACAAAAAAATAGCCCCTTCTCGGGGCTATTTTTATATTCCTTAGTCAATTACTGAGCGTGATGTGCGCCAGTGTACTCAGCAGCATGCCGTGCCGCTATCTGATTAGACGGGTGGTCTTCAGGGAGTGCATGTGCACCAGGCCGGTAGAGGTCGGCTGGCAATTCAGCGCCAGGCATTTGTTCAGCGCCCTCACCGCGGACAGGCATGCCCGCACCACTTTCCCAGGTAGTAACAATACTGTCGGCAGAAGGTGTGTGCTGCGCTTCAACGGAATGCCTGCCAGGTTGGTCCGTAACCTGCTCAAATACTGAGTTGCGGCCACCAATTACTGCGGGCACAGGTTTAACCGGGTTTCGCTTAGCATCATATGCGGCAACTTCACGCATTGTCATTTTACCGGTGTACGCCCGCTCTTCAGCCAAGATCTGTCCCACACGCTTCTGCGTGCCGGCTTCCCAAGTCTCGCCACGGCCTAAGGCGTGACGACCGGTTTGCGGTGCCAATTGCGTGCGAGCAAAATTCATAGCAGTTGTTCCTAAACGACGTAAGACACCAGGGCTGCGAGGCGCGCGCTGGGCTTCCGCAGATGCTTGCGGAGCACTTTGGGCACTTTCATCGCCATAGAAGGCGAAGAAGTCATCGTTTTCTGGTAATCGCTGTTCTTTTGCCATAACCACTATATAGTAGCACAATATGTACTATTAATCAAGCTTATGTTTAGCGTAGTCTCTACCGAAAAGCTGCTACTAGGGGAGTCGCCAGGAGCTGATCAACCACCACTTCTACCTGACCGAGCGTGGCCTGCAACTGTGAAACTTCTACTGCTACGCGCTCACCGCCCTGCTCTGCAGCCGTAACAGACAGGACAACTTTGTCATACGCAGCGCGTAGCTGTTCCCGGACTACCTGCTCATGTCCCATGGTGCGCAAAAGCCCTAAAAGACCCTGCACCGCCGCAGAGATAGATGACCCCTCTGGCAGTTTTTCTAACGCTGACGAGCTGAGGATCGTGTCTTCGACTGTCTTTGCAAGCCGGGTGCCGGCGACTGCCTGCTCCTGGTCAACTCCAAGTGAAGCCTCATGATCGGCAAGATACATCCCGTCGGGGCTCATCTTTTCATGCCGTTTGGCTGCTTCGACTATTTCCGTCCGGGCACGATCTGCCTCTTCGCCGGTTTCTTCTAGGCTCTGCCGGATAGTGCGGGTATCGCCAAGCTGATCGGCATAATCATTCTTAAGTTTGCGTGTCACGTCTTCGTATGCGCCCCCTATACTAAAAAGAGAAACGGTCGCATGTTCTATATCCTCAGGTACTGGTTCAGCAACATCACAGGTCGCCGCAAACCGGCCGACTGTTGTCAGCGCCCTGCGTGCTGCAGGCAGCTCAGCTTGCACGGTTTCCAGCCGTGGGTTTACGTCGCCCAGACGTGTAGCAGTGTTAGTTGCCAACCCTTTCACACTACCCAAAAGTTCTGCACTGTTTCTTCCATATCTTTGCTCAGCTGCCTGAACCAGGCTCGTTACTTGCCAGCCTGCCTCAGGAGCCACAGGCGCGACACCTTCAACCGGTCCAATGCCAGTCTCGCCAAGTGCCGCAGCATAGCCTGCACCGCGGGCAGCGGCAGGTTCACCAGAAATGGTCGGCGAGGCTTCGGCGCCGGCGTACTCGGTGAGGCCACCCCAATTAAAGTTTGGTGTAGTATTTACAGGGTCTGTCATATACTACTTATGGTAACCTAAAAATACGTATTCGTCAATATTATGTTGTACGCCTAATATAAATAACTGCCCCCCTTTGGAAGCAGCTATTTACTAGTGTTAAAAAGTCTAAACGGCTGGCGCAACAGGAGGCTGAGGAGGTTGGCCCTGAGCCTGAGCGGCCTCAACTGCAGTGCGGGCAGCGGTCACTGGATCGGTGCCATGAGCTTCAGTAAACTGGCCTTGTTGGTATCCAGTCCAATGTTGGTCAACTTCAGCAGCAACCTGTGCTGCCACCTCATCCGGGTTACCAGCGAGATTTGCGGTAGCCGCCTGCAGTGCTGCTTTATCCGGAAAGCTTATGCCGCTCAATGCCGCGTCTCCTGCTGCTTCGACGTCTGTAGTTGTGGCTTTGCCAGCCTCGTATGCTTCGGCGGTGGCTGGGTTGCCGGGATTTGCTCCAGCGGCTTCGTTAAACTGTGTTGCTGTGAGTGTTTTTGTGTTTTGTTCCATAAAAACCATAATACAATATGGTTGTGCTTATGTCAATTAATTGCTTATGCTACGCCGACGTGCTGCTTGATCTTATCGATCACATCAGTTATCACAACTTGTGATTTTACGAGGTAGTCGTCAACGCCAAGTGCTTCTGCTCGCTTGCGGTCACTGTCTTGGCTGAGTGCAGTCAACATAATAATCTTGAGATTGGCGGTTTCTGGTGTGTTGCGAAGAATGTCCAGGACGTCGAAGCCGCTCACCTTTGGCATCATGACATCAAGTAATACGAGATCTGGGTGGTAGCTAATGGCTGTAGCTAAAGCATCTTCCCCGTTGGCTACGCGCTTAACATCAAAACCTTCGGCCTGAAGCCGAACGAGATAAACGCCGGCTAAAGCGTCGTCATCCTCCACAAAGAGAATGCGCTTTGGGTGGGCTGTAGGCTGAGGAGTGGCAGTCGGGACAGCGCTGTTATCCATAGACATAACGCTACAGTATCCTAACTACTTTTGCAACAAACTGCTAATGAAACCTTTGAACATTGGATGCGGACGATTTGGCCGCGATTTGAACTCGGGATGGAACTGGCTGGCCATGAAAAATGGGTGGTCGATGGCTTCGATCATTTCTACCAAATGGCCGTCCGGGCTCACCCCCGAGGCACGGATGCCCCATGATTCATACTGGTCGCGATAGTCGTTGTTGCATTCGTAACGATGCCTGTGACGTTCTACGATCTCTGTGGTGCCATACACCTGTGCAGCTTTGCTGTCTTTTGCAATTACACAGGGGTAGTCGCCGAGGCGCATTGTGCCGCCGGTATTTTCCTTGCCTTTTTGGTCGTTCATAGTAGCAATAACCGGGTGCGTGGTGTCTGGGTCGACTTCGGTTGTGTTGGCGTCTTTGTAGCCGGCAGTCCGGGCTGCGGCAATGACGCTCATCTGCAAGCCATAGCACAAGCCCAAGCACGGCTTTTTGTTCTTCATGCAATATTGTGCAGCCTTGATCTTGCCTTCAACACCGCGTGAGCCAAAGCCACCGGTAATAACAATGCCGTCGACTGAATTCATCTCTTTGTCGATATTAGCCTTTTCGCCGAGGCCTTCTGCGTCAATCCAAACGATTTCTACATTGGTCTCATCCCACCATGCAGCTGCGCGCAGAGCTTCAAAAACGCACAGATAGGTATCTTCGTTATCCAAGTACTTTGCAACGATGCCAACGCGCACGGTCCGGTTGTATGTGGTCATGGAACGCTTAACCATGTCGCGCCACGGCTTCAAGTCAGCAGACTTGGCCTTGATGTTAAGCTGGCGGCAGATTACATCGGCGATGCCAGCGTCTTCGAGTGTTAGCGGAACTTCGTAAATGCTCTTAGCGTTAGGTAGGAGGGCAATCGCCTCTTCACCGATACCGCAGAACATGCTCAGCTTGCTTACAGCGTGGCCGCCGGCAGGTTGTTCACTGCGGGCTACCAAAACATCAGGGGTAATCCCCATACCGCGCAATTCACGCACTGCGTTCTGCGCTGGCTTGGTCTTAGTCTCGTGGCTAGCGCCGAGGTACGGCATGTATACAACGTGCACATACAGGCAGTTCTCGCGGCCAACTTTAATGCCGAACTCACGGATCGCCTCTACAAAGCTCTGGCTCTCCAAATCGCCGACAGTACCGCCGATTTCTACAATGTGTACGTCAAAACCTTCGCCGGCTTCTTTAATGTAGCCCTGTATAGCTGTCATAACGTGCGGCACGATCTGCACAGTCTGGCCCTGATACTTCCCGGCACGCTCGTCTTCTATGACCCGCAGCAACACGCGGCCTTGCATCGTAGAGCTAGCCTGGGTTAATTCCTGGTCGATGAACCGCTCATAGTGTCCAAGGTCGAGATCAGTCTCTGCCCCGTCTTTAGTAACGAAACATTCGCCGTGTTCGCGTGGATTAAGCAAACCCGCATCTGGGTTTAGATACGGGTCACATTTTTGGATATTTACACGGAGACCGCGGGCTTTTAAGAGGTTGGCAATAGAGGCGGCGGTGATACCCTTTCCTAGTCCAGAAAGCACGCCACCAGTAACAAAAATATATTTAGTCGCCTTTGCCACTCGTCACCTCTCTTACCTCAATTTCTACCAAATACTACCTTATCATAGCCCTAATGGCAAGTGTAATCTTAACAATGCAAGCGTTTCCTACCTCGAGTAATTTAACGATTTTTTAAGAAATCAACCGCTGCGTCCTTTTGTGGGTCGCGTTTCTGCTTATAGTCATCATCGGTCATCTTAACTTCTTTGTCGGGAGTAATACCTTTTTTGTTGATATTCTGCCCATTTGGACGATACCAGCTCGCTATCGTCACCTTCATTTCGGCCCCGCCGCCCAGTTGGAAGATCTGCTGCACCACACCCTTACCATAGGTCTTCACACCTAGTATGGTTGCAGCGCCGTTGTCCTTCAATGCCCCGGCAGTAATCTCGCTGGCAGATGCGCTTCCTTCGTTCACGAGGACCACCGTAGGAACACCCTGTAGGATGTTATTGCCGTTAGCCAGCTCTGTAGACACCGCAGTGCTGCCGCGGCGCTCCTGGAGTATCATCTTGCCTTCCGGTAGCCAGAGGCTGGTGACAGCCGTCGCAGCGTTTACCAGGCCGCCAGGGTTACCGCGCAGGTCGAGCACGACGCCCCGCACACTTTTATCTTTAAACTCTTTGGCCGCTTGTTGGGCCAGCTGCGCTGTATCGTCACTAAATTGGTTAATTGTCAGATAGCCGATATTATCGCTCGTCACCTGCCATTTAACGCTCGGGATCTTAATATCGTCACGGGTAATCTTAAAGGTCAGGTCCTGGGTCTTGTCGCGGGCGACACGGATTGTCACCACAGTGCCCTTTTCTCCTCTAATCTTGCCCACGGCGTCGTATACCGACATACCGCTGGTTGTCTTGCCATCAATGCTTATAAGCACGTCCTGAGCCCGCAAACCGGCCTTTTCTGCCGGGAACCCAGCGATAGGCGACACAACAATTAAGTTGCCTTGGTCATTCTGCCCCAGTTCGGCGCCCACGCCGCTAAAGGTGCCTTGGAGCTGGTCATTGAATGCGGCTGCGTCCTTGGCATTAAAGTACACGGTGTACGGGTCACCGGTAGCGTTGGCCAGGCCGGTCTTCATGCCATCGATCAGCTTTTGCTCGTCCAACTGGCCATCGTAGTTTTGTTTTATGGTGTTATAGACGTCATCGACTGAAGAATAGTCTAGCTTGCCAGGCAATCCCTTGTTCTGCCCTCCGCTCGTAAACTTAAGGCGGCCCGTGCCAAAGCCGTAGCCAAGCCCGAACACCCCGATTGCGGCGGCTGTAATAACAGTAATTTTGGCTGCCATAATCCACCATGGCTTCTTGCCATGCGCAGTAGGAACGCTCTTGCGGCTAATATACACTCTACCCTCACTTTTCGGTTATGCTCTCAATTATACCGAAAACACTGAAGATCTGTACAAGAAAATGCTTACGGGAAGTGGATAAACACGAGGCCCGAGGGCGACAGGTTGTAAACGCGGGAGAAGTGACCCTGCAAGTCGGCGTT
Organism: Patescibacteria group bacterium; assembly: GCA_035479615.1. Lineage (GTDB taxonomy): Bacteria > Patescibacteriota > Saccharimonadia > Saccharimonadales > UBA4665 > PMNU01. The sequence goes on from DATIIM010000013.1 coordinate 106,319, forward strand.
GTACTGGCTGATGTTGATCGTACCGTTGGAATTGACGCTCTCGACGAACATGGCGTGGCCGTATGGCTGACTGTTCTTTATAGCGACATCCCCTGCCCGTGGCGAACCATCCACTGGGATACCAGCAGCAATAGCGTTGTCATCCCACTGGTTAGCGTTGCCTCGAGAGGACCAGCCCCATCCGGGCATATTCCTGCCACTCTCAGAAACTTTCCATGCTGTGTAGCTCACACATTCACGGTTGAGCATACCCCAGCTATCAAGCATCGTGTCCTGCCCATGGTCACACCACGGTGATGGATACGTGTCGCCGTGAGCGCTATCGCATGCACCGCCCAACACCACATTGGCGCCAGCAAATAGTTTCGCGTTCTCGGCCGCCTGCTGAGCACGCAAACCGGCAATCTTACTCTTGTTGTCTTTTATCTGCTGCGAATATGCTGCCTGTTGGCCCTCGTTAAAGGTCAGCAAGCGATCTTGCTGGGCGCGTGAATCAGCGAGCTGCGCTTGCTGGGCCTGTTGATCTTTAAGAAGCTGGTCAATCTTAACTTTTTCTTGCTCCAGCTTCGTCTGCAGTTCCTTGATTTTCACCAGCGTGAGCTGGATTTTCTTTTGGACGGCGGTCCGGTACTCTTCCTTGTCGACAAAATCGCTCAAATTATTGCTGCTGGCCAGCATCTCGATCGTACTAGGCTGGCCATCCTGATACATGGTCTTGATATCGGTAGCCAAAAGCTGCTTTTGGCGAGCCAGTTCCTTTTGGCCTTCATCAATCTGTTGCTGCAGTTTTGTCTGCTCGTTCAGGTTGTCATTAATAGCTTGCTGCAGCGTATTGATCTGCGCCTGCAAATTATTAATCGCCTCCTGATATGTTGCTGCCTGGGATTGTAGGTCGTTCAGCGACCCTTGCGCACCAGCATTCGCCTGCTGTAAGGCCTTAATCTGCTCATCAAATTGGTCAGCACGCACGCTTGGTACAATTGCCACGGCCACAGTAAACAGCGCTGCCACCGTCAACACTGGAACTGTTAAAAGACGATGAAATATTTTGTTTGTTTGCTGTTTATTTTTATGCTTCATACGATGATAAAACACTTGTGCTTTAAGCATACCACAATCCCCCTTGCAGTTCAATTACCCTGTCTTTGACGATCCGGCACTTTTTGTTTGAAGTAAGTAATTTATTTCGAGGTTTTAAATTTGAGATACCGCTTGGTAGCGACATAGGAAGACGCGGCACCAATAAGTATACCAAGCGCCAACTGCATAAGCAAAAGTTGCCATAAGTGCTTCGCAAAGTATTGGCCAGCGTAATTTATATCCAACAAACCAAGGCTGCTCGCCTGCAATGCCGAACTCGATGCCACAAATAACGAGTGTATTAATAGGACACTGACGAGCGCCGAGATAATGCCATAGATAATCGTCTCCACCACGAATGGGCCGCGAATATACCAAGTACTTGCCCCTAAAAGCCGCATAATTGTGATTTCATCGCGCCGGTTAAAGATAGCCATTTGAATGGTGTTAAAAATGATCAGCACCGAAATAAGCGCAAACACCCCTACCGTTACAAAGCCGGCACGGCGCATCAAATTAGTGGCATGCGCAATCTTATCAATCGCCGCCTTGCGGTCATCGCGATACGATACGTCGTCCCAGAGCTTCTTATTATCCGGTTTATTCAAAAAGTCGCGGACGTCCTGGATCTTGTTGAGGTCTTTCGGCTTGATCTGGATTGTCGCCGGAATCGGGTTGTCTGTTTCGTTAATGGCGCTCAAAAGCCCGGGGTTATCCTTGTTCTGGTCCTTATAGCGCTGCAGGGCGTCTTCTTTCGATAAATAAGAGACGCTCTTGGTATTCGGTAATGCCCGGAGGCTGTTGGCTAGTTCCTGCCCCTGGCTTTTATTTGTCGCGTCCTTTAGGTATACCGACACATCGATCTTGTCAGTAATCTGCGCAACCGTGTTGCTGAATGTGGCATTCGTGACAATCGAAAATAGCACGATCGTCAGCGTAATAATCATCACCGCCATGGCTGCAATCGCAAGCCATGCGTTGCGGACAAAATTTACGACGCCCGTATTGATGATGCGGGAAAATGTAATCAGTTTTCTGTTCATACTTCTTTGTACTCTGCCCGATCGCGGTCACTGGACACTTGACCGTGCTGCACCGTCACAACGCGGCGCTTCAGCTTATTAACAATGTCTTGGTTGTGAGTAGTCAGCAGTACGGTGGTGCCGTAGTGGTTGATCTTCTCCAACACCTTAATAACATCCCAGGCGTGCTTGGGGTCAAGATTACCGGTCGGCTCGTCGGCTATCAAAATCTTGGGCTGGCGCACAATGGCACGGGCAATTGCTACCCGCTGGCGCTCACCACCAGATAATTCGTACGGCATGCGCTTTTCTTTGCCGCGGAGGTTCACAATATCCAGTACCTTTGGAACAGTCGCTTTAATTTCATGGTTCGTAGCCCCGACAATCTCGAGCGCAAACGCGATGTTCTCAAAAACCGTACGGTTTGGCAGCAATTTAAAGTCCTGGAACACTACGCCGATCTTGCGGCGCAGTAGCGGAATGTCTTTATCGCGCAATTTGTCGTAGTCGATGCCGCCAACAATAATCTTGCCGCTCGTTGGCTTCTCTTCACGTGTCAGCAAACGCAGTAAGGTTGTTTTACCAGCACCGCTCTGCCCCACCACAATCACAAACTCTTTTGGCTCCACATGTAGGCTAATGCGGTCCAATGCCGGCGTAGCCACCTTGCCGTATGTTTTGGTTACCCTGTCGAGCAATATCATTAGCACTATTTTATAGCAAACTAGCCACAAGCGCCAACCGCAGCTACGATTTGCCCAGCGAAAACTCCAGGTACGCGTCAATAAGCGAGTCGATATTACCGTTCAAAACACCTTCGGCATCAGATGTTTCATATTTAGTGCGTAAATCTTTGACCTGTTTATAAGGGTGCAGTACATACGACCGGATCTGATTCCCCCACTCCGCCGACTGGTTTGGCCCCTTTAGCTCACCGATCTTCTCTTTATGCTGCTCTAGCTGTAGGGCAATAAGTTTGGAGCGCAGAATCGTTAAGGCCGTTTCCTTATTTTGAAGCTGTGACCGTTCATTTTGGATTGCTACGCTGATCCCCGTCGGGTTATGTGTAACCCGCACTGCCGAGTCAGTAGTATTCACGCTTTGGCCGCCATGGCCGCCTGCGCGGTACACATCTATCCGCAAGTCTTTTTCGTCTATCTCTAGCTCTTCTGGCCGGTCGACCTTGGGCAGGATATCTACTTTTGCAAAGCTGGTTTGGCGCAAATTATCGGCATTAAACGGCGACAGCCGTACCAGGCGGTGCACACCGTGCTCACCCTTTAGCTTGCCATACATAAGGTCACCGCTTATCTCCAGCGTCGCGCTCTTAATCCCGGCCTCGTCGCCAGCCGATTCCTCGATTGTCTTCACATTATATTTATGCGCTTCGGCCCACCGGATATACATACGCATGAGCATCTGAGCCCAATCTTGGGCGTCAGTGCCGCCAGCGCCAGCGTAAATACCAATAATCACATCGTGGTCGTCATATGGCCCTACGAACTTCAAATCCTCTTTCAGCGCGCGAAGCCGCTCCACGACGTCATTGAGCTGCCCGCTTAAGTCGGCTCGCATCGTGTCGTCACCCATATCCAATAACTCCACCAGGTCATCAACATCCCGCTGCAAATCAAGCCATGGCCTGACCTTATGTTCCAATTTAGCCTGCTGCTTAACGATACTTTGGGCATGCCCAGCATCGTGCCAAAAATCCGGCTTTGCTATCTTCTCATCGAGCTTGAGTTTCTCTTGTATGAGCGCGTCCACATCAATGCGCTCAGCAGCGGCTTCAACTTCGGCCTGCATATCAAGTGCTTGCTGTTTGAGATCATCCATTACGGCTATTATACCTGAGTCCAAAAAAAGTACTCTTCATACTACATAAAGCTATTGCTTTATTGTAAAGAATATGCTACATTATGGACATGTCAGAACATTACACAGGCGCCCCACGCGGCGAACAACAAACACCAGAACAGTTAGCTGCCGATATGGCTGCTAATCAAAATATTATTATTGCTTCACGCGCAGCAGTAGCAGAGCGTGCAGCAAACCCAGCTGCTACTCCTGCTGTCGCAGAGGTCTCTGCTCCGGTAGCTGCTGAAGCACCTGCGCCTCGCAGCCACCGCCACGCAGCAGAAGTAGTACCACGTCGCCGTGGCGAACGCGTTCGTAACGTTCTTAGTAAAATTGGCGCAGTCCGCGGCCTCGTTGGCCGTCGTGGCAGCAAAGAAGCCCCTGTCGATGAAGTAGCTGACGATATGGCTGCTAACAGCCGCATCGTAGCTGGCCTCCGTGGCGAAGCTGAGGCTGAAGCCGCCCCTGCAGAAGAAGGCGAGTTTGATTGGAACCAGGATACTTCGGACCTGTCAGAACAAGTTGCAGAACTTGGTCGCCGCCAAGCAGCCGCTGAAGAACCTGCTGGACGTGGCCGTCGCCACCGCCAGCCAGGCTTCCTTGCTCGCCGCCGCGCCCGCCGCGCAGCAGCACAAGAAGGCGAAGCTGAAATGACAGAAAACACAGATGCAGACGAGTATGCAGAAGAAGTAGACCCATTCTTCGCTGAAGAAACAGGCGAACCAGCTGCCGCTCCTGCCGATGTCCGCAACCACCGCCGTCAGCACGGCCGTCACCGCCGCGCCGGTTTACTATCTGGCCTTCGTGGCCGCCGCGCTACCCGTGCGCAGGCAGAAGCAGAAGCTGATGCACGCGAATACTCTATGCTACGCGACTGGCGCAACTGGGGCCCTGCAGGTATTGCTGCTGCCATAACTATTAAAGCTCACGGATTCCGGGAATCCGGCGAAGCCTCCCGTGTATACGCACGGCTCCCTGAGCGCGGAAAGCGCGTCGTTGCTGGCATGAACCTTGGCTCAATTGCCATGCTTGCAGGCGCAGCCTGGAGCGGCGTTGTCCGCCCTAGTATTAGCGCCATTATGGCTGCACGTGGCTATGGTGAACTACCTGGTGGTCACGGAAGCACCGGTGTTCTAGAAGCCATGCAGACATCTGGCGGTAACGGTAACCACAACATGCAGCTTGCTGCCAATGTAACCGACCTCACTGCTGGAAACGGCGGTAACGGTACTGCGGCCCTCTCTGGTGCCGAGCACCATTACATTGACCCAAGCCACATCGACGCCCAAGGCGCTATGCGCATCGAAAAGGGCGAAGGCTGGTACCACGAATTCCAACAGATGGGTATGAGCCATGACCAGGCCGTAGACTTCCTTAACAAGCACGGCGCTGAACTTGAACAGCGCGGCCTTGCCTACAAGATGGGCGACCACAGTTGGGGCATGAACCTGGGGCACCACCCTCACCACGACGCAAGCGGCACCTACAACAACTTTAGCGCCGATGATGCCAAGTGGTTCCACGACACTGCTGTAAAAGACGGCCTATTGCCTCCTGACCAACTGCCTGACGGCGGTACTGGCACCGGCACTGGCACTGGTAGCGTTGACGGCGGCCATCCTGGTGGCACCGAAAATGGCGGTCACGGTACTGACGTAAACGGCAACGGTAACGGTAATAACGCCGGTCTTGAGCCTGCCGTTGGCAACCAACCTCGCCACGCCGCAGCCGATGACTACGAATTCCCTGTAGGCTGGACAGTAGCCGCTGCGGGTATGAACGCACTTGCAGGCCTTACTGGTTACGCAGCTGGACGTGGTGCAGTTGAATCTGCCCTAGCCCGAGCTCGTAGAGAAGGTCTCGAAGGCGGCCGCCGACGCGCACCTGAAGCTGACCAAGTCGTAGCCGAAAGCGCAGCCACTGAAGCTCGTGAAGCAGACGACCAGGCTCGCCGTGAAGATGAAAACGAAGAAGACACCGGCAGCCGTAGCTCAGACGTACGACGCCATCGTGGCCCACGGGTCCGTCTTCGTGACCGGTTAACCGGCACGCACGTTGGCCGACGCCGCGCCCGCGCCTAAACTAACGTAGACAAAACAATAGAGACCCTACCGAGGGTCTCTATTTAAGTTCATGGTATTAACAGAGTAAGAAGCTGACTTTACTATTGCTATTATGGTTAAAAAGTGCTATTAATATAGTATATGTCAGAACGATTTATTGACCCGGCACTAGAACGACAGCAGATGGAAGCCGATATGGCCGCTAACCAGCACATTATTGCTGATTCCATGGCCGCAGCGAATGCCCGGCTTGACGTCAATGAAGCTCACATGCGGGCGAACGACCCTACGGGTGCTGGTGAATTACCTCCAGACTATGTGCGCGGTAGTTACCAATCTCTTGCCGCCAGTAACGCAGTTCGCACAGTGCCAGAAGATTTCGATAGAAATCACATCGTTGTGGGGCGAGGAATAAAGCGCACCTACGACGGCCCTTTTGCGGTTGGCTGGCGTAACGCAACAAGACAGTACGACACTGTCAAAGACCGTAACGGCATGAAGCAAAAGGTCATCGTAGGCGGTGAAATACCAGTGCTTGCTGACCAGTCGGGCTGGAGATTACACGAAGAACCCCTTCCCAAATACCGCTGGAACAGACTGGGACCTATTCCGCTTGGTTTCATCGGCGACCTTGGATACACCGCGATGCACTGGATGCAGCCTGCCCCGCAGACGCAGCCAAAACCAGAAAAGACAAAAAAATAGCGCTCCAGGCGCTATTTTTCTTTGTGAGCTATTTTGACTCTTCGTCCCGCTTCCACAACGGGGCGATTTGTTTATAGAGTTCGTCGGCAAAAGGTTTTTCGCAGTTGCTCAGAATGCCGAGGCCCCATATGTTATCGTCAAATAACGCACCGGCGGTGTCGACGATTTGGCTCTTGGTGATGGCTTTAATGCGGCGTGGGACCTGGTAATAGTCGTCGATCTCTTCTTCAAAGAAGTAACGGCCGCTGTACCCCCCTGCTACCCCGGCTACGGTTTGGGCACTGCGTTGGAAACGGCCTAGGGCGTAGGCTTTGGCAGCTTCGATGTCTTCGGCTGCGATTTCGCCGCGGAACACGTTGCTGAGTTCGTCATGGACGATGTCAAAAAGCGCTGGAGCGTTCTTGTGTGATACCTGGGAACCAAACCACCAGTTGCTGCTGAGTTTGGTCTGGCCAAAGCCGCTGCTCATGCCATATACCAGGCCGCGTTCGCGGGCGGTGCCGAGAATTTTGGAATAGAGCGTCTCGGTGAGCATGGTGTTTACGAGGTTTAGCGCATCTGTTTCTGGTTCCGTCATGCGGCGCAGCATGAAGCTGTCGATGTAAAAATACAGGTTTTTGACGGTTTTGTTGTGGATGTAGACTGGGCCAGCCTGTGGCTTGGGGGATTCATCCGGAAGTTCAATGCGGGTTGCGCCTAGCGGTAATTCAACGCTGGCGAGCATGGATTGTACGGCTTCGTGGCGCTTGGGAGTAAGGTTACCGGCAACGATAAAGCGTAGGTTACGGGACGTGTGGGTGCGCTCGTAATGTTCACGCACGTCGCTGACGGTGACGTTATCCATAAGGCGCAGGCGTTCTTCGTCGGTTTTGGCCATAAAGCCGTATTGTTCCCGGAGTTCGAGGCTGAGGTGGCGGAAATGGTTGTTGCTGCGGGCAGTTAGTTCCTCGCGGACGTTACCGACTTCGGCGTCGAATTCGTCGGCCAAGAAGAGCGGCTTGGTGATGGCCAGCAGCATCAGCTCCATAACGCGGTCCCATTCAAAGTCTGCGCATTCAGCTTCGTAGCTAATTTCGTAGACGCTGGTGCTGGCATTGCTGTAGGCGCCGTTCTTTTCGATTTCGGCTTGGAACACGCGGCTTTTGGGGTACCGTTCATTCGCGCCGAGGAGCATGTGCTCCATGAGGTGCGGAGTTTCCCATTTGTCGCCCAGCACCAGGTATTCGCCGGCGCGGAAGTTGAATTCAAAGCTCATGACCGACGCGTCTGGGACGTGGATGAGCAAGCCTTTAGCGCCGTTTTTTAAGGTAAGTTCAGTTACAGTGTGTTTCATAGTACCGGCCCGCTATTTACGCTTGCGGCCTTGGGCCTTACGCTTGCGTTCTGCTTTGCGAGCCTTTTTGAGAACTTTGGCAGGTGCCGGTTTTTTGGTTGCAACACCGGTTCCGTCTTGCTTAGCCTTGGCGGCCTTGAAGTCTGCTTCTTCGAATTCGTCATCGACGTCGAGAATCTTGTTGGCGTTGCTGATACTGCCGCGGGCAGCGCGGGTCAGCGCGGTTTCGGTAGCGATGTCGAGCATGCTCGGGTCAACGGGCTGGGCGTGGAACAGCATGCGGGTAACTTCGTGGCGCAAGCCGTGCTGCATGTCGTCGAACAAACGAGTTCCCTGGCGGCGGTATTCTACCAACGGGTCGCGCTGGCCAACACTCATCCAGTGAATGCCCTCACGCAAGTGATCCATGTTTTCGAGGTGCTGCATCCAGAGGTTGTCCAAAACCTGCAGGTAGATGTCACGTTCTACCTTGCGTAAAATCTCGGGGCTAAACGCGGATTCGCGGCCTTCGTAGAACTCCTTGGCTTCCTTGGAAAGGACTTCGCCGAATTTGTCTGAAGGAGCGTCGAATAGACGATCGAGTGCCGGCTCGTCGAATGGGAATGTGTCGCGGACTATGACTTCGAACTGCTCCGTGAGTAGTTCGGGTGAAGCGGCGAGCATTTTGGCTTCTTCTTCGATGAAAATCTTTACGCGCTTGCTAATGTCGTCGCTCAACAGGATTTCGCGGCGCATGGCATACACGGCTTTACGGTGGCGGTTCATAACGTCGTCGTACTGCACGACGTTCTTGCGCTGGTCAAAGTGGAAGCCTTCCACTTTCTTTTGGGCGCCTTCCAGGCTCTTGCTGATCAGACGGTTTTCGATCGGCGTTTCTTCGTCGACTTTGAGGCGGTCCATAAGACCGGCGATGCGTTCGCCGCCAAAGATACGCATGAGGTCGTCTTCGGTGCTGACGAAGAACTGGGTCGTACCAGGGTCACCCTGGCGGCCGGCGCGGCCACGCAGCTGGTTGTCGATACGGCGCGATTCATGACGCTCGGAACCGAGCACAAACAAACCGCCGAGTTCTTTAACGTCTTCATCCAACACAATGTCGGTACCACGGCCGGCGATGTTGGTCGCGAGTGTAACAGCGCCCTTCTGCCCGGCGCGGGCCACGATTGCAGCTTCTTTTTCGTTATTCTTAGCGTTCAGGACTTCGTGCGGGACGCCAGCTTTTGCAAGCATGCTACCAAGCGCCTCGTTCTTTTCGATGGATACGGTACCGAGCAGTACTGGCTGACCCTTGGTATGAAGCATCTTTACTTCTTTAACAATGGCCTTGAACTTGCCCTTTTCGCTCTTGTAGATGCGGTCGGTGCGGTCCTCGCGGACGATTTTGCGGTTGGATGGGACTTCGACAACATCGAGCTTATAGATCTGGTGGAATTCTTCGGCTTCGGTCATGGCCGTACCGGTCATACCAGATAGTTTTTCGTACAAACGGAAGTAGTTCTGGAACGAAATGGTTGCCAGAGTCATGCTTTCCTGCTGGACTTCAACGCCTTCTTTGGCTTCGATAGCCTGGTGCAAACCTTCGTTGTAGCGGCGGCCCTTGAGCAAACGCCCGGTGAATTCGTCGACGATGACAATTTCACCATCGTTAGTAACCACGTAGTCTTTGTCGCGCTTGAAGAGCGCCTGAGCGCGCATAGCCTGCTCTAAGTGATAGATCGTACGGATGTTTTCGGTTGCGTACAGGTTGCTGATGCCGAGAATTTTTTCGACTTTATCAACACCTTTTTCGGTTAGGATAACGGTTTTGCGTTTTTCGTCGGTCTCGTAGTGCTTGTCCAGGGACAGCTGGCGGGCGACTTTGGCGAATTGGGCGTAGGCGTTGCCGCTGGTCACGCTCGGGGCAGAAATAATAAGCGGGGTGCGGGCTTCGTCGATCAAAATAGAGTCGGCTTCGTCGACGATCGCAAAGTGCAGTTCGCGCTGGCGGAGCTGGTCGACTTCGCGGACCATGTTGTCGCGCAAGTAGTCAAAGCCGTATTCGTTGTTCGTACCATAGGTGATGTCGGCGGCGTAGGCTTCCTGGCGCGAGGTGGGTTTAAGGTGACGGAACCGCTCGTCTTCGTGGTCGGTATTAGTAAATTCTGGGTCATATACAAATGAGTGGTCGGCGATGATAACACCGACGGTCATACCCAAAAAGTGGTAGACTTGCGCCATCCAGCCGGCGTCGCGCTGAGCCAAGTATTCGTTGACGGTCACCACGTGAGCGCCCTTGCCCGTTAATGCGTTCAGGTACACTGGCAGTGTGGCAACCAAAGTCTTACCTTCACCAGTTTTCATTTCGGCCACGTTGCCTTCGTGCAGCACCATGCCACCCATCAGCTGCACGTCGAAGTGGCGCATGCCCAATACCCGGTCGGCAGCTTCGCGCATAACCGCGAAGGCATCGGGGAGAATTTTGTCGAGGGATTCTTTTTTAAGCCGCTTTTTAAGAACATCTGTCTGCTCTTTTAGCTTAGTGTCGGACATTTTTTTGTACTTGTCCGCGACGGCATTAACTTCTTTAGCACGCTTCTTTAAGCGCTTAACTGTGCGTGCTTGCGGATCCCCAAGCAACTTCTTTAACAGACCGGGCATGATCATCTAAAAACAACTCCCTCTTTACCAAGTTTTAAGCCATTAGATAATATTGTAACTCGTTCTACCAGATAACGCGAGAGGTTTTACCTGATTTTCAGGCTGTTTGGCGCTTGAGCCGCGCAATGACGCGCTGGCGTAGTTTGGGGTCGGCGTGGAGTTCTTTATACTTGTGCAGCTGTGTCTTAACTTTTTCCTGCACAATGTCGACGGCAGCATATATATTAACGGTTGTCTCGCTGATCGCAATGTTACCGTGCGGCAAGTGAATGAGCACTTCGCAGGTGCGTTCGTTTTCGCCCTTGGACTTACCTTCTTTGAGTTTGACCTCTATGTGAGTGCTTGGCCGGGCGTGGCGCGGGATGTACTTATCGAGCCGCGTTAATTTCTTCATGACGTACTTGCGCAAATCATCGTTCACGGTCATGTGGACCCCGTCGATTTCAATTTTTTGGATCATGTACCCTCCTTTTATGTTGGATTTTAGATCTGGGACAGGCCACCCATATATGGTTGCAATACTTTCGGAACCATAATGCGGCCGTCGGCGGTTTGGTTATTCTCGATAAGTGCCTTGAGGATGCGGCTCATGGCAAAGGCGGTAGCGTCGGCAGTGTGTACGAGTTCGGTTTTGCCGTCTTGGCGACGGACGCGGATTTTGAGGTCGCGGGACTGGTAGTCGGTCATGTAATCGGCGGTGTGGGTTTCGCGGTATGCACCCTGGCCTGGGAACCAGCAGTTCAGGTCAACGCCGGCGGCGTTAGGCTTGCCGATGTCAGCGGTACACTTCTGGATAAACTGGTATGGTAGGCCGATCTGCTGCACTAAATATTCCTGGATAGCAATCTGTAGCTTGTGCTCCTCTGCCCCGCTTTCTGGCGTGGTAAACGATTCCATTTCGAGCTTGTCGAACTGGTGCAAGCGGAAGATACCTTCGACGTCCTTGCCGTAGGTGCCAGCCTCGCGGCGGAAGCTAGTGCTGTAGCCTAAGTAGCGGATTGGGAACATGTCTTCGGGCAATGTCTCGTTCCAGTACATGGTGCACAGAGTGTGTTCGGCGCTGGCGTTGAGCCACAGGTCGTCATCGGCAAGTTTGTAGGTCACCTCTTCGGCGTTTAAACGGGCGCTGGCCACGTACGGTTCAGTGCGCAACATAGCTGGCGGCAAAATCGGGGTAAACGGCTTGGTGCTGACCTGTAAACCATTTTCTTCAACCAGTTTTTTGATAATAGCTTCGTCGCCCAGTGTTTGCATCACAAAATTAATGAGAGCGAATTGCATACGCACCAGACCGCCCTTCAAATATGCAAAGCGGGCGCCAGCAATTTTGGCAGCGCGTTCTTTGTCGATCAGGTCGTGGTCGGCGCCAAGCTGGTAGTCGTGCTTTGGGGTAAAGTCGAAGTGCGGTTGCTCGCCAACGGTTTTAGTGACGACGTTTTCGTCTTCGGTCGCACCGACTGGCACGTAATCGAGCGGCATATTTGGAACGCTGCGCAGCAGCTTGGCGTAGTGTTCATCAACACCGGCAAAACGTTCTTCTGCGGCTGTCAGCTCAGCCTTGATACGCTTGCCTTCTTCGATAAGTTCGGGCTCGGGCTTACCGTTTTTCATTTTGTCGGAGTTGTCGTTGCGGCGAGCGCGCAAAGCCTCAACCGTACCAAGTAAACCGCGCCGTTCTTCGTCAACGCGCAGCAGTTCCTGCACATCAATTGGGTAGCCTTTTTGTTTTGCCTTTTCCGCGACTTGGTCTGCGTTGTCTCGTATAAATTGAATGTCGATCATGTTTTCGTCCTCTGTTTATAAATTTTCGATGGGTGGTTAGAGATGCCGACTAGCGTCGACTGGAACGAAAACTGGAACTGGTGCACACGACATATTTCATCATTACTTATTATAGCAGACTAGTCCGAGACACATTGAGGGGCAAAGCTGCCGTCGACATTTTCGGTAGCGAATTGGACGGCCGTCTGCCTGCTGGAGCCTTCGATAGTACCGCCGCCAGCGCCGCATTCTGCAGCAAGCACCAGCTTAATACCGTCGGCATATAGTGGTAGCTCGTCTGAATCAGCGACAATCACACCGGTGTAATGCTCGAATTTGACTGCCGAGGGTGTGTCGTCTTGTGAACCGTAAAGTGAACCGTCCCGCCAAGAAAGCGGCAATGAACCTTCGTTGTTAGCCTCGAACTCAGCCACAGCAACCCGTAACTTCGAGGAGTCATTCTTGCGCTGGACGTTAATTTGCTCGCGCGTCAGTGGTTTTGGCCCGCTTGGCGCTGACGATTGGGATTGCGCCGTATTGCTCTTGGAGTTGGTTGTCGTATTAGATGTTGCTTGAGTGGTTGGTTTTTTGTGTTTAGCCACGGCAAAGAACGCTATCAAAGCGACGAGTATTACCGCTACCAGCATAACTACGAGCACTACGTGCGCGATACCGCGCTGGCTGTCCTTACCGAATGTTTTCATAGGTATAGTGTACTACACTTGATTGCGCTTAAGCTTGGCTTGGAGCGCAGCCACGGTCAGCTCGGTGCGCTGCCGAGCATAGGTGCAAAACTCACAAGCGCCGCCCATGATACTAACCCCAATCGGCGGCATTTCCCCGTCCATGCAGGTCTTCATTTCCAAAATGGTTGGCTCAACCCAACTGTCATCGCCGGTGTATGGGATGACTTTAGTGCGGAATTCAACTCTGTTATTGAAACCGTCGAGATCCATACGACCGTTGGCGTATACAAAGTAGCCGGTCGGGTGGACGGTCAGACCGTTTTGGCGCAGCAGCCACTGATACACTTCCATCTGTCGTTTGTAGCTGATCTGCCAGCCGCTATCGATGCTTACTTCTTTATCTTTAGAGGTAGCCTTGTAGTCGACCACGATAACGTTGCCGTCAGCATCAACCCACAAGTCGTCAACGGCGCCGAATATCATAAGGTTGGTTGGCTCGTGCTGGTGCTGCACGCCGACGAAAGTTTCGCGCCAGTCATCAAGTTTGTCGTGGGCATACGGAATGGCCTGCACGCTGTATTCGGTCATGATCGGGTGCGGCTCGCCTTTTTTGCGATAGACATCAAACTCTTTTTTAAATAGTTCGTCGATGGTTTTGTTGATGTTAAACGGCGGGCCCTCGGGCCGTTTAATCTTAAGCCGGACGTCGAGCCAAAAACAGCGCGGGCACTGCTTATACAGCTCAATCTTGCTGCGACTGACTTTAAACGGCTTTGTTTGCCCCGGCTGATATGGCACGGAGCGTTCCCTCCAGTAATTCATGTCTTGCTATTGTAGCAGCTTACGGCTTGCGCTTCAGCACGGCGAGCGTTTCGATATGCGGGGTGTGCGGGAAAAAGTTGAAACCTTCGAAGTATGTAATGTCGTACGCTTCTTGTAGTTTAGCCAGGTCGCGGGCTTGGGTTGCGGGGTTACAGCTTAGGTAGATAACTTGCGGCGGGCGGGCTTCGAGCGTTTTAGCGACGACTTTGTCGTGCAGGCCTGCGCGCGGCGGGTCAAAAATAACGGGCGTGCTGCCGGTTATATATTCAAGGGCCTGTTCACTGCTTGTTTCAATCACATTAGCTTGCAAGCTGCTGCTGGCAGTGGCGTTCACCCGAGCCATGGCCGCGGTGGCTGCGTCCAATTCCACGAGCTCTACCTGTTTTTTAGCAACACTCAACCCGATACTGCCCACACCGGCATACATGTCGAGCACGTCATCACCAGCAATGTGGTCAGCAATACGCTGTAACGCCTGCTCAAACACAGGAATGTTGACTTGGAAAAATGAATCGGCGTCGTAGGTGAACGGCTTGCCCAGCAGATCGTCGGTCAGCGTGCAGTCGCCAAGTTCGTAGAGCAGTTTGGTCGGCACAGAAGCCGGACTCTTCGGGTTAGAAAAGTACACGCGTAAGCCTTTTAACTCCGGGGGTAAAGCCAGCTCACGGAAGGTTTCCAGCTTCACAAACAGAGATGCAACGGCATCGCCTTTTTGATTAACACGAACCAGGATTGTTTTTAGGTCCCCGGCGCGGGGCGAGTGCTGTTGCAGTTCAGCCACCACTGCCCGGGCAGCGGCATCGAGTGCCGGGAGCGCAAGTTCACTGCCAGCTACGATAGATTTGTTGTGCGAGCCGCGATTGTGCAGCGCCAAGTGCAGCCCAGCCTCGTCGCCCCAAAAGCTATATTCCATTTTGTTGCGGTAGTGCCAACTGTCGCCGGCTACAGTCATATCGAATGCCGGGATTGGCACATGAGCCTGTACGAACAATTCTTCGACAATAAGGTGCTTATAGTCGTTCTCTGCTTCCAGTGTAATGATCTGCCAGGGGCTGGTAGCTAAATAATTTTCTTCGCGCGGAGCCACGCGCACTTTGGACGGCTCAATAACGCCGTCAACAATGGCTTCGGCGTACGACCGCTTGCCTTTTAAAATCTTGACGGTCACCCGTTCACCAGGCAGCGCGCCCCATACAAATACTTTGCGGCCGTCGGGCAATGTACCCAGGCCCTGCCCACCATGTACCAATTTTTCGATTACAACTTCTAATGTGGTCATGCGTTAGTTAAATACTCCTAAAAGTTCCTGTGGCGTGTTAATAATTTTGAGCGGACGGGCGGCGCGCAGAGCGTTTTCGTCCTGACCGCTCCAGGTCACGGCTATACCATGGATCCCGGTTCGTTCGGCGCCTTTGATGTCGCCGGGTTCGTTGCCAACGTAGTAACATGTTGCCTTATCGAGGTGATTCTTGCGGACCACCCGGCGCATACCAATCGATTTATAAAATACACTGCAGTGATAGACGTTCTCGAAACAATCCGCTAACTGCTGTGCTTCTAAAAAGGCATGGACATTCCGGACATAGTTAGAGGTCAGCACAAACAGCCCGTGCCCTGCTTCATGGAGCTGTCGGACAACTTCCACCATGCCCGGATATGGCTGTACCTCTTGGGCCATGCGTGGTGTCATGCGCCGGCGGGTCAGCAGCATCACTTGCGGCAATTTCCAATTTGGTACCCCCAGGCCGTGCACAGCCTTGAGCATTGGCAATCGCTCAAGGCTTTTAATCTGTTCGGTGCTCAGACGCGGTGCGCCGGTTATACCATATGTAACGTCAGCAACAAGCGGGAAAGAATCGGCTAGTGTCCCATCGAAGTCGAAGATAAAGGTCGCCATCCCGACGTAAGTACTACTTGAGCACTCCGACAAAGATCTGGGCGGCGAGGAGCGCGGAAGATACGAAGGTCAGCACTAAGAAAGCGCGGTCGGTATAGAGCGCATCCGCCCACTTGCCTTGCCGCTTGAGCCGGAAATGAGTGGCCGAGATAAGTGCTAAGAACAATACAAACTGGCAGATGTAAATGCTGTACATGTACGATGTAAAGTGGCCGTGCCACAAACCAGCGCCAAGCATAGCTAGGCCAAAGACGACCCATGGGGCTGAACTTGAGATCACGGACAAGCCACACATAAAGTGCGCGAACCGCGTCTTAATACCACCATTGTTCGTAACGACTGTTTCGGCAGCTAGGGCTAACAAGCAACCCAGCAGTGTGAATGCGAACAGAGACAGCAGTAACGCAAGCGATGTAAAGCCGCTCACCATGGCGATCGCTACGACCATCATGCCGCCGCCGAAGCCAAGACTCAGCCAGCGGAAGGCGTTAACGCCGCGCTTCAAGCTGGGTTCGAGGTATGGGCGGTACATAGTAGCAAGCATCAGGTTTACAACCCCGAATATCGCCAGGAACGTTACAACAATCCAGCCAAGGTGCACATCTGCGATGTGGCGGCTGGCAAGGCCCATTACTTGGTGACCATTTGCTTCGCTGGCCAATGCATCAATCGACGGATATTGCAGTGTCACCGGCGCCGCTACTTCTTTGGCAAGAAACGCTACAACAGCGCTCGCAACCAAATACACTACACCAGACCATTTGTACCAGCGAGCCATCTTAGTGGCTGGAGTGCCGGTCGTGGCCTTAGCAGTTGCCTTGACCGCCGGTGTTACAGCAGTCTTAACAACTTCCTCTTTGACGTTCTTTACGTTTGCGTTACTTTTTGCGGCAGTTTTTTTATTTGCCTTCTTCTTAGATGTAGTCTGTTTAACCATGTTCAAACTATACCACGCTTATGAAACAGGCGCATAGGGGATGTGGCACATGCCAATGCCTGTTTTCTGGGTAAACTTCTGGTGATACTCCTCTGCACGGTAGAACGGGCCGGCCGCTTCAATCGCGGTGACCACTGGCTTATCAATCTCTTTTTGATGTTCGTTGCGCACCTGCACTGCTATGTTGTGTTGTTCGGGGTTAAAGTAAAAAATGGCCGACCGGTACTCGTCCCCAATATCCGGCCCTTGACGGTTCATAGTTGTTGGGTCGTGCATGCGAAAAAACTGCTTTACGAGCGTCTTGTAACTGACTTTTTTAGGATCGAACTCAATCAATGTAGCTTCGGCGTGGCCGGTCATGCGACTTGCGACGTCGTCGTAGGTGGGGTTTTCGGTATGGCCGCCCGTGTAGCCAACCGTTGTCTTTACGACGCCCGGGACTTCATCAAAGTAGTACTGCACGCCCCAGAAACATCCGGCGGCAAAAAGCGCCTGCTGTGTTTTCATACCTCTTACTATAATATATTTTGGTCATAACGCTCTAGGTTATCTGCGGCGGCTTGCAGCGTGGCAGCAACACTCGCCAGTAGCTCTTGCGCTTGAGCCAACGCCTGGTGGGCGGTCACCACATACTCATTTGAACTGCCTTCTAGATTCAATGTGAAGTTTGCAATGGCGCTCCCTAGGATTTCGGCTGCTTGCGCAACGTGCCCGTGCGGCAATAGTTCCAGTGTTTGCCGTACCGCCTCACGGATGGCTGCTACTGAGCCTTCGGGGGCTGTGACACCAGCGCCTTCACCTGTTACTACACGCCGGCCAGTAGTTTTATCTGCGGTTTCATTAGACACACCGGGGTCAACGATAGCCACAGTGCCATCTGCAATCTCGCTGACCTTACGCAGCACGTCGACGGTTGTCGCCCTGCCGTCGCGGATAGCGGCCGCATCTTCCTGCATACCTCGGGCATTTGCAGCCTGCACCGCCGGGTCGCCCAACACCCAACTTTCTGGGAACTTATACCCGCCGCAGAACTTGCCGCTACCTTCTAAGTGCATGGCGGCTGCTTCGCGTAAGGTCATGGTAATCGGCGGATCACCTGCCTTGGTAACGACAAAATCAGGGTTTTCATCAATAAGCCGCAAACCATCTTCAGTGGTCCTAATACGGACAGGCTCGGCGCCTTCTGGAAGGTCGGCGTTTATTTGGTCAACGAGCCGGTTCAATGGTGCATCATAGCCTGCGCCAACGCGCGACAAGTCTTCTACGAGCAAACGCACAGCATTGAGGCGGGCATCCTCGCGGCGGAAGCCCGACATGTCGCTGCCTGCGCCAACTTCCTGGTTCGGCACATAGCCGCGGCTCGGATCTATATCTTGGGCTTTCTTGGCTTCATTAAATGTAGTGACGATGGTTGTTGCATACGTGCCCTCAAGCACCCTTTCGTTAGTTACGCCCACTGCTTCGAGGTGCCGGACAGCGAGTTCGGCGGACTGCTTTTCGTCATGGCCTTCAGGGTTAGCGGCCCGGCGACCATGCCCCAGCACGACGTCGTGGTTGGTAAAGCCTACGGCTTCTGCCACGCGCGCATCATCATCAAATTGAGGTGGCAGTCCTTGTGCACGACGTGCAGCCTCGAGCGCATCAATGTTACGCTGGCCGTCCCGTGCGCCTAAGGCACTGTGCTCCCAGGCGTGATAGGTCGCAGGTACCTGCCTCTGTTCAACGGTCCCACTGTACGTGCGAACAGTGCCGCCCTCATGTCCAAACACAGTACGGACAACGTACAGTCCATTCGCCGCCACCTCCAGCTCACGACGCTCGCGTAAATGCTCAGGCATAAACCCTCGTACAAAAGTCAGCTCGTTACCTACCACTGCCAGCGGCAACGGCGTGCTCCCATACACACGGTCACGAATTATCTGTAAGTCACGGTTATCCTTATCAAGCCCACGCTCTTGTTTAAGCGCATAGATATCTGGCAAGCCGGCCATATACACACCATCTTTTACATAGCCACCCTGTTGCAAATCGGCTACCGACCGGCCGTACCAATCAGTACTGATATCAAAGCCATTCCCTTTCAGCGAGGCATAGCCGTCATTAGGATTCGTAACTTCTTCCATCCCAGGCTGATTGCGCAAATGACGATAGACGTCCGGCGTTACGGTTAGATCGATATCCTGTGCGCGGCGTACATCCGATCCAACAATTGTTTCGATGGCAGCACTGCCAGCAACAACTAATGATTCGGGTGGCAAACCAAGGCTTAATACTCTGTTTTGTACGTCGGTCTCTGGAAAATTGGACATAAAAAAATACACCTCCTATGGCGTCAGGTTTTGTAGCGCGTTAGGTAACGCACCAGAACCTTAACCTAGGAGGCGAACACTTTTGAAACTGTCGTGCGCAAAAGTGCACGGTTGCCTCAAGGGGATATAAGGCTATACAATGGCGGGCATGCCAAAGGATACCAGTGCTGTAAGAAGTTATTTTGCCAAACTTGGTCTAGAACCGGAGATTGCCGACCTCTATTTAATTCTGCATGCCTACGGCCCGCAAACAATTACTGCTCTGGCCCGCAACGCCGGCGTGGAACGTACTCGGGTCTATCGCCTGTTAGACAAACTCACAACCACCAACCTGGTCGAGACAGAAACACAGTACAAACGGGTTATCTTGCGGGCGGCTCCCATTATGAATTTGCAGATTCTGCTCACCGAGCGCGAACAAGAAGTACGGAGCCTGCAGGACGAACTACAAGTGATCCACAACAGCCTTAACGCACCGGCTGACCAGTCGCACCTGACCCGCGTGCAGTTCTATCGCGGCCCTGAGGGCAACAAACAGATGTTCTGGAACCAGACTAAAGCCAAAGGCGAAGCACTCTGCGTTCTGTATGAAACGATGCAAACCCGCACCAACCTCGCCTTTTTTGAGCGTTGGGTACGGCGCTGCAATGAACTTGACCTGCAGTTCCGGGGTATTATTTCGGACCACTTCCTAGAAGATCTGCAATCATGGTACGGCAAACACAGCAACGAACGCGTAAAAAATTGGGACTCACGGTACATATCTCCGGAAGTTTTTCCCATTACCCACTCCACCATTACCTATGACAACGTTATCGCCTACTACAACTGGCGCGGCGGCGAGGTATTCGGCGTCGAAATATACAACCAGGAGATCGCTGACGCCCAGCGGCGGGTATTCGAGATGCTCTGGAAGCAAGGCTTGGTTGTACCCGATGATCTCAATTGGAAAAAAGAAGACATCAATCCGGGCAAGAAGTAAACACTCTTTACAACACTTTTATATCTGTTATAGTTACTCCTATGATACGACAGTCCTAACCACCCCTCACCTCCCTCATTTTTACATTGGAAAGGACTGTTAATGCTTGTCACTATCGACATAGAACAAAAAATAATTGGTAACAAACCGCTCTTTGACGGCTTGCAGCTAGCGGTTAATGACACTGAAAAGATTGCCATTATCGGGCGCAACGGCGTGGGTAAAACTACGCTCTTCCGCATGTTGAGCGGCGAAGACGCCGACTACGCTGGGTCCATAACCTACCGCAACGGCGTTCAGGTTGTGGCCACCCGCCAGGAGCACCACGAAGTCAGCGGCCAGACGGTTGTTGAGTATGTGTTGCAAAACCTGCCGGAATACACCGACTTGCTGCATATTATTGAGACTTACCCCGACCACATGGGCGACAACATCAATAAAATCACCCGCTACAGCGAGGCATTGGAACGGTTTTCCGCACTTGATTACTACACGGTCGAGGACCGCGTCCGCCGGTCTTTAGAAGACTACCAGCTTGGCGAAACCGCCGACCGGCCGATGAGCAGCCTCAGCGGCGGCCAAAAACGGTTCATCGAACTCATCCGTGTTGAACATGCCCATGCCGACCTGGCGCTCATTGACGAACCAACAAACCACATGGACTACGTTGCCAAAGCGGCCTTCTTAAAATGGTTTGCAGCCTGCAAACACGCAGTGGTGGTTATTACCCACGACCGCGACCTGTTACAGCAAGTGCAACGCGTTATCGAAATAAAAGACCAGCATGCCTTTAACTTTGTGGGTAACTATGATGCCTATCTGCTCCAGAACGCCCAGCGGACTGCCGCTAATATAAATGAATACGACACGGTGCAGCGCCGCATCGAAAACGTCAAAAAACAAATACAGCAAGCCCGGGCCAAAAAAGCCCGCTGGGGCGGCACAGCCGACAAGAAAAACCCATTTGTAGTCATCGAAACCAAGCTGCTCAAAGAACTAAAAGAATTAGAATCACAGGACAAACCGAGTTTCTGGATCGACCAAGAATCAGTTGCCGAGCTGCGCCCTAAGATGGAAGAGAGCTACCAAAAGCACAAAGCCAAGACGATTCACATCCGCCGCCTGAGCCACTCGGAACGGCAGCGGGACCTGGTAGTGCTCGATAACGTCCAAGTTGGCTACGGCAACCCGCTCTTTGCTCCGTTGGCTGCCCGGGTCCAAACCGGCGACCGTTTACAAATCGTTGGGCGCAACGGCGTAGGTAAAACTACGCTGGTGCGGGCCATTACCCAAAGCGCGACTGGCACACGCCCGGATACGCTGTTGCATGGCAAAATCGCCTGCGACGCCAAGCTGCGCATCAACACCTACGACCAAGAAATTGATCACCACTACCTGGAAATGACCCTCAGTAAGGCAATTGAACATATTTATGATGAATTTGAACTAAAGATTACCGCCGAACAGATTATGCGGATTCTGAGCGATTACCTGTTTGACCCGTATGGCGACCGCGAACAGCTCGTTGGAAGCCTGTCGGGAGGCCAAAAAGCCCGCTTGCAGCTCATAAAACTGTTTGCCAATGAGCCCAACCTGGTTATTTTGGACGAGCCCACGAACCACCTCGACCTGCCGTCTATTGAGGAGCTAGAGGCGGCACTGGCCCAATACCAAGGCGCCCTCCTCTATATTAGTCACGATAGTTACCTCTCCCGCCACCTTGGCGGCACACAGCTGACGATTACGCCGCTACTGGCTCAGTAATTTCACTGCGCAGGTCTACGAAATGGCCGCGCTGTTGGCCATCGGCGTTGTACCACATCTTTTCGGGCACAGCCTTGTAAAAGCGCTGCGGGCAGTCGCCCAAAAACTGTTCATGGTCTAATGGTTCTTTAAAGAAACTGGTGTCGTACACGCCAGCAGCTTCAATAATGCCTTTTTTAGTATCGATAGCTCGGGCGCGCATTTGCATGTATAGGCCTTCGCCTGTACCTTCGGGGGCCTGGGAATCAAATACTACGACAAAAATTCGCGGTTCGCGGGCTATGTTGTCGCTGTGCCGGTTTTTTTGCCACGAAACCCAATACAAGTTCATGTCTTCGTCAAAACGGCCGACTACCGGGCTATTCCACGGCTGACCATCTGGCGATACAGTCGCAATCGTGACGTACGGGATACGCTCAAGGAGTTCTTGGAAACGGTCAGGTAAGTCTGTGCGTTTCATTGCACAACAATCATACAACCTGTGGTATTAGTGTGGAAAACTGTTGTTCAAAAAATGCACAACTAGTATACTGTGGTCATGCTAACAGATGTAACCGCCATCCGGAACTACTTTGCCAAGCTTGGCTTTGAACCCGAAATTGCCGATATCTACCTTGCCCTGCACTCCCATGGGCCGCAGAGCATATCGGAACTGTCGAGATCGTCTAAGGTAGAGCGCACGCGCATCTACCGGCTTATCGATAAATTGCTCGAATCTAACCTGATCGAAGTAGAAACCCACTATAAACGAGGCATCATCAAGGCAGCGCCCATTGCTAACCTCCATATTCTCATTACCCAGAAGGAGCAAGAACTCAAGAGCCTCCAGGACGAACTGGAACTTATCCAACAGGTGTTGGCGCGCAATTCACTCAGTTCACCTGCCACGCATGTGCAGTTCTACCAAGGGCGCGAAGGCATCCGCCAAATGCTTTGGAATGAGTTAAACGCCACGAGTGAGATTGTTGGGTACAACTACCGTGTGCTCGAAGAAGGCACTGGCAAAAAATTCATGGAACGCTGGACAGAAGAGTTTGAACGCAAAAAACTCACCTGCCGGCTTATCACCAGCGATGACTTTGTAGACAGCTGGCAAGAGGGTCAAAAACCAGGCGGCGAAGGCACTGGCGACCGCGTCGATGGTATCGAATACCACTGCATCTCACCCAAGGACTTCCACATTACCCACTCCTGCGATATGTACGATAATGTGGTCGCCTATTACCACTGGAAAGACAGCGAAGTGTTTGGTATTGAGATACACAACCAGGAAATTGCCGACGCTCAGCGGGAATTCTTTGAGATGCTCTGGGCTAAGTCCCGCCCCGAAACCCGCTACTAAACTCTGTTATTCAGTCCGCAGTGCTTCGATCGGGTCGAGCTTGGCAGCGCGGCGAGCTGGCAATAGGCCGGCAATAGTGGTAATAAGCATCAGGAATAGTATCAACAGAACGATCTGGCTTGGCTTAAAGATCAGTAAGTGGTCGTGGCCAAACTTCAACTTGTCGCTGACCCACGGGTTAAGCGCAGTACCCACGCCAATGGCCAATGCCGCTCCCAGCGCTGAGCCAAAGAAACCGATCCATGTGGCTTCTACCATAAACAAACGGCTTACCGTGCGGCGTGACGCGCCCAAAGCCTTCATCAGGCCAATCTCACGGGTGCGCTCCAGCACGCTGATGTATTGAGTGTTCACTACACCGAAGAACGAGGCTATCAAAGTGATCATTCCGAACACAATGATGATACTCTGCAAAATCGTGATGATCTGGTTCAAAAACTCTTGCATGTCTTTGGCCGTGCGGCCCTCAAAGCCGAGCTTGGTCACTTCGTCTTTCAAGACATCTGCCGACACGCCGTCGCCGCTAATTGCCACGATTGGCACTAGGTCGGAGAACACCGTGCCCCCGTTAATGAAACTATTCAGGTTGTGCGCTTCATCTACCGACACATATGGGCCGGTCTGGTTAAAGTCGAGCGACAGTGACGACTTGGTAGTCACAGCCACAACTTTGTACTGCCGTGCTTCGGTCTTGCCGGTGTTTTGGCGCACCTGCACGGTAATGGTCTTGCCCAGGGCGTCGTTCGCGTCCTTAAAGTTCAGGAGCGACAAATAGTCATCCGGAAGCAGGGTTTCATTGGCGGCCAGCGTTTCGGGGATAGCCCCTGCCTTCACCTGAGGCTTCGAGGTTGGGCTATAGAGGTTGACCGCCCCGGTGTACTGTTTAGCGCCTTCGCGGGTAATGAACTGAGCAGTGAGCGTGTAGCCCGGGATTACCTGTTTAACATGGGGCAGCGCCTCCATTTTCTTGATGTCGTTGGCGTCGAACTGTTTAACGAGTGCGCCGTTTGCCGAGGCCAAATCGGCACTGTACTGCTGCGGCTTACCGCTGTTAGAGCCGTCAAAAAAGGCCTTATCTTTAGCCACGTACACCGAGTGGGGGTCAAAATTGGCTTTAACGAGCCGGTCGGTAAAGCTGCGTGCGCCTGTGGCCGCAGCCAACGTAATGGTTAGCGTAAACCCACCAACGGCGATAGCCGAGGCGGTCAGCAAGGTCCGGACCTTTGCCTGGCGCAAATTGCGCCCGCTGCGCTTAAAGATATCTACGACCTTCATGCCCGGCCCCCTTTCTTACCCACCGCTTTAGCCTGTTTATTATTAGTCTTTACCTCTGTAATGTTGCCGTCTTTGATGGAAATTTGCATGTCGCACCGCGCGGCCAGATCAGGGTCGTGAGTGACAACCACCAGCGTACTACCTACTTCTTTGTTCAGAGCAAAGAGCAATTGAATAATTTTCTCACCTGTTTCGCTATCGAGGTTACCGGTTGGCTCATCGGCCATAAGTAATTTCGGGCTGTTGACGATGGCCCGGGCAATGGCTAGGCGCTGCTTTTGGCCACCAGAGAGGTTCTTGGCCTTGCTTTTGAGCTTGTCACCCAGCTCAACGCGCTCCAGCGCACTTTCGATCAGCTTTTTGCGTGTAGAGAAGCCAGTTTCGTTGATTTCCAAGGGTAACGCCACGTTCTGGTAACAGGTCTGATTAGCCTCTACGAAGAAAGACTGGAATACGAACCCTAGGTCGTGCGCGCGGAAACGATCGATTTGCTTGCGCTTCATCTTGCCGATGTTCTTGCCATCGACAATCACTTCGCCTTCGGTTGGATGATCCAGGCCGCCGATGATATGCATCAGCGTGGATTTACCGGAGCCGCTTTTACCAATAATTGCGACTGTTGCTCCATCTGGAATGCTGAAGCTTACTCCCTTAAGTGCTTCGAACGCACTATCTTTTTTACCGTATACTTTGCGTACGCTTTTTACTTCTATCATGACCCTAGTATAGCGTACATTTTTGCCATTTAACAATGTTAAATTAACACTCCTGATCTGTTGGTATATTTGCTTTTTTGCATAAAACATTGACAAATAAGCATAAACAGCGTATACTGCCACAGTTATCTCTTATATCGGAGTCAAAATGGCTTCGCGCTTAAGAGGGAGGAGTTACTATGAACAGTTCTAAGCTTATTATTGCTTCTGGTGTTACCGGTCTGGTTATGGCTGGTGCTATTACTGGTCAGGCATTTGCCTGGCACCCAGTTGCAAAGATCAATAAATCAGTCCAAAACCAAACGACTGGGAGCGCTATGGTTGATGCCAACGACGCTGCCAGCGCCGTAGCTGCAAAGCCAGGCGACCTACTAAAGTACACAATTGTAGTGTGGAACGACGGCCAGCCAGACAGCAAAGGCTACAACGACCTTGCTAAGACTATTATGTCAGACACCTTGCCTGCCGGCGTTGAACTGGTATCAAACCCAAGCCAACGTGACATCACTGAAAACCTGGGTACCCTGAAGCCAGGACAAAAGGTTACTAAGGAATACGTCGTTAAGGTAACGTCCACTAAGGACAAAGACCTGATCGTAAACAACGCTTGCGTTGACGGCAACAGTACTGCCAACGACAACAAGCAACACCAGTGTGATGTAGCCGACGTTAAAGTGAGCGTACCGACTCCCCCTGTTACTCCTCCTACCACTCCTACCCCACCCGTTACCCCTCCGCAGATTTTAGCTGCTGCAACTACCCTGCCAAACACTGGCGCTGGTAACTTGCTGCTGCCTGCCGGTATCGTTGGTGGCCTAGGCTACGTTGGCAACATGCTGCGCCTGAAGCGCCGCGCTGCCAAGCAAAGCTAGTTCTTACTAGCACAATCTAAAAAGAGCCCTGTTGGTATGGGGCTCTTTTTTGTATGTCTTGTCTGCTAGAACAGCAGTTTTTTGCCACTATTGTGGGCTTCGATGAGGTGCGGGATTTTGACCAGGTTATCGACGGTCATGAACGCGCCGGCCTCTTTTAACTCGGCGGCTGTGCTAAAACCGTGGGTCGTACCCATAGCATGAACACCGGCAGCACGCGCTGCTTTGATGTCCACCGGGTGGTCACCCATTGCCACCACCTCGTCGGGCTTAAGACCTAGCATGTCGAGCGCTTTTAGGACGGCTTCCGGGTCGGGTTTGGTCCTGGTTACATCGTCGGCCGTAACTGCCACAAACTGAGGAATGCCGTACACGGCTTTGACCCGCTCGATGAAAGCGGCCAATTTCTGCAGATTATCGGCGGTATCGTTGCGATACAGGTCGGTGTAGCCGAGCGCAGGCAGCGCCAAGCCGTAATGGCGCACGATGTGATAGGCCGAACCGCTGGTAAAAATTCCCATGCTCAGGCTATTCTTGCCAAGCCAAGTGAACAGTTCCGTCAGACCATGGAATGGATGAACATACAGCGGTGCAATACGATCCTGAACCGGCTGCAGGCTACGATCTAACTCGTCAAAATCGATCTTGTTCAGGTGGTGCTCATGGGTTTCGCCAAATAAAAGGCGGAGCGTGGCCTCTAAAGTCTCGCGGGTGTTCCCACCGACGGACCGGTTAATGTAACTCTCATATACATCATATTCAGGAATATCGTGCCGCGGCACGCCGATCGATGTTAGATATTCAACGGATGCTTCGTATTGGCCATGACGGATCAGATACAGGCTGTTAATCAACGTGCCGTCAGAGTCGGAAAGGATTGCTTTGATTTTGCTCATGAGAGGATTATAACAGATTAAAATACCAGGCCCCGAGGTGTTGGGGCCTGGTATCGAAGCAGGCTGTGGTCCTAATCGTTGCTAATTGCTATCGTCGTTGACCTCCGTATCCGCTTTAAATTCCATACCGCCCTTGTGGCCGCCGGGGCCGCCGGCAAATGCGTGGAAGTAATCGGTCAGGCCGTTGTCTTTGGCCCATTGCTCTACTTCGGTTAGCTTAGCCCTCATGAGCGTCTTGCGCTCGGCCGGAGTCTTATCCTTAATCGACTCAATGTAGGTTTGCAGCTCCTGCTGCTTGTTCTCGATGAGCGTCTTTTGGGCCTCGGTTATCTTGCCGTCTTTGACAGCCTGCGTCAGGCGGTCGTCCATTCTTTGCTTCATTTCTGCCTGGTGCGCAGTGCGGTCTTCGTCGAAAACGGCTTGTACGTCGCTCTTGTTCAGATTAAATCTGGTAGCTATTTTGTCGACCAGGGTTTGCTGCCCGTTGTCGGTTATTGTAGGCGTCTGCGCTGAGGCAACGCCGGCAAATGCCGCCAAGCCTACCACAGCGCCCACGCCGGCCATAATGAGTGGCTTCTTAGATTTCATATGCTAATTACTCCTTTTTAGGTTAGTAAAACTGCCGCTGGAACCATGTTGAAACGCGGCAGCCTCCTAAGGGTACGATGCTAACTTGCCTATTTGCTGAATATTAGCGCTATCTGGAGATTAGCTGTGTTTGTGGTGTTTTACTGTCTTTTCGATAAGGTTAGCCAGGTATTTGGCTGAGCGCGTAGAAATGCCGTGCACATCGGTGACGAGGTGCAATTTGATGTTGGTATTGTGCTTAAACAGGTCTTTAATCCCCTGGCGGATGACAATGAAGTCGAGGCGGCCGTACACGATGTCTGTCCGGATGGGGATGCTTTGCAGTTCCCGGTAGGCCTGCTGGTTCAAGATGGTATTGCGTAATGAGCGCTCGAACGGGAGCCAGGCCTCTTCGGACATGTCCAGGCAGGAAATTTTGCGCGCGGCACGCCACAGTACCCTGCTCTCCAGATATGCCAGCTGCGGGTGCTCGGCAATGTATGTAAATAAAGCTTTGTAGCGGGTGCTGCGCTTGGTGTAGCTCGGGAATTCCGGTAACTCATCAAGCAGCGGCGGCTCGTACAAGATGAGATCTTTGACGAGCTGCGGGTTGGCCGCGGCAATATGCGTGGCCACTAAACAGCCCATCGAATGGCCGACCAGTGTGATCGGGCCAATGATGTGTTGATTTTTGAGGAAGGCCGCCACCATCCGAGCGTGTTGGGTAATGTCGTAGCTATTCCAGTCGGGCCGCGGCGAATCGCCAAACCCTAATAGGTCGGGCACGATCACATGCCACTTATCGGCCGGCAACAACCTAGTAAGCGGCCGCCAGATACTCTTGCTAGCACCAAGGCCGTGCAACAATACCACTGGTCTCCCCTGGCCTTGCTCGATGTATGCCAAATTGTATGGGCGGCGCAGTGTTTTATG
Organism: Patescibacteria group bacterium; assembly: GCA_035479615.1. Classification (GTDB taxonomy): domain Bacteria; phylum Patescibacteriota; class Saccharimonadia; order Saccharimonadales; family UBA4665; genus PMNU01. Next base: position 134,775 of record DATIIM010000013.1, read on the forward strand.
CCAGAGTTTGTCCAGGTAGCCCATACCGTAAGTATAGGAGTGTCGTACGGGCTACGTACAGCCTAAACTTCGGTGAAATCGTACTGGTTCATGATATTGTCGTGGAAGAATTGACCTTTGGATGTTGAGGTCATAAGGTCCTGGTATAAAGACTCAGGCACGTTCATGTACTGGTAGACTTTGCCCGATTGGAACTCGACTTCGAGCATTTTTGAGGCAGCGTCATACCCGACGGTAATGAGATTTGAAGAGTTTACGAGAATCCTGTCCATGGCTGCCCCTGTTATATACGCTACAAACGTATTATAAAACGTTAGCGCGATTTTGTACGTCGTGATGTTTGCTACGTTTGTTCAGGGGCTACGAGACTAGACTTTGCCGAGGCGGCGCTGCAGGTTGTACCATTTGGCAAAGTCGTGCCAGATGTTATTGTCTGGATCGATACAGGAGCGGCCTTCCTGTTCCTGCACCTCGGCCACGGTTTTCTGCTCGCCGTTGATGATTAAAATCTGGTCAATGGAACGGCCTTGGCCGTGCGGTTCGGTGGTGAGTTTGCCGGTGTGATCCTGGGTGAATAGTTTAGAGCGGTTCCCATCGTAATACGCCAGTGTGTCTGTGCCGATGATCGTGCGGTCGGCTTTACCTTCGAGCAACTTCAAAAAATCTTCAGGGCGGAACCATTCGGCCACATGGGCCATGTAGGCACCCGGAAAGCCGCGCAGCGCCAGGATATTCCAAAAGGTATCGTTTACTACTACTGGACGGCCAGCAAGCTTGTAGGCGTGTTTGGCTTTGGCCAGCACCACTGCTTCAGGATCGTGCGACTGAATTTCTTCGATGGGCAGGTTCAACTGCTCGACTTCTATGTTCAATTGCTCACAGGCAGCCTGCATGTCACGCATTTTGCGGGCGTTGCCGGTTACGAAGGCCAGCGCCATAGGCGAAGCCGCTTTTTTGCTGCGGCCGTCTATACGCTCGTAGCGGTAGTGCCCCATAATATTCGCCTGAAAATACAGGCCCAGCGAATCAGCCTTGGTGAGTAGCCGGTAGGCGTCGGCGTCAACATCCAAATACTGGTAGATGCGCCCTTCTTTGAATTCGACCTCCAAAATGCGCTCCTTAGGGTCGTAGCCCACGGAAACAATATCGGTCGATTCTACCGGAAGGCGCTGCACGAACGATTACCCTTCAAGCTTCAGGCGCTTGATGAGCCAGTCGCGAGGCAAGATCGATAAGAACCAGCCGGCGCGCGGGCCGCTTTCCTTGCCGATGAGGGCGCGGTACAGCGTGGTAAACATTTCTTTCGGCGCAATACCGAGCTCGTCTTTGAGCTCGTAGACCCGTTCGTGGAAATAAGCGCCGTCGGCGTCTGCTGGAGCGGCCGCTACTTTATCGCCCAGAGCCTTCAGGAAGGCCTGCTCGCTGTCGGTAAAGCTTGCTGCGTCGACTTGTTCGGCCAAGGCGAACTTAACGTCTTCTGGGGCACGCAGGCGCAGCCATTCTTCGATGAACCGCAGCTCGGCTTTGATGATATCAGCTTCTTCTTCGGCTACTTGGCCGTGCTCGGTGCGCTTGATAACTTCCAGGGTTTTGTCGGCGTCCTTTAAGGAAGCCTGGTAGCTGGCCACCAGGTGCGAAAACGGCACACGACTAACTGCCCGGCCGGCAGCCTCGGCGCCGCGGGTGCAAATATACCAAAGTTGCTGCTCGGCTTCGGTTTTATCTGGCTTAGCGGCAAAAGCGGCAAACTCGTCCATAAGCTGGACCACGCCGTTTACTGGGTCAAAATACAAGCGCTTCAGCGGGGCGGCGCGCAAAATAAAGTAGCGGACAACTTCGGGCGGCATAATTTTGGAGCCTTCGACAGCATCGAGGCCAGTGCCCTTGCTGGCGCTCATTTTTTTGGTGTCACCGACCATGTTGATGAAGTCGTAGGATACGGGGTATGGTGGTTCGGCTTCGTAGACGTCGTGCATGATCTGTACGCCGGTGTCGTAGGAGCCGCCCTTGGTCATGTGATCGCGACCCGAGGGTTCAACCTGCACTTTTTGCAGCCACCAGCGGCCGGGCCAGTCCAAACGCCAGTCGAGCTTTACTTCGCCCTTGTCGTATTGCACGCTTTGCTCGTTGCCGTCGGCGTCTTGATAGCGGACGGTTTTCGTGGCCGTGTCGATGCCCAAGAACTTGCGGTTCTTGAGGCGCCCCTGCTCCATAACCTGGATCGGAGTCCAGTTCTCGTCCAATTGACGGCCAGAGATCGTCTCGAGCGCGTGCTTGGCCTCTGGGATGTGCTGCAGTGACCGTTCAATAGCTGGCACAAAGAATCCGCTGCGGTATTTTTCGTGCGAACGCACAAATTCAACCTCAACGTTCAGTGCGGCGCAACCATCGTACAGGCTTTGCAAAAAGTAGTCAGCGTACGATTTGCCTTCGGCGCCATCTGGCGACGGGACATCGCACAGCGGGATACCCAAGTACTTCTCGAATTCAGCCGGGACATTGCCCGGGATTTTGCGCAGGCCGTCAAGGTCGTCGACAAAGTAAATGTGCTTTGCCTGGCGGCCGCGGCGGCGCAGCTCCAATAAAATAGCGTCACAGGTAACCAGCTCGCGCATGTGCCCCAGATGGTGGGTGCCGCTCGGCGAGCCGCCGGACTCAATTAAAATTTCGCCTTCGGGGTGGCGTGCCACGACGTCGTCGGCTATTTGGGTTAACCAGTTCATATTTTTGATTCCTTCAGGGTTATTTTAGCACATCTTACAGATCAAAAAGGCTCCTGCGTAAACAGGAGCCTTTCATGGAGCGAACGTTTTATTCTTAGCTAATGTCTACGATTTTATAAGTAACGGTTTCGGCGGGGGTCTTAATTTCGACCTCGTCGCCTTCGCGCTTACCCATCAACGCCTTACCAATTGGTGATTCGTCGGAAATCTTGCCGTTCAGCGGGTCAGCCTCTACGGTTCCAACAACCTGGAATTCCTTGGTTTTGCCGTCAACGGACTTCAGCTTGATGCTGGAGCCGAGTACGACTGCGCTGTCGCCCTTAGGTGCAGTAATGACTTGCACGTTGGACAAAATGTGTTCAATCTCGGTAATCCGGGATTCGTTGCGTTCCTGGTCCTGTCGGGCTGCGGTGTATTCCATGTTTTCGCCGAGGTCGCCGAATTCGCGGGCAGTCTTAATACGATCTGCAATAACAGATCGCTGGCCGGTGAGTTCTTCCAGTTCTGCCTGCAATTCGTCAACGCCCTGTTTGGTCAAGTGGAATAGTTTATTCATAGTGTTCACTCCTTTTCGTCTGCTGCTGTCATGTGCGGTCATGAACAAATGTTCATTATACCCTGTTGTGCACTGTTAAACGAGAATATTTATCACATTGTCTTGATTGCACATTTGTGCTTCCGTGTCTGTGCGTTTTTTAACCTCAAACACGTTGGAGGCAATGGTTTTCTCGCTTATAACCACTCTATACGGTATGCCTAACAGATCAGCATCGGCAAATTTTTCGCCGGGACGTGTTTCCATTCGGTCGTCATATAGTACCGCAACTCCAGCCTGAGTCAAGTCTTCGTACAATTTGTCTGCTGCGGCCACAACTTCTGGCTTATCGCCCAGTCGGGCCAGATATGCCTTGTATGGCGCAATGTTTGCTGGCCAGACCATGCCCTTGTCGTCGTGATGCACCTCCACAATAGCCGCCAACGTACGAGCCACACCCAAACCGTAGCAGCCCATGTAGTACTTTTCGCGGGTGCCGGACTCGTTAGTGTACTCGGCGTCGTGCATCAGCTTGCTGTAGTGGTAGCCCAACTGGAAGATGTTCCCGACTTCGATACCCTTCTTGGCTACTAGCTTGCCGCCATCCTGGCTCAGGTACCCAGGCTTGGCAAGCGCAATGTCGGCCTCAACGTCGGCCTTGTAGTCGCGGTCGATGTTAATGTTGAGCAGGTCCTTGTGCTTGGCGTTGTTGCCGCCGTACATGTTCCGTACAGTACGCAGTGATTTGTCGGCCACGATTATAACGTCGTAGCCGGTCTTCTTACCCTTCTTAGGGAAGCCGACTGGCGAAATAAAGCCAGGCTCGCTGCCGAGGTCCTCGCGGATCTCTTCGTCGGTAGCGTGGCGCAGGTCCCATACATCAGCGGCCTGCATCAGCTTGGTCTCGTTTACGTCGAAGTCACCGCGGATGATCGCTAACACGTAGCGCTTAGTGGCTTCGTCGAAGTACATAACGTCCTTGGTCTGCTGCCATAACGGCAGGTTGTGGAACTTTACGCCGTCTTCCATGGTGTTGCCGCGCTCGGCGTCGACTTGTTGCAGCTCGTTGAGCTCGTCGCCGACGTTCTGGTCGTCTATCTTGAATACGGCAACGTCTTCGTGGGCGGCATAGCCGCTCTGCTCGTCGATAAAGTAGCGGCTCTCGCCTTCCTCGCTCTCGGCAATGAACTCATGGCAGTATTCGCCGCCAATGTAGCCGTTGTCGGCCGCAACCACGTCGACCTTAAGCCCGAGCTCATCGAAAATTGCCTTGTAGGTGTCCCACATCTTTTGGTATGTCTCTTTAAACTGCGCTTCGGTGCCAAAGCTGTAGGCGTCCTTCATGACAAACTCGCGGAGCCGTAGCAAACCGCCGCGGGCACGCATTTCGTCGCGGAACTTCATGCTGAACTGGTAGATATTGAACGGCAGGTCTTTGTAGCTAATGTTGAATTTACGAACAAGGTCCACGGCCATTTCTTCGGCAGTACCGCCCAAAGCGAAATCAGCGCCGCGGCGGTCGGTGATCTTCATGAGCTCAAACCCGGTGGTGGTGGTACGGTTCGTTTCCTTCCATAGTTCAAGCGGGTGCAGTACTGGCATGACCAGTTCCTGGGCGCCAGCGGCGTCCATGTGCTTGCGCACGATTTCAATAATACGGTCGTGTACCTTCAGGCCTAGTGGCAATAGGTAGTAACGCCCTGCTGTTGATTCCCGGATAAAACCGCCTTGCGTGAGCAAGCGATGGGACGCGATTTGGTAGTCGTTGCCTGCAGTCTTGGAAGTCCTGCCGAATAGTTGCGAGACTCGCATGTCTCCTCCTTATACATGTACGTTGATGATCTTAATAAAAGTGAATACAAAAGAATTACGGCCGGGGGGCCGGGAGCATCGGGCAGATAGTGGTAGTGGAGGTACCGCGCTTCATTTGCCCCCAGTATACCATATCTGTTTAAACGTTCACCCCTATGATGTACAGGAACGTAAATGCCAGCCCATTCTTGAGGGCGTGGACTAAAATGCCGGCCCACAAGTTACCAGTCTTTTCGCGCAGATAACACAGGACCATCGATAAAATAAAGGTGTCGATACCGGCGATCCATAATAGGCCCTGGCTCCCTTCCATGAGATGTAACGAGGCAAAGGCTAAACTTACGAACAGCGCCGTCCATATGTACGGCAGTTTTTTGCGCAAGCCAGTGTACAGAAAGCCGCGGAACAGCGTTTCCTCTGCCAGCGGCGGCAGCACAACCAGGCTAATGAACGTCACGAGTTTTTGGCCGGCAGTAGCGACGTTATCAAAGCCCAGCTCCTGTTTTTGGTCAATGTTGACCTTAAAAAGATGCTGTGCGAATGCCGTTGCTGCAATAAGCGCAATAAAGTACACGACGAACCCGATAAGCGCAAAACCCACGTCGCTCGCTATCGGCGACCGGTGAAAGCCCACTGCCCTCAAGCTTGTCTTGCGGCGGTGCAAAAAGAATACTACCGTCCCGACCACCAACCCCTCAGCAAGCAGTACGAACAAAAATTGGCCATATACGGAATTTAGCCAGTCGTTGGCCTGCTGCTGGCTACTGCCCATCAGCCCGGCGACAAGGTAAGCCGTGCCCCCTGCAACGACAAACCCAACGATAAATGACACGATGCTGACAATAATAGCCGAGGCTGGCCCCCAGCTAACTGGTGCGCCGTCGCTTTTTTTCGCAGATTCAACAGGTGCAGCTGTGTTCGATTTGGCTGGTTTGCTAGAAGAATCTTTTGACATCGACAACAGTGATTAGCACGATCAATAGCAGCAAGAACACGAAGCTGGCGCCGACGATGCGCTCTTCCATGTCTTTCGACAGCTTCTTGCCAAAAATCCGCGATAGCAATAACACGTAGAACCGGCCGCCATCGAGCGCCGGGATGGGCAGTACGTTCATGATAGCCAAGGAAAGCGAGATAACACCGATGATCAGCATTACGTACTGGACACCCAGCAGGCTGCCATCATGCAGCACTACTACAATGCCGACTGGCCCGGAGACTTGCTCGCTGGCTTTGGCGCCATCGCCATGGAATAAGGCCGACAAAGCAGTGCCAATGCCAGTAAATGTCGCTTTGGTAAGTTGGGCTGTAAGGCCCACAGCCTGGACCGGGGCTGACCATGTTGCGCGAGTCATCGTCAAGTCCGATGGTGCGATGCCCAGGTATGCCTTACCACCCTTCACTTCTTGGTCGCTGCGCAGCTGCACGGGCGCTGTGTGTTCTACTCCGTTGCGTTCGTAGCTGATTTGCAGCACTTTACCAGCGTGTTGTTTAGTAACGTCTGGCAAGTTGGTTGCGCTCTTGAAGGGTGTCAGCTTGGGGTTTGTGGCATCGGCATATCCGAGCAGCTTGTCGCGCACCTGCAGGCCGGCCTTGGCAGCTGGTGAGCCAGGCTCAACATACCCGACCAAAAGGTCTTGGTGCACTATTTTTGTATCGCTCTTTACGGAAAACTGATTTTCGATGAGCTGGGGCATGCCAATCCATGCCAATCCGGTAAAGATAATCAGCGCTATGATCAGGTTCATGGCCACACCGGCCAGCATAATTTTAGCCTTGGTCTTAAACCGGGCCGCACCAAAGCTGCCTGGTTCACTGGCGGCGTCATTTTCGCCCTTTAACTTCACAAAGCCACCAATCGGCAGCCAGTTCAGGCTAAATATAAAGCCTTTTTTGGTCTTGCGTTTCCATGCCCGCGGTGGAAACCCAATACCAAATTCTTCAACCTCTACCCCGTTGCGGCGGGCAACCAAAAAGTGCCCGAACTCATGCACGACGACCAAGCCGACGAACAGAATCAACCCCAAGATCAGTAACAATACAGACATACCCTCTACGCTCCAAAACGCCGTTTGCGGCGGTTGTACTCTTTAATAATATCCGTTACGTCCGCTTCTGTCATGTCTGGCCAGTATTTATCAATAAACATGAACTCGCTGTAGGCTATGCGCCACAGCATGAAGTTGCTGATGCGCTGCTCGCCGGAGGTGCGGACGACCAAATCGACCGGCGGTATTTCTGGCGAGTACAGGCGTGCGGCGAGCGCCTCTTCGTCTACCTCTTCGGGCTTGAGACCATCCTCTATGCAGCGGCGGGTGGCGTCTACAATCTCTTGCTGACCCCCGTAGTTAAAACAAATCGCCAGCGTGCCCCGAGTAAAGTGCTTCGTGGCATCCTCGGCCTTTTCGATCGCACGCAACACTTTGCTGCTGAGCCGGTCGGAACGTCCCAAAAACTTCACTTGCACCTGGTTTTTGGTGAGTTCTTTGAGGTCTGATGTAACCGCGTGCAGGACCAGGCGCATCAGGTTGGAAACTTCGTCGCCGTCGCGCTGCCAATTTTCGTTAGAAAAAGCGTACACGGTAACATATTTAACTCCCTTTTCAAAGGTGTGGCGTAGGACATCTTTGAGCGCAGAATAGCCTGCCATGTGTCCGTCGAATTCGGGCAGGCTGTGCATATGCGCCCACCGGCGATTACCATCCAACACAAATCCCAGGTGTACTGGGGGAGTGATATTTTCGTTATCCATTCGGCCTATTGTATCAGGAACAGTGTAGCTACACTGTCATGATCTCGGTTTCTTTAGCCTTAGCTGCTGCTTCGATCTCGCCCTTTGACTTGTTCATGGCGTCGTCCACCTGCTTTTCCAAGCGCTTCGCGTCGTCTTCGCCCACAAGCTTGTCTTTCTTGGCTTTGTCGATAGCGTCCATGGCCTCATGACGGATATTGCGCATGGCCACCATGACTTCTTCCATCTTGCCGCTCACTACCTTAACGTACTCCCGCCGGCGTTCTTCGGTGAGTGATGGGATGGGTACACGCACCACGCGGCCATCGTCGCTGGGGTTTAACCCTAGGGTTGGATTATCGCGGATAGCACTGGAGATAGCCTGGATATTACTCGGGTCAAATGGAGTGATTTGGATGAGTTGAGCTTCTGGAGCGGTCACATTGGCAACTTGGTTGAGCGGCATTGGGCTGCCGTAGGCAGTGACCATTACACCGTCGAGCATCGCGGCGCTAGCGCGCCCGGTCCGTACTTTTCTCAGTTCATCACTAAAACGCGTGGCCGATCCTTGGAACTTGGCACTAGCGTCACTAACTATCGAATTTGGATTCACGGTATTCTTCCCTGTTTAGCTAATTAAAGTATACCAGACCATCGACAGTAAAAATTAGTTGTGTTACATTTCCGGCATGACTGATATACACGAAATTGGGATAACGTTACAGGCATCGATCGACACAGCACATGAGGGCGCAGGCATTTTAGAAGCAGGCAAACCGCGGCGCGAAGCACGTGTGGCCGAATACGCCGGCATACTCACTGCCCTCGGCGAGATTGCCGCACGTATAGGACACCTTAAGGAAACCGCCGATGAAGTAAAAGTCACCGGCTTGGAGGGTGGCGGAATACTATACGAAGCAGCCCAGGAGCTTCGGAACCTCGGTAGTACCAATGGGCTTGTTACTGAGGCTGCCAGCCAGTTCCACATGGCAGGAAACGAAACTGCTGCTGCCGACCGCACCTCGATGGTGACAGTGCTCGCCACAGAAAAACATAGCATTGATGGTGCGCTGGCCACGGTCGCCCACTTACAACACCAACTCGAGACTTCGCAAGGGTATGCCAGTAATCTAGAACCCTTCGTGCTGCTTGCTGGCGGCCTTGTAGAAACCGGAACCAGCCTGGTAGAAAGATATGCCGCCGACGCCAACATTCCGTTGATCGAACCAGAATCATAAAAAATACCCCTGGTTCTCAGGGGTATTTCAGTGTAGGGCTCGAAAGATTATTCGGTGACTTCGCCAAGAGCCATGCGGTTGTAGCGGCGGACAACGATGTTTTCGCCTAACTTCGCAATGTGCTCCTTGAGGTAATCGCCCACAGACTGGTCTGGGTTCTTGATGAACGGCTGTTCAAGCAAGCAGCGCTCAGCAAAGTACTTCTTGAGCATGCCTTCGACGATCTTTTCGATCATCGCAGTCGGCTTGCCTTCGGCTTGGGCCTTTTCGGTAAATTCAACCTTAGCGGCTTCGCGGGCAGCAAGCGGCACAGCTTCTTCGCTGACAAATTCCGGGTTGGATGCAGCAATGTGCATAGCCAGGTCTTTGACCAAGCTGGTAAAGATTTCATTGCGGGCGACAAAGTCGGTTTCGCAGTTGACCTCAACCAACACGCCAATGCGGTTGTCGTGCAGGTAGCTGCCGATAACCCCGGCGCGAGCTTCGCGCTCACCGCGCTTTTCGGCCTTGGTCATACCCTTTTTGCGCATTTCGGCCAGGGCTTTGTCGAAGTCGCCACCGGCTTCGTCTAAGGCTTTCTTAGCGTCGGTCATGCCAACACCGGTTAGTTCGCGGAGGCGCTTAATTTCTTCAATGTTCACTGCCATAACGGTGGTTCCTTCCCCTGTTTATTTCTTTTCTTCTTCGGTCTTTTCGCTTTTTTCGTCAGCTTCGTCTTTGTCTGGAGCGTTCTTGGCGTACTTGGCCTTACCGGCTTCTACAGCTTGTTTAGCGTAATCAGCAATCAGCTGGATAGCCTTGATAGCGTCGTCATTGCAAGGGACTGGGAAGTCGACGAGGCTTGGGTCGGCGTTGGTGTCAACCAAAGCGACGATTGGCAAACCGAGCTTGCGGGCTTCTTTAACAGCGTTAGAGTCGCTCACGATGTCGAAAATAAAGACAACACCCGGGCGGGCAGCCATGTTCTTGATACCACCGTAAATGATGTTCATAGCGTCGATTTCTTCTTGGAAGCGCTGCACTTCGAGCTTGCTGTACTTGCCGGCCAGTTCGCCGCTTTCCATCTTGGTTTCAAGGTCTTGCAGGTGCTTAACGCGGCCGGAAATAGTTGGCCAGTTCGTTAGCATGCCGCCGAGCCAGCGCTCAGTAACAAACGGCTGCTTGGTGTCTTCGGCAAGCTGCTTAACGATGTCTTGTGCCTGGCGCTTGGTAGCAACAAACAATACTTGCTTGCCAGCTCCTGCAGTTTCAGCAACAAAGTCCAAAGCCTTTTCGAGGTTCTTGGCCGTCTTGGTCAAGTCGATAATGTGGCTGCCACCGCGCTTGCTGTGGATGTACTGTGCCATTTTAGGGTGCCAACGGCTGGTCTTGTGACCAAAGTGCGCGCCAGCTTCTAATAGTTTCTTTACGTCTACATCAACTGTAGCCATGTGTGAGTCCTTTCTCTTGGGATCGGGTACCCGGCGGCGCCTACGCGGCTGACCGTCAGGAGGATAAGTTCCCGTCCTGCTTAATAATTAACCCTCATATTGTATCAGATGGGCACATCTGTTGCAACATCGATGAGCGTAATACCCAAATGCCTGGCAAATGCTTCGCTAATAAGCCCGAACGCTTCATTCGGTGTGCCTACATAGGCTTCGGCCTCACCAACCAAACTTTCGGTATACACCGGCGGCTCTCCCCACCGTATGTCCACAGCCGCTTCGCGCCTTACTCCGTCTTCAACAACACTCACCGACACGCCAGTATCTTGCTCGCTGGGATGCCGGCGCGGTATGCACGGCGATGGAGCGTGATGCCAAATAGTAATGCAGGCTACGTGCCCGGCGCGGCGCGCTTTTTCGTTCATCGGTTCGTAGCGGCGCGTGCGTATCCAGCGGTTAGGGTCGCCGTCTATATTCGTGACCAGGCCGATACGCTGGCGCCACCCCGCTTCCTTATCTAAATCGAGCACGCTCTCTGGAGGATTGGCTGTCATGCCCTGCACGACACGGCTCAAAGCACCTATTTGTTGCAGATCGAGGGGACGACGGTCCCGCTGTGGCTGTGACGCCTGCGGAAGCTCGGTCGTTGTCATTAGCGCTAACTTAAACACATTGGCTGCGCGAACTGCAATGCAAATCGGCGACTATTTTATGACACCAATCGGGCAAGTTGCTCCCGGCCGCGCAATAAACGACCGCGTTCTAGGCGCTATCTCTTTACAATTGATCATAAAACAGATAAAATAGCCTAGATTATGAAGAAAGACATTCACCCCAGCACCTATCGCCCTGTTGTGTTTGAAGACCTGAACAATGGTTTCCGGTTCCTGACACGCTCTACAGTGGCAACCGACGACACCACTAAGTGGGAAGACGGCAAAGATTACCCTCTCGTTAAGGTACACATTACGAGCACCTCTCACCCGTTCTTTACTGGTGAAGAGCGCATCGTGGACATCGAAGGCCGCGTTGACAAGTTCAAGGCCCGCGCCGAAGCCGCTGCCAAAGCACGCGACTCCCGCATGAACGCCGCCAAGAAGCAGCAAGCCCGCGCTGCTGCCAAGGCTGAAAAAGCCGAATCCAAGAAAACTCAAGCGTAGCTACGCTACATTAGACCGCCTATCAGTTATCTGAGTATAGTTATCTGATCTGGGCGGTTTTTTGTATACTAAGGAAGAATATGGAACAAAAAGAAGCGCAATTACGAGAAGAACTAACCGCACTCACCGAGCGTTTGAACGACCCGGCGATCTTTAGTTCTAAGGATTACCCCAAGCTGGCCAAGCGGCGTACCGCCCTTGAGTCGATGCTCGGTTTGTTTGACGAGCGTGCCCAGCTCGCCAAAAGCAAAGCCGAAGCCGAAGAGTTGGCAGATAGCAGCGACAGCGACATGGCTGAACTCGCAAAAGTTGAGCTTGGCGAACTTGCTGCGAAAATTGAAGCAAACGACACTGCACTACACGAAGCGCTCACCCCCAAGGATCCGAACGACGACCGCGACGTAGTTATGGAAGTGCGCGCCGCTGCCGGCGGTGATGAAGCCAGCCTGTTCGCAGCCGAACTGTACCGCATGTATGTCCGTTGGGCAGAACGCCACCGCTACAAAGTAGAACTCATCGAAGAAGCGCCATCTGAAGTTGGTGGCTTTAAAGAAATTATTTTTGCAATTAAGGGCGATGACATGTACCGCCAGCTGAAGTTTGAAGCCGGCGTACACCGGGTGCAGCGCGTACCTTCTACCGAAAGCCAGGGCCGCATCCACACCTCCACCGCCACGGTCGCGGTACTGCCGGAAGCCGAGGAAACAGATATCGAAATTAACCCGGGCGACCTGCGTATCGACGTGTATCGCAGTAGCGGTCATGGTGGCCAAAGTGTGAACACCACCGACTCAGCAGTGCGCATCACCCACTTACCGAGCGGCATTGTCGTCACCTGCCAGGACGAAAAATCCCAGATCAAGAACAAAGAAAAGGCGCTCGGCGTTTTGCGCGCCCGCCTGCTCGCAATCAAAATCGAGGAAGAACAAAAACAACTGTCTGACGACCGCAAAAAACTGATTGGGTCCGGTGACCGCTCCGAAAAAATACGCACCTATAACTTCCCGCAAGACCGCATCACTGACCACCGTATCGGCTATAGCCGCAGCAACATCCCTGGTGCGCTCAACGGCGAAATCGATGACCTTTTTGAGCAGCTACAAGCCTACGAACGCCAGCTCCTGAACAGCGAAATGTAGCCTAGAACAGATCATGACCGTTGATCAATTTCTCGCCCAAAACACTTCCAAGCTTCTTACCGCTGACATTACCAGCGCCCGGCTGGATTGCCTCATACTGCTCGAAGACGAAATTGGCCGCAACCGGGCGTACCTGCTAGCTCACCCGGAGCACGAATTAACGGCCGCACAAACGAGCGAGTTGCACAAAAAAATTACCCAGCGCGCAACACATCTACCGCTGGCGTATATCAGGGGTAGAGTCATGTTTTACGGCCGGCGCTTTACGGTCAACCAGCATGTGCTGGTCCCCCGGCCCGAGACCGAAACGATGATTGATATGCTCAAAAATCTGCCACTACGCGGACCGGTGCGTATTGCTGATATCGGCACGGGCAGCGGCTGCATCGGTATTACTGCGGCACTCGAACTTCCAACGGCACAGGTGCATATTTACGACATCGACAAAGCGGCGCTGGCCGTAGCTATTGATAATGCCCGCGAACTTAAGGCTCCAGTACATGCCACACTGGCCGATATGCTCACCGGCGTCCCTGAAACATTCGACATCATTCTCACTAACTTACCCTATGTGCCGAGTGCCTACCCCATTAACGACGCTGCCCGCCATGAGCCGGAAATCGCCCTGTTTGCTGGTGACGATGGGCTAGATGCATACCGCATGTTCTGGGAACAATTAGCAAGCTGGGAGCACAAACCGTCTTTTGTGTTGACTGAGTCGCTCGGGTTGCAGCACGGCAAATTAGCCAGCCTTGCACAAACGGCAGGCTACACACCTACCGCCGTGCAGGATCTCATCCAATTATTTGAACTTGCTTAAGTTGTTGGCGCTGCAGCCAGCGTAACGTCAATTTTCATTTCTTTGCCGCCGCGAACGACGGTGAGGGTCACTTTGTCGCCGACCCGATGCTTGTTTACTAAAGCAGACAGGCTGTGGTTTTGGTCGATAGTGTTCCCATCGATCTTGGTGATGATATCGCCTACTTTGAGGCCAGCTTTTTCAGCCGGGCTGCCCGATACGATTGGTGACGTGCCGCTAATGTCGGCCGGGGCGATGTACGCACCTCTGTTAGTACTCAGGCTGTACTGCTGCGCGAGATCGTTGGTAAGCGGCACATACACAACGCCAATGTAGGGGCGCTGCAGTTTGCCAGTGGCTTTTACTGAGTCAATTAACCCACTAACGTCATTGATAGGTATAGAAAAGCCGATATTTTGCGCACCGCCAGCAATAGCTGTATTGATGCCGATTACCTGGCCGTTCAGATTCACGAGCGGCCCGCCCGAGTTGCCTTCATTGATCGCAGCGTCAGTTTGGAACAAGCCCTCGAGGTTCTCCACACCGCTCCCGCTGCTGTCGCTGGCCTGTACGCTGCGGCCGTAGCCCGACAGGATACCTGACGTTACAGTGTTCTGGAACTGCCCGAGCGCATTGCCAATGGCGATTACGGTGTCACCCACTTGCATCTTGCTGGAATCGCCGATGGTAGCGGCCTTAAGCTTCTTGCCTTTAAGGTCATTTACCTTAATAAAGGCAACATCCAAACTGTCGCTTTCGTTGGTCCGGCCAATGACCGACACGTCGTCGAGTTCGGTACCGTCGGATAGCGTCACCGTCACTTTGGTCGTACCAGCGGGTACAACGTGGCGGTTCGTCACTATCAAACCTTGATCGTTCAAAATAATCCCCGTACCAGCCCCTTCCTGTACGCCGGACTGGGCATACCCGAACAAACTGTTACGTGTGCTGACGGTCGCGGTGGTATTCACCGAAACGACACTTTCCCCTACCTTACCCGCAATGTCGCGAAGCAGCTGGCTTTGGGATTTTAAAATCACCTGTTGCTCTGTGGCCGCGGGAGTCTTTCCGTCATGCTGCGAAGCCCAACCGCCGAAAAATCCGCCCGCAACAGCCACAATGATTAACGTGGCCATGGCCAAAAATTTAATCCTAGGGTGCTCCGGCCCGAGCGGGCTCTGCACGCCTGGGTCCCCGGGATGTTTTGCTGGGCCTTTTTCCGACTGCTTCCATTCTATGATCTCAGGAATACGTTGCTCATCCATGAGTTTGCCCTCCATCTTATCTCTATCTATTTTACATTAGCGTAGTAGCGCACGAACGGTGCTCGTGACGTTAGCCGTGAGAGACACGACTACCGATAGTACAATCGCTGCGGTCGTAATCAAGACCTCTAGGCGTACAAGCCGAGTCAGACGATCGTAATGGTCGAGGTAGTAGAGCGCCGCCAGCGCATAGCCAAGGGCCACGAGTAACAGCGTGGGTTGTGCCATAAAGCCGTAGAATAACAGCCAGTGGCCGAGTACCCATACCAACCCCCCGCCAAAGTATGCCCACAGGTAAGACAACAGCCTGGCATATGGTTCGTCGAAGCTGTCGAAAAAGTGACGGGCTGCAAGGTAGCACACCACCGCTGATGCAAGCACAAGCCAGTACAACGCGCCTTCGCCCCACCCTACAAACAACGCTGTCAGGCCAAATAGCAGGCCGATAAGCGCCTGGGCCGACACCATTATGGCAGTCGAGGATGGCTTAACTACCAGTAACCACAACACGTACACTGCAGTCCACGATAGCTGGAGCCATTGGCTGCCGCCGTGTACCATAAACAGCAGAAGCGATAGGCTGACAATAATATCGACCGAATTTGCCCGGATATTAGCCGGCCAGAATCGTGGGCGTACTGCAAACATACGCCACTTACTTAACAAAATTAAGGCCAAGGCCAGCTGGACAAAATCGATCCTCACAAGAGTAAAGACAAGCAGCGCCAACAAAATGTTGAGGCTCAGGTGCGCTATGCGCGAAAAGCCGCTGGCTGGTTTAATTTTGGCTATTAACGGTCGCATCTTGACCTAAGATTATCACAAAATCAGCACCAGTTGTGACGATGTTGGCATCTGGAGACTTTGTGACCGCCTTTACCCCAAGGCGTTTTTCTAGATAATTCTTTGTGAAGGGTTTCTTGCCGTTGGTCATATCAATGATAACGGTGTGTGCGTAGTCGCTGGTTGGAGCAGTATCTACTTTTACGACGTTATAGCCGTATGACTTCAGCTCGTCGCTCTTGGTGCCAGCCAAACCTGGTGTGGTCGTACCGTTCAGGATGGTAATTGCCGGGTTCTCTTTGGCTATGTATGGGTCTTTTAAGGTGTTGCGGATGTAGCTTTGGATGGCGCTGTAATCCCCAAATCCGGCGGTTGGGCGCACGACTGATTGGTTGCCTACGCTATCGGTGCGTACATAGTTGTTAGGCGGGTCTGCTAAGCCGATCGATTTTACGTCAGTCGACTTTATGCCCTTGGCAATGTTTGCCAGGCGGATGCTGTCGTTGATGCTGAAGTCGGTTGAAACGTGGTCACCAAAGGCGCTCATAAGCTGAGATATCTTCACCGGGTTGGTGTATGTACCAGCCGAAAGTACTTTTTGGGTCAATGCCTGGATGAATAGCCGTTGGCGCTCGGCGCGGTCAAAGTCACCGCGCGGGCTGGTGTGCCGGGAACGCGTAAAGAATAGTGCCCGGGTGCTGTCGAAGTGCTGCATACCGGCCGGAACGTTCAAGTAGTAATTCTTACCAGTGGTTTCATCCCACAGATGCTCCTGCACAGCAAGCTCTGGTGGGACATCGATATCTACACCGCCTACGGTGTCTACAGCTTGCTTAAAGGCTTGGAAGTCGACCATCCCATAGTAATGAATAGGAATGCCGAGAACTTGCGTCACCGTCTCTTCGATAGACTTAATGCCAGCCTGTTCGGCAGCGGCTTTATCTTTGGAGTTCTTATTAAGTGCTGCATATTTGTGGTTCGCATACACGGCGTTGATTTTCGAGGAGTACCCATCGACAGTTACCCAGAGGTCGCGCGGGATACTCACCATATTGGCAGTCTTATTGATAGGGTCGATGCTTTCGACAAGAATGGTGTCGGTGAGGTCTGGGCCATCGTGTTCACCACCACCCTTACCAAGCAGCAAGATGTTTATACGGCCGTCGCCTTCCCCTTTAAGGAGTTCGGGCTTAACTTCTGCTTGTAACGCAGCCGCCTTACCGCCGCCCTTAAACACTTTGTGAGCTTGCAGTAGACCCTTGGTTACCAAAAAACCGCCCATGATAATTACCAGGCCGGCTACTACTAAACCAGATCGTAAGCTCCATTTACGGATAGAGTGCCATTTGGATTGCTTGGCGCCGTCTTTGAGCTTTGATTTCTTGCGTTTCTTTTTGCCCTCAGCCTCGAGTGCACCGCCGGGCAATGTCATGTGCAAAATAGATGCCGCCTGCTTGTCGGCAGCTACTTTGGCCGGCTTGGATACCATGGGTTGCCCGACCTGTTCGACAGATCGGGTAGCTGGGTGATACCCTTCGGCACGTTTGAAATCATCAAGGCGGCGGCCGCTCGTACTGCGGAACCGGTCTGCGCTTAACCCATGCTTGGCGGGCACCTGCTGGTTTATTTGCGGGCGCTGCGGAGCATTTATAAAGCCATCGACTGCCTGCCGCGGGTTACGGCCTTGTTTACGAAAATCATGCATAGCAATGGCACTAAGTATACCGGTTTTGATCCGGTGCGTAAACATATACAACATGGCCTGTAACCATAGCGAAGCCACCTGAAGGTCTGCCGGATAAAGGGGGGAAACGGCCTACTGAGCTTATGATAAAGTATGGTTATGGCGAGTGAGGAATCGGCAGCGGAGAACGCGCCGCGACAGGTAAAAAAATACTGGATTATAGGCGGGCTAGCAGCCGGCCTGCTGCTCATACTCATTTTATTGTTCATTTTGCACCCCTGGAAGCGGGATAACTCGGTATTACCTTCAAATATCACAACCCAAATTAAAACATTCACGCCTTACCAGCCGGAACTATTGCCGAACGGCCTGCATGTTGAAAAATCAAGCGTGACCTTTGATGGCAACTTACTCACCTTCCGGCTGAGCAAACCGGGCGCCAGCATGGTTATAACTGAACAGCTTTCCCCGCCTGGCCTCGCCAACCGGAGTTACCCATCCGAAAAAGTGGAAGGCGTGGACGGCACCGGCTACATTAGCCACGACAAAACCCGTACTTTTGCTACCCTTTTCGCTACTGGCCGGGACAACAAGCCCACTATGGTACTCATCAATACCGGCGACCCCTTCACTTCTGACGACTTTAAAGATCTGCTGCGCAGTTTCCGCATCGTCCAATAGTGCGACGCCTCCAACACCTACTAGCGTGTCAGCGACTTGCTGAGCCAGAGGGCCATGTAGTCAAGGTCCATGACAGTAACGCCTGATCCTGCACTGTTGGTTACCACGACACCCGATCCGGTTTCGTGCGTGGCAGTTGTCGGGATGTTTGCGCTCAGCGTGTCGGTCCACAATTGAGTTCCAGCATCGTTATAAACGAAGTAGCTGACAGTGCTTGCCGCGCTGTTGACAGTAATCTTGGCACGGTAGAAGGTACTTGCCGACAGCGTTGTTGTAGTGCCAGTACTGGAGCGAGTGCCACCGTTGGCCGTCTTGCCAGTTAGGACGCCACTGCCGCTGAATTCAAGATATGCACCATCTGTGTCATCGGTGACGGTCAGCGAGTCGATGAAACCCATACGGCCAGTAATGCTGGTGAATGCGGGCGGCGTCCGGAAGGTCAGCTCGAAGCTCTCACCGCCGGATATAAGTATCGACGACACACCGGTACTGTATTCGTACCCACTGTTGACTGGTGCCGCAGACTGTAACCGCACCAAGCCTGGGTGGTTGGCAACAGCTGCGGTAGTGACGGAGCTACCGGCGGTAGCAACCAGGTTGCCGTACCACGGAGCCGCGGCAGCCGATGCGTTGCCGCCTGAAGATGTCGCATCAATCAGGAAGTCGGTACTGTAGAACGGCTGCTGGCGGAAGCTGTCCGAGGTAGTTACCCCAATACAGTTCGCCCAAGCGCTGTTCTGGTAACAGCGGAAGGTGTTGGTTGAGCTGTTGTAGTACATGGCGCCGTTCACCCCGGCGGGATCACCAGATGTATTCTTAGTGTCCAAGACAAACAACTGGCCAATGGCATCAGCAGTTAATGAACCGACTTGTAAAATACCATTACTACCGCCCACTGCACCCTGGCTGGGTGACAGCACGATACTACCGCCATTCTGCGTGCCGGAGCCTGCATCATATGTTCCACCATTCACGGTGATCGATCCACCTCCGGTGCCACCCTGGATAGTGGCATTACCGCCAACATCATCAAGCGCGTTCGCAGTACCGCCGCCAGCAGTAAAGCTTGCCGAATTGCCGCCGCCACCACTTACCGTTGCGCTGCCTGCTGCAGACCCCACACTACCAGCATTGCCGGCTTGGAGAGTAAGGGCCCTGCCGCCGCCACTTGCGGTTGTCTCTATACCAATAACACGGGCTGCACCATTCCCAAATGAAAGGTCATATGACGGCACAGCCGTAGCGACATTGCCGATGCTCACCCGGCCATTCGGATTCACTGAAAATGTATCTGTGCCGTTATCCTGCACCGCAAAACGGCCGCCGCCCGATGAACAAGTGGTACACTGCAAGTTGAAGACAATGCTGGAATCGGTAGTGGTGTCGGCAGCATTAACCACTAGGTTCTTGTTATCGGTAAGCGTAATCGTAGCTGGGGCTGTGGATGCGGTGTACGCGCCATCCAGTGTGGTTGAACCGCCTGTACCGCATCCAGCATCTGTCGTGTTACATAACGCTTTGGCAATACCATTCTCAATGATACTAACTTTGCTCGTTGAGGAATTGTAAAATAGGCCGCCATTTAACGCTGCGAGGTTGGTTGCCGGAACACCTGCAGAACTATCCAGTTGCAAAATGGTAAGCGCAGTATCCGTACCGGTTGAGTTACCTATCTTAATGAGGTTGCCGCCACTCACGCTACGGGCAGTCGTATCGATGGTAAACAGGCCTGCGGCGGCGGCGTCCTGTACCTGGAAGGCGGTTGCTGAGTTGTTAGTTACCGTCTTAACAATCGTACCAGCACTAGCTTGGTTAGTGTTCAAATTGATGTTGCCTGTGCCAGCCTGGATTGTTGTAGTGCTCGTGGTGTTAGTAGAGCCGATGGTGATGCCCTGGACTGCCCCGCCTGTTCCGAAGTTAATCGTGCGTGCCTGGGCGCCGGTGCCAATGGCAATCGTACCGGTTCCTGAATCAATCGTAACGCCTGGGTTTGAAGTATTATTACCGATTTGGACAGCCTTGGCATTAGCACTTGCGATGTTCACTGTCGGCGTGCCGGTAGAAGTAGTACCAGTATCGACGGTCACATTACCGGCGGTACCCGCCGACGAGTTACCGGATTGCAGCGTGACGGCGCCGGTAGCACCAGCGAGAGCTGTGGTTGTTGCACTCAGCCCGCCATTGCCCTGGACAGTCAGCGTACCACTGCCGCGGAAAATGTCAGTGCCGATCGTGCCAGTAAACGCCAAGCCATTCGTCAGTGTGCCGGCAGTGTTCGTAATATTGATGCCGTTTGTTGTCGTGCCACCGCCAGCGTTGCGGTTAAACAATAGGCCGTTTGTTTGGCTACCAGTACTGGTCGTGTTGATCTGAACTGTATCGGCCGGGCTGGTAGCGTTACCTTGGTTAAAGACAGCCGCTACCTGCGAGGTTGCACCGCTTGTGCCGTTGACCGTCAACCCAATAACATTTGTTGTCGTAGGCGTGATTGTATTCGTAAGCGTGCTGGTTGGGGCTTGTACCAGATAGTTGCCCGAACCTTGGTAGCCAGCACAAACGGAACCCGTCGTACAAATGGTGCTGCCAGTAGCCACGTCTGGCAGGTGCAGCGTGATGCTGCCCGACAGTGCTGCGGTATCGAGCGTGACCGACCGGTTGTTAACAGTACCGTCTTTCAGCTTGAGTTGGCCGACTGTTGTGGTGGTGCCGCTTTGCACCGAGCCGTTCAAAAATAGGTTGCCGCTGGAGTCATAGCCAGATACAAAGCTGCCGCCGCTGTCCAAAATGTCGAAGATGTCGACGCTCTGGCCGGAAGCCGCGCGCAAGATTAAGCCCTTCTGGCCGCTGGCATTGTTCTGGATGAACACCTGTGCCAACTGCGACGGTGTGGCAGTGCCGAAGTTAACACCGCCATTCAATGTGTCGGCCACGATCAAGTTGGAAGTACCGGCCGCATTTTGAACCTGGAAGGCTGTTGTCGAGTTGTTGGCATTTTGGAATACGGTTGGCGATGTAACAACACCGTTCAGCTGTAAGGCTGTTTCGTGGAACGGGTTGCTCGTGCTGGACTGCTCTAGCTGGACAGCGTCAATAAAGAAGGTGCGAGCCACACCCGGAGCATCCAACTCTTTCCAGTACACAAAGGTCGTGGTGCCGGTGGTAGTAAAGTTATTGCAAGCGTAGTGGACCCAGCCAGTGGTCAAGATAGGCTGCGAAGCGAGGCTGGGTGTTAGTGTGCAGGCGTGGTCAGAACCATTGTTGTACCCAACTTCCAGGTTCGTGCCAATCGCCGTGCCTGCCGTCTGCTTTATAGAGAAAGTCAACGAGTATGTGTTGGCGCTGGCTGATAACGGCAGCGTGTACTTAACGCCGTCGCCGATGGCTGTTGAGGTCAAAGCGATCTTCTCGGAAGCCGCACCGCTGTATTGCTGTGTGGTGTCACGCGCCACTGTGCCGGTGCCAGCCTTCAGCGACCAGTTGGAGTTATCGCTGCCCTCTACACCGCCGTTGTTTATGAGTGCGTTCAGCGGAGTCGTATCGGCGGCCAACACGTTTGAACCGATCGCGTTCTGTACTAAGAAGGCGGTCGTCGAGTTGGTCGTGTTGGACTTCACAATTGTGCTGGCACCGGTGGTCTGCACCGTGACATTACCGCTGCCGCCGCTAATCGTCGTGGCGCTGGTGGAGTTAAGGGAACCTAGGCTAACAGCCTGTACACCTGAGGAGTTATCACCAATGTGAATAGTGTGGCCAGTGGCACCGCTGCCGATCCCTAACGTACCGGCGGCGCCAGCTTCAATGCTCGTAGCCGTCGCGCTGTTAGTGTTACCAACATTGATTAAGTTGGCGTTGGTCGCGCCCAGGGCAACCCAACCCAGGCTTGCACCGGCAAAGGTGCCGCTATCAATAATAATCGTCCCGGCACTTGCGCCCGATGAGTTACCGCTCTTAATTGTGATGCTGCCAGTAGTACTAGCGCCTGCTGCTGTGGTCAGGCTCGCGCCACCACCGCCTTGGATGGTCAATGTGCCGCTTGAGCGTTGGATATCCGTACCTATCGTACCGGTAAATGCCAGCCCGTTCGTCAGCGTACCAGCGGTATTAGTGATATTAACACCGTTGGTCGTGGTACCGCTCGAGCCGTTGCGATTGAATAACAGGCCGTTGGTTTGAGTACCAGATGTATTCGTTGCCCCTAACACTGCGCCATCCGAAGTACCGGTCGATGTTTGCGAGAATGTACCGTCAGCCACGCTCAGGTTATTGCTCGCAGACACTGTCACCCCGCCGGCCGCGCCAACTACCAGGCGCGTAGTGCCGGCCGTTCGCAGGTTCAACGCATTGCCGTCATTGGTACCGAGGTCGGCAGCAGCGCCAAAGCTATTGCCGCCTTGCACGAACGCCGTACCGCCGCCGGTTGTTGTACAGCTGGAAATTTGGTTGGTACCGTTCAGACAGAGATAGCTATTGTTCGATGCACTGCCCAATGTAATGTTCGTAAGGACACCGCTATTAGTAATCCTGTCTACCGAATTAGTCTGGATAGTGCCGCCGGTGGTGTTGATGTTACCACTCGAAACCTGCGTCCCTGTGGTATTAATGCCCGAGGACGTCACATTAAAGTAGGTCGTGCTGCCGGCGTTATTCTGTACTTCAAATAGGTTGGCGCCCAAACCACCAGACGTATCGCGGACCGTCAGCGCACCGCGGGTGGCGTCCAGTACAATCTCTGGGTTAGTCGAGTTCGCGTACGCCGTTTGCAGTGTTGCGCCCACGCCCCCACAGTTACCGGAGCTCGTACACAGTGTGTACGTCCCGGTCGTCAGCGCCGGGAAGTTTAGGGTGGTGTTAGCCGTAGGTGTTACAAAGCCAACCGTGGTTGTGTTACCGGTGTCGGTAGATTTAATAGTACTAGTACCATTGCCCTGCAAGGTAAAGCTCTGGCCGGCAACACCGACCGTCAGCGCGCTGTTAGGGCTTATTGTATTGGTCGTCAGCGTGCCACTGATTGTCGCGTTATTGGTCACGCTCAACGCGGTTCCCGCAGCTGTCAGCGAAGTTGCACCGCTTAAGGTATTGGCGGTCGTGCCGCTTTGGGTGTACCCGCCAGAAGTCGTGATGCCGGTTACGCCAGTCAGAGCGCCAGCTGTCGAAATATTCAGTGCATTAGATGCGACCTGGAATGTCCCGGTTGCGTTGCCGATAGCCGTATTTGCCGTACCGGTGGTGTTAATATTTGCGGCACCGACTACGGTGAGCGCACCTAGTGTGCCCACACCCGTAATATTGCCGAAGGAACCACTGGCCAAATCAGTGTTCACAATTGTGTTATCCAAAATGTTGCCGCTGGTAACCTTGCCGACGCCGATAGTAGCCGCACCGCTGGAGTTCAATGTTATATCGCCAGAGATGCTTTGGTTTACCCAAGCACTGCCGTTGTACTGCAGAATGTTACCACTCGCTACCGAACTAATGGTCAGCGTGCCGCTCTGGAGCTTAGCGATTGTCGGGTTCGGATAGTTGCCGGTCAGGTCGCCGCCAGCCGTACCGATAGCCGTACAGTTGCCAGTGCTCAAGCAAATGCTGGCAGTTGCACCGCCTGGGTCGGGCAGCGTGTAAGTAGTTGCCTGACCAAGGGTGGCAACCTGCAGTGTCCCATTGCTGCCAGCGCCCGTGAGGATCAGCGAAGGCGTAGTTACACTGGTTGTAAATGAAGGGTTGTTGACCGTGCTGATATTGTTGCAGCTGCCGCCAGTGCCAAGCGTGATGCTGTTGCCGCCGCCGGTTAAGTTACCCGAGCCGGATGGGCATGTTAGCGATGTGTTCCCTTGCACAGCTGTATTTGCACCGGAACCATATGTCACGCTCAATGTTGGTGTGCTGCCTTCGCCAGTGTTACCAGTGGTTGTTAGGCCGGTAAGCGTCCCGAGTACTGATACGTAGTTGCCGGTCGTGTCAGTGCCGAGTGCAACTGAATCTGCTTGAATAGTTGTAGCCCCGGTATTGGACACCGCCACGTCACCAGTAAACGAAGCAAAGGTTGGAACGCCAGAGGCATTTGCAATCAGCACTTGGCCGCCTGTTCCGGCTGCGGTTACTTGCACCGCGCTTGTACCGTTGCCGTACAGTAAGCCGCGCGTGGTCAGCGTGTTTGCGCCAGTGCCGCCGTTTGCCACGCTCAGGGCGGTGTTTAGCACCAGGTCACCAGCAATCGTGATTGTCGTGCTGGCTTGAGTGACAATTGAATTCGTAATCGTATTGGTGCCGTTAAAGATTGGCAATGTTCCGCTCGTACCAGAACCGCTAATCGCGCCGCCTGCGCCGCCATCGTCGTCGCTGCATTGCAGCTGGCCCGAGGCATCGGTAGTCAATGCGCCGCCATTTGCGAACGTCGTACAATTTAACCCGCTGAATGTTACGGTGCCTGAGCTCGTAATGCCGGTGGCCGCCGTAATAGCGCCGCTTGCGTTCACCTGGAAGGCATTAGCCGTCCCTGCGGTAAAGGCAGCGGATACATCCAGGCTGCCGGTGACGTTGGTGCTGTCTTGTAATTCGATTGTTGTGCCGGCGTCGATGGCGACCGTCGTGCCAGCTGCGCTCGAGATAGTCAGCGCGCCGCTGCTTTGGAGAATCGGGGTTGTGACGCTCGTGGTAAATGTTGGGTTTTGCACTGTGGCGACCGTAAAGCTACTGTTGGCACCGCCGTCAGTAAAGGCAATGTTGCTCCCATTAGCTAAGGCGCGGTCATTCGTGAGCGTACCATCGAGGCTGGCCAAAAGATACGTGGCATTGTTTGGCGCCCCGCCGCCACCACCGCCGATACAGTTACCGGTGCTCAGACAGAACGTTGCAGCACCGCCAGCGTCCGGCAATGTGTACACGCGGTCAGCAGCTAGCCCGGCGGCCACAATCGACACGGTGTTGGATGATCCATCGCTTATTGCCAGTGTGCCAGCCTGAGTCAGCGTGCCGAATGTGCCGGTGCCACCCTGAACAACAAAGTTAGCCGTGCCATTGATTGTCACGACCGAGCCATTGTCCGAAATTGTTGAATCACCCAAGGCCTGCGCGCCGGTAAACTTGCTTATCCGATCTGTGGTACCGCCAGTTGTTGTTACGCCAGTGCCCGAACCGGCACAGTTGCCTGTGCTCAAACAGATAGTAGCCGTGCCCGCGCCCGGATCAGGCAGTGTAAACGTCGTGTTTTGACCAAGGGCTGCCGTTTGAATGGTACCGGTGTTCGATGAACCGTCGTTCAACACCACACTTCCTTGCTGGCTACTTGTGCCAATTGTTGCCGTAGCGCCTTGCACAGCCAATGTCCCAGAGAATGTCGGACTGCTTGCAACATTGAGCGTAACCGTGCCACCCGCACCGAGTGTGATAGCGCCGCCGCCGGTTAAGTTCGTACCCGCAGTCACCGAGATGCTCGTGTTGCCTTCGACTGCGGTGCTGGCCGTGCTGCCATACAGGACCGTAACCGTCGGGCTCCAGCCCTCGGCGGCGCTGCCAGTCACACTCACCCCATTGCCGGCAGTTAGGCCAAGAACATAGTTGCCGGTTGTGTCAGTGCCGAGCGCAACTGCGTTGGCTTGTACGGCAGACGCGCCAGTTTCGGATATGGCGATGTCGCCGGTTAGTGCGTGGTTCTCCCAAGCGCCGTTCGTACCGTTGTAGACCAAAATATGGCCGGCTGCTGGGCTGGTTATCGTAAGGTTCGTCCCTTGCAGCTTGGCAATCGTAGGGTTCGGGTATGTGCCCGTCAGGTCACCACCCGCGCTCCCGGCAGCAGAACAGTTTCCGGTAGAGATACAGATTGTTGCAGCCGCACCGCCCGGGTCAGGCAGCGTATACACTGTGCCCTGGCCCAAATTGGCTACCTGTACGGTGCCGTTGCTACCTGCGCCCGTGAGGATCATCAACGGCGTAGTCACACTGGTAGTGAACGAGGGGTTGCTTACCGTACTGATGCTGTTACAACTGCCGCCCGCTCCCAGCGTCACGCTGTTACCACCGCCAGTTAAGTTACCGGCGCCTGATGGGCACGTAAGAGATACATTACCTTGGACAGCTGTATTGGCTATGGATCCATAGGTCACACTTAATGTTGGCGTGCTGCCTTCGCCAGTGTTGCCGGTGGTTGTTAAGCCGGTTAACGAACCGAGGTTGGCAACGTAGTTGCCGGTCGTATCAGTTCCTAAGGCCACTGAATCAGCCTGAATCGTCGTGGCGCCAGTGTTTGATACAGCCACGTCGCCAGTGAATGAGGCAAACACTGGCACACCCGAAGCGTTAGCAATCAACACCTGGCCGCCAGTACCAGCAGCCGTTACCTGCACTGCACCGGTGCCATTACCGTATAACAGGCCGCGAGCGTTCAATGTATTCGTGCCAGTACCGCCGTTCGCTACCGATAATGCAGTGTTTAATGTGAGGTCGCCAGCAACGGTTATCGTTGTGCCGGACTGAGTAATTATTGAGTTCGTTATCGTTTGAGCACCATTGAACAGCGGAACCGTACCAGCCACGCCAGAACCGGTAATGGCACTACTGCTCCCGCCATCGTCGTCGCTACATTGCAGCTGGCCCGAGGCATTAGTAGTCAGCGCGCCGCCGTTCAAGTTACCTGTGCAGTTTAGCCCGCTGAACGTGACGGTGCCTGAGCTGGTAATGCCGGTTGCTGCAGCAATGGCCCCGGCAGCGTTCACCTGGAAGGCGTTAGCCGTACCGGATGTAAATGCCGCAGACACGTCTAAGCTACCGGTTACGTTGGTGCTGTCTTGTAGCTCGATGGTGGTACCGGCGTCGATGGCGACGATTGTCCCCGCAGCACTGGAGATGCTCAGTGCGCCACTGCTTTGGAGGACCGGCGTTGTAACGCTTGTGGTGAATGTCGGGTTTTGCACGGTGGCAACAGTCATAGTGCTATTCGCCCCGCCATCGGTGAGCGAAATATTACTGCCGCCGGTCAGTGCACGTTCATTCGTGAGTGTGCCGTTCAAACTTGCCACCAAATACTCGGCAGCGTTTGGTGCAGCACCAGTGCCGCCAATACAGTTACCGCTGTTCACGCAAAGCGTGGCATTACCCCCGGCATCCGGCAGCGTGTACACGCGGTTAGCAGTCAGGCCGGAAGCAACAATCGATACCGTATGTGACGCACCGTCGCTAATCGACAGTGTGCCAGCCTGAGTCAGCGTGCCGAGCGTTGCGGTACCGCCCTGTACGACCAGGTTAGCGGTGCCGTTAACAGTCACGACCGAACCATTGTCCGAAATAGAAGAGTCGCCGATTGTCTGCCCGGCGGTAAATTTGCTCAAACGGTTGGCGGTACCGCCTGGGGTTGTGACCGAACCGCCGATACCGGAACAGTTGCCGACCGTCGTACAAATGTTATATGTCCCTGCCGCTGCTGCCCGGTCAAACAAGTAATTCACCGCGCCTGTTGGCGAACCGGTAAACCCGACGGATGTTGTTTGGCCGCCGCCGGTCACCGTAAATAACGAACTGGCACTGCCAAGCAAATTCAGGGTTTGCGTGGCCGTACCAATCGTCAATGTACCGCTCGGCGTAATCGCATTCGTGTTCACACCGGCAAAGGTTGGTGTCGAGGCGGGCGTAATGTTTTGGGCTGTGTTGACAGCCCCGCCGGTCACCGTAAAGTTAGTGCCGTTGAAACTGGCGATACCTTTTGTGCTCGTTCCCGCGTCATCGATTGTGATGGTATTCACCGAGCCGGTGGCGTTGGCAATCGTAAGCGCACCGGTCAGGCCATTCACGCTGCTCACACCAGTGCTGCCCGTGCAGGACTGGAACGCCGGAGCCCCAACAGTAGATACCAAGCAAAGCCCGGGGCTCGCAGCGGTGACCCCTGTTAGCGCACCCGCTCCCTGGCCAATCACCACACCGTCAGCCGGGAGGTTATTGGTTCCGGTGCCGCCATTTGCTACCGACAATACCGTGCCCAGCGCCAAGCTGCCGGTGACACTCACATCACCATTAGCGGTCACCGTGGTGCCTGCCTCGCTCAATAACGAGTCTTCCACATTTTGCACGCCAGTAAACTTAGCAATGCGGCCAGCCGTACCGCCGCCGCTCGTTACGGTGCCGCTGCCGCCGCCCACACTGCTAATCGTCAGATTACCGCTGCCGTCCGTACCCACCACCAAGTTCGGGGTGCCGGGCGTCAGGCTTATCACGCCGCTGTTCTGGATATCCGAGCCCACAAGCTTTAGACCATTGCCGACCGTTACTGCGCCGGAGATTCCGCCGATAGACGAAACGCCTGTTGGGAACGCCGCCGTTAGTTGGTTGTTGACCACACTTAGGCCACCGCCCAACGTTATGCTGCCAGTAACGCCGCCCAAACTCTGGACAACTGCTCCTTGCCCGGTTAAGGCAACATACCCAGTCCCGTTAAAATACGCCAATTCGTCGGTGTTATGGTCAAAGTACAGCTGCCCAGCAGTCGGCGCATTCGGCTGCACCGAAGGGGCAATGATAAGCCCGTCATTAACCCGTAACGACCCGTTAATTGTTACGTCGTTCGGGGTAAAATTAAGGCTTTGCTGAGTAATAACAAACCCATTCAAAGGGATCTGCTGCGTGTCGTACTGCGTTGCAATGCTTGTCGCTGAACTGTTGTGCTGCTTTTCGTGCCGCGACAACGTACCGATCAACAGGGCGACCATCCCCAAAACCAACACCAGCACCACGATAACGTCGACCCGTTTAAATAACTTCGTAAACGACCAGCGCGGCGTCAGGGCTTCTCCCATAGCTTGCTCAGCTGCCGGTTGCTCCAAAACATTCGGGTCAAGCGAGAGTGCTTCTGGGCCTCCGTCCAGCCTGCCAATACCCACACCAAAATCAGATACCGGCTGTCCACCACTATTCTCAATAGAATTAACATTCGTGTTTCTGTTTTGGTCGTTCACGATGTTTTTGTTTGGACTCTCTTTTTTAGAGAGCGCTCCCTGTTAATATTCTACGCCGCTTATGCTCTGAAACTGGAGTATTTTTTACAATAATAAATTAACTTTCTGTGGATAATTATTGCCTGTACAGCAGCAATACAAAATACGTAATACGTACAAAAACAGTACACATGCACTAGCACTATATGGCTAGTTCCTCCCCTTCCTTGCTCACACCGGTCACCGAAATGGTTATGGTACTATGGAACCTATGAGGAGTACGGGCAGCGTGTTATTTGGCTCAAAGAAACGCACGGTAATAAGTAGCGCGTGTGCCACTTTACTGATTGTGATCAGTATCATTGCGTTCATCCTCTTGCATAGCAGTAAGCCAATCCCGGCTGCCGTCACCAGTAAGATTACCTTTCCGGTCTACTACCCGAAAGGCTCACCAAGCAGTTTCACGATAGCCCGCGAACAGATCAGCTATGACGAAACCACCACCGTTCTCCAGATGCCGGCCACAAGTAGCCTCAGCAACCACGCTGCGACGATATCCGAACAACCCCTGCCCGGAAAACTCACCTTCGACCAGATCAAAGGTGAAGGCACGGTTATTGATGGGGCCAAGGGTCAGGCAGCAGTAAGTAACGTCGAGGGACGTATGGTAGCTGTCATGATTGACGCAGGCCACAAGACGCTTATTCTCGTAAATAGTACTGACGCCTCCAAAGAGGAACTGACAGCGATCGTCCGAAGTTTAGATCTGCTGCGTTAGCTAAATTCATATGCCCTACCGTGCCGTGCCAAACTGGCCATTTACTTCAATGTAGTCGAGCTCGATGGTACGCGCGGTGGTGCTGGCACTCTTGACGATACCGACGTTCCAGCTAGTTTCGCGGCCAGCACCCGTTGGGATCGTGGCAGCGATCGAGCACATGGTCGTACCGTTGACCTGGAAGTCGACATTAGTGCCCGCCGAGTTGATCACGATTGTTAACCGATAGAAGGTGGCCGCGGCTACCGTTATGGTCGTGTCACACTGCGTGCCAGCAGAGTTGCTGAAACAGTTGCCCTGCCACTTACCGGTGTTAACGCCGTTGCTGTACTTGAAGTAGCAGCCGTCGGTCGGTTCAACGATACCGTTACCTTCGTTAAAGCCAGCACGCACCGTATAGGTATTCGTAGCGTCTGAAAGTGTTGGCAAACGGAGGTCGGTTTCCCAGCGCCAGAAGTCACCGCCGCCGAGAAGGTAGGCAGAACCAGTGTCGTTGGAACCGACTTCGGCGTCACCGTTCGTCGTAGTGCCGGTGCTCAGCTGGACGATACCAGGGTGACCGGTCGTACCAGTGGAGGAGCTAAAGGAGCCGCCGTTGTGGGCGCCCGAAAGCGATACGCTGTCACCAGAGCTGGCCACGTAGTCGTTCATGTAGTAGAAGCTCGTGCGGGCGCTGGCCATACAGTCGCGCCAGACGCTGTTCTGGAAGCAGCGGAAGGCACCAATGTTGCTGTTATAGTACATGCCACCATTCACACCGGTTGGGTCGCCGCTGCCGGTCTTGGTGTCGAGTACCAAGAGCGTACCAGTGGTATCGGAGGTGCCCACAACAATGTTACCGGTGCTCAAGAGCGAAATGCCAAGGGTACCAGACTGAATGGTTGTCAGGCCGGTGCTGGCGCCGCTACCCAAGGTAACGGTCTTAGCAGCAGTACCACCCGTACCGAAGTTGAGTGTTTGGGCGCCGGTACCAGCGCCGATGTTGATGGTGCCGGTCTGGGCGCCGGTGCCGCCGATGTTTATCGTACCGGTGGTCATGGCGGCACCAATACTTACCGAGCCGCCGGTTTGCGTGTCGCCCATAGTTATCACGTTGGCGCCAGTGCCGCCGATGCTTATAGTGTTGGCCATTGCAGCACCGGTGCCGATCTGGACAGTCTTAGCATTGGTTACGCCTGTGGCGATTTGCACGGTGGTAGCGCCGGTGCCATCGCCCAGACGTACGGTGTTAGTGCCCGTACTTTGGCCGATGATGATTCCGCCCGTTTGAGCTACTGCACCACCAAGGGTGATGGTACCGGTGGTCATGGCAGCACCGAGAGAAATTGAGCCAGCTGTTTGGGTGTTACCGAGCGCAATAACGTTTGCACCCGTACCACCGATATTAATGGTGTTAGCCATGGCTGCGCCGGTGCCGATCTGCAATGTTTTAGCGTTTGTTACACCGGTGCCGATCTGTACCGTGGTGGCACCAGTGCCGTCACCAATGCGGACAGTGTTAGTGCCGGTGCTTTGGCCCACGATGATTGTGCCGGTTTGGGCGACTGCACCACCCAAGGTGATGGTACCGGTGGTCATCGCCGAGCCTAAGGCGATCGAGCCAGCTGTCTGGGTGTTACCCACTGTTATCACGTTGGCGCCGGTGCCGCCTACGCTAATCGTGTTGGCCATAGCTGCACCAGTACCGATCTGAATCGTCTTGGCATTGGTAACACCAGTGGCGATTTGCACGGTGGTGGCACCCGTACCAATGCCGATACCTACCGTGTTAGTACCGGTGCTTTGGCCAATGGTGATCGCGCCGGTTTGGGCCACGGCACCACCAAGCGCAATTGTGCCCGTGGTCATACCCGCACCGATGCTCACCGAACCAGCTGTCTGTACGTTGGCCAGTGCCAGTGTAGTGGCTCCAGAGCCATTCGCGATCTGGAAGGTGTTGGTGCCCGAGGTGCTGCCCAGGATGGTTGTGCCAGTTTGCGCGCTGCCGCCGAGGTTGATTGTGCCGGTGGTCATGCCTGTTCCCAGGTTCAACGTGGCGTCAGCCGAACCATCGGCGATGCCAAGCACACCTGTTGCGCCGACGTTCAGCTTCAGGAAGCCGGATGCGCCACCGCCCTTTATCGTCACTTTGGTTGCAGAACCGGCTGTGCTGCCGATAAATACGTTCTGGCTGTTCGTGGCGTCGCTGGTGTCGGCGATATGGACCGTGGAAGCAGCGGTGGATGTTCCCACTGCCCCAATTTGAATCTGCCCGGTGTTACCGGCAAGCAAAGCCAATGAATTCGACGCATTGCCGGCCGAGCCAATAGTTACTGCCTGCAAGCCAGCGCCGCTGGTGTCGGCGATGTGGATGGTGCTGGCGATGCTTGAGCTACCAACCGCACCAACATTTACCGTAGCATCGGAACCGACGCTGAATACTGATACTGGTGAAGTGCCGGATTGCAAGTCAAGCAAGTTGCCGGTGGGCGTAGCATTGGTGTTGCTGGCAAAGATAAGTGCTTGCCCAGACGTCGGGTTGCCGCTGGCAGTAACCTTGAGTGCCGAGTTAGTGTTCGTGCCATTATCAAGGCTTAGCACACCGCTGGCGAGTGCTGAACTCGAGTTAGTAAAGCCGTACAGGTAGCCGGCGGCAGTAACCGCTGCCGATGATGTGTCCATAGCGTTTCTTGCCAAACCAGCCCCGGCACCAGTAATGCAGTTCTTCCACGTACTGTTTTCAAAACAGCGGAACGTGTTGGTATCGGTGCTGTAGTACATACCGCCGTTTATACCTGTTGGGTCGCCGGCGTTCTGCTTGGTATCGAGTACCAGCTGCGTACCAACATTATCGGCGAAGTAATTACCGATGTTCACCGCGGTTGAGTCTGGGTTGACCGAGAAGACCTCGTTGTTGTTGCCAGCCCCGAGCGCATTGACTACAAAGCCCCCAAACGTATTAAGTGGGTGTACGTCTACCATGCCATTTTGACTGATGCTGAGCACTTCGTCGGGGCCGGAACCAGCTATAAAGCTGAATGCTGCACGGGCAAACAGTTCCATAACGTCCGTGTCGGTGGTCCCTGACTCGCCAATATATATGTTAGGGTCGCCGACTGGCCCAAAGTACAGCCTGCTGCCGCCACCACCTGTGCCAGTACCGGTAATGTAGGTGCCGGGGTCGGTAGCCGACGTGTTAACCGTCAGGTAGGCGACATTGCTAGAATCCGTGACTTTAAGCGCGCCGTTCCCATTTGTAGCGCTCTTGATAATAACACTCGCGGAAGCCGAGTTAGTCTGCAGTAGCAAGTTGCCGGTGCCAGCCAACAATGAGAGTGCTGAGGCGGCATTGGTGTTGCCGATGGTGATAACAGACTTGCCCGTACCAGTTGCAGCAGAACCAATGTTCACCGTCTGGGTGTTGCCCGTAGCAGTCGTAGCGGCCCCGATATTAATCGTGTTGCTGGCTGTCGACTGGCCGAATGTGAGCGTTCCAGTTTGCGACGCACCCCCAACGTTAATTGTACCGGTGGTCATCGCAGCACCCAGGTTCACCGAACCGGCTGCCTGGGTATTGCCCATGCCGATAACGTTGGCGCCGGTGCCACCGATGTTGATGGTCTGGACGACTGCAGCGCCCGTGCCGACGTTGAGCGTGCGCGCTTGCGCGCCGGTGCCAATGGCGATAGTACCGGTACCAGAGTCCAGCGTCAGCGGCGTGTTAAGTGCGCTGTTGCCCAGAGTCAGGCCTGTGGCGGCAAATGTACCCAGCGTCGAAAGGCTATTAAGGCTTGGGCCTGTGCCGCCAGCTGCGCTGGCTTGGAAGATCACACTGCCGCCAACACCCGTACCAGTCCCCTGACCGCCAGCAATCGTCGTACTGGCACCGGCAACGTTTGCACCGCTACCGCTGGTACCTTGCAATGTGAATCCGACAGGTGCGGTGTCGGTCACGCCCGACCCAATAACCACTGAACTGATCTGGCCGCCGCTCGTGGCTCCAATTACCATTTGGTTTGTAGTGGTCGTAATACCGTTGATGGCAATAGAGTTATGGTTATTAGCCGTGCCGTTAAGGGCCACCGCGTTGTTAGCGTTGGCACTTGCCGAACCGCCCGCAGCCAGCGAAGTATATGCAGCAGTAGCGCCGAAACCGATGGCCACACACCCAGTGTTAATACACTGGGCAGTAGAACCGACAGCCACACCGTCATTAGCAGCAGAGGTGCCATAGCCAACTGCTACTGCGTCGTTATTCGTGGCTGTTGCGCCGTTACCCACAACAGTGGCACGGAAATTACCGCCAGTGGTAGCGCCGTCACCAAAAGATTCACTGTTAGGGCCACCCTGCGTATTAGATATGTACGACGTCGAACTTTGCAGTGTCAGATTCTGAGCAATAGTGACAGACCCGGTACTGCTAACGCCGAATAGGAGTGCCCCGGCAGTGGAGTCGTTGGCAGCAGTGCCCCGCACGTTGAACAGGTTAGCTGCAATGCTTCCCCCATTTGAGGTGCTGCGATCCTGGACGTCGAGTGCATTGCGAGTGTTATCCACGATGATTTCAGACGTCGTGCCGCCAGTAGAGTTAGTGTAGGCATTCTGCAAAGATACGAATCCGCCGCTGGCTGCAATACAGTCAGCCCAAGCGCCGCCCTGGTAGCAGCGGAACTTGCCGGCATTGCTGTTGTAGTACATCGCGCCATTAACGCCAGTTGGATCGCCAGAGGTGTTCTTAGTGTCGAGCACCAAAAGCGTACCGTTGGCGTCAACTGCACCGATTGTGACGTTCCCGGTACTCAACAAACTTGTGCCGACCGTGCCGGATTGCAGCGTGAGTGAGGATGCACCAATATTGCTGCCGACAGTAACGAGGCTGACAGAGCTAGCCGTAGCGTTGTTGCCGACGTTCACTGTCTGCGACACGGCACCAGTCGTGTTACCGATCTGAATCGTGTTGGCTACGCCGCCGTCGCCAATAATTACGCCGCCGGTGCCAGCGTGGAGCGTTGCACTGCTACCGCCAGTAGTCTTGCCAATGGTGACATTGGCGCTATTGACCGTACCGATGTTAACTGCGCCGTTGCCGGTGTTGCCGGTTCCAGCGTCAATAGCTACGGAGCCGCCGTTACGTGTGCCGGAGCTGCCAGTCGCATTGCCAGCTTGTAGGTTAAGTGCACCACCAGTACATGACGTACCGCAGGTGTTGCTGGTTTCGTTACCACCGGCGATCGACAGCGACGAACCAGTGCCATTAGCCGTAGCAACTGCTGTTGCCGATAAGTCGGCCGTCTGGCCACCAACCAATGTGGCTGCGCCGGCAGTATTAACCTGGAACAGCAGGTTCGTGCCATTGGCAACCTTTAGTGGCTGATCTGGGAAAATGTTACCAATCGTCACAAAGTTATCGTTAATCTTCACGCCGTTTGTGCCAACCGATTCTATGCGGAAGTAGTCGTTAGCGCTGTCCCACTGCAGGTACCCGTTTTGCCCGGCTGACGTACTGTCGCCAAGTATCAGGCGCGGGTTATTGCCGCTGTTGTAGATAGCCGCATCACCGCCCTGCACTTCAAACTTCGATGCCGTGGCCACGCCGCCAATGCCAACCCGCTCGTTGATAGTATCGGCGTTGAATAGTACGTGGGCACCCGAAGCTGCGGTGGTCAGAATCTTAAGCGCGTTCAATTGGTTCGTTTCGTTTTGCAGCAGTACCGCGCCGCCATCGCCAACGGTCACCACGGCTGTGGCGTTATCCTTAAAGACAGCAATGTTGCCGGTAGAGGTTGAATTACTGACCGCCAAGGCATCACCTGTTGTGGCGCTGGTTAGCGAGGTCAATGCACTGGTTACCGTCAATGTCTTGCCGGCAGCCACCGTTGCATTTTGGTTCAAGCTGATGCCCGATGCTGATGTACCAATGTTCAATGTCACCGCGCTGGCGGTGTCCAGTAATGGCGTAACTACCGATGTGTCAGACCGGCCGGTACCGGAAATCCAGAAGTTAGCTGTTGCCTGTGCACCAGCATTCTGGTTCTGGATGTAGTTGCCCGATCCGGCAGCCGGAGTACAACCCGAGCTCGTACAAATCGAGGTGCCGTTTATGCGGTACGCGCTGCCGGTCGTTAGGTTAGCGTCACCGGCTACATCCAATGTGTAGGCGGGCAGTGTGCTCCCGCCCAAACCAATACCAACGCGCCCATTGCTAGTTGCCGAATCGATTGTAAAGACGTTGTTGCCGGCATTGTTGTTGATGTCGAACAGGTCGGTGCGGTCGGTGCTGGGTTGCACAAATAGGTTCCCCTGAGTTCCCACACCAAATAGGATACTGCCCAGGCCAGCACCATTCGGGCCTCGGAAGCTTATAAAGTTCTGGCTGGAGCCGATACCAGCGCCGTTAGCATCCTGAACGTCGATGCCGTTGCGTGTAGCATCAAGTTTAATCTCTGGCGTAGTGCCGCCTGCCGAGAAATTGTAGGCAGTTTGTAGTGTGCCCGTTGCTGAACCACAGTTCCCGGCATCAGTACAAATCGTTCCTGACACGTCCGGGAATTGCAGTGTGCGGCTCGCAGTGATGTTGTCGGCGTGGATTTCACCAAAGAGCGAACCAGTCCCCTTTGCCAGTGCAAGAATGCCGGCAATGTTCGTGCCGTTACCGGCAGCAATTGTACCAGTGTCGGTAATACGGGCAGCGGAATCACCATCGCTCTGTTGGACGTTCAATACCACCACCCCACTGCCATTGCCTGATGACTTCACAGTCAGCGCGTCAGCGGCTTGGCCGCTAATCGTGACGTTGTTATTCAGCACAGACACATCCTGCACAATGAACTGGTCAGCGCCATCGATAATGACATCGTTGCCGGCGCCGGCCGAAGCAACGGTAATAGCGCCAGTAGCGGTGAGGTTGCCAATATTAACCAGGTTGCCCGAGGCGTCAATGCGCTGTGTGCCTCCGATCGCACCGGTGTTGATGCCAGTGGTGGCGTTTAACGTCGCGGCGCGTCCCGATCCAGAAATCTGGAAGTCAGCAGTTTGGTTTGAACCGGTTTGGTTCTGAATGTAGTTAGCCGAACCGCTCGTAGGAGCAAAGCCGCAGGCTGCAGCACTTTGTAAACAGACCGTGCCGCTCGCGTCTGGGATCGTGATCGTGCGGGCAGCGGTAGCTGCGCCAGTCAGCTTAAAGTTATTCGTGCCTGGCGTGCCGGATGTGCCTGCCAGATAGAAGTCGCCGAATGGCAATGTTGCCGAACCCAAGTTAATAGTTCCGGCTGCGCCCGGCAGCAATGCCGTGTTGATGGCAACGCCAGTCAGGTTAGACAGCGACGTATTCGCACCGCCGGTGCCGCCACCCAGACAGTTGCCGGCCGTCGTACATACCACGTAAGTACCGGCTGCTGCTGCGCGGTCAAAGTTGTATGTGACAGCTCCAGTGGGAGTGCCGGTAAAGCCTACTGTAGTAGTAAAGCCGCCGCCAGTTACGGCAAAGGTACTGCTGGCATTGCCTTGAAGGGCTAAAATCTGGCCAGTGTTGCCGACTGTGAGCGTACCGCCAGCGCTAATATTCGTCGCGCCGCTGCCAGTGATATTGCCGATGTTGACCAAGTTCCCTGAGTTGTCGATACGGCTCGTGCCGCCCGTTTGGATAGCCCCACCGGAAGAATTAATATTCCCCGTGCTTGTTGTGGCCCCTGCTACTGAAGCCCCTGGTGTGGTTGTGTTGACCGTAAATACTGGTGCGCCGCCTGCGGTCTGTACTTCGAAAGCCGTCGCCGAGTTCGCTACATTCTTGAATAAGGCGCTGCCGTTGGCGCCGCTTAGGCTCAGCACCGTTGTTGGCACGTTGGCACTTGAGCCAGCCGTACCAGGAGCAGCAATCTGGATGTTCACATTCCCGCCGTTCGCGGTGCCTGTACCGGCACCGCCGGCAATCGACACATCAGCGCCAGCAACGTTCGCACCGCTGCCGCCTGTGCCTTGCAGCGTAAATCCGGTTGGTGTGGCGTCGGCCACGCCGGAACCAACATAGACGTGGTCAATTTCATAGCCATTGGCGCCGATCACCATTTGGTTACTGGCCGTGGTTGTGGCACTCTGGCCAATCGCAATGCTGAACTGCTGGTTGACTGTAGCGTCTTTGCCGATTGCCACTGAATTGTGCGCGCCGATTACCGCATTCTGACCTAAGGCGGTCGATTCTTGGGCAGCATTGGCGCTATTGCCAAGCGCTGTAGCCAAGAAACTAGCACTTGAGCCAGTACCCACTGCCACACCGGCTGTAGACGTGGTAGATGCATTCTGGCCAATTGCTACTCCGCCGTTAAAGGCTGAGGAGCCGAACCCGACTGCGACTGCGTTATCGCCGGTGCTTGCGCCACTACCAAAGGCCTCGCCTTGGGTACTGCCCTGGGCATTGGTTATGTACGCGGTAGCGCCTTGCATAATGAGGTCCATATTGCTGGCAAATGTTGCGTCCGAACCATTGGCTGCAATCGTGATCCGGCTCGCACCATTGGTACGAAGCGCTAAGGCGTTAGCGTCGTTTGTGCCGAGGTTTGCAGTCGCGCTGAACGAATTACCATTTTGCAGGAAGGCAGCGCCGCTGCCGGTAGCAAAGCCGCAAGCAGCAGCGCCGTTCAAACAAACCGTACCGCTAGCATCCGGTAGCGTAATCGTCCGGGCGGCAGTTGCCGCACCAGTCACCCGGAAATTATTCGTACCGGGCGTACCCGAAGTACCCGCGATGTACAGGTCACCAAATGGGAATATTGCTGACCCCAAGTTGACAGTTCCGGCTGTACCCGGCAGCAAGCTGGTGTTGATCGCAACGCTGCTCAAGTTAGAAAGCGCTGTGTTAGCACCGCCGCCACCGCCTCCAAGACAGTTGCCGCTGGTCAAACAGAACGTGCCGCCTACGTCTGGCAAGGTGTAGGTGCGGTTTGCGGTGAGTGTGGCAGTGTTTATTGTGCCCGAAAATGCCGCCCCGCCATAAGCCAACACTAACGAACCGTTCGTCGTGCCAGCTACCCCGATCGTTCCGGTACCACCCTGAATAACCATGTTAGCGGTCGTTGTAACCGTCGTGCCGTTGTCGCTAATTGTCGAATCATTGATCGTCTGCGAGCCGGTAAACTTCGCGAGCCGGTTTGTCGTGCCGCCCGGTGTGGTTACCCCGCCGCCACTTCCTGCACAGTTACCGGCGGTACTACAGATGTCGTAGGTGCCGGCAGCGGTTGTGGCAAAACGATACGTAACGTTTGCTGTCGGTGCCTGGAAATTCACGGTTGTGGCACTACCGCCATTTACTGCCTTGAGCGTTGTGCCTGCGCCGCCTTGCAGCGCAAGTGTTTGGCCCGTGTCACCTACCGTAAGTGCACCGCCAGGAGTAATGTTCAATGCCCCGCTCGACGTAATATCACCGCCATTCGCGGCTATGTCGCCGGTGAATGTGGTATCTCCGGTAGCGCCAATGCTCACTCGCGTTATACCGCTCGTGCGCAGATTGAGGGCGTTAGCGTCGTTTGTGCCGAGGTCTGCGGCAGTCGCAAAACTATTGCCGCCCTGCACAAACGCAGCACCACTGCCGGTGGCAAAACCACAACTCGATGCGCCGTTCAAACAGAATGTACCGCTGGCATCCGGCAAGGTGTAGGTGCGGTTTGCGGTGAGCGCGCCGGGCGTAAGCGTACCGCTGAAATTAGCACTACCATAGGCGAGGGTGAGCGAACCAGTCTGGGTGTTTGCAACACCAGCTGTCAGCGTGCCGCCCTGGACCGTCAGGTTAGCGGTCGTTGTAACCGTCGTGCCGTTGTCGCTGATCGTCGAGTCGCCAATTACCTGAGCTGCCGTAAACTTGGGCAAACGGTTGGTTGTACCGCCAGCGGTTGTCACGCCACCGCCCGTTCCAGCACAGTTACCGGCGGTACTACAGATGTCGTAGGTACCGGCAGCAGCTGTCGCAAAGCGGTAGGTCACGTTAGCCGTTGGCGCCTGGAAATTCACGGTGGTAGTATTGCCGCCGTTAGTCACGGCAAAGCTGCTGGAGCTGCCTCCTTGCAGTGCCAAGGTTTGCGTAGTTGCCCCCACCGTTAAGGCGCCGCCTGGCGTAATGTTCAAAGCTCCAGTAGAGGTTATGTCCCCGCCATTTACCGCGATATCTCCTGTTAACGTCGTGTTGCCGGCCACTGCCAGCGTGCCGGTCAAGCTCGTGCTAGCAGAGATAGTTTGCCCGTTTATCGTCCCTGCAACCGCGGTATTTCCGTTCGGTTGAACACTAAATTTGCTCGATCCGCTCACCTGTAAATCGAGTAAATTGCCGCTTGCACCCCCGTTAGTGTTGTTGATGAGCAGCATCGGGTTGGTAGCTTGGCTTGATGTCAGCGTCAATTGCCCGAAGGTCGGTGCTGCGCTGGTGGCGATGTCTTGGATCGTGTTGACCGCACCGCTAGCAACCGTAAAGTTCGTGCCGTTGAAGCTGGCGATACCTTTTGCACCCGTGGTTGCGTCGTTGATAGTAACCGTCGAACCCACGCCCGAAGCATTGGCAATGCTCAGTGCGCCAGTCAAACCATTCAAGCTCGTTACGCCGCCCGTTGGGCACGCGGCAAAGGTCGGCGCGCCAACCGTAGACAAGAAGCAAAGCCCAGCTCCGCCAGCGCTGACAGTTGTCAGTGGGCTGCTGCCTTGCCCAATCACCACACCGTTGTTGGTCAGTGCTGTTGTGCCCGTGCCGCCATTGCCGATACCAAGCGCGGTTCCCAGCAACAGGCTGCCGGTTACTGAAGCGTTGCCGGTAATAGTTACCAGCGCTCCCGTGTCGCTAATGTTCGAGTTACCCAGGGTTTGCGAGCCAGTGAATTTGGCGATTGCGTTGTTGGTGCCGCCCGGCGTGGTTACCCCGCCGCCACTTCCAGCACAGTTACCGGCGGTACTACAGATGTCGTAGGTGCCGGCGGTAGCAGCTGGGAACTGGTAGTTTACATTTGCCGTTGGTGTTTGAAAGCCAACTGTTGTGGTATTACCGGCGTTTGTGGCGGTGATGGTACTTGCTGCGCTTCCACGGAGCGTAAACATCTGTGCCAATGCTCCAACGGTAAATGCGCCGCTCGGGGTAATGGTATTCGTGTTCAAGCCCGCAAACGTCGGTGTAGCGCCGGTATTAATATCCTGAATAAGGTTTACAGCGCCGGCCGCCACGCTGAAGTTCGTTGCATTAAAACTGGCGATACCCTTGGCTACCGTTGTCGCGCTGTCGATGGTCACCGTGCTGCCGGCTGCGCTGGCGTTCGCCACAGTGACCGCACCAGTCAGGCTATTCAGTGATGCGACACCGCTGCCGCTGGGGCAAGCCTGGAATGAAGGCGCACCTGCGGTTGACATCAGGCAAAGCCCAGCCCCGCCCGAAGTTACTGTCGTGACCGCACCGGCACCCTGCCCGATGACGATGCCATTGGCGGTCAGCGAAGTAACACCGGTCCCGCCATTTGCTACTGTCAGAGCCGCCGAAAGGCTCAATGCGCCAGTCACCGCCAGGTTGCCGTTAGTAGTCACGGTGCCGCCACTCTCGCTCAACAGCGAATCCTCAACATTTTGCACGCCGGTGAATTTCGCAATCCGGCCGACTGTGCCGCCACCGCTCGTCACAGTGCCGCTCCCGCCGCCGACGTTGCTGATCGTCAGGTTGCCATTGCCGTCGTTTGCAACAATCAGGTTGGGGGTTCCGGGGACCAGGCTAAGCACCCCGTCGTTGCGCAAATCGCTGCCGACAATCTTGAGTCCGCTTCCCACCGTAACAGCCCCAGTCACTCCACCAAGCGACGAAACGTTCGCTGCTGCCGCAGGCTGGCTAACTGTCAGCTGGTTGCCGACAACACTCAGGCCGCCGCCCAGTGTTATGGCGCCAGTTATACCGCCAACACTTTGCACCACGGCCCCTTGTTGGGTGAGCGAAATGTATTGGGTGCCGTTAAAGTACGCCAGCTGGTTGGTATTCTGGTCGTAGTACAGCTGGCCAGTTGCGGGCGCGTTCGGTTGGACCGAAGGAGTAATCACTAACCCGCCGCTCGCTTTGAGCGTGCCGTTAATAATCACATTACTCGGCCCAAAACTTGCCCCTTGCTCAGTGGTAATTAAACCGGCCAAGGGGATCTGTTGGGTAGTGTATTCGCTCGTCACGCTGTTAGCGGAAGGCGTTTTACTCTTGTGCTGAGTGGTGCTTATCAGGAGAGCCGCCATACCCACAACGAGCAACGCGACCAACACAATGTCGGCCCGCTTAAACGTGCGCGCAAAGAAATTTTTCGCTGGTTGTGACGCTTGTACCTCTGTTGGCGGTGGCTGAGCAAGTGTCGTTGGATCGAGTGACAAAGCTTCCGGGCTGTTGTCCATCGGTTCTGGCACTACGCCAAGACCAGATGACATTGGGACCCCACCATCATCAATTACAGAGTTAACATTCGTGTTTTGGTTTTTGTTTTCCACGACTGTTTTTATTTTTGGCTCTCAATTTATAGAGAGAACTCCCTGTTACTATTTTACCTTGCTTATGCTTGGTAAGACAGGTGGTTTTTACAACGCGTCTACCCCTGTACCCTGTGGAAAACCTAACAGGGGTAGGCTATAACGTCAAAATAAGATAAATTACGATGACCGTAAATGCGAGCACACCAACGACCGTAAGGCCCACTTCCACCAAGCTTTTGCGAACCGCGTTTTCAGAAAGTGGGTTGCGCCCGATTGAAATAATACTGGACCGCACCGCCGAATATAACAGGATC
This sequence comes from Patescibacteria group bacterium, assembly GCA_035479615.1. Classification (GTDB taxonomy): domain Bacteria; phylum Patescibacteriota; class Saccharimonadia; order Saccharimonadales; family UBA4665; genus PMNU01. The sequence continues at coordinate 177,198 of DATIIM010000013.1, forward strand.
GTAACAGTGGCGAACAAGAACAGTACAAGGAGCGCCGCCACGAGCACGCGGACCGGCGACACTTGGTGCCCGGCTACGCTGTTCGCAAAGTCCTGGAACGCTGGCGGTAAAAATGAGCTTTGGTCCTGTGGCGCCTGATAGAAAACCTTATCGACTTGCACCGGGATGGCCGCGATTTGAACCGCCTTCTTGGCACCGCCCTTATCTGTTACTGTCCGCGCTTCGGTCTTAACACTACTCAAATCTGCCTGGGCAGTACCTATCACGACAGTGCTGGTAGTAGCCTTCATGCCGACGCCAGCAATTGGCGATGCGGTGATCTTATCGCCGGTTTTCACCGAACCGTTGATGTCGCTCACAAACGTTGCGGTGATACCGCTAGTAACCACCTGGACACCGGCACTGCCATTGGACAGTTCTATGAGCGACTTGTCGCCGGCAACACCAACCAAGTGATCGATGTTATTGCTGTTTGTCAGCTCGACTGTATTAGGGTTATTGCTTTCAAGACCGACGAGCGCTCCAGCTACGATGTTGGGGTCGGTAGTTTTAAACCCTTGTGCAATTGATGAGGCCCCTTCCACGCTCAGAGAAGATACCCCAATGAGGAGCAATAAAAGCCCGAGTCCGAGACCGAGATATCTGGATTTGGAAATAGTTGTTCTCCGTGCGGGAACCATCAGAGTAATACCTTAGTCCTTATACTACTAATGATTATACCCTACCAGCAGCGCTCGTCCAGTAAATAGCACAACGCGGGAGTTTGCCGTTGACCGTGCATATTTTATAGTGATCCTTTATACTTGAAACTTGTAATGCATACAGAGCCTAGCCAGCCGGCACCACCGGCCGTACACCCTGCCCCCGTCCATCATCGAGGCCCCTCGCGGTCATCTGATGGTGAGAGCATGCGCAGTATTTTATCGACTGTTGCCATCTTGCTTATCGCACCCATCATCGCCGTCCTACTCACAGCGTTCGTGTTCCAGTCGTATCAAGTTGATGGCCCAAGCATGAATAATACCCTGCACAACAACGACCGGCTCATTGTATGGAAATTTGCCAAGACATGGTCAAAAATAACCGGCCACGACTACATCCCGAAACGGGGGGACATTATTGTTTTCACTGAAGCCAAGCTCAGCGATTTTGGCCAAGACCCCAACAAACAGCTCATCAAGCGCGTGATCGGTCTTCCTGGCGACAGGATCGTCGTTAAAGATAACATCGTCACCGTATACAACTCCGCTCATCCAAGCGGGTTTAATCCGGACACCGAATTGCCCTACCATCGCACAGGCGCCGACACAGCCGGGACCATAGACATTACATTGCCCGCGGACAAAATATACGTTATGGGCGACAACCGCCCCAATTCGCTCGACTCCCGTGCATTCGGGCCAGTAGACGCCAAGAACATCGTTGGTAAACTGGCTATCCGGATTCTCCCAGCCAGCGATATTGAACGCTTCTAGTTCAGCCCCGCCAAAATTTTTTCGAGTTCGTCGTCGCTTTTAAAGGTAATCTCAAGCCGGCCGCCTTTAGCGGTACGACGGATGTGCACCGGTGCGCCAATGCGCTTGCTAAGCTGTTTAGTCTCAGGCGTTTCGGAACTCATACGTTCCTTGGTGGCCTTGGTTTCTTTATAACCTTCTTTGATCGACACGACGAATTGCTCGGCCTGGCGCACTGACCAACCGTGGTCGATAATATTTTTAAGCAGTTCTGCTTGCTTTTCAGGGGTCTCTTTTAAGGCTAGGATCGCTCGGGCGTGGCCTTCGCTTATATGGTCTTCCTGGAGCGCAGCACGGGCTGCATCAGGCAGCTGTAGCAGCCGCACAATGTTATTTACTGTTGAGCTGGCTTTACCGAGCCGCTTGGCGATTGATTCATACGTCATGCTGAACTGCTGGTGGAGACGCTCAATGGACACTGCCTGTTCAAGCGGAGAGAGGTCAACGCGCTGGACGTTTTCAACAATGGCAATTTCTAGCTGTTCTAACTCTTTGGTGGTACGGATAATGGCCGGCACTTTTTCTAGGCCAGCTTGGCTGGCAGCCCGCCAGCGGCGTTCACCGGCAACAATCGCAAACTTGCCGTGCGGCAGCGGCGTAACCACCATGGGCTGGATAATACCGTATTGCTTAATTGATGCCGCTAATTGCGCCAAAGCCTGCTCGTCAAAATGTTGGCGCGGCTGGTGCGGGTTTGGAATAACATCGGAGATGGCAAGCTTTTGGATGCGATCCTGGTCGTCGAACAGCACAGCAGTGTCCACGTTCTTGGGAATGAGCGTATCAAAACCGCGGCCTAAGCCTGACTTTTTAACCGTTGGCACGTTTTGCTACCTCCTTAGCGAATTGTTTGTAAGCCCTGGCGCCTTTACTCCAGCGGTCATGCTCGAAAATGGTCCTGCCAAAGCTTGGCGCTTCAGCCAGACGAATATTGCGCGGGATAACTGTCTTGAAAACTTTATCGCCAAAGTGGTTTTTAAGCTCAGCCTCCACCTGCTCGGACAGGCTGGTACGCTTGTCGTACATCGTAATCGCAACACCAAGTAAATCTAGCGTCGGGTTCAGCGCTTCTTTAACCCGCTGCACCGTTGCCAGTAGTTGGCCAAGGCCTTCTAAGGCGTAGTACTCGGCCTGCACCGGTATAAGGATGCTGGAGGCGGCCGTTAAGGCGTTGATCGTGAGCAACCCTAATGCCGGCGGGCAGTCGATGATGATGTAGTCGAAAGCAGCTGGCTGCAAGGCGTTACGCAGCGCAAATTCGCGGTGCTCTGTATTGACCAATTCGAGTTCGGCCGCCGCAAGATTAGCATTAGCTGGCAACACAAACAAGCCCTCCCGGCCCGCTGGCTGCACTGTCTGGTCAAGCGTCGCTTGGCCAAATAATACCTCGTAACAAGTTGGCCCCAGCCCTTCTTTTTCAAGACCGAGCCCGCTGGTAGCGTTCCCTTGGGGGTCAAGATCAACAAGCAGCGCCGGAGTTTTGTCTGAGGCAAGTTGCGCGGCAAGATTGGTAGCAGTAGTCGTTTTACCGACACCCCCCTTTTGGTTTATAACCGCGATGATTGTTTGTTTCATCATTCCCTCTTTGGTCAAAGTATACCACTCCCGAGTGCGCCTGCGCTACCGCTAAAGCTTCTCGGTGTAACTAGCACTATATGGCTAGTGCTTTTGGACTCATTTACTCACAAGTAGGTGCGTCTCACATCAACAAAGGCCGTATAATGGAACCCATGGAGACGGAAGAAACGACACGACGAGGGGGCTGGGTAGCAAAAAAACGACTGTTGATAGTCATTCCGGCAGCGGCAGTCATTGCCATAGCTGGCAGTGTTGGCTTGTGGGCGGCTTTAAAGCACTCAAACGGCAGCGGTGCAACGCCTGCCCTACCCTCGTCCATGACGTCTAGCGCGAAAATCCCTTTGTACTTCCCCAAACATCTATCAGAGTTCCATCTCGTAGCAGGTTCTGCGGCACTCGAGCAACCAACGCTGGCTAACTTCACGCTGCAAAGTACGAATGGGGCGCAGCTCATCATCATCGAACAGTCGCGGCCACCAATCATGGAAGAAGTCACTAAAACCAGGGAATTCAACACCTCGATCGGCCACGCCTACCTCGCCAATCTCAATGGCCGCACTGCCGGATTTATCGTGACCAGCAAGACCCTCATCATTATAAATAAGGTCGGCTCAATTGATGATCAGCGGCTTGTGGATCTCATGAATAGCATGACGTCCGTCAATTAAGCCACGAGCGGGCTAAGAGACCTACCACCATTCAAGGGTGCTGCCGGCTTTAGCCGTGATGGCTGAACTACTAACTTCAGATGCAAATCGCATTTGAACGGTACCGTTGGCACTCGGCTTCGCAATGCCGTCAATCATGGCCATATTGCCAGCCGTAAAGGCAGAGGTGGAGTTACAGTTTCCGCCGTCACTTGCGTTGACGATCTGGTAATACTCGGTTGATGGCGAACCAGATACCGTAGAGCTGTGTTGTGTAATGGATAGCATGGTAGTTGTCGGCGTTGTGGCCGTCCATTCGGATCCGGTAGTGGTGGCTGCGGCGTCGTAGATGATCTGGGCGTGCCAGCGGTAGGTGTTCCCAGAGGTTACACTAAAGCCTAGCCCAGTAATGTCTGTGTTCGTACAAGCCGTGCCTTGGTTGTTGATGACGTCCGAACCAAGCACAATCTTATGCCGCGACAGGCAGTCGGTCCATGCGCTGTTTTCGAAGCAACGGAAGGTGTTGGTGTTGCTGTTGTAGTACATAGCGCCGTTTGTGCCTGTAGGATCACCACTGTTAGTCTTATTACCTAGGACCAGTTGTGCGCCTGTAGTGTCGCCGGCTGACGGACCGATGGTGACGCGTTCTTTGCTGGAGTCAACCGACAGTATGGAGCCGACACTCAGATTGCCCGTGACCGAAAGGTCGCTGTTGAAGCTGGCGCCCCCTTGAACCTGCAGTGCTCCAACGAAGATACCATTGCCAGCTGTAATGCTGCCGCCGGTGCTACCAGTACTCTGGTCGCTGCCTTTGTCGGCAAGTGTGGCATTTTGCAGACCAACGAGGTCAAGTGAGCCAGCCACCTGCATACGTGGCGTGGTAGCGTAGTAGATGGTCGATACCGACGTCGTAGTAGCACTACTGCTGTTGCCACCGATTTCATACATGTAGCCGTTGGTGACGACCGACGTAGCATCCCATCGCGCAGCACCAAGTACGCTGCTGGATGTCGACCAGGCGGCCAGATCACCACCGCCAGCTGGTAACGCCGAGGAATAGATGCTCGTCTGCACAGCCGATGCTGTATCGATACCGCCCATGTAGTAGACGTTGCCGTTCGATACTAACGCCGTAGCACCTGTACGACCAGCCGCCGCCGGCAATGAGTTGGCCGAAGTCGACCAGTTAGAACCAATGTCACCCGTAGAGGCGTTCGGCTGCGTGTAGTAGACAGCTGTCTTACCATTGGCTGGTGTGTTGTCGCTCGAGCCACCCATCAGGTAGATGTAGCCATTGGCAGCCACTGCGCTGGTACGAGCAATGACCGCAGCAGATGGCAGCACGCCGGTAGCCGTTTGCCAGGTACCCACACTACCGTCCGCATTCACCTTAGCGTACGAAGTCGTGCCAACGAAGATGGAGTTGTTGAAGCCACCAATAACGTAAACGTAACCGTTTAAGTAGACCGTGGATGAGCTGGAACGGCCAGGGGTCACCGCTGCCGCCGTTTGCCAGGCACCGAGGGAACCGTCGGCGTTAATGCGCGCATATGACACGTCGCTCCGGGTGTTGGTGCCGTCATAGCCACCAATGTAGTAGATGTACCCATTAGCAGTGAACGAAGTAGCCTTGTATGCCGAGTATGGCAAGTTGGTAGCGCTGTTCCAAGTGCTCGAGATTGTACCGTCGGCATTTACCTTAGCGTAGTATACGTTGTTGGCGAATGAGCTGGCGCTGTTGCTAGTACCGCCCATTACATATACATAACCGTTGGCCACCACCGAAGTGCTGCCATACCGGGCAGCTGGCGAACCACCGTTAATTGCGCTGGTCGTTGTCCATGTACCGATGTTGCCGCTCGTACCACTAAACAGCGATACGTTGCTCTTGGCGGTGTCGACGTTGAGCACAGACTGTGAGCCAGCATTCTTGAGCGCCAGCGCCGTCGTGCTATCAAGCGTATTCTGCAGGGTTAATGAACCAGTGTTAGTAAATTTGAACGTATCAACTGCGCCGTTTTGGATCCAGATGGCGTTCCCCGCAAATAATGAGTTGCTGACCGTACTCGGCAGCTTGGCGTGGAAGCTGTTGATGGTGTCGAGCGAGTTAGTCGACGAAGATGTGTCGACACGGATGCCGCGGATAGTGTTGGCAAATGTACTGCCGGTGTCGGTTATATTGATGTCCTGGCCGATCATCGTGCTAGCAGCGCCCATTGTGTTGTCGGCGCTTATCACGTTATTCAGGTTAGTGTATGTCGTGCCGCCAGCGGCGCTGACTAAGCTAGTACCGACACAGAACCGGCCGCCACAGAGCGCTTGGCTGCCGACAAACATCTTGCTGTTTGCCTCGTCAATAGTAACGAATGCTGAGGTCGTGCTGCTGCCGGTAGCTCCCGAGAAGCTGACGACACGGTTAACAGTGTCGACGTTCAGGATCGACTGGCCACTCGTATTCTGGATCAGGAAGGCTGCAGTGTTGTCTGAGTTGTTGCGTAGATTGAGCGGTGAAACGATGGTCGCATCCAGCGAGATCGATCCGTTGCCGTACGGGTTAGCAAATGTGTTCTTTTCGAGGCGTATGCCGTCAATCCAGAAAGTACGGGCCGAACCAGCTGTCTGTATAAAGCGTATGGCTGCGCTGGCGTTCGGGGCTGAGCCGTTGGTAGCAAATGTACAGGTAAAGCGAGTCCAGCCCCCTGTCACCACCGTCTGATTGGTTGGTATACAGTCTATCCAGGTCGAACCATCGCGGGCATACCCGGCCTTGATGTCGGTGAACGAGCCGCTCGACAACTTGGCATACCACGACAGAGCGTAAGTGCTCGAAATGGCCAGCTGCGTTGGGTAGGTATTCTTGGTTGGATATGTTGCACCAGCATTGGCAGTAACACCGGTAGTTATCTTCAGCGACGCATTGCCGACTGCCGACTGCGACACATCGCGACTTACGCTGCTACCGGCACCAAATGCACTCCAGGTATCAAAGACGCTCAAGCCAGACGTCAGGTCCCTTTCAAAGCTTGGGTTAAGCACCAGGTTGTTGGGGTCTGTGCCGTCGACGTTGAATATGGTGTTGGCAAACTGGTTCTGAATCGTGAAGGCCGTGGTCGAGTTGGTCGACTGCTGCACACGTAGGTCGGACGAGATCGGGCCTTGCAAGTCGATGCTGCCGTTGCGCATACTGTTGATCTCGAAGCTGGTGTAATCGCTGGCGAGGAAGACGTCGTCGATCCACATGTCGTCAGTATTCGTCGTGTCGGTTCGCTGAATGAAGAAGTACGGTGTACCACTGTGCGATCCAGGAGTCTTGAAGGAACATTCTATGCGCGTCCAGCCGGTCGAGGTGATGTTGGACGTATTCTGAGAACAGACCGTGTCGCTAGTGCCGTTATTGTAGCAGCCTGCACAACGCCCGCTGCTGGCTTGTCGGTTGTGCTGTTCTTGATGTAGAAGCTTGCCTGGTACTCGAGAGCGTCTGATAGCGTAATGTCGTACTCTGGTCCACCGGCAGCGTTACCGCCTTCGGCGTACATTGAGGCGCGACCAGAGTGGTGTTGATTGGGGCGTTGCTGGGGTGCTGTCTGGAGGCTACCTTTGGTGCCCCAGCCTGTAGTGCCCTTTTCGAAGCCGCCATCAGGAATAAGGTTATTGGCGCTCGTGGCCGCCCCGTCATTGTTGTACGTATCTACCGATAGTACAGCCTGACCTGCGCTGTTCTGCACCTGCAAGGCTTGGTTTGAGTTCGTGGAGTTCTTGAAGATTGCTGCACCATCAGCATTCAAGGAGAACAGGTTGCCAGCCGCAAACGAATCAGTTGAACCGGCTAGAGTGTAGGTGCCATAAATT
>DATIIM010000014.1:0-33300 GCA_035479615.1 Patescibacteria group bacterium
GGGCGGCACCAATTGCACCCACGTCCGAATTACCATGCGCTGGCCGCAACCGGCCCGTTTACCGAGCTGCAGTGGCAGTTCACAATCGAGCACGCCAAAAACAATGGCACATATTCGCAGCGTAGCCCAGAACGGACCGCCGAAGACACCGTTGCTGCTGCTCAAGAGCAAGGGTTAGGCCGCGTAGCTGCCGATGCCAACCACCTATTGGCGGTACGGCAAGGCGACCAATTTTCGGTCGAAGAAGCCGAAGCCATCGTTGGCTGGCTGGCCCGCAACAAGCAACTGGGCGTGTTTGAATTCGGGTTGCAACCCAACCTGGGCGGTGATGTTCACGACTTGGACGCAATCCTGTCGGGCGACATTGCAAACACTGGGCACGGGCGCCTGTTGGCTGCCGCAGCACAAAACACCAGCCCGGACGAAGACTTCACGATCAAGGTTGAAATCCCAGCCTCGGCGTTCGAAGCTAAGCCAGAGCAGGGCGGATTGGGCCTGGATTACCAACTTGGTCACCAGCGGCTCATCCCAATTATCGGCGAACACGCTGTGAATAATTTAGCAGCCGCCAGCTAGAACTACTACCATACTGAACCTGTTTGAGATGCCTACATAGGAGGCCTATTTGACTGCGAACACTTTACACCGTTTACGACACAGCGACTTCTTGCGCCACAACTTTATTTTCTTTGTCGGATCGGTTGTTGTCGGCGTTCTGAACTATTTGTACTATCCAGTCATGGGGCGGCTGCTTGCACCAGCCGCGTTCGGTGAGGTTCAAACGCTTATATCGCTTTTCTTGCAGGTTACGATTTTCCTTATGGTGCTCGGCCTGGTGACGATAAATATTGTTGCCAACTATAGCTCAGAAGAAAAACGCGATGCTGTAGTGCGCGAATTTGAGCACTTGGCGCTGGTTATTAGCGTCGGCTTGTTACTGCTCACTATTGTGTTCCAGCGGGTGTTGCAGCGCTTCTTGCAGTTCGATGCAGCGTGGCCGTTTATTTTGCTGATGCTGGGGCTCGTCGCCTCGGTGCCGCTCACATTCCGGGGCGCATTTTTGCGCGGCAAAAAACGGTTTGGCCTGGCATCTGGCGTTAATATTATCAGCGCCGGTGGGAAAATTTTATTCTCGGTTGTGTTGGTGGCACTTGGCGGTGGCACAGCAGGCGCGATTGGCGGGTTAGTGGCGGCGCAAGTCGTGTCCTGCATTTTTGCGGCATCATGGGCGTACCAAAACGGACTCAGCAAACCAGCAGGCCAAGGCTTTTTGCGCATGCCGGATCTGCGGCTATTGCGTCCTGAGTTGCCATATGGGTTGCTCGTGCTGGTTGGCTCGCTGCTGGTCACCATGCAGTACAGCGTCGACATTGTGGTGGTAAAGCACTTCTTTGATCCGCACACTGCAGGGCTCTATGCCGGGGTGGCAAGCGTGGCCCGGATTCTGTTCTTTCTGACAGCTTCTGTGTCGCTGGTGCTTATGCCGCTCGTCAAAATAAATGCAGCGCCAGGCGCCAACCAGCGGCTGCTCAAAAAATCGCTGGCACTGCTTGGCATGGCCGGCCTTCCGGTCCTGGCATTATTTATAGTCATGCCTGAACGGATTGTTACGCTGCTGATGGGCAACGATTATAAAAGTGTAGCCTATCTGTTACCGGCACTAAGTGTGGCAATTTTCACTGTGTCAGTAGTTAATTTAATTGTTTCATATTACTTGGCACTGCGGCGCTATGCGCTGGTGCCCATCATTATTATTGGCGCGGCCGTGACCTATGGGTTGCTCGCTGCGCACCACGACACGCTTCGCGCGGTCGTCAACAATTTACTTATGGGGAGCATTACGATGCTCGTTATCCTCCTAGCCGCAAGCAGGAGTTTTAAAGCAGGGAGTTAGAATGCAGGGGAAATTAGTTTCTATTGTCATTCCGGTCCACAACGAAGCGCCCAATATACGGGCGCTGTACCGGGAGTTAAATCGCTGCATCGAGCAGCTAGCATACAAGTTTGAACTTATCTTTGTCGATGACGGCAGCACAGATAATTCAATGGACCTTTTGGAACGTTTGGCCCGGGGTGACCGGCGGGTTAGGTTAGTAGAATTTGCGCGCAATTTTGGAAAGGAGGCAGCCATTAGCGCGGGGCTGCATGCTGCACGGGGCGACGCCGCAATTATGATCGACGCCGACCTGCAACATCCTCCCAATATGATTTATAAATTCCTTTCCGAATGGCAAAAGGGTGCCGATGTCGTTGTTGGCGTCCGCACCTACAGCAAAAAGGAAGGGTGGTTCAAACGGTGGTCCAGCGACCGTTTCTACCAAATTATGCAGAAGATCGCGCACACTAAAATCACGCCGCACGCCAGCGATTTCCGGCTGGTAGACCGCAAAGTTATGGATGTATTTTCAAGCCTTACCGAACGCAACCGCATCACCCGCGGGCTTATTGACTGGCTCGGCTTCCACCGGGCATATATTCCGTTTGAAGCCGGCACCCGGTACGCCGGCGAACGCTCATACACATTCCGCCAACTTGTACGATTGGCCCTAAACTCATTCACTGCCTACAGCCTTGTGCCGCTTAAACTGGCTGGCTACATCGGCATTTTCATTCTGAGCACGGCAACACCGACCGCACTGCTCATGTACGTTGAGCGTTATGTGTTAAACGACCCGCTCGGGTGGCAAATCCGCGGTACCGCGATGCTGGCGATTCTACTTGTGATGATGGTCGGACTCGTCCTGGCCTGCCTGGGGCTTATCTCGCTCTACATTGCCAACATCCACGCTGAAGTCACCAACCGCCCCTTGTATGTTGTGCGCCGGCATATTGACGACATGCCAGAGGGCGCACCGATGGTAATGCTAGAAAGGGAACGGGTAAAGGCGTTATGAACATTCTGTGGCTGGCCTGGAAAGACTACACCCACCCTGAGCATGGCGGCGCTGAAATTGTGCTGCGTGAACTTATGAAGCGACAGGTCCAGGAAGGTCACCACGTTACATTGCTGACTGCCCGCCACAAGGGCAGTGCCGCCCGCGAAACACTCGACGGCATCACCATTATCCGCATCGGCAATAACCGCTACATTCATCCGCTGCAAGCACTGTGGTACTACTTGCGCCACTTGCGTAACAAGTACGACCTGGTTATAGAAACAGTGAACACCGCACCGTACTTTAGCTTGCTGTTCCGCGGCAAAGGCAAACGCTTTGCGTTCTACCACCAACTGGCCCGCGAAATCTGGTATTTCGAGACCAAAAAACCGCTCAGCCATGTTGGATATTACCTAATCGAACCGATTGCCACTTGGTTGCTCGGCCGGGCGCGTGCACCGCTTATCACAGTTTCGGACAGCACCCGGCAAGACCTTGCCCGGTTTGGCTGGCGGCCCGAACATACGCACCTGATTTCCGAAGGCATCGAGATATCGCCAGTCCCTAACCTTAACACGATTAAAAAGTTTGCCAGACCAACACTGCTGTCGCTCGGGGCAATGCGCGGCATGAAGCGCACGATTGACCAAGTAAAGGCGTTTGAATTGGCCAAACAGGACATTCCCGAACTGCAATTAAAAATTGCCGGCGACTCCAGCGGCGCCTACGGCAAAACTGTGCTCGAATACATCCAAAACAGTCCGTTCCGCGACGACATTGAGTACCTGGGGCGGGTGAGCTACGAGCAAAAAATCGAGCTGATGCGCCGGGCCGATCTCATAACGGTCACGTCGGTAAAAGAAGGTTGGGGCCTGATAGTAACCGAAGCCGCCAGCCAGGGGACGCCAGCCATCGTATACGACGTTGACGGCTTGCGCGACAGCGTCAAAGACGGCCAGACCGGCGTGATCACCAAGCAGACACCAGCCGCACTCGCCGCTGGCATTATCACCACGTTACAAAACAAAACACGGTACGACTCCATGCAGCGCCAAGCGTGGGAATGGAGCAAACACATAACCTTTGACCAGAGCTACCAAGACTTTAAGCACATCACAGAAGGAGCCATCGTATGAGCAATCCGCTCGTAACCGTCATTGTAACTACAAGGAACAACCATAAGACGCTTGATGCCTGCTTGGCGTCTATCGTGAACCAGGCCTACGAGCCAATCGAGCTGATTGTCGTAGACCGCGATTCATCCGACGGCACAAAAATGATCGCCCGGTACTACACCAGCCTAGTATTTAATTGCGGCCCGGAACGCAGTGCCCAGCGTAACTTTGCGGTGAGCAAAGCCAGCGGCGAATACGTGGTAATTATCGACTCCGACATGGAGCTGACGCCGCACGTCATACAAGATTGCGTCGACACCATGCACTACCGGCCGCAAACCAGCGGAATTATCATCCCAGAAGAATCGTTCGGCCAGGGTTTTTGGGCGCAATGCAAAAGCCTGGAGCGATCGTTCTACCATGGTAACGACGCCATCGAGGCCGCCCGGTTTTTTGCTAAAAGTACCTACCAGGACGTTGGCGGCTACGACGAAACAATGGTCAGCGGCGAGGACTGGGACTTATCGGCACGGGTGCGGAATTTGGGGAAGATTGAGCGGATTTCATCGATCATCCGCCACAACGAAGGCAACTTCAAACTCATCCAATCGCTCCGCAAAAAGTATTACTACGCTGGACAGGCAAAAGCCTACTTGCGTAAGAATAAGGTTGGCAACAAACTCACGGCATCGTCCGGGCCAATCGCCCGGTACAAGCTATTTTTCTCACGGCCGGGCAAACTGCTGGTAAACCCGTTCCTTGGGTTTGGCATGTTATTTATGAAAACTTGTGAGTTTGGGTTTGGCGCTGTCGGCTATCTCACATCAAGCAAAAAGGAGCGCGCATGACATTGCCAGAATTCCTGCAGTCACGGCAGCTAGACAGCACGCTGCTGCTGGGCTTTTATGGCGGCGGGAACTACGGCGACGAGCTTCTCATGGAAGTACTGGCCGGCTTGCTTAAAAAGCAGGGCAGCACCGGGGTAAGCATCGCATTCCAACACCCCGAAACGTACAAAATATTCCATCACGAATTTGGCTACGACCGGGTTAATATGCACAGCCGCAAAGCAATTATCAAAGCAATACTGGGCAAGAAAAATATTGTGGTGGGCGGCGGCGGGCTATGGGGCCTGGACGCCAACCTTAACGTGTTAATCATGAGCATAATGCTGTTCCTGAGCCGCTGGTTGCTGGGCAAAAAAGTTTATTTGCTGGCAATTGGTTATTACAATTCCTCGCCGCGCATTGGCCGCTTAGGGGCGTGGTTCGCCGGCAAGGCCGCTAACACAATCATCGCCCGCGACGACGAAACCTACCAAAATTTTAAACGGCTCAACAAGCACACCGAGCAGGATACCGACATTGCCTGGTACATTAGCCAATTAGATTTAGAAAGTTACAAAGCCGACGCCGAACGGCTCGACAGCCAAGTTAGTATCCAGGGCAAAACTATTTTCATTACGCTGCGGCGCTTTAAAGAAGGGTATAAAAACAGCCTGGTTGAGGTCGTCGACAGCTACCTGCAACAAAATACCAACAGGCACATTATTGTGGCACTCATGGAACCGCGGCACATTGACCCCCAAGGCTACAAATTGCTAGAAAAGTGGCAGCACGATTACCCGAACATCCAGATTTTAGACTTTGCCTTTAACCCGCTGGCACTGTTCCTGTTCTTCCGCAAACACCACAACAACCTGCTATTTATCGGCCCGCAATTCCACGCCATCCTCAGCGCGCACCTGACTGGCGTGCCGTACCTGCCGCTCGTGTACGACAACAAGGTACAAAACTTACTCCGCTCAATTGCACCGGCCGCCAAGCCATTGAGCATTCAATCGTTACAGGCAACCGACATACAACGCTTCATCGACAGCACCTACGGGGCAACAGTCTAACAAGGAGACCTATGCGTTTCATCAGTAATGGCGACTATATTTTTCCGTTCCAGTTTAAGGCGTACTGGGCCGAGCACGTCTACATGTGGTCGTACCAGCATGGTGCGGCAAACCCTGACGGGGTCATGCGCTTGCCCGGGCGGCTGCTTGATTTGCTGGTATTTGCAATCTTTGGCAATATCGGTATCGCGTACTTTTACGCTACGTCCTGCTTGCTTGTAGCATTCTTGGCATTCTTTTGGTTTTCCAAAACGTTCTTGGGCGTCCGGCGCCTAGGTGTGTTAGTGCTGGGTGCGCTATTTTTTGCGCTCAACCCAATTTTTCTGGGCAACCTTTCTAAGGCCGGACTACTGCTAGCGGTTGCCATGTTGCCAGTTGCCATGACAGCGCTAAAGCAGGGGTTTAAAGAGCGGCGCTTCAGTTACTTTTTACTCTATGTGCTGGCGATGAATATCTCGCTGCTGCACCCGTTTACGTTTTCGGTCAACCTGCTGGCCACCGGAATATACCTTATATATTTATCGCGGGCTCATGCCGTATTCATCCGCGACAATATCTTCAAATTCGGGCTTGTAGCTGTTGCCGCGCTGCTGTTAAACGCCTACCTGATACTGCCGCTGGCATCGCTTGGTACGGTCGATAAAGGCGCGTTGTCCGATACCGTTACCAGCGCACCCGTGGATTACACCAGCCTGGTCGATATTGCCAATACCGGCGATATATTTACCGGGCTGTCGCTATCCAAAGGCGTTTTAAAAGACTACGAATTTTACAGCTCGCAGACCTGGCCGTTTTACTTCCTGGGTGTGTTTACGTTCTACGCCATATTATTTGGCGTATACGTAAAGGTCGAAAAGCGAGCTAAACCAAACGAACGACGCCGCTTCGTACTTTCCGTAGCCGTGTTCTTACTGCTGCTGGCGCTATCGACGGCAACATTCTTGCGAGCCGATGTGCTCATAAAATTCATGATCGGCTTGCCTGGCGGATGGATGTTCCGCTCGCCGCTAAAATGGCAATTGTATATGCCGCTGGCACTCATGGCGGCGCTCGTCATCGCACTCAAATATGTGCGGCCGGGCAAGGGGCTAAAGCTACTGTACGTAAGCTTGAGTGCAACTTTTGTACTCATGAATGCGTACTTGTTTGTGCAAATTTATCAGCGATTACTTACGCCGCGGAGCCTGAATTACTTCGGTGCACTGGCCAGTGCCAGCCTGGAGCACAAAAATCTGTTATTTGTGAACTCTAATGCGTGTATGGCTTTTGCCCGCGACAACCCGGGCGTTGCGACTGAACTAAACCAAGTATTTATCTCCAAAGATGTGCAGGTCAAACACGTCGAAGCAGGCAGCATGGACACGGTCAGTGCCTCGCAGTACGACTACGTGCTCGGCTGCCAAACAACGCTCGATTCCAACGTACTCACCAAACGATATGCTTTCAAAAAGACTGCTTCGTTTGCAAGCAATACCTACGCGCTATACCAAAATACCCGGCCGTTGGAGTATGTAAGCGCTCAGCGCCAGGCCTATGCCATAGACCAGCCGGTAAGCCTGAGCGGCAAGTACGCCTTTACCCACGGCACGCTCGGCACCCCATTTAATTTCACACTCGCCGCAGATGCCCACCCGGCAACTGGGTTGCAGGACGTGTTCGACACATTGTCACCAGCCAGCATCCACGGTTCAGCGCTCACTACAGAACTCAAACCGCTCGTGCCCGGCGAACAGCAGCTCTATCTCACCCACGTTGAGCCGCTGTTCTATACAGCCCAGGGCAACAACATCGCAATCTCGGCCACGCCGCTGCGTGACGGGAAGCCGGTAGGGTCGGAGCCGTTGAACCTTACGGTGCCACAAAATGGGAATATCAAATTTTCGTACGCCGACCCGGCATATAGCTATAAAAATGCCGTGGAAAATCCATCACTGGAACAAGGCCTGTGGGAAGCGAAAGTAGGGGACTGCAATGCCTACGATGCTGAGCCAGATATTGCCATGAACCTAGACAAAACCAAGCACACCCAGGGTAATCAATCATTGGAACTTATCGCTAAAAAGCACATCGCATGCACCGGCCCAAAAGATATTAATGTAAAGGAAGGCGAGCACTATCTGCTGCACCTTGACTACGCCAGCAAGGGTGGAAGATACGCTGGTTACTTTGTGGGCTTTGACGATCTGAACATGACATCTACCGGCCAACGCATGGACAGCCACAGCGGCGACTGGACATCATACACCACCGAAATCGTCGTGCCGCCCGGCGCCGAACATTTGCACCTACTGCTCTACGCCTATCCGGATACTGCACCGGGCAAACAGGGCCAAGCCAACTACGACAACGTGTCGGCAACGCGCATCCCCAATGTTAAAAACCACTTTTTTGTCGTGAGCAAGCCGCCAACAAACCAAAACGATCCGGCGCCGCAGACGCAATTCAGTGTACTAAACCCGACCAAAACGTTGGTGACTGCCCACACAACAGCTCAGCCGTTCTACCTCGCAACAAAAGAATCATACAACCACTTATGGCAACTCAGCGCAGACACTGGGGCGCACGGTATTGGCGGGTTGTTCGCTGCACACGGTGCAACCGTCAGCGGGCAGGACCATTTACAAATGAATGGCGGCATGAACGGATGGTATGTTGACCCGCAAGCGCTCTGCAAGCAGACTCCAGGCGCATGCGTAGCCAATGCCGACGGCAGCTACGACCTACATTTGATTATGGATTTTACGCCGCAGCGTTGGTTCTACATGGGTAGCATCGTGAGCATAGCGGCCGCAGCTGGCACGATTGCTTATGTTGCGTACGACATCCGCCGGCATAGGCAAAAGGCAAAACGATGATCAGCTTACTTACAAAACTCCCGGCTGACTGGCCAGCATATGGAATCTACCTGCTGGTTGCCTTGGCAGTTATGTTGCCGCTCCTCACGCCGGGCTTTATCCTCACGCTCGATATGGTTTTTACGCCGGTCCTACGCATGCCTGATTCCGTAACGAGCAGCTACTTATTTCATGCTGCGCTACACATCCTCAACTTGGTTATACCAAGCGAAGTGCTAGAAAAAGGCTTACTGCTCGGCATACTGCTGCTGGCCAGCATTGGCATGCACCGTTTGCTGCGCTTGTTCCTGCCTAGGCAACAGCCAGGCGAGTGGGGAACATACATTGCCAGCATATTTTTTATCATCAATCCGTATACGTATTCGCGCTTTATGGCCGGGCAATATTCGGTGTTGCTAGGCTATGCGCTCCTGCCGTGGTTTGTGCGCCAAGCCATTGCTTTCGGACATAAGCCCGGCATAGTGGCTGCACTCAAACTGAGCGTGCTCGTGAGCGTGATTGCGACCGTTTCTATCCATACCCTCGGCGAAGTAGCCATACTCGCGGCCATCGCCCTCGGGCTTGCCTTAGGGCAGCGGCGCACCGGGCTGCGAGCCTATGGGCGCTACAGTATAGCGGCAGGCGCAGTATTTATGGTTTGCTGCGGTTTTTGGCTCATACCACTTGCTATGGGGCAGGGCAAAGTGGCGGCCACGGTCCAAAGTTTTAGCGCCGCCGACACCCAGGCGTTTGCTACCGCTGGCGGCAGCCTTATTGGTAAAACCGGCAACGTACTACGACTGCAAGGCTTTTGGGCAGAGGACCGCGGGCTATATCTACTACCCCAGGAACGCACCATGCTTTGGGGACTTATGGCGCTCGCAATCATCACATTGGTCGTAATTGGTGCGGTGGCCATGTGGCGTTCCCGGCCAACGCCTATGCTGTTATTCGCCACCAGCGGCGTGGCTGGCATCATAGTAGCTGTCGGCTTCATGGGCGGGCTTTTGGGCCACGCCGGGTACCGCGAACCGCACAAATTCGTTGGCCTGTTAGCGCTTTCTTACAGCGTATTCCTAGCATACGGGATCAACAGCACGCTTAAATGGCTGCGGCATAAAACCAAGATACTGTATGTCGCGGGGGCCGTTACGTTACTCCTGCTGCCGCTCTCATTTACCCGGGTTATGTTCTGGGGCTTTGATGGCCAGCTCACGCCGCGCCACTACCCGCCGGGTTGGCAGGCTGCAAACACACAGCTCGACAAGGACCAAGATAACTTTAGCGTGCTGATGCTGCCCTGGCATCAATATATGACATACCAGTTTGCCGGCCGGATCATCGCACCGCCTGGGCCAGGCTTTTTTGACAAGCCGGTTATTGTGAGCCAAGACCCTGAACTGAGCGGCGCCAGCGGCGGACAGCTGAGCGCCCGCGACAAATCCATTAAAAATATCCTAGAAAATTCAAATGACAGTGAAAATTTTGGCAGACGGCTAGCCACTAACAACATTAAATATATACTTCTGGCAAAAGAAGTGGATTATAGCCAGTACGCAGACTTGGTCATGGCACACCCAGAACTACAGTTAGTTCACGATTATTCAGACATTGCATTGTACAAAAACACCGAATGGAGGAAAAACTAATGCCCCGGACTATCGACGGCTTCGCGCCGCGCCCCTCACACCCATTGCAACGGCAGCAACACACGCCGCGGCCGCGCCCCGTGTTGCGGCCTAGTGCTGCGCCGCGTATGCCCTCAATTCAGCCTGAAGTACCCCGCGCCGCGCCGATGCCGCGCCGGGTATACAGCAAGCCAGTCCGCGTGGCACCCAAACGCCGCGGAGTACCAGAACGTTTGCAACTCCCACTCATCATTACCGGCGCGATGCTGGCCGGTATATTTGCCCAGTCTGTTGTTTTTGGGGAGCTGTTGGTGGTCGGGTACGGCATATGCGCCCTAGTGTGGCGTATTGCCAGTCGCACCACCTTTACGCTTGCCCTCCTTTCCATGGTCGCAACCACCTTATTACTGGTAGTTAGGGGCAATATTACGTTGTCCCAAAACTTTGCGACCTACACATTTTTGCTTCTGGTTGTCGGGGTTATTACCCTGATTCGTGAGTTAAAAAAAGAAGGGGGGCGCATATACAGCAGCAGAAAAAATATTAGTTAAAAATTAAGAGGAGAAACCAATGTTTCGCAGATCTTCTCAATCTACGGCACTTACTACCAAGCGTAAGATGCCGAACAAACTCATTGCCGGGTTCGCCGCCCTTTCAACGACGGCGATCATCGCTGCCAGCGGTTTCGCTGCCGCTGCAACGCCTATGAACAAGCCGAGTAAGCACGACTGTCAGCAGGCGGGGTTCACAAACTATGGCCAATGTGTCAAAGAGTGGGCTCACCACAAAAATCACCCCGGTACGGGGTATGGCGGCAACACTTCGGTAGCCACCAACATAGACCTAACGCTCAATAATTCCAATCACAACATTATTAATGTGATCGTGAATATCTTCCGGTAGGATAAGCGCTAGGTATGTACCTAAAAAGGGTGTCCTCCGCATGGGCACCCTTTTGGTAATCTCTAGAGCAACAATCATATATACTTAAGCCTAATGAACCCGAACAACGAGCAAGGCTACCAATCGAACGACCCGCTCCTGAGCGAAGACGACCGTCCAGCGGGCGGCAACCAGACCAAGGGCAGCTCCTACACAGTGAACCCGAATGGTGCCAAGAAAAGCATCCAGCCGATCGACGAAGCGGCAGTGCGCCAGGTTTTGGCCGATTCCACACCCACCAAGCCAGCCATCGACGTGAGCAAAGTCTACCAAACACTGCCGGCCCAACCGGCCACGGCGCCGTCTATTGCGCCACTCCCGCCAACTGCTACGAGCACAGCCGCAGCGCCACAACCTCCGCCAGCAGCAGCGCCCACAGCCGCCCAGCCGACGCCGCCGCCCGCTGCGGCCGACCAAACCGCGCGGGAACCAATTAGTGTTGCCCAACTAGTACCAGACCTACAGCTCTACGCCACAGTGATGCTGATATTGTCGGTACTGGGCACAATTGCTCGGCTGAACCTGCTGCGGCTGGAGTTCAATTCTTACCACGCTCTTGTGCGCATCCACGATGCCAACCCGGCCTATGCAGCGCCCCAAAACCCGCTCGACCTTTCGATGTTGATTGGCCTGGCTACAGCGTCGCTGCCGCTATTGGCGGCGATATACCTGCTTGTCGGCAAAAAGATCGTGTTAGTAAAGGCCGTACTTATTTTGTTGTGCATCGACTACGCAGTGGGCGTCGCCAGCATCATAATGGTGCTCATTAAAGTGCAGAGCGGCACGCTGATAGTCAGCGGGATGCTCGCTGCCGGCCTGCTGGCCTGGACATATTTTGTAGCTAAGAGCGTGTTCCTAGCCGACGAACCAGCATAAGATCCTGGGCATACTGTACAATAAGCTTATGGTTCGGCACGCTGCGGCACACAAACATCTCAACAAGAAAAAACCAAAAGGCCCGTTTGACTATTTAGTGTACTTTTTCATGATCGCTACGCCGTTATTTGAGCTGCCACAGGCAATCTCCATTTACCAAAACCAAAGCGCCGAAAGCGTGTCAGTGTACACCTGGGGGTTCTTTTTTATCGCCAGCATCGTGTGGGCAATATATGCTGCCCGCAATAAACTCTATCCGCTCGTGGTGACATACTGCATGTACATCTTTACCGAGGGGATCATCCTTGTCGGCATTTTACTCTATGGCTAGGTTACGGCGAGCCTTCTAGGCTAAAGTAGCGCGATCCGCGGGGACGCATAGGGAAACGTCGTGGGCGTTACCGGGCGGGCAGCGCGGCGGAGCTGCCATGCGCGTCGCGCCTTGTTGGCCTCGTTCCTGCTTGGGGCCAACGCGGCGAGCGCGATAAGTGCAAACTCTGAAAGTGCCAAGAATGTGAATAGCTCGTTTTGTATGTTGCGTTCATAAAATGTCGCTGGCCGGGTCGAAGTAGCGCTGCGGCCGAGCTGAACAGGGGAGTTGTGTGAGGGGTTAGTTGGATCATATTCGGGGGTAAGTTCGGGCATAAAATTTCCTCCGTTTAATGTACTTTTAGCGTACAGGGAAGGCCAAAATTTTACAGTGAACTATTTTACTCGGTGCCCGTGACCTCTCTGTCGGCAGCCGCTATCACCGGGTGGGAATAGCTTTGACAATCCAGCCATAAGCTTTATACAATAGAGTATGGATACACTAAAACTCGCACTCACGTTCGATGATGTTTTGCTCAAACCCCGTTACGCGGGGTTTTTACGTTCTGAGATTAACCTGTCATGCCAGCTCACGCCGCACGTCAAACTAGCCACGCCGCTGGTTTCAGCGCCAATGGATACCGTAACCGAAAGCGGCCTAGCTATTGCACTGGCCAGGGAAGGCGGGCTAGGCATTATCCACCGCAACCTGACTATTGCGCAGCAAGTGGCCGAAGTGCGAAAGGTGAAGGTACTCGGCTTGCCGGTTGGCGCGGCCGTCGGCTCCAGCCCCGGGTTTGAAGAACGGGTTGCGCAGCTCGTAGATGCCGGGGTAGACGTCATTACTGTTGATTCGGCGCATGGGCATTCGCTCAAAGTCATCACGACCGTCGCATATATAAAAGGCAACTTTAACGTTGACGTTATTGCCGGCAATGTGGCAACGGCCGAGGGCGCCAAGGCGCTGATATCTGCCGGCGCCGACGCGCTGCGGGTTGGCATGGGGCCAGGGGCAATATGCACCACCCGGATCGTGTCCGGCATGGGCGTACCGCAGCTAACCGCCATACTGGAAACCGCTAAAGTCGCCCAGCGGCACAACATACCGATTATTGCCGATGGCGGCGTGAACTATTCAGGCGATGTGGTCAAAGCGCTCGCTGCTGGCGCGTCCTGCGTGATGTTTGGCCGTCTGTTTAGCGCCACTAAAGAAGCACCAGGCAAAGTCGTAACACTGGCGCGGGCAGACGTGCCATCGCGATTTAAAAGCATCATCAATGACGCCGAAGAATACACCTTTAAGGAATACCGCGGCATGGGCTCGGTCGCAGCCATGAAGCGGGGCATGGAAGTCAGTTCAGAAGATGAATTCCACGGCAAAAACTTTACCAGCGACGTGCTGATTGCCGAAGGAGTCGAAGGACTCATTCCGTGCAGCGGCAGTGTCCACGACCTAGTAGTGCAGGTAACCGGCGGGGTCACCTCCGGAATGTTCTACGTGGGCAGCAAGACTATTCCTGACCTGTGGGAAACGGCTGAATTCCTGCGCATTACGCAAAGCTCCCTGCACGAAAGCCACCCGCACGACCTATTCATTACTAACCCCGGCGCCAACTACCACTAGCACCCGCCTAATATTCCAGGCTAGTATTTATGCGTCAGGCTAATTGGTTTGCCACCTTCGGCTGAAGGCGCGGCGATTTTTACCGTGCCGTCCTTGGATTGTTCGATAGTATAGCCAGTAGTGTACACCGTAGGTGCATCAGTGGTGCTGACGCAATTATCAACAGCCAGCTGCAAACTTTCGTTCGGGTCGAGCGGTAAATCTTTGAGGTAGCGCGGGACGAGGTCTGCACAGAGGTCCAGGTAGCCAGTACCGTTGGCAATAATTTTCGGGGTCTGCGTAATGCCGTCGGGCAATTTACCGTTGTCGGCGTGGTAACGGTTCAAGGCCTGCATCAACTGCGCCACACCGAGCCACCGTTCAGCGTCGCGGTTTGGCCGGGAATAATCGCGCGGGTGTACAAACAGAAAAGTCAGCGTAATAATGAGCGTCAGCACGCCAGTGGTGGCCAGTAATTCCAGCAGTGTAAACCCATGTTCCCGCGTTGCGTTAGCCATCTTATAGCTAGGTTAGCACAGACTGGCGCCGGCTAATAGTTAGGCTTTTGCAGCCCTTCAGGGAATTAACAGTTTATATACGCTATAATGAAAAAACGTGAGACGAGACAGGTGATGAAACTGGTTATACAGATACCGTGTTTAAACGAAGAAAAAACACTGCCGTCAGTGCTGGAAAGTATCCCTAAAAAGATTCCCGGCGTTACGAGTATTGACGTCATCATTATTGATGACGGCTGCACTGATAACACCGTAAAGATAGCTCGCAAACACGGCGTAAAACATGTCGTGCACCACGCCTACAAACAGGGGCTGGCCCGCGGCTTCCATGACGGGATCGTCAAAGCACTGGAACTGGGCGCCGATATTATCGTGAACACCGACGGCGACAACCAATACCCGAGCAAAGACATCAGCCGGTTAGTGAAGCCAATCGTCGAAGGCAAGGCAGACATTGTTATCGCCAACCGCCAAGTGCAGACGATTAAGCACTTTTCGGCAGGCAAAAAGCTTTTGCAGCGGATTGGCACTGGCGTTTTGAATGTGGCTGCGGGCACGAAAGTACCAGATGCGCCGAGCGGATTCCGGGCGTACTCGCGCGACGCTGCCATCCGGCTCAATGTCGTCACCGTGTTTAGCTACACCATGGAAACGATTATCCAGGCCGCCAATAAACGGCTGCACATCGTCAGCATACCCATCACAACCAATGCCAAAACCCGCGAATCGCGCTTGTTTAAGTCGCCCTGGGAACATGTATTTAAATCGGGTACCGCTATTTTGCGGGCCTTTGTCATGTACCGGCCATACGTGGTCTTTATGAGCCTTGGCACCTTACTTTTGGTGCTGGGCATGGTGCCGTTTATCCGCTACTTAGTATTTGTAATCCTCGACCACACCAGCGGCGCCCGGCATTTGCAGTCGCTTATCCTCGGCAGTGTGCTCATAGCCGGGTCATTTATTTCGTTCACCCTCGGCGTGGTGGCCGACCTTATCCGCATTAACCGCATTCTTATAGAAGACTCGCTCGAGCATCAAAAACACGTTCGTTTCGACAAGCGCTAGTAGTACTTATTGCCTTCGACAAGCACCGGGGACAAGGCTCGCCGGGCAGCGTTATTGGTATGGATAACCACGCTGTTTGGCCAGTCCCAAAGTTCATCGCTGCGGGAGATAAACGACAGCACACCACCGCCTTGCAAAAAGAGCAGCAGGGCAACACTCGCAAACAACAGCTTGAGGCTGGTATATTTGCCGAGCGCGATACTCATTGCCCGGCCGAATACGGCCGCGAGCGGCATCAGCACTGGCAACAAGTAGCGGCCATTGATAGCTACCGGCTCGCCAGTATCTATATATTGCGAATAATTATCGGCCCACAGCACGCTGCAGTAGAGCAGGGCGATAAGACCTAGGAACACCAACAATGGGCGGGAACGAAACACTGCCTGACGATACAGTAGCAGCGCCACCACCCCGCTGATCACGATCACAATTGCAGCGGCGCTGGGCAAGGGCAGCGGCGGATAGTTGCGATAGCTGTCCTGCGGCCCGTTCACCATAAAGAACAGTCGGTAGTGCAGCGACTGCACCCACTGCAGCGTGTAATTGAGCGGGCTTTTATCGATGTTCTGCTTGGCCTGGGCAAGTTCATGATTCCGGATCCACGGGCCATATGCCTCGCACTGGTCCTCGCTCAACACAACATCACATTTCGGCACCAGGGTGTGGTAGCGCACCGCGTTCACGCCATAGCGCTGCAGGAACAATCCAGTACTCAGCACTACAGCCACCAACAGGCCAATTTTTACCTTGGGTGTCAGTTCGCGGTACCCGCGCTCCAATGCTAATGGCAAACGCTTAAAGTTACTCCGGAATGCGAGGCAGGCGTTGGCAACAACAAATAGGGCTGCGGCAGCGGCAACTGGCAGAAACGGATACTTAACCAGACTCCCCAGCAAGCACACCACAGCTAGGAGACCAAAGGCACGCAGGTCAATCTCGCGCTTGGCAAACCCGGCGTGTAACCTAAACACCAGCAGACACATTCCAGCCACTACCGGCAGCATCAGGTTGTCGTAGTTAATTTGCCCGGCAAGCAGCGGCATAATCGGCACCAACACGAAAAGCGCCAGAATCGTCCCAGCGAGCGGTGCCGATGTGCCAGCCCGGAGTAATACTTTCCTAAAGAGCACAACACCAGTGGCCGCCAAAGCGACGTTTAATAACCGCAGCACAACAACTTGGATAGTTTGGTCGGCGGTAAACAAGCTTATGAGGCGGTACGGGAAACTCATGAGGTAATGAAAAAGGTACGACGGGTCGTGCTGCAAGGCCCCGAACTGGGCGGCGTTATTGGGCTGGGCCTCTAGGAAGGGCAGCCAGTGATGGCTGTATATTTTGATGATCCCCAAATGGAAATCTTCGTCAAAGGCCATGGGGTATACAGCGGAGCAGGCGACCCATATACTCTCGAAGATAAAGAACAGGACGACCCCGTAAAAAAACTGGCGCGAACCAAGCAATCTGGTTAATTTGCTGGGGATACTTTTCATTCTCTCTTCATCATTATACATTGCGGGCTTAAGACTACCTGGCAGAAGACATAGGTCGTGCTCAGGAAGCCCCTACGCGCAGGGTTTTCTCTGGGCTTTATAAGCCGCAGTGAAAACTCTGGCTGCGGTCGCTTTAGCTTCCTGGGCTACGACCTATGTCTTCTGCCAGGCAACTTAAACTGCATGGTATACTTCTTAACGAGCATGAAAAAGTACCTCAAACCCATTCTGACCGTCACTATTTTGGCGCTGACCGTTGTTTCATTCATATACTATACGCACAAGCATCCCGAGATCGTTGACCGGATCACCCAAATGCCGCCGCTCACGCTTGTAGCCATTGTGTTACTTTACGGCGTTTGGTTCATATGGCTGGCATTAGTGACACGCGCTAGCTTGCATATATATAAAAAGCACATGGGGCTGCAGGAAAACTTTTTGTTTAATGCCTATTCCAGCCTGATTAACTTTTTCGGGCCTGGCCAAAGCGGGCCATTATTCCGAGGGGCATACCTTAAAAAACGTCACAGTTTAGGCATCAAACCGTACATTTTTACGCTGCTGATTTACTATGCATTTTACGGTGTTATTAGCGTGTTGATGGTGCTGATAGGCACCCGGCCGTGGTGGCAGACTGCGCTGCTCGTGCCGCTCGCTGCCGCTGGCAGTGTAGTAATACTGCGCTGGTACAAAAATAAAAACCGGGCAAAAATGGGTGACGACAAACCGTTCCTAGGCGGGATAAATCTTGGCTTATTATTTGGCGCAACCGTATTCCAACTGACAAGCCAGGTCGCTATTTTTGCTATTGAACTGCACAACGTTGGGGCACATGCGTCGTTTAGCCAGGTGCTAGCCTACAGCGGCGTGGCTAACATGGCTTTGTTCGTTGCGCTCACGCCTGGCGCTATTGGTATTCGCGAAGGGTTCCTGGCTTTCAGCCAAAACCTGCACCATATTGGCGGCAACACTATCGTGGCAGCCAATGTCGTCGACCGGGGCGCCTACCTCGTATTCCTCGGCATACTATTTTTGCTAGTAATCGGTTTGCACGCTAAAGATAAGCTCCAGATCAAACAGCTAAACCTCAAACAGCCGAAAGACTCGTAGACCAGCCTCATGGATCACGCTGCGCTGTTTGCTGTGGTATTTGGATTGCTCACTGCCGTAGGCTGGGGGTTTGGTGATTTTTGGAGCGCACACGCTACAAAAAAACTTGGGCCAATCACCACGCTGTTTTATGTGACCGTCGTAGGCTTAACTGCATTCGGGTTGCTATTTGTTACCGTGCTACGGCCGCACGTTACGCTTACCGCGAGTAGTTTGTGGTACACCGGTGTTAGCAGCATACTGGTAACAATTGCCGCTATATTGTTCTATAAAGCGCTGCTGGCCGGGCCGGTGAGCTTAGTTAGCCCGATAACCGGTGCCTACCCAATGGTTTCAACACTGCTCGCCCTGCTGGTGTTTGGGGCGCATATATCGGCGCGCCAAATTGCTGCCATTGTGGTTATCGTAGCCGGGGTGCTGGCCGCTTCGGGTCTGTTCAATATTAAACGCAACGAACGGCTGCTCAGCACAGGGCCGCTCCTGGCAATTTTTGCCATTTTCTTTTATGGCGCCGGGTTCACCTGCATGGCTCAGGCCGTAGAGCGTATTGGATGGGAAGTGCCGCTGCTTTTGTCCTGCGCGCTGAGCATACCCACATTACTCCTGATATATGCCAAGGATGCGCGGCACATCGTAAGCCAGGCTAAACAGGCATTCTCTAATAAATACATCCTCGGCGCCGGTGTTATGGGCACTGCCGCCTATGCCATGCTCAACATCAGTTTCACCCACGACCAGGCTGGCGGCGCTATCGCCATTGCCGTGTCCTCGTGCTATGCCGCACTCACAATGGGGCTGGCCCTCAAACACTTTAAAGAGGAAATAAAACTCGTGCCGATTGCCGGTGCTGTTGTCACGATTGTCGGCGTCGTGATTCTGGCGCTTGGTTAAAGAGCGTATGATAGTACTATGAAGCGTATCGTTATCGTGGCCGACGATTTTGGACTCTGTACTTCAGTTAATAACGGGATCGTTACCGCCCACGAGGATGGCATTGTCACCGAGCTATCGCTCATGCTCGGCTCACCCGGAACCGACCATGCGGTGCAGCTGGCCCGCGAGCACAACATAAAAAACGTCGGTATCCACGTACTGCTCAAGCATTGGCGCGAGCATGGGGATATATTCCGCCGGAATGAATACCAGGAGCTGTTTGCTAATACTACGCCGCAAGAACTCCAGGAACTCCTCGAAGCGGAAGTGCAGGAATTCAAAAAAGTAGTCGGGCATATGCCCACGCACATTACGTCACAGTACGGCATTATCAGCGACCCAAAACTACTGGCGGTTGCCATCGAATACGCAGCCAAACATCACATACCCATGCGCTTGCCAGCCCAAGCGCTGCGCCAGCCAGAACTGGTACTAAAACCGAGCGATGCAGCAGTATTGCGCAAGCATCACGTTACTACCACCGACTACTTCTTTGGGTATATTGAGGGGGACTTTGACACGGTAAAAGCAGGGCTCATCATGCAATTGCAGCAGGTGCACGCCAACCAATCAGTCGAGCTCATGCTCCACCCAGGTAACGTCAGCAAGGGACTCCGCGCCCTCAGCAGCATGGTTGATGAACGCGCCCGCGACGTTCGCCTAGCCACCGACAGGGGCTTTAAAGAGGCCCTCCACGACATGGGCTTTACGATTAGCACCTACAGTCAAATATAAGCAACAAATGATATAGTAAAAGTCAGATGAACTGGCTCGATGTGTTTATAATTATCTTCTTAATCGCCGCAGTTGTGCGTGGGTTAGAGATTGGGTTTATCCGGCAGTTCTGCTCCACATTTGGTTTTTTTGTAGGGTTATTCATTGGCGCACTTATAGAGGGCAAAGTGATGCACCTGGCTCATGCTCCGGACACGCGTGCCTTTTTAGCACTGACCATTACGCTGTCTTCGGCGTTTCTTTTTATGGGCATTGGCGAATACAGCGGCTGGCTGCTGAAATTTAAGGTCAGTGATTCACCCCTCGCCAATAAGCTGGACCGCTACTTCGGGTCGGTGCTTGCCGGCGTAGCCTTACTGGCTGCCATCTGGCTTGGGGCAAGTATTTTCCGCGGCGTACCAAGCCCGATGTGGCAGCGCCAAATACGTGGCTCCAGAGTTGTCGCCGTCCTCGACCACGGGTTGCCGTCGGCACCGGCCACACTCACCAAGCTCGGCCATCTTATTAACCCGAACGGCTTCCCGCAGGTCTTTACCGGCCTAGAACCGGCGCCGGACAAAGACGCGCCGCTGCCTGACATGGGTGAATTCACTCCAGCCGTCCAAGCAGTGCGCGCCTCGGTTGTCAAAGTTGAAGGCAAGGGGTGCGGCGGCATTGTGGAAGGTTCTGGGTTTGTAGCAGACAGTGGCGAAGTTATCACCAACGCCCACGTGGTGGCAGGAGTGACCGACCCGACTGTGCTCGATATTGCAGGCACGCACCGTGCCCGGGTTGTCTTGTTCGACGCCGACCTCGATATCGCCATCCTCCGCACCTCCGGCTTGGCAGGCAAGCCTCTAGCCATGGACACTAAAACCGCAGCGAACAGCAGCGCCGCCGTCATATTAGGCTACCCGGGCGGAGGGGATTTGAGCGCAAAGGCCGCCGCCGTACTGGAAGCTTTTGCCGCTAAGGGCCGCAACATCTACAACCAGGGCGAGACCGAACGCAACATCTATTCTGTAAAAGGCGACGTACAACAGGGCAACTCCGGCGGCCCGCTCATCAACAAGGACGGGACAGTAATCGGCGTTATCTTCGCCAAGTCTACCAGCTACGACAACCTGGGTTACGCGCTGGCCATGGATGCAGTAGTGCAAGACCTGCACAAGGCAGGCAACCAAACGGTCAGCAATGGGACCTGCGCTCAATAACAATCAGCCCATTTATAAAGTATTTATGGTTTCTGATACAATACGGGGTAAGAGCGCATATACATGTCTACCGCTAAACACAAAATAATTACTAAAACCGCTGAAGCCCCAGCTGTAGTTTTGGGCCGCGCAGTGCTCATGACGCAAATTGTGCGCGACGCGGGCATGAATAATTCGGTCGTGCGCAAAACCAAAGACTACTGGCTAATGCTTGGCCCTGGCCTGACAACTGGCGCTTCTGACGACGACCCGTCCGGCATTGCGACCTATTCACAGGTGGGGGCTAAATTTGGTTTTGGCATGCTGTGGCTGGCGCCGTGGACACTGCCGCTTATGGCAGCGGTACAAGAAATGTGCGCCCGCATCGGCCTGGTAACAGGCAAGGGGCTGGCTGGCAATATCCGCGTGTACTTTAACAAGCGCATGCTCTATTTATGTACAACTCTCTTATTCATGGCTAACGCCTTTAACATCGGCGCCGACCTAGGCGCGATGGCCAAAGCCGTCCAACTATTACAGCCCCGGTGGAGCTTTGGCTGGCTCGTAGTAGGGATCACCGTATTTAGCTTGCTCCTGCAAATATTTACCCCGTACGTCAAATACGCCAAGTATCTTAAATGGCTAGCCCTCATTTTGCTGTCATACATTTTGTCGGCCATCCTGGCGCACCTTAACTGGCACACTGTTGCTCAGCACGCCGCAATACCACACATTGAGTTCAATAAAGATTTCATTATCCTAATCTGTGCCATATTAGGTACGACCATATCGCCCTACCTATTCTTTTGGCAAACCAGTCAAGAAGTTGAAGAGGCTGTACAGCGCGGTCAATTGACCGTCCACGACCGCATGCATGCCGGTTTTGAAGTCACCAAGGGCATGATTAAATCAATGCGCATCGACGTGTGGACCGGCATGTTCCTGTCTAACCTGGTCATGTTCTTCATCATCGCGGCAGCCGGTGGTATTTTGTTCCCGCACGGCATTACCGAAATTACCAGTGCTGCGCAGGCAGCCGAAGCTCTGCGGCCATTTGCCGGCAACGCCACGTACTTCTTATTCGCTATTGGCATTATTGGCACCGGCTTACTGGCTATCCCAGTGCTGGCTGGCAGTAGTTCCTACGCCCTGGCAGAAAGCCTCCGCTGGAAGGAAGGCCTGTACCGCAACCTCGACCAAGCCAAGGCGTTTTACGGCATAATTATCATCTCGATGCTCGTTGGCCTGGGTATGAACTTTGTAGGTATTGACCCTATTAAAGCCCTTATTTACGCCGCGGTCGCCAACGCCATTGTTGCACCGGTCGTGCTGTTCGCCATCGTGCGTATCAGCAGCAGCAAAAAAGTCATGGGGCCATTCGTCAACAAAAAGTTCACCACTGCCATCGGCTGGTTCGCCTTTTTGCTGATGCTCGTATCAGCCGTCGCCGCCATCTTCTCATTCTTCTAGAACTCCAACTACACTGCTCAAGCGCACAAGCTAAAGCGACCGCAGCCAGAGTTTTCACTGCGGCTTATAAAGCCCAGAGAAAACCCTGCGCGTAGGGGCTTGTGCACTGAGCAGTGTAGTTGGAGTTCTAGAAACGATGAGTAAGAATTTACTCGGCGCTGATTGAGGCGCGGTATTCCTCGGTGGCAGCAAGGGCGGTCGCGCCTTCGGTGGCGGCTGTCTGCAGGTCTGTCTCCAGGCCAGCTATACCTTCGAGGGCTAGTTCAGCGTGGTGACGGGCATTGCTCAGGTGTATACTCAGTGCATCTATGTTAGAGTCTACCGTCAGCAGGTTCGCGTTCCCGCGTGCACTATCGTCAAGTACAGGATCCCCTAGCAAGGATCCGCATGCTGCACGCCCGCTGGTAAGTGCGCGTTGCGCAGCAGGGTGCTCGGAATCGTGCGCTACTCCCGATACTGCAGTCACGGCCTCTCGGTGTTCCAGATGAGCCCCGGCGATAGCCGTACCTACACTGCCGGCAACATGGACTGCTTTGATCGCGAATAGCTCATCTATACCGCTCAGTATTTTTGCTAGCGCCTCAGCCGCTAGCTGGCGCCGATCTTCGGCGAGTATTGTCGCCTCATTACCTTTTCCAAACTTTTCTTTGGCCGTGTCGAGGCCAGTCGCTACTTCATGTATATCTGCCATGACACAATAGTACTGAACATCGTCTTCTAAGACAATAACGCTACTGGTTATTCATGGCGGAGCGCTTCGATGGGGTCTTTGCGGGCGGCTTTGATGGCCGGAGCAACACCAAAGATAATACCGACCGCCAGGCTCACGCCAGTGGCAACCACAATCGCACGCCAAGAGATAACTGGCTTGAAGTCAGTGTAGGCAAACAAAAGGCCGTCGACAACCAACGACAAAATAATCCCAGTCACGCCGCCCACCACGCTGAGCACGGTTGCCTCAAGCACGAACTGGCTTAAAATCTGCCGGGATGTGGCGCCAATTGCTTTGCGCACCCCAATCTCGTGCATCCGCTCGGTAACCGACAACAGCATGATATTCATAATGCCCACGCCGCCGATAAACAGCGAAATAGCAGCGACCGCACAGATCCAGGTCGTCAGTAGTTTAACCACGCCGCTGCCGGTGGCCATTGTTTGCTCTGGGCCAAGTACGGCAAAATCCTGCTGGCCGCCATGTGCAGCGCGCAAGTTGCGGGTAATGACGCTCATGGTATCTTTAGTATTCTTAGGGTCGTCAGGCTTAACGAGTATCGTGTACAAATTGGCGTCGTTATGGGTTAGGGTAGCTGCTGTCTGGTAGGGGATAAAAATAGCTTTGTCGAAACTGGATGTGGGCGAGAACGGCACACTGTCGAAGCCAGATAATATACCGCGGACGACAAACGTCTGGCCGCGGAACGTAAATGTCCGGCCGAGCGGCACGTTCTCTTCAAACAAATCGGCGGCGGCGTCTTTGCCAATAACTGCGGTGAAGGCGTTTTCGTTATCCTTATCCCAGAACCCGCCAAAGGCGACCTTTTGGTTCAACGCAGCAGGCAGGTCGTGATTGGCAGCTAGAATGGGTGTGTTGCTAAATGTTTTGCTGCCCACTTGCACTGTGCCAGCCACCACCCCGAGCGGAGCGATAACCTTAGCGCCGCCAGCGTGCTGGATCACGTCCACATCGTGAGTTGTCAAACCGCTGACGCCAGCCATACCAAAAATCACGTCAGTGTTGCCCATGCCTACCAACGAGTCATCCTTGGCCGGGTGGCCAGGGCGGACGGTAATCAAGTCTTTGCCAAAGTGGGCCAGCTGTTCGGTAACTTGGCGCTTTACACCTTCACCAATGCCGACCACCGTTACCACTGCCACAATGCCGACGATCACACCGGTCATGGTCAGCACGCTGCGCCATTTGGCGCCCTTAACATTGCTCAGGGCCATGCGCAAATTGCCGCGCATCATGGCGCTCATTTCTTACTCCGGGTGGTGCGCCGCTTGGTTTTTGCGGCCTTCTTCTTTTTAGATTTCGACGCTGGTGTGTGCTTGCCGCCGCTCTCGTTGGGCAAGGCATGCATCAGGGTCGAAACACCCTCTAAGTCATCTTCTTCGGTCTTAACCGGAATGGTGTACATGACCTTGCGAGCAGTGGCCGCGATTTCGCCAAAGGTCGTTTGCTCGTCCTGAACCACAGCACCGTCGTGCATGTAAATAACGCGTGTGGCGTAGCGAGTGAGCTCCGGGTTGTGGGTCACAAACAAAATAGTGTTGCCAGTTTTGTGGATCTCGCTGAGCAGCTCCATAACCAAGCGCGAGCTGGCACTATCCAGGTTGCCCGTGGGCTCGTCGGCAATAATAATTTTGGGATTGTTAATGAGCGCCCGGGCAATGGCCACACACTGCGCCTGACCGCCGCTCAAATGGCGAGGGTAGTAGAACTCGCGGCCCGTTAGGCCGACACGCTCCAGCATATTCATGGCTTGTTTAATACAGCGGCGACTGCTGACGTTTTTGTAGGTAAGCGGCATGGCTACGTTTTCGAGCACAGTCAAACGGGGCAGGAGGTTAAAGAACTGGAACACGAACCCAATGGTATCGCGGCGGATTTTAGCCCGGCGCGCCTGGCGCAGCCGCTCGACTGGCTTACCTTGTAGCACGAACTGCCCATGAGTCGGGCGGTCAAGCAGGCCGATCAGATTCATGAGCGTCGACTTGCCGCAGCCGCTCGGCCCCATGACTGCCACAAACTCGCCTTCATCGATTGTCAAAGATATTTCATCCAACGCCAATGTTGTGGCGTCCCCGAAGCCATACAGCTTGCTAACATCTTTGAGTTCTATAATAGGCATGTCCTCTTAGTGTAGCCTTGTGTGTCTGGGAACGGCAAGGTGTTTTTGTGGTAATTTTTGCGGTATAATGGTGTGCAACGTGGAGAGGTCGCATAGTTGGTCTAGTGCGCTCGCCTGGAAAGTGGGTACAGGGGCAACTCTGTCGAGGGTTCGAATCCCTCCCTCTCCGCCAATAAAAACAACCTGGCTTGCCCGGTTGTTTTTATTTTGCGCCTATAAACCGTTGAGATATCTCTGGGACGAATCACGGGCATCGCTCGCATGCTCGCCAGCCCGGTCGAGAGCTGCCTGAGCAGCATCCAGCTGAGCGATTGCCGCGGCAGCCGCCGGGTTGTCTGAACCACTCAACGAGTCGCGTAACCGGGCAATCGCTCCAACTAGGCCATCACGCGCGATAACTAATTCTTCGCCAGGCAGTAACGCCAGGGCCGATTCTATCGCTCCGCGCACGCCAGCTATATCCATACCGCCACCGGCGCGCTCAGCCGCACCGCCACCTGAACTTGGGGAAACTTCCCGCAAGGCTGTAACTGCCACGCCGACACTGTCTACCGCCGTAGTGAGCTGGCTAACAATTCGTGGGTCGTATGACGGCACGCCGGCTTCCTTACGCAGTGCAGGGGACGCCCGGCCGTATAAGTCCAGGTACCGAGCAAGGGCAGCAGCCTCTTCGTCGGTTACATCACCAAGCATGGCAGCGCGCCAGGCAAACTCATATGCCCGTCTGATAGGGTCATCAGGGGATAGCCGTAACAACCGGTCTTTAAGTGCCTCCCGGTCCGGAATCCTGAATAGCACGCTCAGCTGAGCTTCCAGCGTGTCGAATGCCGCCTCTAGCTGACGCTCGCGCTGTGCTTCAGGGTCATACACCATAGACGGCTCAATCTGCGGCTGCGGCGCGACCTCAGCCAGGCTGAATTGCGGAGGGGCATCCCGCTGCGTGCCGTCGGCGCGCCCAGTCGCTACACCATTTGCAAGTGGCGTGCCGTCGGCTTCGACTTGCGGCTGCGCTTCCAGAATGTACCGTTTGCCCTCATGAATAAACACCGTTTGCCCATGGCGAAGCGTTCGCACCGTACCATCGCCCGAGATAACGAGCCCACCAGTCGTTGCCGCGCTGCCTCGACCGAATAGCTCTTCTAACAGCGTTTTTTGGAACCAAATAGTTGCGCTGCATTGCTGGGGCATTCTTCCGTCCGGGGCGACAATAGCGGCAAAATCGTCAATTGTATTCACTTCCAAGAAGTGGGGCAAATCAATCCCTTCACCCCGGTATGCATAAAACGTATTGTCTTCCAGTAACTGGCGCAAATCCTCCACAGTCAAGTTAGGATTCGCCGCGGCAGCTGTAGCCAGACCGGTCATCCCTAACCGGCTAGCAATATCCTGAAGCTTGGCTTGTTGCTCGGGGGTCAAGGGGATATTTGGTTGGGCGTAAGGGTCGCCATCAGGATCGCGATAGAACCCGTAGTGCGAGCCAGCACGATAGGCCAACCGGTATCCAGGAATGAATGGGTCAGCACCATTACGCTCGAATTGAGGATCCCACAGCGACACCTCCAGATCAACGTCAGGTTCGTACGTATCCAGATTCGGGTTATATGGCTGTGTCTGCACCAACCGGCCGACGCCGGTATCTGGATAATTTGGGTTTACAATGCCGACATTCGGCCGAGCCTCTTCTTCGATTTGATGGCGTGAGCCGAAGGTTGGATTGTTGCCCGCTAGATAAAAGTCACACACCGCATGGGCGGCCTCGTAGTCATCGATAGTATCACGATGCACGAATTCACCAGTCGGCGCATGACGGTACAGCTGAACGTGGTCATCGTGCTCACTGAAGTGGTGGTATCCCAAATTCATATGCGGATAGTCGTATACTTGCTGGGCTACAGTGGCGATGGTTTGTTCTAGCAGTTCGGCGTACGGCGTTGTGTCGTTGGGGTCAAAGAGCCGTTCAAACATTCCCTCAATCACCAGACTACGCAGGGCTAATTTGGCTGTTGGCGACGTATTGTCAAGCTTCTCGACAACCTTATCTGCCACCCCGTCCATAACTATCGTTGCTTCCTGGCCGGCTGGCGTTTCTTGGGTAACCAACCACAACTCGCCATTACGCCACTGGTAAGTGCCCACAAACGCTTCGTCGAACTCAGCACGGACTTCTTCGGCGATAGTTGGCGCAAAGTAATTTTTGGCTCGTTGCCGCGCATCGTCGTCGCTCCGCGTCTCGGCGCGGCGGGGCATAGTCTGCTCGTCGAGGTACTGTATACCACGGCCAGCGGTTTTGGCCGCAGCCGGATCAAGTTTTGTGCTAATGCGCTCCCAATCAGGCACATGGTGCGTTTGCCGGGTATGGTCCAGTATCTGCTGCTCACGCTCGTCACGAACATGGGGCAGTAACGGCTGTTCAGTAACTTCGTCGGGCATTTTTATATCAAATGACTGTAACAACGCAAACTCCGGCGTTGTACGGATCATAGCGTCAAGAGCGGCAGCGATTTGCGGGTCGCGGTCATTCCAATCTTGTTTTACAACATCGATTACGTCCTGCAACCCCAACTCCACCAGTCGTTCGGTGGCTGCATGAGTGCACTGCCCACCCAGCTGCTCGCGGGTATCAAATGAGATGTACGAACGTCCTTGCTCATCTGCGCTAAGGACCAACCCGGGTGGCAACGGGCCTATCGGATCGAAAAGTTGCCACTCCAATATTCGGCCAGTGAGGATCAAAGAGCGTTGCTCGTGCGGGCTCACCGCCGTGGCCAGAGCGCGGTCAACAACCTGGCGCAGCGCTGGGCGCTGGGCTTCAGCCACGGCGGGTGAGGGAACAAATACGTCGGCTACACGCCGCTCGGCGTCATTAAGAATCCAGGTATCGATAGGTGGCTGGGCAGAGTAGGGGTCAAAATCGGCCTGTTCGGGAAGCGTCACGAAAGTTACTATAAGTTTTTATCAGCTCAAATCAAGAATTTTCGATTAACATTAATGGTAAAATGATGATATTGGTCTAAAAGGGTACCCTATGCGCATTGTTACTTCCAGATACCCAAACATTGACATCGACGCTTATGGTGGCATGGTGGCATACGCCGAGCTCCTCAACATGCAAGGTCAGCCTGCCAAGGCGGCCACGACAGCCACACTGAACGAAAGCATCCCAGACAGCTTACGCGCGTTACATGCGCCAGTCGAACTTAACTACCAGCCTGCGCCAGGGGAGAGTTTTACGCTCATCGACGTGTCTGACCCGTATACCTTTGATCCGATGATCAACCCGGAGCGGATCGACGAAGTCATTGACCACCACCCCGGTATGGAATCCTACTGGCGGCAGCTTTTAGGAAACAGGTCGCAC
The DNA here is from genome assembly GCA_035479615.1 of Patescibacteria group bacterium. Classification (GTDB taxonomy): domain Bacteria; phylum Patescibacteriota; class Saccharimonadia; order Saccharimonadales; family UBA4665; genus PMNU01. The sequence goes on from DATIIM010000014.1 coordinate 28,787, forward strand.
ATCGAATTTATTGGCGCCGCTAGTACACTCATTTATGAACGCTGGGCGCGCTATGGCCTGCTAAACTCCATGAGCCGTACCAGCGCTGCATTGCTTGCGGCCGGCATCCTAGATAATACGCTCAACTTCCAGGCCGAGATCACCACCGACCGCGACCAACAAGCCTACCGCGACCTGGCTGGCATCGCCCGTTTGCCAGACAACTGGCCGGTGCTGTACTTTAGCGACTGCCAGCAAGGCATTGTGCGGGATCTGGAAACCGCCATCCGCAACGATACCAAAATTGTGGAATTTAAAGGGCAGCCCAGCGTCTACGCCGTCGGGCAAATCGTTATTTGGGATGCTCAGTCGATTATTACCGACCATATCGATACCATCGAAAAAACCGTTTCCGCCATTGAACCAACGTGGTTCATGAACGTCGTCAGCATCAAAGGCGATAAGAGTTACTTTGTGTGCACCGACCCGTCGATCCAAGCCTGGCTATCTAGCTTACTAGGGGTTAAGTTTAGTGGGGATATTGCCCCGGCCACCCGGCTCTGGCTGCGTAAAGAAATCGTCATGCAGTCCTTTAAACAGCATAATTTCAACAAGTAGGAGGTACACCATGAAAGTTACCAAATATGCGCACGCCTGTGTCGTTTTGGAAGATCAGGGCAAAAAAGTCGTCATCGACCCGGGCGAATTTGCCAATGACTTTGGCGGAGTAGACAACATTGCCGCTGTAGTAGTCACGCACATGCATGGTGACCATTTTAGCCCCGAGCACTTGCAGGCAATTGTCGGCGCCAACCCCGATGTTGTGGTGTACACCGTGCCAGAAGTGGCCGAGCAGTGGGGCGACCCGCACGCCAAAGTCGTGCACGCCTACGAAGACCACACAACCGGGCCGTTTACCTTCCGCTTCGTCGGCGAGCTGCACGCCCTGATCCACTCCAGCGTGCCACAGCCGCAGAACATCGGAGTTTACATCAACAACGGTTTTTACTACCCCGGCGATTCATTTGTGCTGGCCGACCGCGACGTGAGCGTGCTGGCCGTGCCCGCCTGCGCGCCTTGGTTAAAAATCGGCGAGGCCATGGACTTTTTGACTGCGAGCAAGCCAGCGCGATGCTTCCCAACCCACGACATTATGCTGTCCGACACCGGGCACGATTTTACCAACTCCTGGCTGTCTATGGCCGCCAAAACCGCCGGCACCAACTACACGCCGCTTAAGCCAGGCGAGTCGTTCGATTACTAGCCGGCGGCATACCCCATGAAAACAGCAGACATTACCCGCTACTGCGTAGACCAAATTCTTATCCAAAAGAAGCAGCCGCTGCTGGTAGGGGTTATTGGTGATTCCGGCAGCGGCAAGAGCCATTTCTCCGACAAAATACAGACCGAGCTGCGCCACCGGAATATTCCATTTGTATACCTAAACCACGACGAATTCCTGATTCCGCGTAAAGACCGTGAACCGCTCAAAGCGCAAACGTACACCACTGGCGAACATGCCGGGAAATCCCACTGGGAGGTGCTCGAAAACTGGTTCCGGCTCGATGAATTTGAGCGCGTGCTTGCCGACCTGCGGGCAGGCAAGCCCAGCACGTTTTACCCGTATGAGCGCAGCTCGGGCGAAATCAGCAGCACCGCCCGCACAGTGCCGGCCGCCGGCCTTGTGATTGTTGACACCTCGATGTGCATTGAGCACATGGACTTCACGATCATGATCGATACCGACCTCGAAACCATTATTGAACGCAAGATCATGCGCGACGCCGACTTGCGCCACCCGCACCAGGTTGTTGAAATGCACCGCAAAGTGCAGGCCTACCTGTGGGACCGCGTCAAACCGGCCGGAGCCGACATCATCATCGACAATAACGACCTGCGCGAGCCAGTCGTCATATATCCGCTCGGGGAACGCCGCCCGAAACTCGCGATAGAGCTCAAAAAATACAAAGCCGCTATTTTTGACTTGGACGGGACAATCATCAACAACATGCCATACCATTTTTACGGCTGGATTGAATTTGCCCGGCGGCATGGCGTAGAAATGGACCGGGAGACATTCAGTGCAAAATACTCTGGGCTGACGACTAAAGCTATACTGCGCGAACTGTTCGGGCAGGAGACTGCCGAAGCCGAGCTGCAAAAACTCTACGAAGAGCGGCACAAAATCTACTGGGATGCTGTGAGCAAATATATCCGCTCGGTGCGCGGTTTTGAAACGCTGTTACACGACCTAAAAAGCCATGGCTATAAAGTTGCGCTGGCAACCGCAGCCTCGGCGGCTTCGCGGACCAAATTGCTCACCCATCTTGGCGTCTACGACTTGTTCGATGTCATGGTCGGCGCCGAAAACGTTACGCACAGCAAACCCCACCCAGAGGCGTACTTAAAAGCCGCCGAACTCATCGGCGTAGACCCCAAGCATTGCCTGGTATTCGAAGACTCGCCGCCCGGTGTAGCCTCTGGCAAAGCGGCAGGCATGACGGTGGTAGGCATCCTAACCACCCAAACACCAGCAGACCTGCACCAAGCAGATATGCTCATCAACCACTACGAAGATATTGAACTTGTAGAATAACGGCGAGCGGTAACTACGAGATGTAGCTGCCGACTGGTTCGCCCTTGACGGCCTTGAGGATGTTGCCAGGCTCCATAGGGTTGAACACGATAACCGGCATGCCTTGTTCCATGGCCAGGCCCAGTGCGGCTTTGTCCATGACTTTAATGGCATCGTTGGCCACGGCTTCTTGGTAGGTGAGTTTGGGGAGGAAGGTGGCATTTGCGTTCTTGGCTGGGTCGCTGTCGTAGACGCCTTGTACTTTTGTAGCCTTGAGCACGACTTCGGCACCCAGTTCCAGGGCAATGCTGACTGCGCCAGTGTCATGGGTGAAATACGGGCGGGCAATGCCGCCGCCGATGACAATTACGCGGTTGCGCTCCAGGTGTTTTTCGGCCAAGCGGAATGAATACGATTCGGCAACTTGCTCGGCATAGATGTTGCTCATGCAGCGCGTTTCCAGGCCGTCGCTTTCAAAAATATCAGTCACACCCATGGCGTTAATCAGGCCAGAGAGCATGCCCATTTGGTCGGCAGTAACGCGTTTGATACCGTTGCCGGCAATCTCGGCGCCGCGGACCATGTTACCGCCGCCTACCACTAATACGAGCTGGCAACCGGCCTCGGTAACTGCTTTACATTCCTTAGCTAAGTAGTGGGCTACTTGGGGGTCAATACCAAACGCGTGATCACCGGACAACTGTTCACCAGAGATTTTGAGTACGACGCGTTTGTACATTGCCCTTAGCCTAGCAGACGATGCTGCGTTTTACAACGAGTTGAGTTCTTGTTCCAAGCTGGTCATATCGCTTAGGTCAGAACCAGAGGTGTCGAGCTGGTCAACCGTGCTGCTGGCCGTATCGAGATCCTTCGTGGAGGTGATCTGTGGCGCTGCCGGCTCAGTCACCGCTGTGTTGGCTGTGTCGCTCGGCTTGTTGTGGTGCATGACTTTGTAGCCAGCCACGCCAACCAAACCGACGACTGCCAAAATGACAACTGCTTCAATGGCATGGAATCCGTATTGCTTTGCGGTATTAGTCATTGCTTGTGCCCTCCTTGGCTGCAGCAGCGGTCTTAACGGCTACGATAAGGTTCTTGACCGAAGTCCGGTATGCCTTCATGGCGTCAATCTCTTGTCGTAAGGCATCTTTGTACACCTGGAGGTTAGCCTTGGCGACGGTCTGGTCGTTGCCGCAAGTAAAGGCGTCTGCTTGTTGCTTGAGCGTAGCTTGCAGGTCAACAACTGCTTGGCGCTTGGCAGCCACATCGGCCACCAGGGCGTCATAGTTGGCGACTGTCAGGTTCTTGTCGGTCTTAAAGGTCTTAACGCGTTCAGTAATCTTGTCTAATGTCGCCAAGTGGTTTGTGTAATGGCGGTCGATGTTGCCGAGGCGTGTCTCGAAGCTGTTGCGACGGTTTTCGCAAGCCTTTTGGAATGCCTCCTGCTTGCGCTTGTCGCGCTCCTGCTCAGCGGCCGTCTTCTTGCTCAGCTCTTCTTGGCGCCTTTCCTGGGCTGCCTTTACCGCTTCCAGGCGTTTTTGTTCGGCTTCAGTGCGGCGCCCGGCGGCTGTTTTATCTCCATCAGAAGAGGTGTCGTCGCTAGACTGGCTGGTGTCACCAGACGAATCCGTAGCATCATTTTCGGCGCGGGCAATCTGTGGCACGGCGAAGACCGCCACAGCAAAAGCGACCGCTAGGAGAGGTATTAGCAGCCTGTTCTTCTTAGACATGTAGAACCTTTCTATATTATGACTTAGTACCGATTATGCTTTTGGCACTCAGCGTTGTCAATAATATACAGGGCTAGACGACGATCGTAGCGAAGTTAGGCACAATAAGCGTGCCTATGTGGTTGCCGCTTTGCATCGCTGCGAGCGCCTCAACTGGCGAGTAACGGTCGCCGTTGTAAACGTTCAAACTTACCGGGGCACCTTCGGGTGCAGCCGCCAGGATTTCAACG
>DATIIM010000015.1:0-1904 GCA_035479615.1 Patescibacteria group bacterium
CGCCGTTGGCGGTATCTATCCAAGCATACTGGATATCGTTTTGTAAGGACGCTGCATGGCCACCGATAATTTATACATAGCCGTTCGCCGCTACACTAGCATGTGCCTCCCGGGCGGTCGTAAATGCAGCAGCCTGGGTCGTGCAAGCACCAGTTGAACCGTCCGTATTTATCGGGCAACGCTGGACATCGCTTTGAAGTCCGGAGCAACCGGCACTGTACGCAGAACAGCCCCCAATTATATATATGTAGCCGTTGTACACGACCGAACTATGACTGGCCCGAGCGGTGGTGAAGGCGCTGGTTTGCTGGGTGGTCGGGCCGGCGGTGCCCATGGGCTGGATTTGCAGCTCCTGGACATCATTCATATAGCCCCCACCCGATATATATAAAAAGCCGTTATAGACAACTGCAGCAGGATAACTGCGTGCCGTATTAAAGGCACTGACCTGCTGCGTGCAAACGCCAACGGTGCCATTGGCGTTCAGGGGACAGTATTGTATATCATTGCAGTCGTAGGACGTGCTGTCGGGCGTCGTACAGCTTGTAGCACTGATAGTTCCAATAATACCGCCCATGATGTACAAATAACCATTTGCAACTACAGAGGCGTGACCACTACGGGCGGTGGTAAAGGCGTTCAGTTGCTGGGTGCAACTGCCGACCGAGCCGGTGGCATTGAGGGGACAATATTGGATGTCGTTGCAGCGGCCGTTGGCATCACAGCCAGTAGCACTCGCCACAGCACCTCCTCCGATAATGTACAGGTAGCCATTGTAAACCACAGAGCTATGGGCATCGCGGGCGGTGGTAAAGGCGTTCAGTTGCTGGGTGCATTCGTTATTACCCGAAATTCCATCTCCAACTGCTCCCGTTGAACTATTAAGTGGGCAATATTGGATGTCATTGCATAAGAAGGCGCCTCCTCCGAGTGATGTTGTACAGCCTGTTACGCTGGAACCCGTATAGCCGCCCGCAATATATAAATAGCCGTTATAGACCACGGAAGTGTGGCCGGCGCGGGCGGTGGTAAAAGCACTGGTTTGTTGCGTAAACACATTCCCGGTACAAGTGCCGAAGCTGGTGCCAGGCAAGCAGAGGCTGCCGTCGCTTTTTATCTGGGCGTATTGGATGTCATTACAAAGGAAAGCCGAGCTATATGCTGTTGTGCAGCCTGTAGCGCTAGGGCTAGCTAGGCCACCAATGATATATAGATAACCATCGTAAACAACTGATGTATGGGTACTTGAACGTCCCGCAGTAAAACTATACGTATTCGCCACACTCCCCACCGCCCCACCGGATATGTTGGCGCGGGTTATTTGGTCGGCCGTGGTGGTGTAGTCAATCATGCCGTCGTCGTAGCCAGTGCGGAAGTCGTTGGTGGTGGTGACGACGACGCTCGGGTCAATACTTAATGGATAGCTGAGCTTCTTCAGTTCTGTTGCTGTTAGGGTGAGGATGTTGTCTTTGAGTGAGAACTTCGTATGACCGTAATCTGTCTTGCCAGTGGTGGTCTTGATGACCGGAGCTGGTAGCGCAAAGGCCAGGGTATCCTTGGCTCCATTCTTGCGGGCTTTGTCCAGTAATGTTTGGCTCTTGCTGTCCCCTACCTGGATGTTGCCGAACAGGTCGGGGTTCGCGCTGTAGATGCCGACCGCTCCGCTCGGGAGCATCCGAGCTTCCAGGCTGCTCGGGAGGTTGAGTTTCCACTGGTACTGAGCAGTATCTGCGGGGGCTTTGGTGAGCAGGATGTCTTCGGCGACGCCGTTTTTGCGGAAGGTGTAAAAGCGCTGGCCGCCAGCGGATGGGTACTGGACCCTGCCGTTGGTTTGCCTGCCCTGCTGGACACCGCCGCCTATAGGTGTGATGGTGAAGCTGAGTTTAGCGTTTTGATCCGGCTGG
>DATIIM010000016.1:0-13815 GCA_035479615.1 Patescibacteria group bacterium
TCAAAAAAACTTGGCCTTTGATACAATTCAAATATGCTAAAAGTTACATCTCAAGACGGAACAACAATTGCCTATGACAAAAAGGGGCAAGGACCGCTCCTTATATTGGTACTCGGTGCACTAAACAGGCGAAGCCAGGGAAAGAAACTAACGGAACTATTGGCCGATCGTTTCACGGTCGTGAGCTATGACCGCCGAGGTAGAGGCGACAGCACTAATACGGAGCCATACTCTACCGATAAAGAAGTAGAGGATATTGAAGCACTTATTGATGGCCTTGGCGGCAGCGCCTATTTGTATGGTCACTCTTCTGGCTGCGTACTCGCTTTGATGGCGGCCATCAAATTGGGCAACAAAGTCAAAGGCTTAACACTGTACGAACTGCCCTATAATTCAGAGCCTTTGGCTCAAGAAGCGTCTGCGGCCTACAGGAAAGAACTTGCACAACTGCTTTCTGAAGATAAAAGAGGCGAGGCAGTGGCGCTATTCGTTAAGTCCGTAGGGGTGACGGATAAGCAGATTGCGGCAATGGAACGCATGCCGATGTGGAAAGGCCTGACGGCCATGGCTCCTACGCTCGCATACGACACCATTGAACTCATGGAGCAGTACCCCGCATTAGAGACAAAACATATTCATGCCAAGACCTTGGTGCTGTACGGTGCTGCAAGCCCGGCATTTATGGGTGATACGGCACGAAAGTTGTCCGAATCTATGCATGCAAAGCTTGATTCACTAGACGGGCAGACGCATGACGTGAAGGCAGACGTACTAGCCCCCGTGATGGCTAAGTTCTTTAGCTAAATCCAAATTCCACGGGGGACTGCTTCGCAGGAGTTAGAACATGTGGCGCATGCGTTCGCGGAAGCCTGGCGTTGCGTTGCCCATGCATCCAGCAGGATCTTTACCTTCGTCATACTTGGCGGCGGTTGCGGGTACTGCTTTGTATTCCTTCTGCAGGTCTGCCTGGCTGGCGCTACCAAAGTCAACAAGCAGGCGATCCTTGTCGTGAATGGTCTCGGAGCTTATGTCCTGGACCTCGCGGCCATTAATCAAAAAGGTAATCTTATTGGTATCGTCTGCCAGGTACACTTTGTCTGGTGTCTGGACTAACTTGTCGTTTACCGTCCAGTGCAAGTTCTGGAAAAAATTCCCCCACGTGACAGCATGGTCTTCGACATGCACTACATCGCCGATATTGTCGTGCATGTGCGCCCGCTCTCCTGGCGTCATTTCTGTCTCAAGCGTGCAGCTCCCGCCGCCTTCCTCTTCGTAATACATGGGGTTTGCAAATGCTTCGCGCTGACCGTTGATGTATATATCAAAGTTGGCGTGGTAGTGCACTTGGCCTGGGTTGTAAGTAAAATACCGAACGCCCAGCAATGCTGCCGCGCCGATTACCACGCCTGCAGCGCCCATTACGATTGTTTGTGTTGTGATTCGCATGCAAACTCCTCAGTTAAACACTGCCATTATGATCCGCGGATCGTACTTTATGTGTGATTGCCGTCACACATAGCTGGGGAGCGCGGGAACAGGCGGCCATTTGCTACAATACCCGCATGACAAAAGCGAAACTTATCGTCCTGAATGGCTTTGCGGCTTCGGGCAAGACCACGATTGCCAAAAAGTACATTGCCGGGCACACCCTGGCGCTGGCCCTGGAGGCCGACGCCATTGTCGACAACATCGGCGACTGGGCAAACCACGAAGAAGAAGTACGGAACTTAACGTTTGAACTCACCAAAGCCATGCTCCGGGCATATTTGCCGTCCGGCCATGACGTAGTGCTACCGTATTTGGTAACCAATGCTGCAGAGGTGCAGGAATTTGAAGCGATCGCCCGCGATTGTAATGCCGACTATTATGAAATTTTGCTGCATAACGAACGCGCCGACGCCATCGCGCGGCTGCTCAAGCGAGGGAAGTGGGGCGAGGAGACTTCTCCGCCGCTCACCGAGAAAGACATGCCCCAGATCGAAAACCTCATGGACAGAATGGAATCGGCACTCAAACAGCGGCCACAGACGATAAAAATTGACCTCAAAGGCCAAGACCCGAACGCCACCTACCAGCAGCTCTTACGACTCATAGGGGCATAGCCGGCGCCATGCAGAAACCGCGCGCGATTGTATTTGATGCCGACGGCACGCTGTTCGATACGTTTGAGCTAATTGTCTCGGCTTATAAGCACGTTGCCGAAACCCACGGCCTTAGGGTACCGTCTCCTGAAGAAGTACGCGTGCAGCTCGGCAAAGCACTGCCTGATATATTCAGGCATTTTTATCCAGACCTTGATATCGACATGCTGCTGCATACGAACAATGAGTATTTTGCAGCGAACACGATGAACTCGGACGCGTTTGAGGGCGTGGCAGAATTGCTCGCTGACCTTAAGGCGCAAGGTATAAAATTAGCCATACTAACTGGCGGCGGCTCAAAGGTGCACGATGTCATACGGCAGCATGGGCTAGAAACGTACTTCTCGAGCGTTGTGCACCATGAGCGCGTCAAAAGGTCAAAGCCAGACCCCGAAGGCTTTTTGCTGGCGTGCCGCGAATGCGGCGTTGAACCCGGGCAAACCATTATGGTCGGCGACACAGTCCAGGATATCGAAGCAGGGAAGAATGCCGGCGCCTTTGCGACTATTGCTGTAACGCACGGCTTTGGGTTGCTTGAGGATCTACAAAATACGGGCCCTAGTTATATCGTGAGTGATATCGCCGGAATTAAAGAAGTCATTTCAAAACTGATATACTAAAGCACATGAAATTACTTGTTACCGGTGGCGCTGGCTACATTGGGAGCGTCGTAGTTACCCAGCTGATCGAAGCTGGCCACGAGGTTATTGTGCTCGACAATCTTTCGCAGGGGCACAAAGATGCTTTGCCAGAAGGGGTGCGGTTCATACAAGGGAACATCACCGAAGCAGGTACGCTGCTTTCCCCAAGCGATACCATAGAGGCCGTATTACACTTTGGCGCGTTCATCGCAGCTGGCGAGTCGGTCGAAAAGCCAGAGAAATATTGGCACAACAACACGATCGGGTCGCTGCAGTTACTCGATGCGATGCGCACGCTCGGCATAAAAAAGCTTATTTTTTCCTCTACGGCCGCGGTCTACGGGAACCCAGTTCATACACCAATCACCGAAGATGACCCTAAAAACCCTACCAGCCCATATGGCATGACTAAGCTAGCAGTCGACATGGCCATTGGCAGTGAATGTATTGCCCATGGCTTAGCCGCAACCAGCCTGCGATACTTTAACGTTGCCGGTGCATATGGCCGCTGCGGCGAGCGGCACGAGCCAGAAACACACATCATACCCTTAGCATTGGCGGCCGCAGCCAACCAAACGCCATTTTATTTGTTTGGCGATGACTACGGCACGCCTGACGGCACCTGTATCCGCGACTATATACACGTAGCCGACCTGGCGCGCGCTCACTTACTCGCGCTCGAACACCTGCAAGCCGGGGCGCACACTATCTACAACTTAGGTAACGGCAAAGGCTTCTCAAATAAAGAAGTCGTCCAAACAATCGAGGACGTGACCAACCAAAAGCTTACCGTCGAAATAAAAGCCCGCCGCGAGGGCGACCCGGCCATCTTAGTCGCCTCGAGTGACAAAGCCCGGCAGGAACTGGGCTGGGTCCCACAAAAACCCTCGCTACAAGAGATCATTACCGACGCTTGGCAATTTTACCAAGGGCATTAGGCGCTATGTTGGTCTTCATTAGTGGCAGTATTAATTCAGGGAAAACAACTATATCAGAGCTGTTGGCGCAAAAAATTGGCGCAGTTTTTATTAATGTCGACGATTTGAATGACACCATTCCTAATTTCAATCTGGCGACTGACCTCGATAAATCAATGGATTTAGCTATTGCAGCCATTAATAAACATCTGTCCGAGGGGGATAACGTAGTCGCAAACTATGTAGTTCGCGAAAAGGATTGGCACAGATTACAAAAGGAAGTAACAGCCGAGGATAAGTACGTCATCACCCTTGCGCCTCGCCTAGAAGTAGCCCAAAGCAAAAGAGGGGAACGCGAGCTTTCGGAATGGGAAATAGCCCGAGTGAAACACCATTACGACACCGGCATAGCTTCACCAAAATTCGGATACATTATAGATAACTCCGACATACCCATTGAAGAAACCGTAGAAAAAATCTTGAAAATTATTAATTGCTGACTACAGTAGCGCAGGGTGTTCTATTCTGTTTGTTATGATAGATATATAAAAGGAAGATGGGAGGACTTTATGAGCCAGAAAATTATACCGAACCTATGGTTTGACGGTAATGCCAAGGAGGCCGTGGATTTTTACGTGTCGGCATTCCCAGACAGCAAAATTAACTCCACCGCCCACTACCCAAACAGCCCCGAAGAAGGTCTGGCCGATTTCCAGCTCGACTTGGCTGGAAAAGTGCTGACCGTTGATTTTGAACTTGGCAAGCAGCGGTTCACCGCGATCAATGCCGGGCCAGAGTTTGCGTTCAACCCGTCTGTCTCGTTTATGGTGAATTTTGACCCGTCCCAGGACGAACACGCCAAAGAGCACCTCGATGAACTTTGGGGCAAGCTTATCGAAGGCGGCGAGGCGCTCATGCCGCTCGACACGTACCCGTTTAGCAAGCACTACGGCTGGGTCAAAGACCGTTACGGGTTAACCTGGCAATTGATCCTGACTAACCCCGAGGGCGAGCCGCGGCCGTTCATTATCCCGGCGCTCATGTTCACTGGCAAAAACACTGACCATGCCGAGGAAGCTATTAACTTCTACACATCGATATTCAAAGATTCTAAGCAGGGCACGCTCGCCCGGTACCCAGACGACACCGGCCCCGCCAAGAAAGGCTCGCTGATGTTTGCCGACTTCATGCTGGCCGGCCAATGGTTTGCCGCCATGGACTCCGGGGTAGCGCATGACTTTACCTTTAATGAGGCCGTTTCGTTAGCAGTGTTCTGTAAAGACCAATCCGAGATCGACTACTTCTGGGAAAAACTTTCCAGCGTGCCAGAGTCCGAACAATGCGGCTGGTGCAAGGACAAATACGGCCTAAGCTGGCAGATCTTGCCTGAAAATATGGAAGAACTACTGAGCAAGCCCGGCGCCTTCGCCAAAATGATGCAAATGAAAAAACTTGTAATCGCCGATTTCTAGGATCATGAACAAAACATTACGCCTGGGCATTATATACGCACTGATTCTAGCCCCTGTATGGGTCACCCTAATAGCCAGCCATTTTGTGCTGATGATGAGTCAAGGCGACCCGGTCCTGTTATTCATCGAAACCCTCGGTGTCGCGGTTATCGGCATACTAGGGGTGATTTTTAGCGCACTGGTACGCAAAAAGCCTAGCGCCGATATCATTTCGGTACTCGGTTACGCAGTGTTGGCAGTCGTTGTGTGTTGCTTCGTTTTATCTGCTGCGCGGCACTACTGATCATTGCGCCCATATCTACAGCGTGCTAGGCTTCAGATATATGAGTAGCAGCTTACTTCCAATCGTAGTCCTTGTTGTTGCGCTTCCGGTGCTTATCTTTGAAGTTGCCATGTTTGTAGACATGCTTAAGAACGAACGTCTCACCGACCAACAGAGAATGCTATGGGCAGCAGGCATGCTGCTCCTGCACCCCTTTGTGGCAATCTACTACTACTTTACTGAACGCAATAGATAGCGTGACAGTTCAGTACTATTTAACATAGTTATGCCATAATATTGCGTGTTAATAAATAACGAGGTGCACGTTATGAAACGATTTAAGTTATGGCCTGCCGGGTTATCGACTACCGGCAATGTATTGATTGGGTTAGGTATAGCAGCGACCGTCGGGCTATTCGGACTTGCCGCGGCTCAGCCGAAATCACTGGAGAACACATCACAAAAAAATCCTTCACAGCTTACGCCAACCAGCCAGCCGAGCGTAAAGGCCGACACAACCGAGATAAAGCAGGTCAGCGAAACCGAAGTCGCCCCATTTAGCACTACGACTCAAAACGACGGCGCCATACCGAAGGGCCAAACCAAGGTCACGCAGACCGGCCAAAATGGGGTTAAAACACGCATTTACAGCGTGACATATACCAACGGGCAAGAAACCAACAGGGAATTGATTTCTGAGAATGTGACCACACCGCCAGTTGATCAGATCGTGCACAACGGCACGTACGTTGCACAGGTTTCGTGCAGCGGCGGCTACATAAATGTCGACGGTAATTGCATCCCGTCACCATCCAGCAACCCGGCCGGTGCGACCGCCCAATGTGGCGATGGAACATACAGCTACAGTCAACACCGAAGCGGCACTTGCTCGCACCACGGCGGCGTGGCCCGTTGGCTTTAACTGGGGATTAGTCAATTGTCCTGTTATATTTAAGGTAGATCTAAATAGGGGGTGACATGCAGAGAATCAGGATTATCGCCGCAAAAGTAACTGCAGTGTTAGGGGTCGCATTACTACTCGCTAGCGGCGGGTTGCCGGCAATCCATGCCCACGCCACGGCTACCGCAACGGTCATAGCCGGGGCAGGGGCAGATGGCCCCATGGTAAACGACATACCTGCACTCAACACCCAGTTTTGGAACCCCGCCGACGTCATTACGACAACCGACGGGGTTATTTATATTGCCGACACAAACCATAATGAGATCCGCAGTATCGGGGCCGATGGCATTATCCATGCCGCCTTCGGCAATGGCGTGGCCGGCTGCGCCACCAGCGGCGGCACGCAGACCCAGCTATACAGCCCAACCAGTATGGTCCGCGACAGCGTCAACAACATATTCGTCGCAACAGGTTGCGGGCAAATCATAAAATTCACTCCGGGCGACCCAGTAGGTGTTGTGGTTGCCGGTAAGTTCGACGGGAGCGGCAACGCCAACCCAGTTACGCACGACGGCATGATTGCCACTGATGTAACGATTCAGCCCGGCGGGCTCAGCTACGACAGCGCCAGCACGGCTATATACTTCACCGACGCTGCGACCTTCCGTGTCCTCAAGCTCTTGAACGGCACCATTAGCATTGCTGCAGGCAATGGCACGCTTGGCTTTTCCGGGGACGGCGGCCCAGCCACAGCCGCACAGTTCTACTACGCCGGGAACACCTTATTCTCGAACGGCAACCTCTACGTAGCCGACGGCAGCAACTGCCGCATCCGCATGGTCGACCCAGACGGCATCATCTCAACCATCGTTGGCACCGGAAACTGCAACGATCTCAATGACAATGGCCCGGGCACCAGCGCCAGCATATCTTCGCCGGGCGACATGGCCATGGATGCGAATGGCATTCTGTACTTTGGTAGCTTCTTAAGTGGGGGCATTTACACCTACGACACCGACACTAAAAATGTAGCGCCGGTACTGTCGCTATCTCCCGACCACGTCGGCGGTATGGCCTTCGACAACGAGGGCAATTTACTCGCTCTTGGCACTGGCAGTACCCAACAACTATTTAAAGTCACCGGGCTAGCGCCTACTATTCCAGACACAACACAGCACGGCAGCGTAACTGGTGTCAGCTGGAATGTGACACCAACCACACCGTTATGGAACATGGACGTCACCGTCAACACTACGCAGGTAACATGCCCGGCTGTTGTAGCCGTAACCGTAGGCACATGGCAAAAACGAGCCACTGTCTGCGCCTTAGGCGAAACCGCTCCAGCGACTACTAACTTTAGGTGGAAGGTGTTTAACACGAACCGCAGCCTTGAACCCGATTCAGTACAAAATGTTACCGCCTTCATTACAAAGTCAGATGCGCCGCATTACGGCACCTCGGTCACCACGCTCACGGTGCCAAAACGCCCCACGATTGTTGGTGTGGGCGACTCGTACTTAAGCGGACACCACCAGTTAGACCCCGGGGTAACCTGCGTGCGGCCAGATGGCACGCCACCAGAATCTACTCTCTGTAGCCTCTACTCCAATGACCCGAGCTATTCATGGGTTACCCTAATGGCTGGCAAACTGAATGCAAAAGCACCTGCCCAGTGGCAGTTTGAATACGACAGCGACCACTTGCTGGCACGCAGCGGTGCAACAACCCGGCAAATGTACGAAGAAGGCCAGGTGGCAGCAATGCAAGCATTTATCACCCAGCATGCTGGCTCATGGAACGTCGTTGCGTTTGACGGCGGGGCAAATAACATCAATTTTGCAGGCGCACTAAAAGACTTCTACACTAACCATCCGCTTTCAGGTAACGGTATCGCGCTGGCACCTTGGGAAGCTAAAAAATTAAGCGACTGCCCGGACAGCGACCTGCTGTCTCACTACCTGTTTGGCTTCGACACCGATCCTAACGCACCACCACTGCCAGTGCCGCTGCCACCCGCCCAAGAGCCAATCATCAGGGCCGACCTGACCGGGATCGTAACAACCGCCCGCAACGCATCAAGCACCACTCGGTTTATCGACATGCTGTATCCGTACACTACGAACACTAACAACCTGACGAATGTTTGCACCAACGGTACTGCGACATGGCACGGGTCTAAATTCATTACCGACAGCCTCGATGTCATCCACGACGGGTACGCTGGCCCCGGCATCCTACAGCTCGACCTACGGGACGCATTCGGTACAAATCCCATGCTAAAAATTCAAAAGACTACCTTTTACGGCTACCCACACCCTAACGAAGCCGGGCAAGAAAAAGCCGCCCAGCAGGCTGTAAAGCTCCTCAAATCGTAATCATATAGAAATTCTCACAGCACCAAATTTTTGGTTGCTGTACAGTGGAACACCTAAGCGGAGGAGCCATGGACATTCACGCAACTGTTTCATTACATACTGGCCGGAAAATGCCGGTTTTGGGCCTGGGGACGTGGAAGCTAACCCACCAGACCGCAACAATAATTGCCCAGGCGCTGCGGGTTGGGTACCCGATGATCGACACCTCTGGCGACTATGGCACGCAGCCCGGGATCGCCGAAGGCATCAAGCAGAGCGGGGTAGCGCGCGATAGTTTTTTCATTGTCACTAAGGTAGAGGAGACCGACGAAGCCTACGAGGCCACGCGCAAAAACCTGGCCGAGCTCCAGCTCACCTATGCCGACCTTGTACTCATCCACCGCCCGCCAAAAGACGGGGCAGACAAGCCGCTCTGGGAAGGCCTTATAAAAGCCCGCGACGAAGGCCTCACCAGAGATATTGGCGTTAGTAACTATTCCGAGGTGCAGATCCAGGCACTCATCGATGCAACTGGCGAAACCCCGGCAGTAAACCAAATTGAATGGAGCCCATTCGGCTGGAGCCAGGAGATGCTCGACTTTTGTAAAACCAAAGGTATCGTTGTGCAGGCCTGGAGCCCGCTTACCCGCAGCAAGCGCCTGGAGCACGAAACGCTCACAAGCGTCGCGGCCAAGCACAAAAAATCACCGGCTCAAATCCTCATCCGCTGGGACTTACAGAAGGGCGTTGTGCCATTGCCAAAGGCTAACCAGCCAGAACATCTGGCAGAGAACTTGGACGTCTTCGACTTTGAACTCAGCGCCAAAGAAATGGAGGCGCTTGACAGCTTAAACGAGGAATATTCCACCCTCGGGCCTAAACCAGAGTACCGGCAATAACCGCCGCAGCGCTAAACGCTCATGGACTGCAGCAAGTAGTACACCAGGTATGCCGGCCAGAACATAGCTTTAATGATGGCCAACACCACCAGCCAAAAACTACCTGAGTGGAAGTGCAGGTAGTACACGAGTGCACCGACAAAACCCAGGAACCAAACGCCGCCAGCCCCGCCGCCGCGCATTGCCATGCCTTTTCCGTTGTACTTGTTCTTGCGTTCTTCGTTTGCCATACGCCCCCTATGTTTTATATCTATCTTTTTATAATAGCGCCGCGCCAGTTTAATAGATATGAGCAAACGCACACTGTCTATACGCTGGGGGTGTAAATTAACTTACATAAAAATGGTAAAAATCCATACTGTGGCTGTGTTCGTTTTCCGTTATCCTTGCAGTACAAAGTAAGAGGAGGCGGACATGAAAGAGCGCAAAAACGAAAGCCGACTGAGTAGGCGCGTGCTCGGAACGGTAAGCCAAGTTCGTGAAATAGACCTTAACTTTGACGAACTGTACGACAATTTTAGCCAAAACTGGCAATACAAAGCGCAGCAGTTACAGGCACGGCGCTGGCGCAAAATTAGGAACCAGACGGCTTAAAACCGGGGAGTTACTTCTTAGCAGTAACGTTTACCATCCAGGCTACGCCGAATTTGTCGACGCACATGCCAAATGTGTCGCCCCATGGAGCTTTTTCAAACGGCATGGTAACTTGGCCGCCGGCCGAAAGTTTATCAAAGTAACCTTTTAACTCTTCCATATTCTCGCCGCTGAGCGACAGGCTAATTGAGGAGCCGGACTTATACTCCATGGCATTGGGGGTGTCGGCTGCCATGAATATAATGCCATTCTCAGCTTCAAGTACAGCGTGCATGATCTTGTCGTCTTCCGCAGGGTCTTGGGACGCGTGGAACTCCTTATACGTATTGAAATCCAGCTTGCCGCCGAACACGGTGTGGTAAAACTCCATTGCAGCACGGGCGTTGTCCTTGAAGCTCAGGTAAGGATTTAATTTAGATTGCATGATGACCCCCTAACATAATTTTGCAGTACCTCTATGGTACCACTCAAAAAGGAAGATTGCCTGGCTTACCGGTTTTCGAGCATCAAATGGACTCTGGCGGCAGTCAAATAGGGCACAAAACGCGTGGCGATTTGCCGCCTGACGCGGCGCTGGATCTTAGGGTCTAGGCCAGTGGGTAGCACGTCGTAACACCAGTCGTCAGCTTCTTTGCCGATATGGCGTAATTGCGAGCCGAGCGTATCGCCACGGTCGATGGCACTCGAAAGCACCCGCGTCATAACACCGGATTTTGTGCCCATGGTCCACTCTTGGAACCGGCGCCCCACAAACCCAGGGGATACGCCAATAATCGGCAGGGATCCGTCGGCCCGCCTGTTAAGCGGCGGGAAAATATCAACAAGCGTCGGGCCGTCTGGGCCAACGTGGTAGTTCTCGGCCCGGGCGTCGATAGGAACGCGCAGGCGGTTGGCGCCACGAAACGTGGACATAGCTGCAATATCAGACAACATGGTCGCTACAGCCAAACGGCGCTCCTCGTCAGGGAGCTGCACCACGCTCGGCCCTTCCACATGCGTAACCGCGTGAGCTATCCGGAACCACCGGCCCTGATTGGGTACTACGTCTACATACTCAAGGCGGGCAACGGGTACTGGCTCTTCAGCGAGCTGCGCGTCATAGGTAATGAGGTCATCGGCAAGTTGGTTAGCGGCAGATACAGGGAAACTGTTGCGCGTTAGTTTATGAGCCAAGCCGTTATCGAAAGAGACATCAATATGCCGGCCAGCTTCCACAGCATCTACAGTCATAATTTAATTATTAAACCATACTAACAGCTCGCTTTCAATTTATTTTATAGACAATACTTACTGTTTATGCTAAAATAACATCATGGATTTGAGCAACAAATTCCTACCAGTTATATCCGTGTTTGCTCACTACGACTCTTATTGGGCTTCTTAGCCCTGTTTTCTTTTTCCTATTTATATTTTCTATACAAATCTGAACTTGGAGTTTTATTATGGCTGCCATTGGTATCCTTGGCGGCATGGGGCCGCAGGCCAGTGCACACTTGCACGCATTGCTTATCCGCGATGCACCCAAGCATATCTCTATTACATCGGAAACCGATTTCCCAGAGATTGTGCTCCTGTCTGTCCCCGTGCCGAACTTTATCTCAAACAAACATAACTTCTCAAAAACAAAGCAAATACTCATCGGCAAGGTGAGCCTGCTAGAACAGGCCGGCTGCATTGTGAACGGCATAGCCTGCAATACTGCACATCTGTTATTGCCGGACTTACAAGCCGCGACCGGCGTGCCGTTTTTGTCGATACCAGCATTGGTAGCGGCACATATTTCGCGTGCCGGATTCAAGCGCGTGGGCCTGCTTGCCACGCCCACCACCTTAGATTCCACGCTATACGACGAAACATTAGACACCAGCATAGTTAAGCTGGTACGCCCATCGGCCGCCATTGCCACAAAGCTGGAAAAGTTAATATTTAAGCAGCTGCATGGGGATATTAAGCCAGCTGACCAAGCTGCGTTACGGCGTATTGCCGAAAAGTTCATCGCCGATAGAAAACTAGACGCGGTGATTCTGGGCTGCACCGAGCTGCCACTGATTTTTGGCGAAAGCGAAGATGCGCGGGTGATCGACACACTGCGCGTCTTAAGCGACGGCTTGCTGCATGCGTACTTTACAGATACAGCCGCGCGGTCCTGATGCCACCACTGTCATGCCAGTAGCGTAACCTGCTGCATGGTACACTTCACGGCATAGTGACTACCGTCGGACAAATCGCCAGTGAGCTCATTAGCGCCCGGGAAGGATTGCCCTTTGATGGGTTTCCGGGCGCGGCGCAAAACATTGAGCTGGCCGCGGCCATGGTCGGGGAGCTGGGTGTCGATGCTGCCGCGGTACCATGGGTCATATGAATCGCTGCGGAAGCGCAACGGTGAAGTAATTGCCGTTCCCAAGAAACAATCTGAGCCTACTCCGAATATCGACGAACCTCCGGACCCGGATTTCCCACTACCGAACACGTCGATTCTTAATCCATTAGCGGCTGCGATTGTGCAGTACCGAGTGGTTCGCGCAGCCTTAAAAAGTCGTAATTAACTATTACACCATATTTCAGGACTATTTAATATCACTATGCCATAATTTTATTCGTATTAGTCTGCGGGGCTTGAGATGTTTAAACTTGTTGCCGCGTTCCTGTTCAATTTCCACCCCTCGTACAAACTCCAACGCAGCAACAAGTTTAACCACCTCACTTCTATTATCCCTGGCACAGAAGTACAATGGGCGTAATGCGCGTTGGAATATTCTCAGGTACGTTCGATCCGGTACACAAGGGGCACATAGCATTTGCGCTCGAGGCCGCCAAGGTTAGCGGATTGGACCGCGTTGTATTGCTGCCGGAACAAAATCCTCGCGGCAAGCACAGCGTCAGCGGCCACGCCAGCCGCGTAGCGCTTCTGCAACAAGCCGTGGCCGAGCACCCGCTGCTTGACGTTATCACCGTGAGTTCTCCGCAGTTCACGGTGGATGACACGCTCCCTGAACTGCAACAGCTCTTCAACAACGCCGAACTAACATTCTTGCTTGGTTCGGATGTAGCCCGTTCACTGGGCCACTGGCACAACCTACCGGCACTACTACAGGCTGTTTCGTTTGTAGTGGGCATGCGCCAGGGCGACGACCAGGCAGAAATTGAGGCCGCCATGGAGCGCGTTGCAGCCACACACGGTCTCCCGGTCCGGTACCGCATTATTCAAAGCCCGCACGCGGCGCTCGCTTCCACGCATATTAGGAACGGGCATATGCTATGATCAACTTATAAAGGAAAACCAACATGAAAAATAAAAATGTTACGTCAGTCCTCAGCATCAAACCTGCGCTGCAACGGCTCTTTACGGCAGTTGTTTTAGCGGCCTACCTCGGGCAGATAATCGAAGTATTGTACTGGATTCTCCGCCAGTGGCCAGACAACCACAACCTCAGCGCGTTTTTGGTAATCAGCGTCTCTGGTATTGTGCTGCCGGGGCTATTTTTTGCCGCAGCATATTGCACAGTACCCAAAACTGCCGGCCGCCAATCAGCCATATTTGAATCCGCGCTCCTGGCCGTTATAGGCGTAGCGCTTACGAGCTTAGTCACGCAAGTTACGCTCCACGTGTACCAGCAGTTTATAACGCTCA
>DATIIM010000017.1:0-6531 GCA_035479615.1 Patescibacteria group bacterium
CATTGGTGGTTGCTAATAATACTTGTTGGTCCATGGTTCCTCCTTCTTGTTTCAGTATACGCCTTCAGCCGTTTGCTAGAATAGAATGGCATGGCTAAAGCAAACGACTGTCCGTTCTGCAATTTACAAGAGCGGGTTTTGAAACAAAACAAGACCGCGCAGGCTTTTTTGAGCAACCCCCGCAAAGTGCCTGGCCACTTTTTGGTCATACCCAAACGCCACGTGGAAAAACCGTGGGAGCTCACCAAGGCTGAGCTGCAAGACATTTTCGAACTGTTATTTTTCATAGAGCAAAGGCTGATAGGCAAGCTGGGGGACGGCGCAGACATACGGCAGAATTACCGGCCGTTCATGAAACAAAGCCGGCTCAAAAAGGATCACGTGCACTTCCATGTATACCCACGCTACCTGGAAGATTACTTGTATAAAGTATCCGAAAAGTTCGAAACTGACCTGTTCACCGACCTTGACGAAAATGAGCAGGGTGAGTTCGCCAAGCTGCTAAAATAGCAAATCCAATCTGTTATAATCTAACGGTACATGAGTAACTACTACGTCGCGACTGCTATTCCCTATGTCAATGCCGAGCCGCACATCGGCACTGCCCTTGATTTGCTGGCGGCCGATGTACTGGCGCGGGCGGCCGCCCAGCGTGGAGACAAAGTCATCTTTAGCAGCGGTACCGACGAGCACGGCGGCAAAATAGCCGAAAAGGCTGCCGAAAACAAACAGTCGCCTAAAGAATTCGCAGATAGCGTAAGCAAGCGCTTCGTGGAACTCGGCAAGTTACTCAATATCAGCAACAACCGCTTCATACGCACCACCGACCCGAGCCACGAGCAGCGGGCCCAGATTATCTGGAAAGCGCTGGAAAAAGACATTTACAAGGGCAAATACACTGGCTGGTACTGCACCGGCGACGAGGCATTCTTTACTGAAACAGAAGTTAAGGCCAATAATGGCATTTGCCCGAACCACAACCGGCCGTACGAAAAGATTGAGGAAGAGAACTATTTCTTCAGGCTTTCCAAGTACACCGAGCCGGTCAAAAAGGCCATAGAATCCGGCCAGTACCAAGTGGTGCCGACCTCCCGCCGCAACGAAATATTGGGCGTGCTAAAAGAAGGCCTGGACGACATAAGCGTGTCGCGCCCCAAAGACAAAATTGCCTGGGGTGTGCCGGTGCCGGGCGACAGCACGCAGGTCATGTACGTGTGGTTCGAAGCCCTCATGAACTATATAACAGTGCTGGGCTACCCGGAGCACGAAGACTTCAAGAACTTCTGGCCGGCCAATGTGCAGGTAATAGGCAAGGACATACTGCGCTTCCATGCGGCCATTTGGCCGGCTATGCTGTTGGGCTTGGGCATTGCTTTGCCCAAACAACTGTATGTGCACGGCTTTATAACAGTGGACGGTCAAAAAATGAGCAAAAGCCTCGGCAACGTCATAAGCCCAAAAGACATAGTCGATAAATACGGCGTGGATGCCTTCCGTTACTATTTTTTGCGGCACATACCGGCGTACGAAGACGGTGACTTTAGCTGGGAACGGTTCGAAAATGCCTACAACAATGAGCTGGCCAACGAACTAGGCAACGCGGTCCAGCGTACTGTGGCCATGGTTACTAAATATCAAAAGGGAGTACTAGGTGACATACCACCAGCCGAGCACGATATATCCCAGTATGAAGAGGCAATTGCGCAGTGCCGTTTTGACCGCGCACTTGACGACGTGTGGGAGCAAGTCCGCGGGCTCAACCAATATATTGACGAAGAAAAGCCGTGGGTAATCGCCAAAGCCGGCGACGAAGACCACCTGCGTGAGGTCTTGGCTTACCAGGCCAGTTCGCTACTCGAGATTGCCGACTTGCTTACGCCATTCCTACCCGACACGGCCGCCCGCATCAAGGCTGTCTTCAGCGAAGGCATCGTCCGACCCATAGAAGCCACCCTGTTCCCGAAGCACGAAACCGAAGCTAAAGAATAGCCATGCAACTGGTTGATACGCATTGCCATATACAGTCTGTTGGTGCCGACAGTGGTGAGCGTACCACTATGGATTTGTGGGCAAAGGCAGATGGTTTGACTGCCGATACGGTTATATCAAATGCGGTTGAGGCTGGCGTTACGAAGATGGTTTGCGTGGGCTGCGATCTGGAGGATAGCAAGCTGGCAATCGATTTCGCGCAAAATCATCCGGAATGCTTTGCGTCCATCGGCGTTCATCCGCACGAAGCACAACATTATGCCGGAAAACCGGAATTATTACGTGAATTCGCTGCGCTGGTAGAATCCAACAAAGTTGTGGCGATAGGGGAGTGCGGGTTTGATTTTTACTACAACCATTCGCCAAAAGAAGCACAAGATGAGGTGTTAAAGTTCCAGTTGGACCTAGCCCAAAAGCACGATTTGCCCGTGATTTTCCATGTCCGCGAGGCATTCGACGACTTTTGGCCGGTGCTTGACGCCTATA
Organism: Patescibacteria group bacterium; assembly: GCA_035479615.1. GTDB lineage: Bacteria > Patescibacteriota > Saccharimonadia > Saccharimonadales > UBA4665 > PMNU01. The sequence continues at coordinate 2,476 of DATIIM010000017.1, forward strand.
AAGGTATGAAAGGGGTATTGCATAGTTTTACAGATAGCAGAGCCAACTTGGACGAAGCCATTGAGCGTGGTTTATTCATTGGCATGAACGGAATTGCGACGTTTTTGAAGGACCAAACCCAGCTAGAGGTTTATAAACAAATTCCGCTGCAAAATCTACTACTGGAAACAGATGCGCCCTTCTTGACGCCTACCCCTTATCGTGGTACTATAAACGAGCCAAAACATGTAGGGGTTATTGCTGATTTTGTGGCAAAACTAAGAGGTGAGAGCCTCAAAAAAGTAGCTGCCGCAACGACGCAAAACGCCCACACACTTTTCGGTATATAAATATGGACAAGAAAACCTTAGCATCAGCGAATAAATCACCAGAACTCCTAAGCGATATACAGAATCGTAAGGCTGTTATAGCACGCGCCAAATACGGGGTGTACGCAGCTGCTTATTACAATCCGGAATTTGTAAAACTCTGGGAAGATGCCCACGCTATGCAGGTAAGTGAACAGGTAAGCCATGTGGCTGTAGGCGCAGTCCAAAACCCGGCACCCCAAGAGGCGGCTGCAGCTGACCCACGGATTATTCACGCAGAAGATGTCAATGAGCTCGAGCAACAGCGTCGCTTGGGGGAGGCTCGCAGACTAAGGGACGAGGCACTAAGCAATGGTTAAGCTGTTGCCTAATATATTCAGACAAAGCGATGACGACCGCCGGGCCGCAAACTACAAGTCGCTTATAAATTACGAAGCCAGGATAGGTGGTGGATTATTCGGGTCGGTTCCAGCCGGCCATCGCCGTGAATTCTTCTGTTTGGATGAACACACTTGGGTGTGGCACGAGGAATGGACCGAAAACGGCCAGCGCAAAGCCGTGACAACGCGTTATGATGTACGCCCGAATGGTATCTTGAAGGCACAAGGCTCGCAATACCAGCTGCTAAGCGGACAAGAGACTATGAACTTGTACCGTGCCATTGAATTATACGAAAAACGCATAGGCCAAGCCTACGACCAAATGCTGCAAACTGCCTAAGGCAGCTATACTTGTTGTATGGCAGTAAAAGCACAGATTTACCTGGATTACGCGGCCGCTACGCCGCTAGATTCGGTTGTCCTGGCAGCCATGCAGCCCTATCTGTCCAGTAAATTTTATAATCCGTCGGCCGGCTACCTGGCGGCCCAGCAAGTTCATAAGGATCTGGAAGTAGCCCGTGCCGCTGCGGCACATTGGTTTGGGGCACGGCCTAGCGAAATAATTTTTACTGCCGGTGGCACGGAATCCAACAACCTGGCCATCCACGGCATTATGCGGGGGCATCCTGGCAGCAACATTGTGGTTGGCAGCATAGAACACGAGTCGGTGCTAGCACCGGCACATAACTATCCCTGTAAAGAAGCGCCAGTGAACGGGCAGGGAGCTGTCGACGTAGCAAAGCTTAACAAGTTAATTAATGATAAAACGGTGCTGGTGAGTGTGATGTACGCCAACAACGAGGTCGGTACCATCCAGCCTATCCGGGAGGTCTCGGGGTTGCTGGCAAGTATCCGCATTGCCCGGCGCAAGACTGGCAACAAGTTACCGATTTATTTACATAGTGATGCTTGCCAGGCAGCAGGTTACCTGGACTTGCATGCTGCTCGGCTAGGGGTGGACCTGATGAGCATAAACGGCGGCAAGATTTACGGGCCCAAGCAAAGCGGCGCGCTGTACATGAAGGCCGGCATAGCCCTAGAACCGCTTATAAGCGGCGGTGGCCAGGAACGTGGACTGAGGAGCGGTACCGAAAACGTGGGCGCCTGCGTAGGGTTGGCCGCGGCACTCGACGGGGTGCAAACGCACCGGCACGAAGAAGCTGCCCGGCTGCAGAAGCTGCAGCAGCAATTCTTTGAACTGATAGGGCAAAAGCTTCCCGCGGCGGGCATCAACGGTTCGCGTAAACACCGGCTGCCAAATAATGTGCACATTACTATCCCGGGCCAGGACAACGAACGTTTGCTATTTGCGTTGGACGAAGCCGGCATACTGGCGGCTGCCGGCTCAGCCTGTAGTGCGGACAGCGGCGAGCCGTCGCATGTCCTTAGGGCTATGGGTGTGACTGATGCCGACGCAAGGGCCTCGTTGCGCTTTACCATGGGCCGGCACACGACCGCTAAAGCCGTTACCCAAGCGGCTGACACGCTCGCCCAACTCCTTGCATAAGCGGTATAACGCGCTATAATTGTAGTGCGGCTATGATCAAACAAAAACAGCTTAAAAGACACTACGCTATGGCGGTTTTGAGCCTGCTGTGTGTATTCGGTATGAGTACGGCAGCTGCCGATACCCTGCAAGCGGTCGTCCAGAGCTACAGTGCCGCTACAAGCCTTCAGAGGGGCATGATAGTTAAATTTACCAATAACGACAGTTCTAAGGTTGAGCCGGCTACCCTCAGTACCGCCCAGAAAATGCAGGGCGTGGTAGTGTCAGCGGCCGATGCGGCTGTTACGCTTTCGCCCGCTAACACGAGCAACCAGCAGACGTTCGTGGCCACCAGCGGCCGTTACGAGGTGTTGGTTAGTAGCCAAAACGGAGCAATCGGTGCCGGTGATTACGTGAGCGTTTCGTCACTGGCGGGCGTAGGTATGAAGGCCGACAACAAGGTAAACGAAGTACTTGGCAAGGCAGCCGGTAGTTTTGATGGTGTGCACAATGTTAACAGCTCAACATCCGTAAAAACGGATACCGGCAAGCAGCTGACTGTCAGTCTGGGGTTGGTACCGGTGGACATTGCTATCGCCCCGAACCCCATCGCCCTGAAGGTCGCAAACGTACCCAGCTTTTTGCAGCGCGCCAGCTTGCTGGTGGCCAACAAACCAGTCAGCCCCTGGCGCATCTACACCGCGTTCTTCATCGTGCTAGCCAGCACACTATTAGCTGGCAGCCTGTTATATGGCGGTGTCAGGAATGGCATGGTCGCCATAGGACGTAACCCATTGGCACGCCCTTCTATTATGCGTAACCTGCTCCAGATTATCCTCACGAGTGTAATCATTTTTATAATCGGCTTATTTGGGGTATATTTACTACTGAAGTTATAAGCATAAACATTCTGATGGTGGGCATAACAATATGACAATCTGGTGGCTGGTCCTGATACTCCTTAGCCTGGGTGCCGCTGGCCTAGCTTTCATATGGTTAGCTGTTCGTATTAGCAAGGGTGGTAGCGGGCCAACTACAGGTGCGCACCGGCCCGACTCGTATCAAAGTGCTGCCGAAACGGACGTCGAGCATATATTCAACAATGAATTCCGCGAGGAGCTACGCAACCGTGGCCGCCTGCACTTTGAAAAGATTATCGGTGAGAACGCTATGTTCCTGCAGCAGGACCTACGTCTTACGACCTCACAGCTTAATGAGTACATGAAGCAAGAGATTACCCACAAGCTGCAAGAAGAGTTCCAAAAATATGAGGAGTCAATCATGGACGCCAAGCAGCTGGCAGTGGATTCCATACAAAAGACAAACGCCGCGATTGACGAGCAGCGTCAGCTGATGGGGCAGCAGCTGACAAATCAGCTGCAAGCCGAAAAAGCCCGGCTCCTAAAAGGTTTTGAAGACAACATGGCCGAAGTTATCAACCACTATGTGCTGGCGGCTATAGGCAACCAAATCGACCTGTCTGACCAGCTGGAATATATCCTGGGTGAGCTGGAGGCGAACAAAGCAGCCATCTTGGAGGATATCCAGAATGGCACATGACAAAACGCTGCAACTGCCCCTGCTGGTCGTGAGCCCGACCGACTTAAGCCGCCTAAAGCGTGAAGTCGAAGCCCTGGAGGAATACATGCAGCAAGCCGCTCTGCGTAAGGGTGGCGAACAGCTAGCCAAGCTGCCACGTACCAGCCGCATGCTTGATGAATTCGCTAGCACCAATGACCTTAACCTGCTGCACGGAGAGTTACGCAAACAGACTTTGGACTTTTTGGGAACGCTGGAAACCAAGGCCCCGGTTTTGAATATGAGCTTTGCCCGCGACCCTTCCTCGGCGTTCGTGGCTAAGATAATAGCCTGGTTGCGGCAG
>DATIIM010000018.1:0-6136 GCA_035479615.1 Patescibacteria group bacterium
ACCGCCGGCAATATAGACACTGTGGATGGCATCATCATCCCATCTAGCAGCGGTACATTCCAGCTGCAGTTTGCCCCCGAGACAGCCACGGCCAACGGTGCCGTCATCAAGGCGGGGAGCACGCTTGAGTGGTGGTAAAAGATTGGGGACTACAGGGCTTGTAGGTTTTTGGCGAATTCACGCAACGCGTCGGCTGTCGTCCCACTCTCGGCAGTAATGGTTATAAGCGTTTTGCCGGTTGAGACTATCAGTATTCGCCGGCCGGCGACAATGCCTGTCAATGCCTTGCCAGCCGGTACACTGAATGCATCGGCACCGGAGATACCGACACCTTTGGTAGCATAGTTATTTATATCAAAGTCAGACGGCTGAGGTTGCTCGGCTACGATAAGGGCTGTTGACCCGGCGTGAGCAGTATAGCTGAGAGTAGCAGGGGCGCTAGTAACACTGTTTTTATCGACGGAAGCTTTAGCTGCCAGTGTCACGTAGGCAGGGAATTTCAGCTGGGCACGGGCTTCGGCAGGCAAGACACTGGCTAGCTTGGCGTGCTGATAGCTCTGCCAGCTATACGAACCAGCCCCACTCAGCAGAGCCAATGCTCCTACAGCGGCCAGGCTGCCCAATATTGTACGACGGCGCCTTTGCTTGCCGCCGGCGCGCAGTTTCCTTACTGGCGCTATTGGTTGTTCGACCGGTTCATCATCTGCCGGCCGGGCAGGGGAGGGCTGAGGTGCAGCCCCTGGAGGCCGTCGCATGGTGTCCAGGTACACCTTCCTGGTCGGACGCTCTGGCACGCTTTGTCTCGTAGGCATGAGTCATATTATAACCGACGCGTTAATAAGCACAGTTTTCCATAATCGAGAGAAGTAAAATGAGAAGGCTAGTATTATACGGCTAGTCGCAGAGGGTAATTTTCAGTTTTCAATTTTGCAATTTTCATTCAATTTCCAGATAAACAATTTTCAAGATTGGGCCGATCAAATTTCGCGGTGAATTATTCAACGCGTCATCCCAGCGAAGGCTGGGATCCAGTCAACTGAGTAGTTCCGCTGAAAGGTCCGTCCACTCCGGATTAACCTCTTCAATAAGCCGTAATTTCCACTCGCGCCTCCAAGCTTTCATGTTCTTCTCGCGGCGAATGGCTTCTTCGGGGCTGTCATAGACTTCGTAATAAACAAGACTTTCGACATGGTACTTTTTCGTAAAGCTGGCCATGGCCTTTGCTTTATGCTCGTCACCCCTTCGAGCCAGATCATTAGTGACGCCAATGTAGAGTGTTCCATTGCGCTTGCTTGCAAGAATGTACACAAACCACTGCTTCATCAGAGTTTATTCTGACTGGATTCCAGCCTTCGCTGGAATGACGATAAGAAAGGCTGGAATGACGGGGGGATAGGCGTTTCGGGCATTGAAAATTTATTATTGGTCCTTGAATGAAAATTGCAAAATTGAAACTTGAAAATTATTAACTTATTTAACAGTAAAAGTAAAATTGCTCAAGCTTAATAGAGGCGGCTCATCTTGTAACTAAGTGTGTTTTTTGGTAGCATAAAAGCGTAAGCACTAGCGTGTAAATGTGGAAATAAACAGATGGATCAGCGAAAACAGTTTGGCGCTGGATATGTTCGGCCCGGCGGAGCGGTGAAGCACCCTGTGTCGGACTTCCGGGTGACACCATCCAGCCTGGCGCCGGCCGCCGCTGTGCAGGTGAGCCCCGCAAGTGTGTATGTAGCGGTAACACCAGTCAATGCGTCCAAGCTGACACCCAAGCAGTTGTGGCAAGGCCGCCCCCGGTCATTCAGCGAGCTTCGGCGGGGCACGAAAGCCCTCGTGCGGGTTCTGGTCCGCAAGAGTTTAAGTGCAGCTTCCAGGTTACGGGTACTAGGTGTTGGGAGCGCCCGGATGGGTTGGCAGATGCTTCGTCATCCGAAACTGACTCTTCGGAGGATTATTCATACTTGGATTCCAGCCTTCGCTGGAATGACGAAAAGGGGCGCTCGAATGACGTGGTGGGTAGTCGTTCACCCCAGGCGAAGCCTCGCTATTGCATCCAGGGCAGTCCGTACTAACTTCAAGCCAATTGCCACCTCGGCCGCGTCACTGGTACTTATCATGGGCAGCTCAGTCTTTCTGTCGCATTACTTTACCCGCTTCAACGTGGCGCCCGGCGCCCTCGGTTTGTTACCGAAAACATCGGTCGAGGTCAAACTTATCCAAACCAAAAATGGCACCGTCAACTATCATGCCGCGAGCGACAGCTCGGTCAAGAACAAGGTTGTTCTGGCCGATCCCACCGACGCCACCGACGGCCATAATCTCTACGAAGCCAGCCTCAGCAAAGACCCGGGCAAAGGCTTAACGTTCAGCCAGGCAACAACGGCCAACAACCAGTCAACTCCTAGCATCCCCAATGTCCCGGGCTTACCGAGCGGAGCAGGGCAGAGTGATCCAAACGCCAAACTCAGCTTCAGCCTGACCCCTCTCGGCGGCGGGGTTCAGCATGGCAGGGTAGTGGATGGCCGCCTGCAGTACCCAAGCGATGGCGGCCAGCGATTTTATACCTTCCGCAAGAACGGCATAGCCGAAGACATCTTACTCACCAAAGCCCCCGGCAACACTGCACAGTACCAGTGGCGGCTTGACCTGCCGAGTTCTCTGGAAGCCCGCATGATGGGTAACGGCAGTGTCGGGATATACAGCGCCAATGCCGGGCTGTTCGGTAATGTACAAGTCGGCGACCAGAAGAGCCAAGCCCTCTTGGACAAAGCCAGAAAGAATGGTCAAAAGGATACGTTAGCCTTCGTGCTGCCCGCACCGTTCATCAAGTCCATGGACGGCAGGACGAACTATCAGGATGCAAAATTCGGCCTGAAAGGTAACATCCTGACCCTTACCGCGACGAATCTGCAGAAGCAAACCTATCCGCTAAGCATCGACCCCAGCACCGTAGTTGTGACCAGCACTAGTGACTTCCGGACCGGTTTCGATGATGGGATGATCGACTACACTACCACTGCCAACCAGATAACCAGGTCAGGGATATCCGGCGGTGCAACAGGCACCTGGAACTACACCGCCGGCAGCGCGTCCTGCGCCACGTTTACCGGCACGTGCAGCAGCGCCACCTTCACCACCACCCGCGGCATCCACGCCTCCATCGCCTACAACGGCTATTTATATATCATAGGTGGCTACAACGGCAGCTTCTTCAACGATGTCCAATACGCCCCCATCAACTCTAACGGTACTATCGGCACCTGGAACTACACCGCCGGCAGCGCGTCCTGCGCCACGTTTACCGGCACGTGCAGCAGCGGCACCTTCACTGGCGCGCGCTGGGGTCACAGCTCCGTGGTCTACAACGGCTACCTTTATGTTATTGGTGGTTCCGGCGTCAGCACCTTCGACGACGTCCAATACGCCCCCATCAACGCTAACGGTACTATCGGCACCTGGGCCAGTACCACCAGTTTCACTACCGCCCGCGTCGCCCAGACCTCCGTGGTCTACGACGGCTACCTGTATATCATTGGTGGTTCCACATTTGCCAGTACTACTTCCTGCGCAGTTGGCTCAGCATCAACGTGGTATTGCAACGACGTCCAATACGCCCCCATCAACGCTAACGGTACCATCGGCTCCTGGAACACTACCACAACTTTTACTACCGCCCGCGCCTACCACACCTCCGTGGTCTACAACGGCTACCTCTATATCTCCGGCGGTACTAACGGCAGCTACCTCAACGATGTCCAATACGCCCAGATCCAGCCCATGGGCACCTTGGGTAAGTTTATACAGCAATCAAGTGCTTTCACCACGACACGAAACAATCATGCGAGTGTTATTTATAACGGTTATTTATATATAGTTGGGGGGAATAGTAGCGGCACCGCCTTACAAGACGTATCGTATTGCCCGATTAATTCAGACGGTAGTGTCGGCACATGTACCCAACAGACTACTGCTTTTCCGAATCCTCGCTACTCCGAAGCGTTTGTGGCATATAATGGCTTTCTGTATCTGGCGGGAGGATCGGGCAGTGCAACATTTTCTGATGTCGTGTATTCCTCGATGTCGTCCAGCGGCGCCTTAGTATGCCCAAGCGGCACAACCTGTACCACTGGTGTCTTTACCCAGGTCGCCAGCGCCCTGCCGGCAGTCAGGACATCTGGCGCAGGTTTCGCATATAATGGTTTCTTTTATGTAGCTGGCGGTGCTGCCGCCGGAGTGTCAATCAACGATGTTCTGCGCAGCCAGATAAATGCTAACGGCAGCCTGTCATGTCCTTCCGGCTTTACTTGCTCCGGCTCATCGGTCTTTACGCAGCAGACTACTGCGTTTGCGAATGCGCGTGTGCAACTAGCAGCCAGTGTCTATAACGGTTATGTTTATATTTCCGGCGGTCGTGATACTGCTGCCGGCAGCACATATTACAATGACATCCAATACAGCCAATTTAACTCAAATGGCACCCTGGCTTGCCCGACCGGCGCCACGTGTACGGGGGGGAATGTCTTTGCAGCGGCACAAACGTTTACTACAGCGCGACAACAACCGACGACCGTGGCAAGCAGTGGCTACCTGTACATTATCGGCGGCGATAACGGGTCGGTGCTGAATGATATCCAGTACTGCCCGCTAGCTAGCAATGGTACCGTAGGAACGTGTAGTACCCTCGTCAGCCCTATGGCTGGCTCTCGTACGGGCGCAAGGGCTGCCCTATATGGCGGTAACATATACATAAGTGGCGGTCTTGGCACTGGAACAAGCTGCGTCAGCTCTTACTGCAATGATGTGCAAAGGTTCTGGTTAGCGCAAATGGGGCAGGCGACAAGTCCGTGGCAGTCAACCAGCAGCTTCACCACCGCCCGCTTCAACCACACCTCCGTCGCCTACAATGGTTACCTATATGTTATCGGTGGCTTGAGCGGCATAAGCGCCACAGGATGTACGACGGGTGCGGGAAGCGCCTGGTACTGTTCCGACGTCCAGTATGCCCCCATCAACAGTGATGGCACGCTCGGTACCTGGGCTACTACCACCAGCTTCGCCCCTGCCCGCAGCGGCCACACGTCCATCGCCTATAACGGTTACCTGTACATAGTCGGCGGTCTTACCAACGCTAGCGCCACTGGGTGTACATCTGGATCTGCATCCACCTGGTACTGTAACGACGTCCAGTATGCCCTTATCTGCACCGGCAGCAATAATGGAGTAGGCGGTTGTGGTTCTACGGCCGGCACTGTTGGTACCTGGAACTCAACTACCAGCTTTGCTACTGCCCGCTATATCCACGCGTCCGTTGCCTATAATGGCTACCTGTACATTATGGGTGGCCTTCACGCTACCTCCGACACTGCTTGTAATGGCACCGCCCACGTTGATTGTTCCGACGTCCAGTACGCCCTTATCTGCACCGGCAGCAATAATGGAGTAGGCGGTTGCGGTTCTACGGCCGGCACTGTTGGTACCTGGAACTCAACTACCAGCTTTGCTACTGCCCGAAACGGCCCTAGCTCCGTTGCTTACAATGGCTACTTGTACGTGATTGGTGGCTACGACGGCTCAAATCTCCGTTCCGACGTCCAGTACGCCCTTATCTGCACCGGCAGCAATAATGGAGTAGGCGGTTGCGGTTCCACTGCCGGCACCGTTGGTACATGGAATGTCACCAACGGCTTTGGTACGGCCCGTACCCAATCTGTTTCCATCGCCTACAATGGCTACCTGTACGTCATCGGCGGCAACGGAACGAATAGTTCAAATGACTGCAACAGCAGCGGCTTTTGCAGCGGCGTACAATACGCTCCCATCAACGTCAATGGTACTATCGGTAGCTGGGATATGACGACCAGCTTTGCTACTGGCCGGAACGGCCACACCGCTGTCATCTATAACGGCTATCTATACGTTACTGGCGGTAAGCATACTAACTCTGCAGACACCGCCTGCAATGCCGTTTCCAGTATTTACTGCAGTGACGTTCAATATAACGCTCTCGTCAACTCCGTCCAATCCGGCCACTACGAACGTACGGTAGATACAGGTTCAGGGTCCGCTTTGATCCAATCGATTGTATATAACGGCACTACCGCCTGTGGTGCTCAGCTGCAGTATGCCGCGGCCGACAGTA
>DATIIM010000019.1:0-94397 GCA_035479615.1 Patescibacteria group bacterium
TGTAGATGTCTTGTAGCTCGTGCAATTCCTCTTTCGGAAATGCTTTCAGCTCGTCTGCTTCCATGCGTAAGTCAGAACGCTCGGAGTCGCGTTGTGAACTCACTGAAACGTATTCGCCCGCGGCCATAGATAACGCCCCGGCGATCAGGCCGGCGAACCCTGCTGTTAGGGTTGCTTGGGTCGAGGTGCTGGCAGCTACCATGCCGAGCATCAAGCTGGCGGTTGATACAATGCCGTCATCTGCGCCCAATACCGATGCCCGCAGCCAAGCTGCGCGGTGTGATTTGTGACCTTCGTGACGCGGCACGGGATGGTCTGCGTGAGAAGTGTTTTTCGTAGTCATTAGTTTGATTATACACAGGGTATTTGTATCGGTAGTGACGGGAGTCACGGGCGCGATAGCCAGCCGCCATTATTTGATACACTAGGAGTATGAGAAAAATAGTTGTTTTCATGATGGTCAGTCTCGATGGGGTTATGCAGGCACCGGGCGGGCCAGAAGAGGATACCTCGGGCGGCTTTAAATACGGCGGTTGGACTGCGCCATATTCTGACGAGGCCATGGGTAAGATACTTGACGAAGAATTGAGTGTGCCGTTCGCCCTGCTGCTCGGACGGAAGACGTATGAAATATTTGCCGGATATTGGCCGAAGCAAACCGGCCCGATAGCCGACCCGTTCAACAAGGCCAAAAAATACGTCGTATCAGACGGAAATGTGGACCTTACCTGGAAAGAATCAGTTCTTATTAATGAAGACGTGGTGTCAAAGCTCAAAGCTTTAAAGGCCGAGGACGGCCCGGTGTTGCATGTGTGGGGTAGTAGCGTGCTCATTCAAACGCTCCTAAAGAATGATCTGGTTGACGAACTGCGGCTCAGAATATACCCGGTTACGCTGGGGTTTGGAAAGCGTCTATTTGGGGAGGGAACAATCCCTGCTGCGTTTGAGCTCGAAGATTCGCAAGTTTTGCCAAGCGGCGTCATTCTCGCCAACTACAAACGAGCCGGCGAAGTTAAGACCGGTTCGGTCATCTAGTAGTTGTTGTATCTGTCAGTCTATGTTTAAATACTGGCAAAGGGGTCGTCCCATTGCACCCATGCGCTGCTCATTCGGCGAATGACATGGACGGACATCGTGACCACCGAAGATGAATGAGTAAGCGTGCGCCGCGCCGGGTGTAGTCGGGCCCGCGAGGTGACAGGCTCTCATCAAGTAACAAAAGGGGTACTATGCAACACCAAGGCAAAAGTCTCCAAGACCACCAAGAGGACTCCAGCTGGAGCTACGAGAACAGCCTACGAAATTGGCGGGCGTGGGGTTCGTGGTTTAGCTGGGGCAGCCCAGTTGGTCTCGGCTTGTTCTTCATTTCCATTGCGGTCACGCTCTGGATTTTAAGCCAGGCCTTTGGTTGGAAGTAACACTTCCCGTCAGCAAACGGCACTGCCATTTCGGCGGTGCCGTTTTTGTTTGGAGCTAATTTTTTAATTTGGTATGCTGCGCTCATGGATGATTTGCCAATAACTATTGTAAGCCCGCTCGTACATTCTGAGGATGAGCATGCCATTGTGGCCGTGCCAAGTGGCGAGTCGGTGAAAGTAATAGTGGCGGTGCAAGACCAGCTCAAACAAATATTTGGTGATGCCATATGGCTCACGCCGCCAAGCGGTCTGCATATTACGATCATGGAGATTATTTGCGACACTGATTATAAAGATCTGTCGCGCAAGCAGCATTTTGTAAACTGGCAGGAACAGTATAGCCAAGCGGCAAAAGACGTTATCGCGTCATTCCCGTCATTCTCGGCTATGTTCAACCGGTTGGAGGTTAGCCAGAGGGCGATAATTCTCAAAGCCGCCGACCCAAAACCGTTCAACGAAATACGCAGCCGCCTCTTAGAGAACATTGTCCTGCCCCAAGGCACCAAGCTGCCGCCAGACATTGCCCATTGCACGATCGCCCGGTTTAACAAGCCCATCGACCTTGATGATGCCCAAAGCCGCGCGCAGGCGATCGCATGCAACTTCACTGAGCGCATCCAAGTATTCAAGCTGCTCAAAGACCTGGGACCGCCGGACTTTACGCCTACTTTGGTCGATACGTACAGCCTTGGTGGTTAGGCCGTTTTAGCATCCTTTTGTCGCAGCCAGAATAACAGTGAACCTAAAACGAGGATTGTTATCAGCGCGACGACGCTCCAGCGTAACGGTATAACGATTTTCCCTGCAACAGCGAAGAACCCGACGAGGCTTAAAAGCGCCGCCGACAAAACCTTGCCAACGAATGAATACAGCGAACCCAATGTGGCGCGTGAGTCGTCGGTGGCGTGGTGCTGAATCTGCGTTTCGTTATGAACCGACATAACACGCAGCATTCTAGTGAACAAGAAGAACCCGATCACCGCCAGTGCCACGCCGCCAGCAAAACTTATTACAAAGAGCACGGTGAAGCCGAGCATAATCGTAAGCTGGTGCTTTGCCAGCTGTGCCTCCAGGTGATGCATCCACCAGTACAGTAACACTGCAGTGGCACTGCCTACGGATATAAGCAGGGCAACCAGCCGGGTAGGGGTGCCCACCTGTTGGTAGTAAGCGGGCAGATATTCGCCAAGCATCCCCATTAACCCCTGCACAATGACCGCTCCAAACAGCAGACGGCGCAGCAGGGGGTTGTCTCGGATTGTTTTTAGAGCGCTCGTTAAGACTTTGGGCTTGATTTCAACCTCAACCTCCACTTCGACCGTACTGTGCGTAGCTGGTAGGCTGAGTGAAATCCAGAGGGAGACAGCACTGACCGCAACGCTTAAAATCAACAAAAGCGCATAGTGCGGTCCTATCGCGAATGCTGCCAGGCTGCCCGCGGTATACGCCAGCATAGTAAAGGCGCTGCTGCGTGAATAGATTTTGCCGAATGCTTTCTTGTTGGTATCGTCGAGTGATTCATATAAATATGCTTGGAATGCGCCAGAAGTAAAGGCCTCGCCTATGCCCCACAACACAAAACCAGCCAGATAGCCTGAGAAGTTGGGGAATAGCAACCAGGTGGTGAATGTCGCCAGCTGTAGTGCATAACCCAGCACGATCGACCATTTTTTGGACATTTTATCGGCAATAACACCAGTTGGTATTTCGGCAAGCACCGACACGACCATCCATATGGCCAGCAGCATACCGATGCCAGCTGCTGATACATGGCCGCGTTCCCCGAACATAATGACGTAGAACGGGTAGATAACAATAAATTCCGACATGAACGACAGCAAGAAAATACGCTTGGTTATCGGCGGCAAAGGTTCGCGTGGCTGAGTGTTTTTAACGCGACTCAATAGCGCATACAAAGAAATCCGTTTTTTACTCATAAATCATAGATAGTTTACCAGATTTGCTATACTTGCCAGATGAACACGTTCTATATCGTCCGGCATGGTGAAACCGAAAATAATAGAGCGAAGCGGCTTTCGGGGTGGATCGATACGGCACTCACCGACACCGGCCTGGAACCGCTACAGAAAGTAATCGCTAAGTTGTCTCCGCTGCAGGTCGACGAAATATATTCCAGCGACCTGGGGCGGGCATTTGTTACTGCCTATTATGTGGCGCGCGGCCTGGGCTTTACCAAAGAAATAGTACGGCTGCCTGGCCTGCGCGAAGTTAATTATGGCGACGCTGCCAACATGTACAGCGCCGAGGCTTACAAACTATACCCCCGTATTGACCGCGATACATTTTACACACCGCCTAACGGCGAATCGCTCGAACATATGCAGCAGCGGGTGTTCGCAGCGCTTAACGAGCTGGATAGCAAGCATACCGATGCCACGATTGTGCTGGTCGCCCACTCCGGCACTATGGCGGCCATCCGGTCCAGGCATACTGGCCAGGACTTTGGCGCGCACAACATTAGCGAAGCCTACCCACACGATTTTGTCGGCAAGTTCACGATTAAAGACGGCGAAATAGCCTCTTTCGAAGCAGTAGAATAAGGCTCGCGATCCGCAGTCGCGGCAACAGTGTATGTCCGCGGCAGGCGCGCAGTGCTATTATTAAGCCATGAACAATAAGCAAAAGGGTTTTGGGGCCGTAGAGATACTGACGGCAATCATTATTTTAGTGTTGATCGGGTTCACGGGTTGGTACCTGTTAAATCATAAATATACCGCAGGCAAAACGCCGGCCAGCACGTCGCAATCTTCCACGAACGCTAAAACGTGCAGTGCATCAGATACGTCACAGTATTGTATCGAGCTGGCTGCGGCGGAGCGGACAACTTTCTCAAAGCTTCCGGCTGAGCTGCAACAGGTCGCCGTCGCGACCATATCAGCCCAGGTGCCTGCCTGCGTGAAGGATGGCAAGCTCGTGGACTTTAACGGCAAGTTTGTAGACCCTCCCGTAACGTACGCCTCAGTAGGTTCGGCGCTTATCGGTATTGGCTGTGACGGCGGTTCATCTGGCCTATTCGCCAAGAACCTTAAGGACGGGCAGTGGAAATTTGTCGAAAAAACGCAGTTCGCCTTCACGTGCGGCGCAGTATTCAATAACCCCGTACCCAAGAAACTACTCGAGCTAGCTACCGGAAAAGCAGAATGCGTAGATAGCGCTTCCAAGCTTCAGCCATACGATACGGCCGCTAGTAGGTACTTTTTGTGACCTGCTATACTTTTGTGCATGACGAACGCTGAGAATCCTTGGGACACGCTTGCTCCACAAGGTGAAGCCGCCTACCAGATCTCTGAACCCGAGGCCTGGTACGATGCCGACAATTTACTTCTGGCCGAACCGGTGATACTTGAATATTTGGCCTCACAAATAGCTGATCCGTCCGGTGTCCAGGCCCTAGATTTTGGGTGCGGCGATGGACGCTTTGCAGCTCGGCTCAGTAAGCTCGGCTATACCGTGCAGGGTGTGGATTCTTCATCGAAGATAATCGCTGCGGCGCAAGCCCGGTATGGCACCGAGGTGTCATTTAACGTCGGCGGTATAGAAACAATTCCGGACGAGCCAACGTATAACGTCGTTACATCGCTTATGACCCTCCAGTTCATTGCCGATTTTGAACCCGCAATACGCCACCTGGCGGCCGCCCTAAAACCTGGCGGAACGCTCGTGTTAGCGGTCTTTAATCCAGAATTTATAAGTGACTGGATCAAGGCTGGTGATGCGGACTATGTAGGTTTTGACTCCGTAGATAACCCTACCAAAGGTACACTGCAATTTGGTCCGGTAGAGATACCAACATACATACGGACAGCCGCCCAGTATAACAAGCTAGCAGCGTCTTGCGAGCTAGCCCCGGCACTCGAAGCCTACCCGCCATTTACCGAAGAGTTTTTGGCAAAGTATCCGGTTAACGGGCCTACCGTCCATCCGGAACACATGATTCTTGCATACCAAAAATCTGAGGCAGTATCTGCCAAGCGCTAGTAGGCAGGTAATATTAAGCAACACCATATATGCTGTAAGCATGAAAAAAGCATTAATTATAATTGCGGCGATTGCGCTACTGGGGATTTTGGCTGCATACGTCAATCCACTGGGGCCGGAAAAGCCAGCTGCCATTACGGTTAAGACGAGTAGCACATCCCTAACTTCAACTGCTACTTCATCGAGTACTCCGACCACGTACCAAGACGGCACATTTCAGGGTAGCGACGCCCCTAATCCCTATGGTGATGTCCAGATTTCCGTAACCATTCACGGCGGCAGAATTGTAGCAGTGAATTTTAATCAGCTACCTACTGAAGATGGCCGGTCTCAGGAAATTAACAGCCAAGCGGCACCGTTGCTCCGTTCACAAACGTTGAGCGCCCAAAGTGCCCAGATTGACGGCGTTTCCGGGGCCACCTATACAACAAGTAGCTACGAGCAGTCCTTACAGTCAGCGCTCGACAAAGCGCACGCCTAGTATGCGGAAAGTTGCTCAAATAATGAGCATGCCTATCAGTGTGGATATCCCTGGCCAGCCCGGGTCTGGTATTTTTGACGAGGTATTTGACCTGTTCCGGCAGATCGACAGCGATTTTAGCACCTATAAGCCAGAGAGCGAAGTTAGCAGATATCAGCGGGGTGAGCTGGCGTTAGAAGATGCCAGTCATGACTTCCGGGCTGTGTTTGCTGCCTGCGAGGAATATGCCGCAGCGACCCAAGGGTACTTTTCGGCGTATTTTTCTGGGACGTTTGACCCCACTGGATATGTTAAGGGTTGGGCTATTGCCCGCGCGGCACGTTTTTTGCAAGATGCCGGTACACCCGCTTTTATGATTAATGCCGGGGGCGATGTGTACGTGCATAGCACCACAGGGCGCGTCTGGAATGTGGGGTTAGAGCACCCGAGCGACAAGCAAGCGCTCGCCGGCACCATCCAGATACAGAATGGGGCAGTGGCAACTTCTGGCACATATGCCCGCGGCCAGCACATTATCGATCCTCATTCCGGGCAGCCAGCAGACAGTTTTTTAAGCGTTACGGTCACCGGCCCTGATATTGTGGCAGCTGACGTGTTCGCAACGACGGTGTTTGCCATGGGGCGCAAAGGGTTGGATTTTATCACCCGCCAACCTGGCTACCAGGTACTATGCATTTATCCGACGCTCGAAGTCGTAAGGGCGGGCGCGGCTGCTAATACGCAAAACGCTCAGTAACAATTGCCGATTTAGGGACGCCAAGCTTGTGCAATGCGTTGCTTAGCCCGCGCGACATCCCGTCTGGGCCGCATACGTACACCACTGTGCCAGGGGTAATATATTGTTTGAGTGAGTCGGTGTCGATGCGTCTGCCCTGTTCCTTTAAGAATATATCCACGAGCAACCCTTGGCGTTGCAGCTCTGCAAGTTCTCGCCGGAAACTTATCTCTTTTTTGGAACTGGCAGCATACAGGAGCGCCACTGGCAGGTGGGCGTCCAGGAACGTCTCGATAGATGACACATATGGCGCAATGCCAATGCCGCCGGCAATGAGCAGTACCTGTTTGGCATTGGCCGCCCGGTCGGTAATAAATGACCCGCGCGGGCCGTCGATAATGACGCGGCTGCCAGGTTGTAGATGACGTATGGCGTTTGTGAAATCACCACTGGCCTTTACGGTAAAACGCAGGAACTCTTCGCCCGGCGGGTTAGAAAACGAAAACGGGTGAGCCTGCCACCATATGCCTGGCGCAAGCACCCACCATGTTGCATATTGCCCAGGCGAAAAGCGGAAGTGCTCGATACCGTTGCCGGATACATACACCGAGTACGTGGTGGCGCTTTCTTGCACCACGCCGGCGACACGGAATTCATAGCGGTAGGCATTGAGCAGCGGCAGGATAAACCGGTACCATGCCAGCAGCCCGAATACACCGATGTACCACATGTACCAGTATGATGTGAACCAAAAGTGGCCAATAAAATCGCCGCCAGTTTTGAGTTGGTGAAGTGTGCCCAGTACAATTGCGCCATACAACGTGAGCTGCGTTGCAAACCACAGCTCATACGGGAGCCTTTTGCGCATAATGCGTACCGACAGGGCCGTGGCCGCCAAGAGCACTATCGTTCCAATAGTAGCGTACAAGATGTCTTCATATTGGGTATTAAACTGCCAGAACTGGTTCCACCAGCCAACGTGTCCCGGGGCGGCATAACCAATCGTCAAAAAGACCGTATGGGCGACGATACTGGCCACAATGCCGTATCCATTCCAGCGGTGTAGGTCGGTCATCTCGTGCAGGTCAAAGTTTTTTTCTAGGAATGGCACGCGGCTTACCAGGAATACTTCAAGCAGAATCGTGTAGGTTGCCAGCAGCCCAAAGAGCCGCCCTAATGCTACGAGCCGCCCGCCTGGTATGGTGAGCAGGTGGGCGCTGCCAGCCCACCAACCCCACAGCAAAAGAACCAGACTAACAGCAATGCCTGCATAAAATAGTTGTTGGGTCGTGCGACGTGTCTGATCCATGCGGCAACACTGTATCAGGTCGCTGCTGAAGCAACGCTGAGGCTTTTATAAAAGCATTTATAGATGGTGTTCGGGGTCGGGCTCGACATGTACCGTGTAGCCTTCGCCGGTGTCTTGAGCAGTAGTGCGCACTTTTTCGACCACTGCTTCGATTTGGTCGGTCGTGAGGCCATCACGAAGGTGCACGTCAATGTTCACCAGCAGTTTATCTGAACCAAGCAACATCGTACGCATGCCAACGATGTGCCGCACTTCGGGCACGTCGCGCACGGCGTCGCGGATGCGGCGTTCCATTTCGCGCGGGGCGCTTTGGCCGGTCACCAGGCTGCGGATGCTCACCAGCAAAACTACAGCCGATCCTGCCAGCACCAAGCTCACCAGCATCGCGCCAATGCCGTCGAACTGAGTGTTGCCGGTAATTGCGTAAAAGGTCAGTGCCACCAGGCCAAAGAGGGCCGCGAGCGTGCCCATCGCGTCCAGGACGAGTGTTGACTTAGGGGCGATGTGCGGCGAGGCCATAAAGGACTTATAGAGGTCCAGGGGCGGTTTGCCATCCAACAGCTTGCGGGCGCTCAGCCAGAACGAATAGCCGTTTGTGCCCACGGCCAGGACCAATACAGCGCAGGCAATGTACACGTGGTCAATGGGCGACGGGTCGTTGAACTGGCGGTACCCATAATTGAACGAGAGCGTGGCAGTAATGCCGACCATCACAAAGGCGGCCAAGGTGGACCAGAAGTACATTTCTTTGCCAAAACCAAACGGGTGCAGGTGATTGGCACGGCGATGGGACTTGCGGAAGCCTATGAGCAGCAACCCGGCGGAACACAAATCGGCCAATCCTTCGAACGTTTCAGCCAGCATTACGACGCTACCAGTAAAGATAGCGATCGTGATATTCATGGCCACATCCAGCAGATCGACGAAAAAAGAAGTTAAAAGCACCCGTTTCGTCGACGGTACCAGCGCGTTTTCTGTTTCCATAGTTGTTACTCTCCTGTTTAGTTTGACTATAAACTACTTGTGCTACCTAATTCAAATGCTGGTAGTCCCAGCCGTTTACCGGTATAATCCACGAATATGGCGCCTTGACGGAGTGGTTACGTGGAGGTCTGCAAAACCTTTTACACCGGTTCAAATCCGGTAGGCGCCTCCAAGTTGTTTATTATCTGGGGGTCCTATGAAATCTGTCGTTGTCTGTGGTTCCAAACGATACGCCAAAGAAATAGCAGCATTTTGTGCCGGGCTCGAGAAGCTCGGCGTTTTAGTATTTGAGCCTTCGTTCACCGAGCCTATCCCCGAAGACGCCTTCATGCACTCCGCCTATGTGACCAGCAAAATCTTTAAAGGTCTGACACTGGAACATTTTGACTGGATCCGTAAGGCCGAAGTCTGTTACGTCTTTAATAAAGATGATTATGTGGGCGCGAGCGTGACTATGGAAATGGCCTACGCCCAGGCGCTTGGCAAACCGATCTTTGCGCTGACCCCCAAAACTGGCGACCCTTGCCGGGACGCCTTAATCGACAAAGTTATAAAAACACCACAAGCCCTGGTCGCTTTACTCTAGCAAGCGTAACGAGCGCATGGTAATATCCGCGTCATGACAAAAACGCGCTCATGGACAGATGCTGATTTACAGTCGGCGGTGGAACGCTCCAAGAGCTATCGGAACGTTCTCATCATTCTGAAGTTAGTCCCGGCTGGTGGGAATTATGAACAGATTAGGCGAGGGATCCAACGGCTGGGTTTATCTACCGGTCATTTTACAGGTAAGGGCTGGAATGTCGGGCTCAAGTTTGTACCTAAAGTTGCCGCACCTCTTGAAACGTTGCTTGTAGAGAACGGCACGAGTCAGAGTTTTGTACTTAAGAAAAGACTGTTTGCGGCAGGTCTCAAAACACCAATGTGTGAATTGTGCGGTTGGGCACAACAGGCATCGGATGGCCGTATACCGGTTGAGCTTGACCATATCAATGGGGACCATCATGATAATAGACTGGTTAATTTGCGCATACTTTGTCCAAATTGCCATAGCCTTCAACCCACCCATCGTGGTAAAAATAAGAAAGTACATCTTGCGCGGGTGCTGGAATTGGTAGACAGTGCAGACTTAAAATCTGTTGGCCAAAAGCCGTGCGGGTTCGATTCCCGCCCCGCGCACCATGATTATTTATGACAGATCACGTACTATCCCACGACAGCGAAACTCCGGCTCACGGGCAGCAGGTGATTACGGCTTGCGCCTTTATTCATCACAGCGTTGACGGTGTTGAAAAGTTGTTTATGCCCAAGCGGGCTGCTACTAAAAAGTTTTTGCCCGGCGTGTTTGAACTGCCCGGCGGGCACATAGATTTTGGTGAAGACATTGTTGCCGGCCTTAAGCGCGAAATCCAGGAAGAACTCCACCGTGATATTGCAGTCGGCGATCCGTTCGCAGTGTTCACTTATGTGAATGAGATCAAGGGTTCGCACTCCATAGAGGTCATTTACTTCGCCCAGTTTACGACAGATATTTATCAGATCGAGCTTAACCCGGAAGACCATTCCGAATACAAATGGTTCACCGAGAATGAGCTTGGCGAACTGCCGGCCGACGAAGAAACCGAAGCAATCAAAAAAGGTTTTGCCCTGTTACGCGGCGAATCGTTACAAACCAGCTAACTTGCATCGATTTGAAATCCTGCGCTATGCTAGGTATAACTGATTAAGCTTAATGGGCAGTTATTATTGGAGCGTCGCTACGGCATGACAAAACAAAGTGCAGGCATTTTACTTTATCGCAATACGCCACAAGGCTACGAGGTGCTGATTGTGCACCCCGGCGGCCCGTTTTGGGCCGAACGCGATGAAGGCAGCTGGTCTATCCCTAAGGGCGAATTTACCGACGACGAAGAGCCGTTGGTTGCTGCAAAGCGGGAGTTTACCGAAGAAATCGGCACTGCGCCCCCACAGGGGGATTATGCAGATCTGGGCGAGGAAAAACAGTCCAGCGGGAAAGTAGTGCGCGTGTTTGCCTTAAAGTCTGACTTTAACCTGGAGAAGTTCAGCAGCAACATGTTCCACATGGAGTGGCCACCCAAATCCGGCAAGCAGCAGGAATTCCCAGAGAACGATAAGGCCGCGTGGACGCCCATCGCCACTGCCCGCCAAAAGCTCGTCAAAGGCCAGGTGCCATTCATAGAAAAGCTGGCGGCACAGCTCGGTGCTGATTTATCCGGGCCGCAGGCTACGTTGTTTTAGCCGGCCCCCTGGTCACCTTACTCAATCTGTTATATAATCGGGCCATGACTAACTATGCCATGCCTGTTTCTATGATGTGCATGATGCCCCCGCGGGCATAGTTTTCTTTTCTCTATTTTTACTTCTATAAACCTCGAATAACTTCTTATAAACAGGTACACTACAAACATGAATTATTTTGTAACAACTTCTACTCCGTATGTTAACGGTGAGCCGCATATCGGTCACGCGCTCGAATTTATTATGGCCGACGTGTTAGCCCGGGCTGCCCGCCAACGCGGCGACAATGTAATTTTTAGCACCGGTACCGATGAGCACGGCACTAAAAACGTACAAACAGCCGAAAAACTGGGCATTACCACCCAAGAGCTCGTTGACAAAATGAGCCTCCGCTTTAAAGAACTGCTCAAAGAGCTCAACATCAGCAACGATCGCTTTATTCGCACTACCGATGCAGACCACGAAAAGCGCGCCCAACTAATTTGGAAGGCGCTCGAGCACGACATTTACAAAGCCAAGTACGTTGGTTGGTATGACGTCAAAGAAGAAGAGTTTGTCCCCGAAGCCAAGGCTGACCCTGAACGCATGAAGCCAACCCACCCGCAGGCATACCAGAAACTCGAAGAAGAGAATTATTTCTTCCGCTTGAGCAAATACACCGCAAAAATCAAGGAATTGATTGAATCTGGCGAATTTAGGGTCGTACCAGATACCCGCCGCAACGAGATTTTGTCGTTGTTGAGCGAGGGCCTAGAAGATATTAGCGTCTCCCGCCCTAAAGACAAGCTGGAATGGGGCATTCCTGTGCCAGGTGACAAAACACAGGGCATGTATGTATGGTTTGAAGCGCTCATGAACTACATCACCGTGCTGGGTTACCCCGAGCAAGAC
Organism: Patescibacteria group bacterium; assembly: GCA_035479615.1. Classification (GTDB taxonomy): domain Bacteria; phylum Patescibacteriota; class Saccharimonadia; order Saccharimonadales; family UBA4665; genus PMNU01. Next base: position 12,057 of record DATIIM010000019.1, read on the forward strand.
GACTTCAAGAACTTTTGGCCGGCGCAAGTGCAGGTTATTGGCAAAGACATCCTGCGCTTCCATGCCGCAATTTGGCCCGCCATGCTTATCAGCTTGGGCCTGCCAGTCGAGAAGACACTCTATGCCCATGGCCACATCACCATGGATGGCAAGAAGATGAGCAAGTCGATCGGTAACGTGGTTGCTCCTGGCGAAATTCTCAGCAAGTATGGCGTTGACCCGTTCCGTTACTATTTCTTGCGCCACATCCCCAGCCACAACGACGGCGACTTTAGCTGGGATGCGTTCGAAGCATCGTACAATAACGAACTCGCTAACGAACTTGGCAACGCAGTGCAGCGCACAGCGGTTATGGTCCAAAAGTACCAAGGCGGCGTTATCGGCAATGTCGTTAAGGCTGAACACGACAGCACGCCCATCGTCCAGGCACTCGACGAGTGCCGCTTTGACCGCGCCCTTGATGAAATTTGGGACCAGGTCCGCGGCCTGAACCAGTACATAGACGAAGAAAAGCCGTGGGAAATCGCCAAGAACAAAGAAGAAGCCGAACACTTGCGCGATGTTTTGGCCTACCAGGCCGGTTGTTTGTTAGAAATCGCCGACCTGTTGGTGCCGTTCCTGCCAGATACCGCAGCTAAAATTAAAGACGTGTTTGAAAGCGGTGTTATTAAGCCGACTGTCGGCACGCTGTTCCCTAAGAACGAAATCGTCCACACCAAGGAGTAATCATGGCCGACATCCAGCTCGTTGATACCCATTGCCACATACACGAAGCCTGGAAATCGGTGAATGGGGCAGACGCGACTGCCAAACTGTGGGACAAAGCCGGGCGGCCAGATATTGCGGGTATTCTCGACAGGGCGGCCGAAGCAGGCATTGCCAAGATGCTGTGTGTAGGCACAACGCTGCCCGACAGTGAACTGGCTATTGAGTTCGTTGCAGGCCGTGCGCAGTGCCGCGCCAGCATCGGCATCCACCCGCACGAGGCTAAAGATTACGCCGGCCAAGCCAAAAAGCTGGCGGCATTTGCCGCGCTGGCGGCTAAGCCTGGCGTGGTGGCTGTTGGTGAGTGTGGGCTGGATTACTTCTATAACCACTCTTCTAAGCAGGACCAAGAGGCAATACTCCGGTTCCAAATGGAACTGGCATTGCAGCACGATTTGCCCATGGTTTTCCATGTACGCGAGGCGTTTGAAGATTTTTGGCCCATTTTCGATGAATATAAGGGCTTACGCGGTGTTATTCATAGTTTTAGCGCCGGAACCCAGGAACTGGAACAAATCCTGTCACGCGGGCTGTACGTGGGTCTGAATGGCATCATGACATTCACTAAACATGTTAAGCAATTGGATGCGGCAAAGGCCGTCCCACAGGGGTTTTTACTGCTCGAAACCGACGCGCCATTCTTGACACCGCAACCATTCCGTGGTAGCATCTGTGAACCAAAGCATGCGCGCGTAACGGCAGAGTTTTTGGCTCAGCTCCGTGGCGAATCATTAGAGACGATCGCTTCGGCAACAACACGTAACGCGCAAAGCCTGTTTGGTTGGTAAGGTAATATAGTATGTCAAAGTTTGCAGATATGATCGGCTCTTCTCCTGACTCGCAACAGCGCGAGCGGGGTCAAGAAGTATCACCGCGAGATATGCGTGTCGGCGAAGTCGGCGCAGTTACGCTTGCAACATTCCGTGTTGAGCAAGCCATTAACAATACCTACCCCGAACTCTTTGAAGCAACACCAATTGTTGAAGCTACCGACGAAGCCGGTAACACTACACTTTCTACCCGTATCCAACCTGCTGCTGGCCAAGTCATGCAGCAAACCGTAAATTATCGTTATAACCAGAACGGTGCCTAATATGGGTCTGTTTGCGGCATTCACTGGACGCCAGGAAGACCGTAACGCCCGCCGTTACCGTGACCTTATTCGCCAAGAAGCAAAAATTGGCGGTGAATTGTTTGGCCCAGTTGCTCCCGGTGCACGCCGTGAGTTCTTTTGTTTAGACGAATACACCTGGGTATGGCACGAAGAGTGGGTTGACCAAGCCGGCCAACGCCACGCTGTTACTACCCGCTACGATGTCCGCCCGCAAGGGATCTTAAAAGCCCAAGACGGCCAACCCTACCACTACATCAGCCGCGAAGAAGCTCGGAGCTTTTACAAAGCGGTCAAACTGTACGACAAGCGCATCCGGCACGAGCTGTACGCAACCGCCTAATCTTTTATACTGCTAGTATGAATCATAATTATTTGGTCTATTTGGACTATGCCGCAGCCACCCCCATGGACCCAGGGGTGCTTGCTGCTATGCAGCCGTACTTTTCTGACCTGTTTTTTAACCCGTCGGCTACTTATTTGGCTGCCAAAGGCGTGCATGCCGATTTAGAAGCAGCGCGTGGCCGCGTGGCGCACTGGTTGGGTGCACGGCCAGCCGAAATTGTGTTTACTGCTGGCGGCACCGAAGCTAATAACCTGGCAATCCGCGGCATTATGGCGCAGTTCCCAGGCAGTTCACTGGTAACGAGTGCGATTGAGCACGAATCGGTGCTGGCGACCGCCCAGCAGTACGAGCACCGCGAAGCCCCGGTAACAGCCGAGGGGATTATTGACGAAGATGCCCTTGTCGGCCTGATCGATGACTCGACCGTGCTGGTAAGCGTTATGTATGCCAACAATGAGGTCGGCACTGTGCAGCCGCTTGGCCGCTTGGCCCAAGCTTTAGAAGCTATCCGGCGAGAACGCCGCACCAAGGGTAACAAGCTGCCGTTATACTTCCACACTGACGCTGCCCAAGCTGCCGCATATCTGGATTTGCATGCTGCACGGCTTGGTGTAGATCTCATGACGATTAACGCTGGTAAGATATACGGCCCAAAGCAGGCCGGTGCGTTATTTGTTTCCAGCGCCGTTCGCTTACAGCCGCAGGTGTTTGGCGGTGGCCAAGAACGCGGCTTGCGCAGCGGCACCGAAAACGTCGCCGGCGCTATTGGCCTGGCTACTGCACTCGATATGGTGCAGACGCGCCGCCACACTGAAGTTACTCGCTTGCAAGGGCTGCAAAAGCTATTTTTTGAGCTTATTTCACAGGAACTACCCAGTGCGGTGCCTAACGGGTCGCGCAAAATGCGTTTGCCCAACAATGTACACATTACGATCCCTGGTACTGACAACGAACGGCTTATCTTCCAGTTAGACGAAGCTGGGATCTTGTGCGCGGCTGGGTCGGCGTGCAGCGCCGACAGCGGGGAACCATCGCATGTGCTCAAGGCCATGGGGCTGTCCGACCAGGACGCCCGGTCTTCGCTGCGCTTTACCATGGGTGCTGGCACTACCGAGGCACACATCCGCACCACTGTTGAAAAGCTCAAGCATTTTACCGCCTAAGTTGCTATACTTAGGCCAAGATGGTTAATCATAGGCGACTGCTTGCTACGATTTTATCGGTGGTCGGGCTCTTGGCGTTGTGCACTGTGGGTGCATATGCCCAGAACGTTACGCAGGGGTACCTCACCGACCAGCCGCTCCAGAACGGCATGATCGTCCGGCTTAAGCAGGGCGATCCCACTAAGGTAGTCCCGCTTAAGCAGCACGACGCATCCGAGATGCTCGGCGTAACAGTGGCTAACAGCGCGGCGCCAGTCTCGCTATCTGACCCGACCAAGCAGCAGACTTTTGTGGCCACATTTGGCAAATACGATGTACTGGTGAGTAATCAAAACGGCCCGATCAAATCCGGCGATTACATCACGGTGTCGGCGTTGGACGGCGTTGGTATGAAGGCTGGCACTGATCAAGAGATCATCTTGGGCAAGGCGATCGGTAACTTTGCAACAACAAGCGACGTGGAAAGCCGCGTGACGCTCACCGATAGCATCGGCGGCAAGCAAGAAGTGGCGCTGAAGCGTATCGGGGTGGACATTAGCGTAGCCCACAACCCCAATTACAGCGGCGATATAACTGCCGGCGTTCCCCGGTTCCTCTCTAAGGCTGCGCAATTAGTTACCAAGAAACCAGTTACTGCTTTACGTATTTATGCCTGCCTGGGCGTACTGGCCCTGGCGGTCGGTGTAGCCGGCGGTATTATTTACGCTGGCGTGCGCACGGGTATGACAGCGGTCGGGCGCAACCCGCTCGCCAAGAAATCGATCGTACGCAATTTGTTTTCCATCGCGCTCATGGCCATTATCATTGTGCTAATAGGCTGTGTTGCAGTATATTTATTACTGAAGATATAACGCTTATGCTAGAAGCGAGGGGGCGAGCGAGGAGCGCATGACAATTTGGTGGCTGCTACTCATACTAGGACTTATCCTGGCCTTTGGGCTGGCTTTTATATGGCTAGCCGTAAACATTGCCGCCCAGCGCAAGCCTGTTAAATCGTTGGCTGACTCCTTGCAGGAAGCTGCCGAAGAAGACGTTGACCACATTTTCAACGAAGAGTTCCGCGAAGAACTCCGCAACCGCGGCCGCCTGCACTTTGAGAAAATTTTGGGCGAGAACGCCATGTTCTTGCAGCAGGATTTGCGTTTGACCACCTCGCAGCTGAACGAGTACATGAAGGGTGAAATTACCAGGGAACTCAAGGATGCATTCGCCAACTACGAGAGCGCCATTACCGATGCTAAGCAGCTTGCCGTGGAGTCGATTGAAAAAACTAAAACGACTATCGATGAAGAGCGCAAGACACTGGTCGCCGAGTTGGTAAAAGAAGTTGGCGAAGAAAAAGAACGGCGCATCAAACAGTTTGACCAACGCATGGCCCAGGTGGTGAACCACTACGTGCTCGAGGCAGTCGGCAACCAAATTGACCTGAACGACCAGCTTGAGTACATCCTTGCCGAACTAGAAGCCCACAAGCAGGCCATCCTGGAGGATATACACAGTGGCGCCTGAGGCGACAGCTCCGGCACAGCTCCACTTACCCTATTTAGTCTTCGGGGTTGTAGAAGTGCGCCGTTTGAAGCGTGAGCTGGAGATGCTCGAAGAGTTTATCCGCCAGGGCGAAATCCGCACACCGGGCAAGCAAGCGGCATTGCCGCGTTTGAGCCGCCTTCTGGACGCAGCCGCCACCGACAACCACTTGCAGCTTTTGCAGCCTGAACACCGCCAATTGCTCCGCGAGTTCCTTGCGAACGTTGAGGCCAAGGCGCCCACCGTGCATATTAGTTTTGCTATTGATCCGTCATCTGCCTTTACCGCCAAAATGGTAACGTGGCTGCGGGCTAATATCGACCCTAATATGCTGCTCGAAGTCGGGCTCCAGCCGACAATCGCCGCTGGATGCGTGCTGCGTACAACGAATAAGGTATTTGATTTCTCACTCCGTGAACGGTTCGGCGATGCCGAAGGGCTGCTCATGAAGGCCCTGGAATCCGCTGGCGAAGCCACTGGTGACACTGCTGATATGCAAGCTCAGCCGGCAGTTGCTACTACTACTGCCACACCAGCCGCCGAAGTTTCTGCCGAAGTCCCTGCCACACCTGCTGCACAGCCAGTCGTAGAAGCTATTGATGCCCCATCGCAGGCCCAGCTCGAAGCTGCGGCCGTAGCCGCCGCTGCACCAGCTGCGCCCGTAGAGGTACCGGCATGAGCGACAATCGCCACTTTGACCAACTCGTAGCCGCTGGCAAGCCGGTTGGTGAAGTCATTGCCGTGGACCGTTTCATGATTAAGGTCAAGGGCATGCAGCCCTGCAACTTGCACGCGCTCATCATGTTCGAGGACGGCAGCAAGGGCTATGTGCACCACATTTTCGACAACCACATGGTTATTTTGCACCTTGGTACCAAGACCGTTAGCGTGGGCAGTACTTGTGTTATCCAGCACGAAGAGCTCGTTACAAAGGTCGGCAAAGATTTTATTGGCCGCGTAGTGTCAGTAACCGGCGAGCCGCTTGACGGCAAAGGGCCGATTGCCGCCGACGGTGTGCTGCCGGTATTTTCGCCCGCCCCGATGTTGTACGAACGCGAACTATTAGACAAGCCGCTAGAAACCGGTGTTACCATTTTGGACACCTTGTTTGCGTTAATGCGCGGCCAGCGTATTGCCATCCTGGGTGACGGCAAGTCTGGTAAAAGTACGCTTGCCACACAGTTGGCGATCAACCAAAAGAACACCGACATCACCACAATTTACGTGCTGATTGCCAAGCGCCGTACCGACATCGACATGTTGTTGTCCCGTCTAGCAGCGAACGACGCCATGAAAAAGACCATTGTTGTCGTGTCTACGATGTCTGACTCGCTAGTACACAGCTACTTGGCACCATATGTCGGCTGTGCGATGGCTGAATATTTCTGGCAGCATCTTAACCAGGATGCGCTCATCGTGTACGACGACCTTACCGCTCACGCCCAAACCTATCGTGAAATGGCCCTGTTGACCGGTTCCAGCCCAGGGCGCGACAGCTACCCTGGTGACATGTTCTATGTCCACTCCAGTTTGCTGGAACGGGCCGGTAAACTGAACCGCAACCACAAGACGCTCACCAGCATTCCAATGGTCTTTGCGGCCAGTGGCGACATCGCGGCATATCTGCCAACGAACGTTATGTCTATTACCGATGGTCAGTGGATTCTTGATATGAAGATTTTCCGCGATACGATGCGCCCTGCAGTGAACGCCGGGCTGAGCGTGTCCCGTGTTGGTGGCCGCGGGCAGACTAAACGGCAGCAGAATCAGGCCGGTGCGCTTTTTAAGGCGATGACCGCCCACCACACCGCGCAGGAATTTGCCCGCTTTGGTTCCGAGTTGTCAGGGGTTGCCCAGACTGACCTAGCTCGTGGTGACCTTTTGTATAAAGTGCTGAACCAGATTCCGGGCGAGACGTACAACTTTAAGGCACAGACCCTTATGCTCGACATCTGTTTGAGCTACACGGCAGATGAACAGCTCAACGTTGAGGCACTTAAGAAGGGCGCCATAGAACTGGCTGCCAAACTCCAGGACGACGACGCCAACTTTGACCAGCTGCGCGACGAACTTAAAAAGCAAAGCCTTATCGATGTAGCCAAGAAGCCAGCCGCTCCAGCCGCTGCCCCGGCAGCCCCCGCAGCCGAAGGCGCCAAAGAAGAATCCAAGAAGGACGACAAGGACGAAAAGGGCAAGGACGAAGAAAAGAAAAAAGAAGACAAGAAAGACGAAGCCAAGCCCAAGGAAGAACCCAAAGAAGAGCCTAAAGAAAAAGAGGAGGCAAAGAAATGAGCCGCCTCCAAGAAGTAGCTGAAAAACAGATCGCCATGGACACAATCTTGAACCTGACCGGCGTGTTCGAAGGGTTGGCCAGTATGCGCATTGCCAGTGTTAAGAACCAGGTGCTGGAATCGCAGCAGTTCTTTAGCGAAATCTGGCACATCTACAAGCAGCTCCGTGTCGACAGCCTGTTCCGCTTTGGGCGCACCAGGCAGGATGACGTTATTAAAAAGCAGCTGTTTATTATCATTACCGCCGAAGGTGGGTTTGGTGGCGACATCGACCAGCGCCTTATTAAAATGATGCTTGCCGAATACAATCCAGATAAACAAGATATTGTGGTGATCGGCCACCACGGCGCATTGCTGCTTATCCAGCAGCACGTTGGCTTTAAGAAATACTTCACCTTGCCGTCCCGCGATAAAAACATCAACGTACGGCCGCTCGTGCAGGAAGTGCGGCGCTACGAAAGCACCTCGGTGTTTTACCAGACATACGTTTCGCTCATGGTCCAGGAAGGCAAGCGCATTGAACTGCAAAGCGCTGTGGCCGACCAAGCCCGGCAAGTCGGCAAATCCAAAAGCGAAGAAGTAATTAGTGAAGAAACATATATCTTTGAGCCGTCGACCTTTGACGTGGTAGCCCACTTGGAGCGTTCCATGACCGAAATTGCGCTCAGCCAGGTTATCCTGGACTCCAAGCTGGCCCAGTACGCGGCCCGGTTCCGCGCCATGAGCATGGCCAAAGACCGTGCGACCGACTTGGTAAATGACCTGCGGCTTGATTTTAACCGGACCAAGCGGCACATCCAGGACGAACGCCTAAAAGAGATGATTAACGGTATGCGAATGGGAGGCAAATCATAATGAACCAAGGTGTCGTCCGCGTCGTTAAAGACTTGACGGTTATCGTCGAGTTTGACGACCATGTGCCTGATGTCCACGAACTTGTGACCGTGGACGCATTAGGTACGCAATTGCTGGTGGATAGCCTGCAAGAGGGCGGCCGTGCTGTTTGCCTGACCATTCGGACCGATTTCCGTATCCAAAAGGGGATGACGGTTACGCCGACTGGCAAGAGTATCGAAATTCCAGTAGGCGACAAGATGATCGGCCGCGTGGTTGATGCCCTAGGGGCTCCAATCGATGGCCTGCCGCCCGTTGATGACCACGACATGGAACACAGCTCGATTTTCGCCCTGCCGCAGCGCGGTAGCGCCGCAACCGTAGCTAAACCTGAGATTCTTGAAACCGGCATTAAGGTGCTGGACTTCTTTGCGCCGTTCGTAAAAGGCCGCAAGATTGGTATTGTCGGTGGTGCTGGTGTTGGTAAAACCGTGCTGACCATGGAAATGATCAACAACGTCGCCAAGCAGGGCGGTGGTTTAAGTTTCTTTGCCGGTATTGGTGAGCGCATCCGTGAAGGTCACGAACTGTACGACACACTTAAGAACACCGGCGACATTTTAAAGAGCACCTGCATGTTCTTTGGCCAGATGAACGAAAACCCGGTGCAGCGTTCGCTGATCGCCCTGTCTGCGGTCACGCTTGCCGAATATTTCCGCGACAAACAAGGCAAAGATATCTTGTTCTTTGCCGACAACATGTACCGGTACATTCAGGCCCGCAACGAGGTCGCCACCATGATCGGCCAAGTGCCGTCCGAGGGTGGCTACGAGCCCACGATCTTCAGTGATGTAAAGATGTTGCAGGACCGCTTGAGTTCCAACGAGAACGGCTCCATTACCGCTGTGCAGACCATTTACGTGCCGGCCGACGATACCAGCGACCCGGCTGTGCAAATGATTCAGCACGAGCTGGACTCGATCATTATCCTGAGCCGCGCCGTGGCCGAGCAAGGTATCCGCCCGGCAGTTGACCTGATCCACACCACATCTTCACTGCTTACCCCAGAAGTAGTAGGCGACCGGCACTACTTGTTGAGCGTCCAGGTGCAGGGGTTGCTGCAGAAGTACGAAATGCTGAAGCCGATCATCGCCATTATTGGTGAAAACGAACTGTCTCCGGCCGACCGCGCCGACTACGCCAAAGCTAAAAAACTCATCGAGTACTTTAGCCAGAACATGAATGTTATGGAAAGCATGACCGGCAAGAAAGGTGAATACGTTAAGCGCGACGATATGCTCAAGGGCATCGAAGAAATTATCGTATGATCGAAGACCACACGACCGAAGCCGACCAAATTGCGGCGGCTAAAGAACTGAAGCAGGCCGCTGTTGGCAGCCGCCCAACCATGCACATCAAGATTTATTCGCCGTTTAAGACGTATTTTGATGAAGAGGGTTATAGCGTAACTGGCCTAAACGCCACCGGACCGTTCGATATTTTGCCGCACCACCACAACTTCATGACCCTGTTAGGTGCCTGCGAACTCATTATTCGCCCTGTTTTAACGCCGCCAGACGAGCAACGCATCCGTATTTCGGGTGGCCTCATGCACGTCAAAGCTGACCGCATCACGGTCTTCCTAGATATCTAAGTCCTAGTCGAGCACGATGTAGTCAAAGCCAAAGGTCTGGCCGACAGGTGCGGGCGTGGTGGTGCAGATGCTAAAACCGGTTGTGGACCGGTCGACGTAGAAAGTCAGCTCAGCTGCGCCGGAACCGATGGGTGTGACTGCAATGTGCGGCGTACCAGTGAATTTTTGGCTGAAGGTAACAGCAATAAAACAACCAGCTGGCGGTGAGGCGCCGGTGTTAATTTGTATGGAACCAGCCGTGTCTGATCCGGTGAGGCTCACAGTGCCGCCGCCACCCACAGCAGTACCGCGACTGGCAGTCGGGATGGTGCCACCGGCAGTAATGTGGTGCGTGAGGTTTAGGTCGCCGTTCAGCTGGAGTTGCCCGGTGGTAATCGAACTAGAGGTGATGTTACCGGTAAAGTTACTATTCCCGCTGACGTTAATGCCGTTTTTAATCGTAAGCGCCCCTTGCAAGGTAAGTGTGCCAGAAACCGTCAGGTTGTTGACCGATGTATCACTCAACTGCGTAGCGCCAGACACTTTTAAGCTGCTCAGGGTTAGTTCGCTGCCGACTTTGAGTGTGCCGGCGATTTCCATGTTGCTGCGCACCAAGACCGACCCTGCAAACACTGCGTTGGATTGTACGGTAAGGACCTGCTTGGCATCGCCCACGGTTACGTCGGTGTTAGCGAGCTGCTGGAGGGCGCTTTGCGACAGCTCTTGCGAGGTAATAGTCTTTTGGGCGTCCTGCTTGCTTTTAAGCGTCAGGATAACGACAATCCCCACAGCCAGCACGATTACCAAGAAGAACAGCATCAGGTAGATGTTGAACTTATGCCAAAGCTTTTTAATGAATGATTCTTTTTTTGGCTTTAGTTCGGGCAATTCTGCGCCGCCACTGGCATCTACGACTTGTGTTTTTCCGTCTTCACTTTTAGTAACCGAAGGCTCGGCTGGTTTGCTGTCTTTTTTTTCATCAGCACCATCCGAGTCCTCGAGCGAATGAATATTATTCGCCTTATCTTCCTGTAATTGCGACGGATCCATCTAGATACAACCTGCCCTAACCCTCATATATACTCTGTACCTATGATACTAAATTCCATTCAAAAAGCGTAAACGGATTGTCTTTGTTGCGTTTTTGTTGGAAAATAAGAAGTATGAAATGGCGACGGGGAGTTGTGGCGCTAGGGAGCCTAGTATCTGTAGCAATGCTTGTTACCAGCCAGTTAGCATATGCGGCCGATTCGTCGTCGGCCAACTATTCGGTTGACCAAGTGTTTATGGGTGCTGGCGGCGAGTTAAACGCCTGCTCGGCCAGCTACTGCTCTAAGCAAACGGCTGGTGAAATTGCTGCTGGCAATACGGCGAGCAATGCGTTTAAGGCCCAGGCCGGTTTTAACACCGACCGCAATCCCTACTTGGCGTTTAGCGTTGTGGGGAGTAACACCGACCTAGGGACTATCGGTACCTCTGGTACGGCCACTGCAACCGGCACATTTGCCGTCAAGACATACTTGGCGCAAGGGTACGTTGTGATGTTGGCTTCTGACCCGCCCACAAACACGAGTAGCGGGCATGTCATCACCGGCTTGACCAGTCCGACAACGCCATCTGTCGGCGTGGAACAGTTTGGTGTGAATCTTGTTCACAACACGAGTCCGATCGCCTTTGGCGCGCCACCAGTGCAGGTGCCAGACAACACCTTTAGCTTTGGAACGGTTGCGTCGGGGTACGGCACAGCTAATAACTATAAATACGTTAAGGGTGACACGATCGCCAGCTCCAGCACGAGCTCCGGAGAGACCGACTACACGCTGTCGTTCATCTATAACATTAGCAACCTGACACCAGACGGCACATACGTATATAACGGCGTGCTCGTCGCTACTTCAACGTACTAAACTACTGTATAAGCCGGGGCAGGTTGCTGCGACCTAATTGGCGTAGTAACCGGCGGTATTGGAGCGCAAACACTGCATCGCCGGATATTAGCACCGTCGGTTCTGTACTGCGCGGTGCCTCGAATGCCGCCACGTACTGGTCGAATATATGCGGTGGAATAACACGGACGACCGCGCCCACCAGGCCGTCATTCCGCGCGGTGCCTGCCCGCCGTTTAGCGAGCTGGGGTGCCACCTGCACCCATATGCCGATAGCTCTGCCGCCATGCTGTTCAGCTAGTTGCACCAATTGGGCCCGCTGAGCATAGGTGTTAGTGGCCGCGTCATACAATACGTGCCGGCCATGCTTCAGGTTGGCGCCGGCGCGCCGGTTCATTTCGCCGTACACCATTGCCCGCTCCTGCGGCGAGTAAGTAGGGAACCGGAATAACTCCAAGCCGATCTTGTCCCCGCGCAAATGTTCAGCTTGCAGCAGGAAGCTCAATTTACTCGCCAAGGTTGTTTTACCCGCTCCCGGATATCCAACGGTGTAGAAAAGTACCGGCCTCATGTGTTGGCATAGTAGTGCACTTAGGCGTTTTTCTCAAGCAAAAATTCGCCGTCCATGTCGGGTCCGGTAAATCTTACCTTGTTAAGCATCTGCTAAGGGTATTTATACAGGCCCAGATAAAGGATTGTGGATAAGTATATTGCAGGGCAAACATTAGCGTGTTACTCTAGGGGTAGATAACTCTATAAACAAACACTAGAAGGGTACATGCAACGCATGAAAATAAGATTCCAGAAGCTATCGCGGACATCCTACGCGGTCTTAGCTCTTGCCCTTGCTGTTGCGGGGCTGGCACCAGCATTAACTACGAGGGTGGCTCACGCCTTCCCAACAGGTAGTCAGATACAAGTCCGTTCAATTAAAATGAGCGACTCACGCATTAACCAGACTGGTGTCTCGTACCAGATTAGCTTTAAGCCTGGTTCGGCGACATATACCGTGAAGGGTATTATCGTAGACTTTTGTGGTGGTAACGTTGCCGACACGCCTATTATCGACGACAGCAACTGTACGATACCCACTGGCTTTAGCGTTGGCACACCAACAGTCAACGTTACCCCAGGTATTACAGGATACGACAACCTAACTACGGGTGGTGGGTCATGGACAACGACTTCGCAAAACAGCGGCCGCACTTTACGCATGGTGAACTCAACCGGCGTATCAATTGACCCAGCAAATACCAACCCATACACCTTCGTGCTGAGCACGGCGGCTAACCCGTCAACGGCCGGCACCTTCTATGCTCGTCTTATTACCTACACTTCTGACACTGGTGATGTACTGTCCTACACTGCTGGCAACGCCGGTAGCACACAGGCTAAGGACTACGGTGGTTTCGCACTCTCTACGGCAAACGTCATTACCATTACTGCAAAGGTCCAGGAAGCCCTGACATTCTGTGTCTCTGGTGTAGCACCTGGCCCAAACTGTGGTGCGACTGGTACCGCTGTAACAGCTCCTACTCTAACTCTCGGGCACAGTGCCGCGAATATTTTGGACTCGTCGGCTATCGATACGGCTCAAGCCTTTACACAGCTATCTACGAACGCGAACGGCGGAGCCATAATCAGAATGCGTAACACGGCCGTTTCGGGAGGGTTGAATGCGGGTACGAACAGCATTCCGCCTCAAGGAACCAGCCCGAGTACGTTAACGGCCGGCACAGCATCCTTTGGGGTGAACATGTCCAACGGCTCAGGTGGTACAGGTACATTGAACGGTGTTGCACCGTATAACACAGCAGCTAACTATGCCATGGATGCCACAACTGCCGGAGATAACGTCTTAAGTACGTACGGTGACTCACTTGCCAGCGCCAGCGCGCCTGTCAACAACGTGGGGAACACCCTTACCTTTGCGGCAACGGCATCCAACACCACGCCTGCTGGTATTTACACTGCCAACATTATCTTGATCGCAACTGGTACATTCTAGGACCAAAAATGGATGGGGCGCTTACTTACTAAGCTTGCAACGTCGAAACCTCTCGCTCTTGTTAGTGTCGTTTCACTCCTTATCGCAGCCGGGCCCTTTAACCCGCCACGAGTTTTTGCCGGTGACCTCATTGACCGTTCGCTAACCGCGAGCGACAGTTTTGCTGGCACGCCTGAGGTTACGTATTCGCCGCTTTTTACCATTGCTACTACTGGCACGGTAGGGTCGGTGGCCATAATGTTCTGTGCAAACACGCCACTGCTGGACCAGCCTTGTGACCCGCCCCCCGGGCTCGATGCCACATCCACGTCGATTACTGGCCAAGGGGGTATGACAGGCTTTTCTATTTTTGGCGGTTCCACAGCCAATGTAATTATCCTGACGCGCCCACCGGCTGCCGCGAACGCTGGCGACACCGCGTTTTATGAATTCAACAAAATACATAACCCCAATAACCCAGGCCCGCTCTTTGCGCGCTTTTTGACATTCGCCAGCAGCGATGGAAGCGGCCCTCCCACAGATGGCGGCGGTATGGCGCTTTACATAAACAATTCGGTAGATATTAATGCCGAAGTACCGCCATACCTTACATTTTGCTTGGGCGAGAACATAACGAGCCTCGACTGCAGCACCGCAACAGAACCGTTCACCGACATGGGCAGCTTTTCGCCCAACCTAACCTCGGCAGCGCAGCACCAGATAATCGTGGCAACCAATGCACCGGATGGGTACAGCATGTGGGCGCTCGGTAGCTCAATGACCTCAGGAAGCGACGTCATCACCCCTATGAGCGGCGGAACGTCGGTAAAGGGTACGAGCCAGTTCGGCATCAACCTGCGGGCTAATAGCACACCCAACGTCGGGCAGGACGCAACTGGCCCCGGGTTTGCGGCAGTAACCGCAGGTTATAATCAGCAAAATCACTTCCGTTTCAATTCTGGCGACATGCTGGCAACAGCTCCAGTTCCAGATGATTTCCGCAAGTACACTATCAGTTATATTGTGAATATTCCGGCCGGGCAGCCCGGCGGCGTTTATTCAACCACACTCACCTATGTTTGTTTGGCAAATTTTTAACCGTTCTGCTACTATAAGTGCAAGCAGTATGAGAGGGAATATATGATTCGAGGCAGAATCTTTACCGCAGGCGCGGTCGTTTTGATTGCTGTGAGCATGCTTACAAGCATCGTATGGCATAGCGATGCGTATGCCGCTCAAACCTCGAATGTTACTGGTGATGCTCTCAAGATCTCTCCGGTCCGCTGGGACTTTAGCGTAGACCCTGGCACGACTAAGGTAATCGACTTCTATATCCAGAACCTTACAAGCGTGCCGGCTATATTACACCCGGCCGTAAACGACTTTACCGCTGCCACCGATGAATCTGGTGCGCCGCACGTCATATTGGATGAAACACAGTTTGCGCCGTCGCACAGCTTAAAGAAGTTCGTGAAGCCCATGAGCGACTTTACGGTGCAGCCACACGAGCTAAAGAACATTAAGGCCACCGTTGTTATCCCTAAGGATGCGGCAGGCGGCGGATACTATGGCGCTATTCGTTTCTCACCGGCTAATGCTGAGGGAAGCAAAAACGTGAACCTGTCAGCTAGTATCGGTAGCTTGGTGTTGTTGCGCGTCAATGGGACGGTCAGCGAGCAATTGAGCGTTGCTAGTTTCGATGTACGCCAGCAGCCGCAAGACTCAAAAGAAGCTGCCAAGGTCGGCGCATTCTTTACTAGCGGCAAGAACCTGAAATCTGTAGTGCGCTTTAAGAATGGCGGTAATATCCAGGTCGGCCCATTCGGAACCGTTACACTCAAAAAAGGCAAGAAGACGCTCTCCCAGGTCCAGATTAACAATGTTGACCCCCGGGGTGTCGTGCTGCCGGACAGCACTCGTCGCTTTGACGTCGATGTAACAAAAGTTGGTTCGTTCGGGAAGTACACGCTGGAAGGTAACTTTGGGTACGGCACGACCGGGCAGCTACTTACCGCAAAAACATCCTTTTACGTTGTGCCAGTGCCAATCCTGCTGCTTGCCGGCATCGTACTACTATTCATCCTATTCGCTATATTCGTCTTGCCGCGCATGGTTCGCAGCTACAATAAGCGCGTTATCCGCCGCGCCAGCAGACGCCGTTAAACAATAAACCGGGAAGGGGGTCCAGCCGTGAAGAAACAGTCCTGGAGCCGGTTCGGTGTAGCAGTTGCGTGCGCCCTTGTGCTTGTGGCGACCGGTTTTGGGCAGGTAGAAGCCGCCGTGCCACCACCCGGCCCGGCCAATGGTTCTTCGGGCCTTCAGGGCAAGGTAGAAACGCCTGCGCCGACAACGGCGGCTACTATCGGCACGCCTTCTAACGGGCAGTCCTTTAGTAAAATGCCTATTACCGTCAATGGATTGTGTACGAACGGCCTGCTGATTAAAATCTTCGCCAACAACATTTTTGTCGGCTCGGCCATGTGCAACAACGGCAGCTATACACTACAGGTTGACCTTTTTGATGGCCGTAACGACTTAGTTGCACGCCAGTTCGACGCCTTGGACCAACCTGGCCCAGACAGCAATATTGTGACCGTCACCTACAACAATGCGGCGTTCGCGGCTACAACCGTGCCGCTGCTGTCGTTAACAAGTATTTACGCCCGCAAAGGCGCAAACCCTGGCGCGACCCTGGAATGGCCGATTACAATCAGCGGCGGCAGCGCCCCGTATGCCATCAGTGTCGACTGGGGCGACGGCAAGGGTTCTGATTTATACAGCCAGCAGTTTGCCGGGTCATTTAACATCCACCACGTCTACCAGAACGCCGGGGTATATGTGGTGACAGTTAAGGCTACCGATAAGAATGGCTTGACCGCATTCTTGCAATTAGTGGGGCAAGCCAACGGTGCGGTGACGCAGTCTACGAGCCAGGCGTCCACCAGCTCGCCCAATGCCGCCACGATTATCACCAAGGTGTTGTGGGTACCGGCTGCCTTTTGTATCCCGCTGATTCTATTGTCATTCTGGCTCGGCCGCCGCTATGAACTATCTGCGCTGCGCCGTCACCTGGAACACCCCGAAGACTAGCCCTCAGGCGGTAAGTTTGCTAAAATAATCAAGATATGTCGAAAAAAGTATTTGTCGGTATGAGCGGCGGCGTGGATTCGTCGGTAACAGCAGCCCTATTGCAAGAGCAAGGGTACGATGTGACCGGTGTGTACATGAAAAACTGGAGTCAGGATTTGCCGGGCATGGTTTGCCCCTGGAAAGAGGACTACCAGGACGCTAAGCGGGTCGCTACCCAGCTTGGCATTCCGTTCAAGATGTACGATTTCGAGACCGAATACCGCCAGGTTGTTGTTGAATACATGATCGACGAATACAAAGCCGGACGCACTCCCAACCCGGATATCATGTGCAACCAAGAGGTCAAGTTTAAGCTGTTCCTAAATGCGGCGCTGCAAGATGGTGCAGACATGATCGCCACCGGCCACTACGCCCGGATCAAAGACGGCCAACTGTTTGCCGGCGTTGATGCCAACAAAGACCAAAGTTACTTCTTGTGCCGGGTAACAGAGGAGGCTTTGCAAAAAAGCCTGATGCCGATCGGTGAATACGAAAAGCCCCGCGTCCGTGAGTTGGCCCGTAAGTTCGGGCTCAGTACGGCCGAGAAAAAAGACAGCCAGGGCATTTGTTTTGTCGGTAAAGTAGGTATTAAAGACTTTCTGCAGCAGTACGTAGAAACTGAACCCGGTAAGATTATTGATCAGCACGGCGTTGTGGCCGGTGAGCATGATGGCGCCCTGTTCTACACGATTGGCCAGCGCCAGGGCTTAGGCGTGGGTGGCGGCTTGCCGTACTACGTTGTAGGCAAAGATATGGCCAAAAACGAAGTGTACGTGACGACCGATTTACAAGACAGCCGCTTGTGGAACAATGAGCTGACACTCACGGCTGCGCACTGGATAAACCAGCCGCCGGTTGAAACAGATACATACATGGTGCGTACCCGCTACCGTGCCGAACTGCTTGACGTTAGCAGCCTGCGCCAGCTAGCAGATGGCAACTGGCACATGGTGCTGCACGATGAAGTCCGGGCGCTCACCGCAGGCCAGTCGGCCGCCCTTTACCAGGGCGACCGGGTTGTTGGCAGCGGCATCGTTATATAACGGCCGTTACGGCTTGATCTTAATGTCTCCTTGGCCGACGTCATCGGACATCTGGTAGAGTGGTGCCGCAGTGTTCGGGTCGGCATTTTGTGCGTAGATTTTGATTGCAAAGTGGTCGGTGGTTGTGGGGTTGAACCGGTCGCCATCCAGGGCTGTAACCCGGAAGGTAACAGTTGTAGTCACTCCGTCGATAGTTAGCGTAGCCGTACCTTGGAAGATGCCCTCAGATTGGTTCGTGCCATCTACTACGAGCCAGGAAATGTTCGTGGCATCTAGTTTAAAGCTGTGACAGTTGACCGCTTGGTTAGGGTTGTTGCAGTGCGTCCCGGTGGAGTAGTCCAGCCTAAGGTCACTGCCGGCAGCAACTACACCCTGGTTATTGTATTTGACGTTGAAGGCAAAGGTTGCTTTGTCGGTCTGGTTGTTGCTTATTAAGCCAGGTAAGTTGTCGCCATTGGCGAGCAAAGGCACGAACGTCCGTTTGCCAGTGATACTGGCTCCGTTCGGGTCATAGACTACCAGGAAGTCGGTAACAACCGCACTCCAGTTGCCAGCGTTGTCTTTGGCGCGGACGTTGACCCGGTATACACCAGGCTGCAGCGTGGTGCCGAATGTTGTGGTCAGGCTGCCGGAGCCCAGTGCCATAGCAGTGCCATTTCCGGCGCCGGGGTCTGTATCGCCCAAGAAGTATTCACCGCCGACTACTCCTGACAGGTTATCGCTCACGCCGACTGTTAGCAGTGAGGTCTGGCCGATAGCCTTGGGGTTTTGTGACCATGTTGGCGCAGTTGTAGCCGGGGCGGTGCTGTCGTATTTGACCGTAACCGAGTGGCTGGCGGTGCCGCCAGTGCTCGTGGCGCTACAGGTGTAGGTCACTCCAGATGTGTCGGTCGAGATCGTAACCGTGTCGCAGCCTGTCTGGCTCGTTATGGCTGACTCAGGGTCGGTGACGCTCCAGGTGAGGGTTACCGGGCTATTGTTCCAACCGGCAGCATTGGGCTGTGAACTGAGGTTATAGCTAATTTGCGGAGCTGTAGTGTCGGCCGGGGCCGGTGGTTGCAGGAATACATACTGGACCATTTGTGAACCGGTTGCCGTAAGGCTTACCGTGACCGGAGTGTAGTTTTCGGGGTATATCTGGATGCTGTACGTAGCTCCAGGCAAAACGTATCCAGGGTATCCGCCTGAGAAGTAGCCATAAATGCTGCCTCCACCTGTCCAGTGCATTGTCGTGCCACCGCCGAGGTCAAAGGTGCCGGTAGTAATCTGGTTGGGTATGTATATGCCCGGCGTGCTGAGCGGCACGCCGTTCGGGTCAATGACGTTGAATGTCAGCCGTGTTACAGGGATGTTAAACACCGGCGTATTAGTCTCAGTGAAGGTAATGAGCTGGTCGGTTTGGGCAGTGAAAGTGCTTGGCAGTTGGCTTGAGTACCCGCCGCCATTAGATGTGCAGTACATACCAATAAAGTTGCAGTTTAGCTGTACATAGTATTGGTATGTCTCGGGGTTTGGATTTTCGTTGTTGATCGTGAAGCTAAAGTTACCATTATCATCAACGGCGATATCTTGAACGACATTGCCACTGGCGTTGAGAAGCTTAACATTTGTCCCAAAGTAGCGGTTGCCCCCATGCTGGGCATCGCCGCCTAAGGGCTGACCGTCGATCTGCAACTGTCCGTGATACACGTGGTTGTACGTGACTGGTATGGGGTCGGTCAGGGTGACGGTTTGCGTCATTTGGCCGCCGGTCGCGGTCAAATGTACTGTTACGGGGAAGTATCCGTCGCCATAGACCTGTATGTCATAGGTGCCGCCTTCGATAACATACCCTGGGTACCCGCCGGAGTAGTATCCATATACACTCGTGCCGCCCGACCAATCCATGGTTATACCAGGTGCAACCTCAACAGTGCCCGAGGTTGCCTGGCTCGGTATGTATGCCCCAGTATTGGCGATAGGGTTACCATTCGGGTCAACGGTATTAAACGTCAGGTGAGTCACCGGAATCGCAAACGCCGCAGTGTCAGTTTCGTTAAACGTAACGAGCTGGTTCGTTGTTGCCGTAAATGGGCTTGGTAGTTTGTTGGAATAGCTCGTATTACCATCAGTGCAGTACTGGTTAAAGTCGCAGACGATCTGGACGTAGTATTGGTAGGTTGCAGGATCGGGGTCACTCGTTGTCCGATTGAAACTAAAGTTACCGTTATCATCGACCGCAATACTATCTACTACATTGTGGTTCGCATCGAGGAGTCTTACGTTAGCCCCAAAATAGCGATTACCACCATGCTGTGCGTCGCCACTGAGCGGAGCGCCATTAATAGATAATGATCCGTGATACACGTGGTTGTAGGCAACAGGTACAGGGTCGGTAAGTACAACTGTCTGGGTCATTTGACTACCCGTTGCGGTCAGATGTACCGTTACGGGATAATACCCATCGCCATACACTTGTATGTCGTATGGGCCGCCGGGAAGCACATACCCTGGGTAGCCTCCAGAGAAAAACCCATAGACACTATCACCGCCCGACCAATCCATCGTAACGCCAGATGCAACCGTAAAGCTGCCAGTCACGGGTTGGTGTGGGATGTATGCCCCAGTATTGGCGATAGGGTTACCATTCGGGTCAACGGTATTAAACGTCAGGTGAGTCACGGGAATGTCGAAAGCCGGTGTGGTTGTCGTGGTAAACGTAACGAGCTGGTTCGTTGTTGCCGTGAAAGTGCTTGGCAGCTTGCTGGAATACCCTCCACCGCCATCAGTGCAGTACATATTAACGAAGTTGCAATTAACCTGGACGTAGTATTGATATTCGGCAGGGGTGGGATCGGTAGTGCTGCGGGTGAAGCTAAAATTACCATTATCATCAACGGCAATGCTATCCACGGTATTGTGGTTCGTATCAAGCAGGGCGATGTTGGCCCCGAAGTACCGGTTGCCCCCATGCTGGGCATCACCGGCTAGTGGCGCGCCGTCTAGCGATAGCTTACCCTGGTAGGTGTGCGTGTAGTAAGTGGGTGTTGGATTGCTTGGAGCGAGGGTTACATTGACGACCTGGCTTGAGTTAAGATCGACGTTGGGCAAGTTAGACACCAAGAAATCACTGCCCGCGGGTGGTGTGACCCGTACATTATAGGTATTGGGCGGTATGGCGGTTACGACATAGTCGCCGGTGCTCCCTGTAGTGGCAGTAGCAACAACACTTGCTGTGTTGGTGTCGAGGACATCGACTGTTGCGCCAACGACTGCCGCCGAGGGTGTACCGCCGGTTACTTGGCCGCTGAGTTGCGAGTCAAGGGCAAAGGCTTTGCCCGGGTTTGCCAGTAATAGGAAACCAAACACAATGGGCAGGAACAGGAGTGCTTTTGCCCTAAAAAGTTTAGTGATGCGCTGCATGTTCCCCCCTGAGATGTAAAGTGACTTATAAGTCAATAATAGGTAGCGCGTTGCAACTTAGTCAATACATAGTTAGGACAGTTACGCCAATTTGTTGCACCGGGCTTGCGTTTGCCTACTCTTATGTTCTTGTTGGATATTCTACTACATTCCGTTAACGCGCCTCGGGGTGACTTCCCAAGTAGCAAGGGGTTGCATTGGCCTGATACAATAGAAGAGCGTAAGCATTAACATAAACTAAAAACGTAAGGAGGGCTTATGGGCCTCTTCAGTCATGACGACGACAAAAAAGACGAACAGGCAATGCCCGACCAGGGTGCAGCTCAAGCACCCGTAGACAATGGTGCTATGGGTGGTGCAGCAATGCCCGGTGCTGGTAGCGACGCTGCTGGCGGCGTACCTGGTGCAACCGATGCAGGTGCTCCTGCTCCTATGGGCGGTGCAGACGCTGGTGCAAGCCAGTGGAGCACAGGTCCTTCAGCTGGCGGTGCAGACGCTGGTGCTGGTGCAGGTGATGCAGCGGCAGCCGGTGGCATGGCCGACGAATCAGCCGGTAGTGCTGCTGGTGAACCAACCATTCCTGCAGCTCCTGAAGCCCCGGCAGCCGGTGGCGACGCGCCTGCGGCAGGTGCTGATCCTGCAGCGGACCCCGCAGCTGGTGGCGGCGAAGAACCCAAGAAGTGGTAATCTAAGCATCCATTACTGCCAAGAGGCCCGCCACTTGCGGGCCTCTTTTTATTACCCCGGTACTCATCTGATATAATTAAGGGCAATTATGAACGCACAAGACATACGAAACGCTTATTTAGATTTTTTCAAGAACCGTGGACACCGTGTGATTCCTCGTGCGCTTTTAGTGCCGCAGAATGACCCGACCACATTGTTTACCGGCTCCGGCATGCAGCCAATGATCCCGTACCTGTTGGGTGAGACACATCCGGAAGGCGCGCGCATTGTTGATAGCCAGACATGCCTGCGCGCCCAAGATATCGAAGAAGTTGGCGATAACCGCCACACCACGTTTTTTGAGATGATCGGCAACTGGTCGCTTGGCGATTACTTCAAAGCTGAGCAAGTGGCGTGGATGTGGGAGTTTTTAACAGAGGTCGTCAAGCTCGACCCCAGCAAGCTCTACATTACTTGTTTTATCGGTGCTCCTGAATACGACATTCCAAAAGACACCGAAGCTGCCGAAATGTGGCAGAAACTGTTTGAAGCTAAGGGTCTCAGTTCTGGTGTCGCCGATATTGGCTCCGAGGAAGATGGCTACAAACGTGGTATTAACGACGGTGAGCGCATCTTCTATTACGACGGCAGCAAAAACTGGTGGAGCCGCAATGGCAACCCTGAAAAAACACCGGTGGGCGACCCCTGCGGCCCGGATAGCGAAATGTTCTACGACTTTGGCACACCGCACAACCCAGAATACGGCGAACACTGCCACCCCAACTGTGACTGCGGCCGGTTCATGGAAATCGGCAACAACGTCTTTATGGCCTACCGCAAAGAAGCCGAAGGCAAGTTCGTACCGCTTGAAAAGCCAAACATCGACCACGGTTCTGGCCTGGAGCGCATTGCCGCCGCAGCCTTAGACGACCCAGACGTGTTCAAAATTAGCTTGCTGTGGCCAATTATCACCAAGCTGGAAGCTATTTCTGGCAAAACCTACGACAGCAACACCAACGCCATGCGCGTGATCGCCGACCACCTGCGCGCTGCCACATTCTTGGCTGTCGACGGCATCAAGCCAAGCAATAAAGAACAAGGTTACGTTATGCGCCGCCTGGTGCGCCGCGCGGTCCGTTTCGCGTTCGACCTGGGCATTGAGCAGAACTTCTTGCAAGAGGTTGTCCCAGTCATCACCGGCATGTATGCCGCTGATTTCCCCGAAATTGTTGCCCAAAACGAAGAAGTTATCGAAACACTGGTGCGCGAAGAAAAGGTCTTCCGCCAAACGCTCCGTAAGGGCATCCACGAAATGTCCAAGATGGCCGCCGGGGGCTTAACCGGTGAAGAAGTGTTCAAGTTGTATGACACTTACGGTTTCCCCGTAGAATTAAGCGTCGAAGAGGCCTTTACTCAGGGCATTGCCGTTGATGAACATTGGCGCGAGCAATTCGAGACCAGGATGAAAGAACAGCGCGAGCGTTCACAAACTGCTACCAAAGGTACGTTTAAGGGCGGCTTGGGCGGTCAAACTGAACAGCACAAGAAGTACCATACTGCCACGCACCTGATGTACCAGGCATTGCGCCAGGTATTGGGTGATCATGTCGTGCAGAACGGTTCCAACATCACCGAAGAGCGCCTGCGGTTTGACTTTAGCCACCCGCAAAAGGTGACCCCTGAAGAGATCAAACAAGTTGAAGACATTGTGAACGAACAGATCGGCAAAGATCTGAAAGTAAGCTGGGCCGAATACCCAACCAAGGTCGCCCGCGAAGAGATGGGTGCGCTCGGCCAGTTTGGCGACCGCTACGGCGACACAGTCAAAGTCTACAAAATGATCGCCGATGGCGCCGACAAACCATTTAGTTTTGAAATCTGTGGCGGCCCGCATGTTGACCACACCGGCCAACTTTCCGAAGATGGCAAGCACTTCAAGATCATAAAAGAAGAAGCTAGCTCCGCAGGCATCCGCCGCATCAAAGCAGTATTAGTTTAAGCCGCTCATATTTCGACAGTATCTGCCAGGCCAAGCTGCGCCAGGTAGCGTTGGAAGTTATCGGCAGCCAAGTGTAGCTGCTCGCCAGCGCGGAACAAATGTTCGCCCGCGTTGCCAAAGGCCGCCTGCAATCCCGCAGTTTGGTCACTCCCGTCGGTCGCGCTGGCGAGCGTGTCATTGGCCCTGCCAAACTGGTCAATGGTGGCTTGCAGAGTGGGGAAGGGCAGCGCGTCTATTACGCCTGCTACTTCCATGCCGACAGCTAATACACTGTTGGTTTCGTTGCTGGTCGCGCCGGCTGCGGGTGTAATTGTTGGTGCTGTGGGCCACTTAGGCGCGTAGCTGCGGACTTGGTTGGATATTTCGCCGGCTGTGGCTTCGGGGGCGAGGCCAAACATTTGTTCCATCTGGTTCATCCAAGGCATATATGTCGGGTCAAAGAACGATTCATGCCCGTCGAATACAAATATCCCGCCGCTCACTAACCTTCCCAGAACGTTTGCCATAATGCGGTTCCGGGATTTTTCTGAACAGTGGTAAAGCAGATTGTTCATAAGAATTACATCATAGGGGCCGCCTGGCGGCGGGCCTTCAATGATGTCGTGTTCCATGAACCGTACATGTTCGTGGTAGGCCGCGTTGCCGCGCCATCTGCCGGGCTCGGCGGGTTCAAACAGCGGGCGCAGCAACTCCCGCTGTTTCTCGTTCCCCAATTCGTTTTCGTAATATGTTGCCCGACGGGCCTGCCGAATTGCATCAGGGTTAACGTCGTAGGCGTCGATGGAAAATGGTATCCCGTAACGGGTAAACCATGCGGCCATGGTTGCTGTTTCGTGGCCGGTAGAGCAGGCAATTTGCCCGACACGTAGCCGCTTACGCCCTAATTGCTGTTGGAGGGTGGGCGCCGTATCCCGCGCAAACACCTCCAGATTAGCGCTGCGGAAAGTGTTGGTGCGATCGGTAACGGGGTGCGCTCGGAAGCCTCTCACCAGGTCATCTATGGAATCGTCGGGACGCTGTGCCGCCCGCCAGGCGAGTTTTTCACGCCCCCGTGCGCCGTATAAATCTTCGGCCGCAGCGAGTGCTTTTTCCCAATCTTCAGCCGACCTGCTCATGCGGCGCTCTGCTCCCGTCGTAGCCAATATCGGCTAGGTAATTATCAAAGTCGCTGGTGGCTTTATATAAAAGGTCTTCAATTGCCCGTAGCCGAGAGAAGGCCAGGTTGAGCGTACTGAATCGTTCGCGCAGATGGATATACCCCACGGTATCTTCCAGAATATCCCGGCTGGCCACTAGTTTGTCTTGTGCTGCTTGTATCTCCGGGAACGGTATCGAATTTACGGCGTCCAGTACGCAGGCACCAATGTTGGCCACCGTGTTGCCGTCGGGTGCAATGGTGGCGCGTTCGGCAAGTGTGGATTGGACAGGCGTGGTGTAGGGTTTGGGCCGGTAACGCCGTATGGCATTGCCTGTATCTTGTTGTGAATCAAGCAGGGTCAGTCCAAAGCGGTGAGCCAGACCTCTTCTCCATGGTATGTAGGTTGGCTCCGCAATCGCAGCAACTGGCGGATCAAAAATCAGTACGCCATGTGCGGTATCGAGCGCCGCGAGTATATTGCTAAGCATGCGATCTCTGACAGGGTTGGCGTAATGGAAAAACAAGTTTTTGGCTATCAGTACATCGTACGGGCCGCCTGGCAGTTGTTGCCTGCGTGCATCGTAATGGCTAAATGTCGCCCGGTCCCGAAGGGCGGCAACTGGTCTTATGTGGGTGGGGTCGACTTGTTCGAACAGGTGAGCCACGCCAAGTTTCTCGGCCCTTTCTTTTTGCACATTCCTGAAATTGGGGTAGACGGCTCGATCAGCGTCTGCCAATGAGCCTCGGTGGATATCAAAGCCGGCTATGGTGAAGTCGACCCCTGCCTTTTCTAGCAGCGCGGCTACTGTCCATGTCTCTTCACCATCACTGCAGGCAATTTGCCCAATATTCAAACGCCGGCCGAGTGCTTCCTGTAAGTCTGGTGCTACCTCTGCTGCAAACACTTCTAAGTCGCTGGAACGGAAAAATGTAGTCGTGAGTGTGGTAGGTCGCTCAGCGGCTTGTTCTACAACCCAATCGGGCGGGGCGTCCGGATAGAAATGCTCATCGTACATGAATTCCTTACGGCCCAGCTGGCTGAAATCACTATATATATCTCCCCATGTCGGGGCTGGCTCTGTCATGCACGCCATTGTAGCGTTTTTTGCAATTATTTCCATATATGTTTTTGCTCGTCCTCTCTGGAGTGCAGTAAGGAAGTTCACAGCGAGTTAATATCACACTGCTATAATGCCTAGTCGCCAGGCCTTCGGGAGGTGGCCCCACAATGAAACGGTACATAGCAGATGTTTTAGTACCTGCCTATAACGAAGAAGCGATGATCGGTAAGACATTGCGAAGCATCGCAAACCAGAAGATTGAGCCGGATTGGCATTTCCGGGTCCAAGTGATTACAAACGGTTGCACGGATGACACACGTAAGGTGGCCGAACGCACCATTGCCGAACTCCAACACAATGAACACTTTGAGTTCGTGCTCCATTCCCTAGAACAGCCCAGTAAAATAAGAGCTTTGCAGTTCGGGCTAGACCGAGCGGATGCGCCGCTCATTTTTTGTATAGATGCCGACTCGATCGTGTCGAATAACTGTTTTGCCGCTACGCTGCGCGAATTCCAGAACCCGCATACCATGCTGGCCGGGCCGTTGCCACAGGTAATCGTGCCTAAGGAACGCTGCAACACCAAGCTTGGGTACATACACCGTACGGCAAATGTATGCCGCCGCGCTTACGAAGTCATTAGCCCCGGCGGGGCAATGATTGGCTATCGCCGCGAAAATATGGATGGCTATCCAGAAGGCATCGCCTCGGACGACAGCTACGTGACATTTAAAATGGCCGAGCGTTTCGGTTGGGAATCTGTGCGGGTTCCCCGGGATGCCGTGGTGTATTGGATTGGCGCCCAAAACTGGGTAGATTACATTAAACAAGAGTCCCGTTTTGCCCGTGCTACGGTGCAGCTGCTTGAACGATTCCCGGAATTTGCCACAGTACGGCAAACACAAAAAGAGATTGTCCGCTGGGAAGAGCGCAAAAAGCTCGTTACGGTTCGCTTTAAGCTCAAACGGGCGGGCATACCACTCGGCACCCTCGGATATCTGCGGTTCCTGCAGAAAGCATGCGCCGAGAACGCCGGCTTTATACCAGACCAACTTATTGGCAGCGACGGGCGCTGGGAAACGATTCTCAGTACCAAACAAGCACCAGACTGCGACCCAGCACTACCTTGCTAGAGTCTGGCGCCCACCGTGCTATAATAGATGACGATTATGCTTGATAGGGTAAAAAACTCCGTACGCGGTATAGCCGGTAAGGTCGCTCAAAAAGCTACCGAGGTTAATACCAAAATGGCACAGAAGAATCCGGCTGCTGATGAAGAGCGCTATATTGTCGCATTGGACGTTGGAACCGAATTCGTAAAGGCGCTTATTGGCAAAGTTGCCGGTGATCAAATTGAGATCATTGGTGTCGGCCGGGCCCATCAAGGGCTCAGCGACATGCAAGCCGGGGCCATCGCCGATATTGCCGGGGTTGTAGAAAATTGTGACAAAGCCCTGGCCCAGGCCGAACAACAGGCCAACGTTAGCGTGCGCACCGCAGTAATTGGCATTGCCGGTGAACTCGTAAAGGGTACTACGACCACGGTGCGTGTCTCGCGCAAAGATGCTGGTAAGGCCCTAGACCTTGTAGAAATGCAGCGGATTATCAAACTCGTCCAACAGCGGGCCGAAGCCAAGGCTAAGCAGCAATTAGCCTGGGAATTAGGTGGCAAAGAAGTTGAAGTCAAGCTGGTGAACAGTGCCTTAGTTGGCATCGAAATTGACGGCTATAAAGTTACCAGCCCGATCGGGTTCCAGGGCAAAGAAGTCGTGGTGCAACTATACACCGCATTTGCGCCGCTGATCCACATTGGTGCGCTGGAGCGCACTGCCCAGCAATTAGACCTTGATCTGTTAGCTGTTGCAGCCGAACCGTTCGCCGTCGCCCGTTCAGTCATTGGCGATGACACATCGGCCAGCATGAACGCGGTGCTTATGGACATCGGCGGTGGCACAACCGACATTGCGGTGATTACCGATGGCGGCGTGCAAGGCACCAAGATGTTTGGTATTGGCGGTCGGGCGTACACCCGGGCAGTGGAGCGCGATTTGAACGTTGAATATGCACAAGCCGAAGCGCTTAAAGTAGGCCTGGCTACCGGCCGGGTGCCGCAAAACAAAGCGGCCAACGTCGAAGCGGCGCTAAAAAAGACGCTCGATGTATGGATGAGCGGCATCGAACTGGCCTTGGGCGAATTCGACAAGCTCGACAACCTGCCACACAAACTACTGCTCTGCGGCGGCGGTTCCAGCCTTGATTTGCTCATGGATCGTTTAGAGAGCGGCAACTGGTATGCCGAACTGCCGTTTACCCGTAAGCCAAGCGTGCAACACATTAACCCGGACCAAGTGGTAGGTATTGTTGACAAAACAGGCGATGTAAACGACCATACATTCATAACCGCAATGGGTCTGCTCCGCGTAGGCCTGGATACGCTCCAGTTTTCGGTAACACCGGACAAGAGCGGATCACTGCGCGATAAATTAGACAAGGCCCTACGTGTATGACCGAAAAAGCAGCCGCCAGCAACAAAGATGTCATTTACATCGATGTTGATGACGAAATAACCAGCATTATTGATAAAGTCCGTGGCAGCCACAATAAGATTGTGGCGCTTGTGTTGCCTAAGCGTGCAACCGTGCTCCAGAGTGTTGTGAACATGAAGTTGCTCAAGCGCGCCTCCGAAGAAGCCAAGAAGAACCTTGTGCTGATTACTGCCGAAGCCGGGCTTTTGCCCCTGGCCGGCAGCGTTGGGGTATTTGTGGCCAAAACATTGCAATCCAAGCCAGAAGTCCCTGACGCGCCAGACCGTGGCGACAGCAAACCAGAGAGCGTGGATGAAGATGATGCCGTCGACGACGAAGGCGACCCCGCCGAAGCGCTCGACAAAAGCGCACCAATCGGTGAACTAGCCGGTGCCGCAGCCCTAGAAGAGACGATCGAACTAGACGATGATGACGAAGGCGATGCCGAAGAAGGCCCCGTGGCTGTCGGCAGTGCCGCCAAAGCCGCAAAAAAAGGCAAAAACAAGAAGTTTAAGATACCAGACTTTAATAAGTTCCGTTTGCTGTTGATCCTTGGCGGTGTTGGCGTTATCGCGCTGATCGTCTTTGGGTACATGGCGCTTGCCGTGCTGCCTAAGGCAACCATCTCTATTAAAACAGACAGCCAATCCGTGAACAGCAGTACGGTCGTGACGCTCACCACCGCTGCTGATGCCAAGTTCGATCTCGCCACTGCCACCATCCCAGCCAAGGGGCAAGTGGTGCAGAAAACCCTGACACAGCAAGTCGATGCCACCGGGCAGCAGAACAACGGCACCCAGGCTTCTGGCAAGGTAACGCTGAGCATTAAAGATTGTTCTGTTGATTCTGTCACCGTGCCAAGCGGCAGCGGCGTAACGAGCGGCGGCTTCACCTTTATTACGCAGCAGTCGGCTACGATGAGCAGTGTTAAGATCGGCGGCGTTTGCAAGAACAGCTCATACCCCTCTATTTCTAGTGCAACGGTTGACGTGATTGCCCAGAAGGCAGGTGCATCCTACAATCTGGCATCTGGTTCAACCTTTGCCGTACCAGGTATTCCGGCCGCAACCGGCACCTCCAGCACAGCTATGACCGGCGGTACAGACGACATTATCAAGATCGTGCTCCAGGCCGACATCGACAGCGCTACCCAGAAAATTGGTGCCCAAGACGCGACCCCTATCAAGCAGGAACTGAAAACCGATCTGACAAACTTGAACTTCCGGCCCATCGAAGAGACTTTTGCCACAGCTACGCCCGAAACTAAAACCACCTCAAATGCTGGCGATAAGGCCGACAGCGTTACTGTGACCCAGACGATTAAGTACACTATGCTCGGCGTTAATCCTGACGACCTCAAGAAAGTCATTGCCCAGGACGTAAGCAAGAAGATCGACACCAAGAAGCAAAGTATTCTAGATTATGGCCTCGACAGCATCGTCTTTGGCGTGCAAAGCCAGCCAGCAGAAGGCGCTGTGCTCACCATGCAAACGTCGGTTGTAGCCGGGCCAGACCTCAAAACTGATGACCTCAAGAAGCAAGTGGCCGGCAAAAAGGCTGGCGACGCCAAGGAAGCCATCAAGCAGAACCCTGGCGTAACAGAGGTAGATGTAAAGTACAGCCCATTCTGGGTCAGCTCTATCCCTAAAAAGACAAGCAAGATCACGATAACCATCGAAAAACCGAAAGTGACAACGACAAGCAAACCCTCTGATGCAGCCGGCAATTAGTACGATACTAGCACTGGATGTGGGCGAACGGCGGGTAGGTGTGGCACGGGCAAATACTTTTGCGCGTATTGCCAGCGCGTTAACCACATTGGAACGCGGCCCAGAGATCATACAAGCCATTCAGAAGCTGATTAGCGCCGAAAACGCATCAGTACTGGTCGTGGGTCTGCCAAGGGGGCTACAGGGGCAGCACACGCAGCAAACCAAAAATACCGAGGCATTTGGCGAAGAACTAGCACAGGCCTTGAGTATTCCGGTAAAATGGCAGGATGAGGCGGTAACGTCTCGAAAGGCTGAGGCCGAACTGCAGGCCCGCGGTAAGCCATACCAAAAGGGCGATATCGACGCCCTCAGCGCCGTATACATCCTAGAAGACTATTTGCGAGATAATCCGGAGGATTCGTAATGCGTTAT
This sequence comes from Patescibacteria group bacterium, assembly GCA_035479615.1. Lineage (GTDB taxonomy): Bacteria > Patescibacteriota > Saccharimonadia > Saccharimonadales > UBA4665 > PMNU01. The sequence continues at coordinate 42,707 of DATIIM010000019.1, forward strand.
ACATCGCAGCCGCCTAAGCGGCATTTAGTTAAACGATTAGTAGTCGTCGTTATTATTGTTATCTTGCTGCTCATAGCTGGCACGATTGCGGTGCGCCACGTCTATTTTGAGAACCTCAAGCCCGTGAGCACTACCAGCCAGCAGGGCCAGCGCATCACTGTACAAAAAGGCGCGACGGTTGACGAAATCGCCAAGCAGCTCAAAGACGCCGGCCTGATCCGCAGCACATGGGCCTTCCGACTGTATGTAAGCAGCAAGGAAGTGCGAGACCAGCTCGAAGCCGGCACGTATGTGCTGGAGCCGAGCCTAAGCGTACCAGAAATCGTTTCCCAGCTGACCCATGGCAAAGTGGCAACCGACCTTGTCACGATTATCCCCGGCCAGCGCATTGACCAAATCCGCAACACACTTAAAAACTATGGCTTTAGCGACGCCGAAGTCGCCAAGGCGCTCGACCCAGCTACATATGCCGGCAATCCGGCGCTGGTAGACAAACCGTCCGGTGTTGGCACGCTCGAGGGGTATATCTACCCAGATTCATACCAGAAGACCAGCGCTACAGACGCCCAGCAGGTGGTAGCGGCCGCGCTTAAAGAAATGGACGGCAAGCTGACGCCAGAGTTGCGCGCAGCATTTGCGGCCCATGGGCTGAGCACCTACGACGGGCTGATCCTGGCGTCGATCATCGAACAAGAAGTCTCTAACCCAGCCGACCGGGCGCAGGCTGCCCAGGTATTCCTGAAGCGGATATCGATTGGCATGCCTCTGGGTTCGGACGTCACTGCCTACTATGGGTCGATTGCCGCAGGCAAGGAGCCGTCACTGCTGTTTGATTCGCCCTACAACACTCGGTTGCACACCGGCTTGCCGCCTACGCCGATCAGCAACGCCAGCCAAGGTTCGCTCGAAGCCGCAGCTCATCCGGCTACGACCGACTACCTGTATTTTGTGGCCGGGGATGATGGCACTACCCATTTCTCCCACACCTTGGCCGAGCACGAAGCAGCCACTGCGCAGTACTGCCACAAGCTGTGCAGTCAATAGGTTGACGACCCAAAATATGCTATACTTATGCTTGTAGTAATTGAGGACTACCCCTGTTAGAGGTGTTCTGAATGCTACATTCATTTGGAGATTTGATATTAGTAACACCCAAGGATTAGTCGAACGCACTGCCCTGGCACGGCCGTTTGTCTTTTGGCGACGGTTGTTCAAGCATGTGGGTAAAATTCTGAGTCATCGGCACGCGGTGCGTACGATGATTGTTGGCTTGAACCTTGTTTTGTTGCTTACGATTGGTGGTTTTGCCTGGCGCGGTACCCAAGTAAAGCAGGTGCTGACGCGCAGTAATGCCACCGGGAGTGCAGCCGCTGGCAACTCTGGCGAACCATTGGACCAGATTTCTTCAGCCGACATTGCCGTAAATGCCGCCAAGATGGTTGGCCTAGCCGAAACAGTGGCCATTAGCAACCAGGCCGACAGTGTTGCCGCCAGCTTGGCCGTATCTCCGGCCGACTCAACGGTTATTGCTAAGCCTCAGACCGTGGCAACTGCGTTCTTCAGTCGTAAGGACATTAAAAATTATGTTGTAGCAGGCGGCGATACTGTGTCGAGCATCGCAGCAAAATTCAACATTACCTCCGACAGCATTATTTGGTCTAACAACCTGAGCGGTAACAGCGTAAACGCCGGTACAAAGCTGGTTGTGCCTCCGGCTAACGGCATTGTGTACACCGTAAAAGCGGGCGATACCATCGATAGCCTGGCAAGCAAATACCTTGCTAACAAAGACCAGCTGGTGGCGGTCAACGACATCGAGCTGACCGGCTTGAAGGTTGGCGACCAGATTTTAATCCCTAACGGCCAGCAGCCAGCTGCAGTGGCTCGCGCCAGTGCGAGCTTTGCCTGGGGCGGCTCAGCAGTGTATGGCTCCAACGGCTACGACTACGGGTTCTGTACCTGGTACGTTGCCAACCGCCGCGCAGAATTGGGCAACCCGGTACCGAGCAACTTAGGCAACGCCTACAGCTGGTACAGCATTGCTTCCCGGGCGGGCCTGTCCACTGGTACAACACCGCGGCTCGGCGCCGTACTCGTGAACCAGCCTGGTGACCACGTCGCTGTTGTAGAGCAAATGAACGACGACGGCAGCTTCTGGATTTCGGAAATGAACTCACGTGGCCAGGTCGGCATTAACGACTCCCGGTCGACAGGTGGATGGGGCGTCCGCGACTACAAACTCATCCCCGCATCAGCCGCTTCTCACTACGGATACATCTATTAAGTTTTACTCTACCCCTGATATCTGCTTAACTAGAGACGTATGAACTTCATCGATAAAGCAACAATCCTGGTAAAAGCGGGCGATGGTGGCAATGGCGCCGTTAGTTTTCGGCATGAAAAGTTTATCGATAAGGGCGGCCCAGATGGTGGCGACGGCGGCAACGGTGGTAGTGTTATTTTGGCAGCCAGCCGCAACCAGAACACCCTGGCTAACTTCCGATTCCAAAAAGAACTCGCTGCCGAACCAGGCCAAACTGGCGGCAAGCGCCGCATGCACGGCAAGAACGGCAAAGACCTTATCGTCAATGTGCCCGTCGGTACCGTTGCAACAGATGAAAACGGCGTTATTTTAGCCGACCTGCCCGAAGACGGCGCTCAGATGGTTATCGCCAAGGGCGGTAAGGGCGGCTTTGGCAATGCCCACTTTGTAAGCTCAGTGCGCCAGGCGCCGCGCGTTGCCGAAAAGGGCGAGCCGGGCGAACAGCCCACTGTCCAACTAGAGCTGAAGATGATCGCCGATGTTGGCCTGGTAGGTTTGCCCAACGCGGGTAAATCCACGCTGTTGAGCGTTATTAGCAACGCCCGCCCCGAGATCGCCGATTACCCTTTTACAACTCTAGTACCAAACCTGGGTGTGGTAGATATCGATAAAGAAGTCAGCTTGTTGTTCGCCGACATCCCCGGCCTGATCGAAGGCGCTGCCGAAGGCAAGGGCCTGGGCGACGAATTCCTGCGCCATGTGGAGCGCACCGCCGTGCTCGTACACCTGATCGACGCCTACCAAGAAGACGTGGTTACCGCCTACAACACCATCCAGAACGAGCTCAAGGCGTACAAAATTGACCTGTCTGGCCGGCCACAAGTCGTGGCGCTTACCAAAATAGAAGGCCTAGACGGTGACATCGTCAAAGACCAGCTCGCCAAACTGAAGAAGATTGTCCCCAAGGAATCGGCCCTGACGGCGATTTCGGCACCAACCAAGCAGGGGATTCCAGAGTTGCTCCGCACCGTGCGCAAGCTGGTAGAAACCGAACGTTCCCACGAACGCACTGCCGAAGCCACTGTAGATGCTCCTACCGTGCCAGTATTGACCCTCGAAGACCAAGACGACGCCTGGGAAGTTATCAAAGAAGAAGACGCCTACGTTGTCCACGGCACCAAGATCGAACGCTTCGCCGTCCGCACCGACTTCAACAACCCCGCCGGCGTCGAACGCTTGCGCGCCATCATGCGCAAGCACGGCATCACCCACGAACTAGTCCGCCAAGGTATCAACCCCGGCGACTCCGTCCGCATCGGCCGCGGCGAATTCACGTATTAGTACCAGAGCACAGTAGAGCCACTATAACGGTATTGTTTATTTTTACTAAATATTCTATAATATTCGATCTATGCCAGAGAATTACACAGTGTCCGGTACTCAGAGTTCGGTGGGAGCAGTAGTAGGTGAAGTCCAAGCCGCTTGCCAGGATTTACCCGTTGGCGAGCTTGCCGATGTAGCGCAGGAATTACAAGACGCGGCCGCGACAATATATGAGGTAGCCGGGGATGGGCAGGGCAGTGAAGTGGCAGCGATGATCTCGCAGGCAGGTGAACGGGCATCGGCAGCAGCCGGTGCGTTGCTCGTGGCACAAGAGAACCTCACGGCGTACGCGGGGGCAATTACTGGGGCAGGCGGTGGCGATGCTCCGGCCGTACACGAGGCTGCGCCTACCACTTCCTCCACTCCCTCCCAAGGCCTTGAATTTGGCCCCTACGCGCCAGTTATCATAGAGGAACGACGGATGGGTAACGTTCAGGTGAAGGCAGCGCTTGTGCGGCATTCACCAGAGAATGCTGCACTTATTGCCGGTGTGGTTCGCGACTGTGACGTTATTGTCATGGAGACTGCTGGCGCAGCTAACGCACAAGAACGACTGCAGCTAGAACAGTTATATACCACGCTCCTATCGAGTCAGGTGGACCCTGCAGCAATCCAGGAGTTTTTTGAAAAAAATGAAAAATCATTTCCGTTCGTTTTTCTTGCCAACCTTGTCGGCACCGACAAGCCAGTTCGGCTCATTGACATGGATGTCGATGACGCCGACTATCGCTTAGTCGAAGCATTTTCGGAAACGAGGAGGGAGCTCTTAAAGCTGGCTGACGACGTGGCGCCAGTAGATGAATTGCGCCAAGCGGCGCTCGTTGCCGTCGAGGCTGCATATCACTCCCAAGTGGCTCGGAATGAGCGTATGCGTCGTGACTTGGCCAAGCTAGAACCGCAGTTGGGATACGCTAAAGTGGGATTGGTAATGGGAGCGTCGCACTACGAAGTTTTGGATGGCATGGCGCCTGCTGGCAAGCCATCGTCGCAGTCGATCCGGGATAGGGCATGGGCACAGCTCAACACATGGGACAAGGCTGATGCCCAACGGGCCGAGAAAGGCGCAGTTGACCCTGAACTTTTGGATCGGATGGTGCTGAGTGTACAAATAGGTATGCATACTGGCAAGAAGGAGGAAGGTGAGCATTTAGCGCACGTACTGACCGACGAAGGGGTTGCTTTCGTGCTCCGCAATCTTGACGATATAGCACATGAGCCGGGCCGGAACAGAGTCGAAAAGGCATTTATCGCCAAGGTGTACTTACAGAGGATAGTAGATACTTTTCCACTGCCAGCACGTGGGTTTGTGATGCCGATCGATACAGTGTAGTTGTAATTGACAAAAGTAACCATAAGTGGTATACTGTGATCTATGAGTGATTTTTTGATGGAACGTTCGGCAATTGGCCAGGCCATGAATCAGGTTCCTGGGCAGCTGCCTGAATTACGCCCGACAGTGCCGGAACTGCGTATGGCACGCGACTTCCCGAATGACAGCCCGCTGGTGCGGGAATGGGTTGGGGCAGGTGAGGGTACTATTGTATTCGATACCCCAACAGAGGAACATGCTGCTGACCCCGCTTGGCGCGAGGGCCGCATTGTTGACCCTAATGGTGAAGCTACGGCTACGTTTGCCTACCGTGCCGAAATGCCGGGCCGTGGTTCGGAAGTCTTTTTCCGGGCGCTTGGCTGGTTTATTGGCGAGCAACTGCCGGTCCGCGGTTGGTTAGCTGGCCGGGCCAACCCTGTCCGCAAAACCTCTTAAGGTGTAAGCAATAAATGGTACACTGGTAGCTACGTATGGCTACCAGTTTTTTCTTTTATGACCTTGAAACGAGCGGCTTTAGCCCGCGCTCGCACCGCATTATGCAGTTTGCCGGGCAGCGGACAGACTTAGAACTGAACCCGATTGGCGAGCCGGTCGACATCTTAATTAAAATGACCGACGACAATTTGCCGGATGTTGACGCCGTGCTATTAACCGGCATTACGCCACAGCAAACGATTATGGACGGCGTAACCGAAGCAGAATTTTTGCGGACATTTACCGACGAAGTTGCCACGCCGGGCACGGTGTTTGTGGGCTTTAACACGATCCGGTTCGACGACGAATTTATGCGCACGCTGCATTACCGCAACTTTTACGATGCCTACGAATGGCAGTGGCAGGACAACCGCGGTAAGTGGGACATGCTCGACGTGGTGCGCATGACGCGCGCCCTGCGCCCGGATGGCATTGAGTGGCCGTTCGACGCCAAAGGCAACCCAACCAACCGTTTGGAACTGCTCACGGCGCTTAACAAACTGGATCACGAACACGCCCACGACGCCCTCAGCGACGTTGACGCCACAATTAGCGTGGCACGTTTGATCCGCAACAAGCAAACTAAGCTTTTCGACTACCTGTTTACCATGCGGGACAAAAAGAAGCTGGCTGAACTCGTCGAATCCAATGAGCCGTTTGTGTATACCAGCGGCAAGTACCCGTCTGAACACGAAAAGACCACGGTTGCCGTGCAATTGTGCGCCCAACCAGAGCGCAGCGGCGGCGTGCTAGTGTACGATTTGCGCCACGACCCAAATGACTGGATCACTAAAACGCCGGAGCAGCTTGCCGAAGCCTGGCGCTGGAAGAAAGACAATACCGACCCGCGGTTGCCGGTCAAGGCAATGCAGTACAACCATTGCCCGGCAGTGGCGCCGCTGGGTGTTCTGGATGCTGCCAGCCAAAAACGGCTGCAAATTGACCCGGCAACGATCCGTAAACACTATGAAACACTTAAGCAAGCTACAGGCTTTGTGGATGCTGTGTGCAAGGCTTTGGAGATCAACAACAAGCAGCGCCAAACTAGTTTGGTGAGCACTGAAAGCGACGTCGACAGCGCCCTGTATGAAGGGTTCTTTGGCCCGGAAGACAAACGGGCGATGAGCGTGGTGCGGGCCGCCGCGCCTCAAGAACTTGGCGGCTTGGGTTTGAAGTTCCGCGACCAGCGGCTGGAGGCATTACTGCCGCTTTACAAAGCCCGCAATTATCCCAAGCTATTAACCAGCGAAGAACGCGAAGAATGGGAACGATTCCGCATTAGTCGCTTGGCTACGGGCGGCACGGGCAGCCAATTGGCCAAGTACTTCGCGCGCCTGCAAGACGTTATCGCCAAGGGCGGTCTGACTGGCCACCAAGAGTATTTAGTTGAAGAATTACGGCTGTATGCCGAGAGCATCATGCCGGAGCCGGAAGTTTAGTATGCGCGTAACTCTAGCTGCTGTTATTTCGCTGGATGGCCGGGCCACGCGGGGCGACGATCCGAACAACCACGCCTGGTCTTCGACCGAGGACTGGCACCATTTTATGGAACTCCGCGACCTGTCTGACGCTGTTATTATCGACCGTCTGACGTACGAAACCGTTAAGCCAGAGCCGGAAGCTGCACGGCTCCGCGTTGTTCTAACCAACCACCCAGGGTTGTACGCTGGCAAAGAAGTACCCAACCAGCTAGAGTTCACCGGCGGGAAGCCCACAACCTTACTCAAGAATTTACAGCAGCGCGGCAAACAACGAGTGCTGGTTGCTGGCAACAATGCCTTGCTGCACAGCTTTTTGGCAGCTGGGGTAGTTGACGATTTGTACCTGTCGTTTGAACCGGTGTTGTTTGGGTCGGGCGAGCCGCTCATTGAAGCACCGCAGACGCTGAACGTCCAACTACAGCTACAAAGTGTCAAGGAATTGAACAAGCAGGGCACGCTGCTGGCACACTATATCGTGGCGAATACAGGCACGAACACCAGCCAGCCTAGCGCTTAGCGCCAGGTTTGAACTTCAAGACGAATGCACGCCACTTTTTGAGGCCAGCCTTGGCGCCAGTTTTTACCAGGGCGATCAGCCAGTCGCGGACTTTTTCAGCAAAAGCGAACTCAGTAGCCAGAATGGCAAAGCCTAAGAAAATTGCCGCCCAACCTGGGCCAGGCAGAATCAGCATTGCCAAGCCGGTGAGGATCACGGCTGAACCAATAACCAAAATGAGCGGCTTACGAACAGCTGCGGGGACCCGTTTCCAGTGTTTAGGCAAATTGCGCATGCAGGCATTATCGCATCATTCTGGCCAGCACGCTACCGGCCAGGCCAGCGGGATGCTAGAGTATATGCAGATGAAAGTAGCGATTATTGCCATGGTGTCGGCCGATGGCCGGTTAACCCGCGGCACAGAGACCAATATCCATGCCTGGCGTTCGCCAGAAGAAGGGGCGATGTTTACCAAGCTACTCGGCCAGCACGAAGTGGTAATCGTCGGCCGCAAAGGGTATGAAGCTGCAGGCAGGCCAAAGCCCCGTGAAGGCCGGCTGTACGCAGTTATGACCCGCCATCCAGAGCGCTTCAAGGAGCTGACTGTGCCAGACCACTTGGAGTTTATGGATGATTCGCCGCACGACTTAATGCAAAACCTGCAAAAGCGCGGCTATCATTCCGCGGCAATCACGACCGGCGGTGACTTGAATAACGACTTTTTGGCCGCTGGCGTGGTGGATGAATTGTATTTGACCATTGAGCCGTACATGTTTGGTGCGGGCGGCGATTTGGCTGGTACTAAAGCGCTGAACGTCAGTCTGACATTGCTCGATGTGCAGCAGCTAAACGACCGCGGCACACTGCTGGCACACTACAAACTGGGGCGCTAACTTGACAGACCACAGCACATGCCAGTACGCTACCTCAAAAGGAACACCGCTATGTTGATAAACAAGCACGTCACTACCTGGTCCGGATTCGTTGAGCGCAGCTCCCTTTGCTGAACGTTTTCTAACCATACATAATATTTGAGGTAGTCATGATACGTAAATTTGATCTTTTGGTGGCGTTATACATTTTTGGAGTAATGGTAACGGAGTTGATGGGAGCTAAAACCTTTCCGCTGCTGCACGTAAGCTGGGCGCACTTGAACGCCAGCGTGGCAATCTTTGTACTGCCGCTACTGTTTACCGCTACCGACGTAGTCGTGGAAGTATATGGCCGGGCCCGGGCCCGTAGCCTGGTATTCTCGGGCATTTTAATGGTGTTCCTGGTGATGTTGTTCGCTCTATTGGCCACGCATTTGCCAGCTTCGCCGCGCTTTGCCAGCAGAGAAGCTGCTTACGACACAATCTTTGGGGCTTCCATCCGCATTGCGGCTGCCAGCTTGACTGCCTTTGCGGTTTCGGAATTGCTCGACGTGGCGATCTTTAGCAAGCTGCGCCAAAAGATGCACAACAAGGCGTTGTGGCTGCGCAACAACGTGTCGAACTTTGTGTCGATGGGCGTTGACTCCGTGGTCTTCATTACCTTGGCTTTCTACGCCTTTGGGCACCCGTTCGGTTCTAATGTGTCATTTTTGACCAGCCTGATTATTCCGTACTGGCTCATTAAGTGTGCCTTTTCGGTCTTTGAAACCCCGTTGGTGTACGCCGGCGTGCGTTGGCTTAAGGGCACAAAGAAAAGCACTGCTAAGGTTGCTCCGGAAGCCGCATGATAGCCCGCGCCATTCGCACTCGCAAAGTTACGCCTTCGGCCTGCACGATTTTTGAGCTGCTGGACGAATCCATAACAGAGATGAAGGAGCAGAGTATTCTGGTCATCACCTCCAAGGTCATTTCGCTGTGCGAAGGGCGCGTGGCGCCAATAGCAGGCACTGACCTGCAAGCGCTGGTACGCGAAGAGGCTGAGCAATACATGCCCGAAGCGCACGCCCAGCACGGGTACACGTTTACGATCGCCCACAATATGCTGACGCCTAATTCTGGCATCGATGAATCAAATGCCGACGGCCAGTACGTGCTGTGGCCAAGCGACCCGCAGGCCAGCGCCAATGCCGTACGCGAATATTTGTGCGAGCGGTTTAAGCTGCAAGACGTGGGTGTGGTTATTGCTGACGGCGACTTTATTGCGCTGCGCTGGGGCGCCATTGGGCTGGCCCTGGCATACAGCGGCTTTGAGCCAGTGCGTCACTATGCCGACCAGGTTGATTTGTTCGGACGGCCGCTATTGTATACCCGCACAAACATCATGGACGCTATTGCCACTTCGGCCACGCTGTTAATGGGTGAGGGGGCCGAACAAACACCGCTCGCGCTGTTTGAAGACCTGCCACCCATCAACTTCCAGCGCCGCAATCCGACAGCCGAAGAACTGGCTGGCATGCGCGCTACCTTGGCAGAAGATTCATATGCGCCATTGCTGCAGGCAGTGACCTGGAAAGACGGCGGCCGCAAGACTAGCCCTTAGCTTCAGTTCTCCACAAAGAGACTTTTAATATTCTACCTGCTCGTAAACTTCGCTGTCAGAATATTAAAAGTCTCCGCGGCCACTATTCTAAGGGATAGGACCTGTAACCTTAGTAGTAAGGTCCGCGGAATAAAAAAGTTTTCGATCGCGCACAGCTTGCGAGCACGACGAAAACTTTTTTATTTCCCCATGAGGAGCTTAAAAGTCTCTTTGGGGGCTAAGGGCTGGCAAAGTTAGCCAATGGCGATGGAGGCGTTTTTCCTGTATAATTAACCCCTGCTTATGAGTGAGAACATAGTCGTTAAAGGTGCCCGCGAGCACAACCTCAAAAATATTGATGTTGAGCTGCCGCGTAATAAACTTGTGGTAGTGACCGGTCTGTCCGGTTCAGGCAAGTCTTCCTTGGCATTCGACACGATTTACGCCGAAGGTCAGCGCCGTTACGTCGAAAGCCTCAGTTCCTATGCCCGCCAGTTTCTAGGCTTGATGGAGAAGCCGGACGTAGATCAGATAGATGGGCTATCACCGGCCATCTCCATCGACCAGAAGTCTACCAGCCGCAATCCGCGCTCGACTGTGGCTACGGTCACTGAAATTTACGATTATTTACGCCTGCTTTTTGCCCGTATCGGCATCCCGCACTGCCCGGTCTGCGGCAAACCAGTTACCCGGCAAACAACCCAAAATATTGTTGACCAAGTAACGCACTTGCCAGCTGGCGCCCGCTTGATGATACTCGCACCGGTCATTACTGATAAAAAAGGTGCTTTTGAGCATATCCCGGAACAGTACCAACGTGCTGGTTTTGCTCGCGCCCGCGTTGACGGCGTGGTGTATGCCTTGGACGAGTTCCCAGAACTAGACAAGAACTACAAGCACACCATCGAAATTGTGATTGACCGCCTAGTAAACGACGAAGAGTCGCGCTCCCGTTTGGCTCAGTCGGTTGAGCAGGGCCTGGAAGTCGCCGAAGGCAAGATCCGGATTGTGAACGCCGACGACAGCGAAGAATACCAATACAGCCTGATGTACGCCTGTATTGACCACCCCGAAGTTGCTATCCCTGAACTTGAACCGCGTACCTTTAGCTTTAACTCGCCGCACGGCGCCTGCCCAGTGTGTACCGGCCTTGGTTCCCGGTTGGAAGTTGACCCTGAACTGGTGATCCCAAACGGCCGGCTGACGATTGCCGAGGGCGCCATCCGCCCATTCAACCGCGTGAACGCCGACGCCTGGTACATGAAGAAAATGCAGGCCGTGGCTGAGCGCTACAACTTTAGCCTGCACGTGCCGACCGGCCAACTTACGCCCGACCAACTCGAAAAAATCCTGTACGGCACTGGCAACGAAAAGTACCGCGTGAGCCTGGGCATGGGCCGCACCTTCGACACCACCTACGAAGGCGTTATTCCGAACCTGGAGCGCCGCCACAAGGAAACAGAGAGCGAATTCATGCGCAACGACATTGAGCGCTTTATGCAGGAAAAGCCCTGCTATGCCTGTAAGGGTCTGCGCCTGAAGCCCGAAGTGCTGGCTATTACTGTGGCCGGCCAGTCGATTATGGACATTTGCCAGCTGTCTATCGACGACGCGGTGGATTTCTTCAACAATGTAAAATTCAGCGCCAAAGAAACGCACATTGCTGCCCAGGTGCTCAAAGAAGTCTGCTCCCGCTTAGGCTTTTTGAAAGATGTTGGCTTGAACTACCTCACCCTGCTGCGTGGTGCCACGACGTTGTCTGGTGGGGAAGCGCAGCGTATTCGTTTAGCAACGCAGATCGGCTCTGGCCTGCAGGGTGTGCTGTATGTTTTGGATGAACCGAGCATCGGGCTGCACCAGCGCGACAATGCCCGGCTGATTAAAACGCTTGAGCACTTGCGTGACCTTGGTAACACCGTGATCGTCGTGGAGCACGATGAAGACACCATTCGTACCGCAGATTACCTCTTGGACATTGGCCCCGGCGCTGGCGTCCATGGCGGCCACGTCGTTGCCGCTGGTACGCCGGCTGAAGTCGAGAAAACTCCCGGTAGTATTACCGGCCAGTATTTGTCTGGTAAGAAAAAGATCGCCACGCCTAAAAAGCGCCGCCCGGGCAATGGCAAGAGCCTGGTCATTAAAGACGCCCGTGAAAACAACCTGCGCGGTATAGATGTCGAGATCCCCCTTGGCCAGATGGTGGTGGTCAGCGGCGTGTCCGGTTCTGGTAAGTCGTCGCTTATCAACGACATCCTTGCCAAGGAGCTCCAAGCCCGGCTGATGCGCGCTAACACCGTCCCGGGTAAGCATGGAGACATCGAAGGCATCAAGCAGCTCGACAAAGCCATTATTATCGACCAATCACCAATCGGCCGCACTCCGCGCAGCAACCCTGCAACGTACACTGGTTTGTTTACGCCAATTCGCGAACTTTTTGCCGCGACGCCCGAAGCCAAACTGCGCGGCTACAGCCCGGGCCGGTTCAGCTTTAACGTCAAGGGCGGCCGCTGTGAAAACTGTTCTGGTGACGGCATTATTAAGATTGAAATGCACTTTTTACCAGATGTGTACGTACCCTGCGAAGTCTGCCACGGCAAGCGTTACAACCGCGAAGCGCTGGAGATCCACTACAAGGGCAAGACTATTAGCGACGTGCTGGAGATGACCTGCGAACAAGCGCTGGCGTTCTTTGCGAACCAGCCTAGCATCGCCCGCAAGCTCCAGACTATGGTAGATGTTGGGTTGGGCTACATCGGTCTTGGCCAGCCTGCTACCACGCTGTCTGGTGGGGAAGCGCAGCGTATTAAGCTGGCCAGCGAACTGAGCCGCCGGCCAACTGGCCGCACCCTGTATATTTTGGACGAGCCAACAACCGGCCTGCACATGGCTGATGTTGATAAGTTACTGCACGTGCTGCACGCCTTGGTAGACACCGGCAACAGCATGGTCGTTATTGAGCACAACCTGGACGTTATTAAATCGGCTGATCACCTCATCGACATGGGCCCAGAAGGCGGCGCCGGTGGCGGTATGGTTGTTGCCAAGGGTACTCCCGAGCAAGTCGCCAAGGTCGCCGCCAGCTACACCGGCCAATTCCTCAAGCGCATGCTGTAGGCTAGCGACGGCTGCGCATATGGCTGCTCCGGCGCACGAGCTGCCATACGAGTGGCCCGAACGTACAGCAGATCACCAACAACGCCGCTGGCAGCACATATCGCTCCACATGAGGTATGCGGGCGCTCAGCCAGTAGCCGATCATCACGGTCATGATCGTCCAAAGCAGCGCGCCAACGATGTTATAGGCAATGAACAGTGAACGCTGCATACGCGCCACGCCAGCCACAATCGGGGTAAATGTGCGAACATACGGCACAAACCGGGCCAGCAGCACGGTCTTAGGGCCGTGTTTTTTAAAGAAGGCTTCTGCCCGCTGGATGTATTCGCGCCGGAAAAATAACCCCTCACGTTTCCTAAAAATGCGCGGGCCGGTCCGCTTGCCAAACACATATCCGGCATTATCGCCCAAAATGGCCCCAACAAAAATAACCAAGATCGCCGGAATGAGCGGCAGCGTGCCTTGGGCCGCAAAGAACCCAGCGGCCAACAGCAGCGAGTCTCCGGGCAGGAAAATCCCAACCAGCAGGCCGGATTCCGCAAATACAATAATACCGATAGCTGCCAGTACGCTCAGTATTCCCGCACTTGCAACCCAGGTGTCGATGTTCAACCCACCAAGCATGTTACCTATAGTATACAGCTAGTGGTTGCAGGAACGCTGAATTATTACCGAGAAAGCATCAAGTGCATTTTTTCTTTGAGCTTTTGGCGGCTGATGGGGTCGCGCAGAATATGCGCAAAGCTAATGCCAAAGGTGGCCAGGGTTGCCAGCAATGCGGCTGGCAGTATGTAGTGGTCAATATTAATGTAGTGCCCCAGCACCTTACCGGCCCAGTATCCGATAAAGGTGATGCTTGGCACCCACAGAAGGGCACCTACGAGGTCATAAAGCATAAACTTGGCATACGGCATGTGGCCCATACCGGCCAGAGGCGAAGAAAGGGTTCGCACGATTGGCACAAAGCGTGCCAGGATAATCGTTTTGCCGCCGTGCTTGGTAAAGAAGTCCTGGGCCTTTTTGACGTTGTCTTTGTGAAAAAATATAGAATCAGACTTCTTGAATAGTTTGTGCCCGTTGCGCTTGCCGATTTCGTAGCCAACCATGTTACCGATCACTGCGCCGGCGTACAGCACCAGCAGGCTAATCACCAAACTGAGCCGGCCTTGCGCCGCAAAGAACCCAGCCGCAAACAAGAGCGTGTCGCCTGGCAGGAAGAATCCGGCCAGTAAACCGGTTTCAGCAAAGACGGTCAGGCCGAGGCCAATGATGCCCCAGGTTTGGAATATTTTGTCTACACTCACGACTTTTTGGAGTACCACAAAAATAATTACGAGTGCGACTACTGATATTCCGGCTTTGTGTATTGATTTCATATGCCCAATTGTACCATCTGTTGTTGCATTTCTTGGTATACTACTATAGATGGGCGTTTCAGGATGTTTCAGATTAACGACAAGAGGAAGTGATTTTGTATGGAAGAAGTATTATTAGACCTAGATAAACGTGAAGTAACTGGCAAGGCTGTAAAGCGCTTGCGCGCCGAGGGGCTTGTCCCAGCGGTGATCCACGACCACGGCAAAGACTCCGTGCACGTGACAGCAGACTACGTGCCAATGCTCAAGGCATACCAAGCAGCAGGCAAGCACCACCCGGTGACTTTGAACGCCAGCGGCAAGCAATATGTAGCGCTGATTAAGTCGGTCGATTTTGACCCCAAGAAGCACCAATTGCGCCACGTAGTATTTAACGCGGTCAACGCCAACGAAAAAGTTGACGCCGAAATCCCAGTGCACATCAAGTTTGCCGAAGGCAACGACTCAACTCCTGCCGAGCGCGCAGGTCTGGTTGTACTGCACCAGACAGAAGTTGTACAAGTTGAAGCTATTGCCAGCAAACTGCCTGACGCACTGTACTTTGACGGCGAAAAGCTGGTTGAAGTTGGTGACCACGTCACCGTTGCTGACTTGATCGCTCCTGCAGGTGTAACAATCAAGACAGACCCGAGCCACCCACTAGCCACTGTCTTTGAGCCAAGCGCCCTCCAGGCAGCCAACGACGCTGCTGGTGGTGACGCCGAGGAAGAAGCCCCAGCTGCTGAAGCTGCCGAAGGCGAAGAATCAGCCGAAGGCGAAGCCAAGCCCGAAGCCAAAAAAGAGTAACCTGCAATTAAGCAGGAAGAAAACACCCGCTGCCAGCCAGCGGGTGTTTTGTAATGGTATAGTGGGCATATGCCCTGGTTTCACCCCAAGTCACTGCTAGACAAGACGTATGAGATCGGCCTTATTATTAAAGGCTTTGACGGCAGCGTCGAATTGATCGCTGGCATCTTGCTGCTTGTCATTCCTGCTGCCACCATTGAGCATGTAGTCTGGGCGGTGACGCACGGTGAGCTGGCGACTGACCCGCATGATTTTATCGCCACGCATATTTTGCACTATGGCCAACAGCTGGCCAGCGGACATAACCTGTTTGCTGTACTCTTTTTGTTGACGCACGGTGGTGTTAAGGTTGGGCTCGTTGTCGCACTACTGCTCCAAAAGCTGTGGGCCTATCCGTGGGCGCTGGGAGCGCTCGTATTATTCCTGGCGTACCAGGTCTATCTGCTGGTGACACAACCAACATTCATCATGGCCTTTTTGACGTTCCTAGATGTAGCGATTATCTGGCTAGTATGGCGTGAGTGGCAGAAGGTAAAGGCTCCGGCCGCGGCCGCGGACTAACTAGTCTTCGAGGAACCCGCCGGACTGGTGTGCCCAGAGCCGGGCGTAGGTGCCCTTGTTTTTGAGCAGTTCTTTGTGCGTGCCTTGCTCGACGATCTCGCCATGTTCCAGTACTAAGATCCGATCCATTTTTTGGATGGTGCTCAACCGGTGGGCAATGACAATAGCCGTCCGGTCTTGCATGAGCTTCCACAGGGCGTCCTGGATGAGCACTTCGCTTTCGCTGTCCAGTGCTGAGGTAGCCTCGTCCAAGATGAGTAACGGAGCATCTTTAAGGATTGCGCGGGCAATCGCAATGCGCTGGCGCTGGCCGCCACTCAGCTTTACACCGCGCTCGCCAACAACGGTGTCGTATTTGTGCGGCAGGTCTTGAATGAAATCAGCGGCGTGCGCAGCTTTTGCGGCTTTGAGAATGTCAGCTGCGGTGGCATCCGGCTTGCCATAGGCGATGTTGTCGGTAATTGGCCGGTGGAACAAGAGCGGTTCCTGCGGCACGTACGATATCGCCTGACGCAGGGATGCCTGAGTAACGTCGGCAATGTTTTGGCCGTCGATGCTAATAGTGCCTTCGTTGATATCTTCAAAGCGCAGCAATAGGCGGGTGAGGGTCGATTTGCCGCCGCCGCTTGGCCCGACCAACCCGATTTTTTCACCTGGCTTAATGTTCAGTTCTAGGTTTTTGAATACTTGCTGCTCGGTGTTTTCGTCTTGGTAGCGGAAGCTTACGGTGTCAAATATAATGCCGCCTTTTTTGACTGCCAGCGGTTGGGCGTCGGGCTTATCGAGGATTTCAATCTCTTGCGACAGAATTTCGGTCATAGACGATGCCATGAGCAGCCCGTCTTCCATGCCGCGGGTCATGGTGTTGATGTCGAACAGTTTGCTGCTGAGTGTAATAGTGAATGAAAATGCAAAGATGCCAATGCCGAGCAGGCTCGGGTCGTTATGGATAAGCCGGACGATCACCAGTACAAACAGGATTTGCATAAGCACCAGCCCAGCGATACGGTTGCTGCCGTTCAGGGCAGCGCGGGTCCAGTCGTGTATACGCATATCGAGCAGCTGCGAACCAAAGCCGGCATGAGTTTGGAGTTCGGTATCTTCACGGGCAAATGTTTTAACGGTTTGGACATTCATAATGGTGTCGGCAAGGTGGCCAGTCAGGTTTTTGGTCGCCACAAGGCGGCGCTTGCGTACGCCCGCCCGGCGCCGGCTTTCATATAGGGCGGTGCCAACCACCATGAAAGTCATGGCAAGTATTACTAAGCCTAAAATCCAGGAATCAAAAAAGATAACTAGGGTGCCGGTAACAACGGTCAGTGTAAAGGGCATCATTTGGCTCACCAGGGTGTTGCTGAGCATGCCAAAGCCTGAAGGGAAGTCGACAGCATCCGAAACGAGCTTGCCGCCGATCGTATTGTTATGGAAACCCATGCTGCGTTTAAGGAGCGCCTCCAGCCCTTGGGCTTGCAGGCGGCGCATGGCGATTGCCTGATATTTTAGGTAGGCCGTAAAACCGTAGCGGTTGCCGACAAACCCGAGTACGGCGGCCACGGCGAACCCAATGATATATGGTTGCGAGCTAACGCCCGGCCGGCCAAGTGTCGCCAATGTCTTGCCGATAAACAGCGGGACGAGGGTACCCAGGCAGATCGTGCCAATGGGGTACAACAGCAACCGTACCAGCAGCACCTTCGGTGTTTGCTTGCTGGCATCCCAAAACAACCGCAGGGTTTGGCGGTCGGTTTCACTGATGTATTTGTCTTGTTTATCTGCCATAAAATTATGCTTCCTCGATAAATCCGCCGGACTGGTGCGCCCACAGCTTACCATACAGACCCTTACGTTTGACAAGCTCGCTATGCGTCCCTTCTTCAACGATAGTGCCCTTGTCGAGCACCACAATGCGGTCCATTCGCTGGATTGTCGACAGGCGGTGGGCGATCACAATCGTGGTTTTGCCTTGCATCAGTTTCCAGAGGCCGTCTTGGATGTAGGCTTCGCTTTCGGAGTCGAGTGCCGAAGTTGCTTCGTCTAATACAAGTATGGGTGCTTTTTTGACCATGGCGCGGGCAATCGCAATGCGCTGGCGTTGGCCGCCACTTAGCTTTACGCCGCGCTCGCCAACCATTGTGTCGTAGCCATGGGGCAGGTCTTTAATAAATTCGTGAGCGTGGGCTTGCTTGGCTACGCGGATAATATCTTGCTCATCTGCATCGGGGTTGCCATAGCGGATGTTTTCTTTGATGCTGCGGTGGAATAGTAGCGGTTCCTGCGGCACGTACGATATCGCCTGGTGGAGGTCATCCTGAAGGATCGTGCGGATATCCTGGCCGTCAATGGCAATAGTGCCGCTTTGGATGTCAACGAACCGCAGCAGCAGTTTAGTCAGCGTTGATTTGCCGCCGCCGCTTGGCCCGACCAACCCGACCTTTTCACCTGGTTTGATCTGCAGATTAAAACCATTGAGCAGTGCCTGTGCGTTGTCCGCTTGCTCGTGATAGCTAAACACAACATTGCGCAGCTCGATGTCGCCCTGGTTAATACGGCTCGGCTCCGGGTGCTCAGGGTCTTTGATTACTGGTGTACGGCCCAGTAGCTCGGTCATTTCGTGAGCATCGCCCAAGATGCCTTCAAATTGGCGCACAACAGATGTGGCTACGCCAATGCTGTCGATGATCCGCAAGATGTACAACTGGAATAACAGGAACGCGGCAATAGTCAGCGCATGGTGTTGGACAGCGATAATACCCCCGATGAATACCGTCAATTGCAGAGTGCCGCAGAGCAAGTTAATAGCTAGGGTGTTACGGACCGCCATTTCCCAGCTGCGATAGTAACGGTTGGAGCGTTCCTGGTTTGTTGCGCCATATCGGCGTTGTTCGTTAGATTCTTGGGCAAATGTTTTAACGGTAACGGCATTGGTTATGATGTCGGCCAGCTCACCGGTTTGCTCGCTTTCTTTTGCGACGGCTGCACGACGAACCGCCATACGGCGTATCGCCAGGTAAATCACGATGCTCACCGACGCTACCCACAACCCGGCTACGGCCAGGCCGATAGCAAAGTTGTAGTGCATCATAATGCCGATCGCTACCAGAACGCCACAGAGCAGCCCAAAGGCGTCCAGGAAGAACACGGTATTGAGTACCTCATAGCCTTTCGCAAAGCGGTTAGCCTGAGCTACCAGCGACCCGCCAAAGCTATTGGCAAAGAACCCGTACTCTTGCTTGAGCAGGTGCTTAAGGTTGGCGTTGTAGATGTCGCGGGTGGTCTTGGCACACAGCTGCATAATGCAGTAGCGGTCGGATGCATAGCGGAGCAGCGCACCGCTAATTAACGACCCGCCGGCGAGCCACAAATACGCAGTACTGACCGGCGTGTGGCTCGCCAGTTGCCCGAGCGCTTTGGCAATAAACAGCGGGCATAGGATACCCTGCAGCACGTATGCCGGACCCATCAAGGCGGCACCGGCTACGAGCCACGGGTGCATTCGCCAGTACGTGAGGTATATCCGGAGTGCGCGCAAGCTGGTGTCGTTCATGAGGCATCCTCTTCGAGGAACCCGCCGGACTGGTGCGCCCAGAGCTTGGCGTACGTACCCTTATGCTGCAACAGCGAGTGGTGCGTGCCTTCTTCTAAGATTTCCCCTTGGTCCAATACGATGATCCGATCCATTTTTTGGATGGTGGATAAGCGGTGGGCGATGACAATAGCCGTGCGGCCTTTCATCAACTGCCAAAGGGCTGCCTGAATCAGTTTTTCGCTCTCGCTGTCGAGTGCCGATGTTGCTTCGTCGAGTACTAGGATGGGTGCGTCTTTGAGGATGGCCCGGGCGATAACTACCCGCTGGCGCTGGCCGCCACTCAGCTTTACA
Organism: Patescibacteria group bacterium; assembly: GCA_035479615.1. Classification (GTDB taxonomy): domain Bacteria; phylum Patescibacteriota; class Saccharimonadia; order Saccharimonadales; family UBA4665; genus PMNU01. The sequence continues at coordinate 62,300 of DATIIM010000019.1, forward strand.
CCGCGCTCACCAACGAGTGTGTCGTACCCCTTGGGCAGCTTGTCGATGAATTCGCTGGCGTAGGCTTTTTCGGCGGCAAGTTTTATCTCGGCTTCGGTAGCGTCGGGTTTGCCGTAGGCAATGTTTTCCCGGATGCTGCGGTGAAACAGCAATGGTTCCTGTGGCACATAGGCAATACTGCGGCGCAGATCGTCTTGCGTGATGCTGGTAATGTCTTGGCCATCGATCAGAATATGGCCGCCGTCTATGTCGCTAAACCGGAGCAGCAAGCGGGTGAGCGTGGTTTTGCCCGAACCAGAGTGCCCAACCAGCCCGATTTTTTCGCTTGGCTTAATAGACAGGTTAAGGTTGGCGAACAGTGTGTCGCCCTGGCGCGAGTCGGGGTGCGTGAAGTCGACATCTTTAAAGGCAATAGCGCCTTGCTTAATGTGCGATTTTTCAGGGTGCAACGGGTCTTTGATTTCCGGCTCAATAGCCAGGATTTCGGTCATCGCCTGGGCATCCCCAAAGGCCCGGTTGTAGTTGCGCAGCGCTTGAGTACTAAAGTCCCAAAGCCGCGTTAGAATGTCGCCAGCATAGTTGAGCATTAGGAATACGACTGCAATGTCGGCGTGGAACATGACAATACTGGCCGTTGCCAAAATAAGCGACAAGGCATTAATGCTGACACCAATAGTACCGAACGCCGATTCCACTTTAAGCGTTGCCCACATAACTTTGATCGTGGCCTTGCGGGCTGTTTCGCTGACATCATCGAAGCGGTCGCTTTCCATCTTGCCAGCAGCAAAGCCTTTGATGGCCATAACGTTTGTCACTGCGTCGGCCAGCTGCCCGGTTTGGTCGTTGCTGGCCTCGGCTTCCTCGGCATTCAAGCGGCGGACTTTGCGAGTAATGAGCATGGCGCACGACATATAGAACACGGTGAATACCACCAGTAGTACTACAAATACGGGCGCTTTATGTATAAGTAAGATGCTTGTAAATAACAGCGACCACACCACACCTAATACCTGGAAAACCGTGGAATCGGTAAAGCGGATGTACGCGCCGGTTAGCTTTGAGGTCTGGGAAACAAGCGACCCGCCAAAGTGGTTGGCGTGGAAGGACGGGCTGAGGCGCATGAGGTGGTTAAAGACCTTACGGTTCAGGTCGCGGACGACATTCGCCTCGAGCTTGTAGTTAAAGTAAATGACAATGCGCCACAGCACAATGCCGCCGAACGCTTCCAGGGCAATGGCCAGCAGCATGTTGTGTCCAAAACTGCCCCATAAATCGCCTTTGGTGAAATCTTGCTTACTCAGCCGGTTCAGAATGTCGGCAATTATGAGGGCCGGCAGGAACCGCAAAAACAGGATGGCAAACGGATGAGTAAAGAGCATGCCAAAGAGCAGCTTCGGATAGCGGAGCTGCTCCCGGACAAAGAGCCGGATTATGGTTTTGATGTTTTCTAAATCAGACATATCTTTCAGTTAGGTTAATCTTCGATAAAGCCGCCTGATTGGTGCGACCATAACTTGGCATAGACTCCCTTGGTATTAAGGAGTTCTTTGTGCGTCCCTTGCTCTACAATTGTACCCTTTTCCAGCACTAAAATCCGGTCCATTTTTTGGATGGTGGATAAGCGGTGGGCAATCACAATTGCCGTGCGGCCTTCCATAAGTTTCCACAGGGCGTCCTGGATGAGCACTTCGCTTTCGCTGTCCAGTGCCGAGGTCGCTTCGTCGAGCACCAAGATCGGTGCGTTTTTAAGCATGGCCCGGGCGATGGCAATCCGCTGGCGCTGCCCGCCGGACAGTTTAGTCCCGCGTTCACCAACCATTGTGTCGTAGCCATTGGGCAGGCTTTGGATGAACTCGTGGGCGTTGCTCATCTTTGCGGCAGCAAATACTTGCTTGTCGCTGGCATCGAGCTGCCCATAGCGGATGTTATCCATGATGCTGCGGTGGAACATCAGTGGTTCCTGCGGTACATAGGCAATGTGGCTGCGCAGATCTTCTTGGGCGACGCGGGCAATGTTGTGCCCGTCAATCACGATCTCGCCCTTTTGGATATCCATCATGCGCAGGAGCAGGTAGGTAAGCGATGTCTTGCCCGAACCGCTCGGCCCAACCAACCCGACTTTTTCACCTGGCTTGATGTGCAGGTCCAGCTTTTTGAATATGCGGGCACCGTCATCATTGTGTTTAAAGTCGACCTTTTTGAACAAGATGTCGCCGCGGGTAAAGTGTGCAGGTTCAGGGTTGGCGATGTTTTTGACTTCTGGCTCCATGCCCAGGATCTCGGTCATTTCTTGGGCATCACCGAACACCCGGTTCAGGTTGCGGAAGAAGCCGTTCATTTCCCATAGACGGCCCATGATGCCGCCGGTGTAGGTAAGAATCAAGTACACTAACCCAACCTGTACCTTGCCGTTGACAGCCAACCAGAGTGAAACCAGGATGGCAGTGAATTGGATAAGGCGTTGGATCGAGTTCGTGAAGACCTCGCTGTTCATGGCGTGGCGCATGGTTTTGAGGGATGAGTCAGTAACGTCTTGGGCGCGGCCTTGGAACAGTGTGGCTTCTAGCTTTTCGTGGGCAAACGACTTGACCGCCGCAATGTTCGTAACGCTGTCGGCCAACTGGCCAGTGCGCCGGTTTTCGGTCTCGGCCCAGTGCTTGTTAAGGCTGAGTTCGCGCTTTTTAAGGTGGTAAACGGTGTAAATATAGACGGCAGCGAGCACGGTAATGCCAACTACATAGAGCGGTGCCGGCCGGATCAGGATTACTGCGGTCAGGACGAAGCCGATGATTAGCTTGTAGACCGTCCAAATGAGGCCGTCGGCGAGGCGCTCGTATGATCCAACGAATTTGTTGACCTGGCTTACAATGGAGCCGCCAAAGCGGTTGCTAAAGAAGCGCTGGCTCATGGTGAGCAAGTGCGTGAAAGCGGTTGTCGCCAAGTCTTGCATGGTTCGTTCTTCCATACGCCACACCGACCGGACAATCCGGTTCCAGGCCAGTAATTGGAAGACTTCGGCTGCCAAAATGCCCAGCATGTACGGCATAAAGCTGCTAAGTTGCAATTCGTGGTGGGCGGCGCTGGCTGTTGCTAGCATCGTCAAAATGTGGCTGATAAGGATCGGCACGGCGAAGTCGTCGGCAAATTGTGCGATCGGTGCGGCAAGCAGGACTACCCAGAAGTCACGCTTGTGATTAAGCGTGTGCGCGAGGTAAATTTTAACTGTCTTGCGTGAAATAGGGGTTGCCATAATAGCCTCCAGCTAGTGGCATGAACAGGGAAGTTCACGGTGATTTTATATAGTATGTGGTGTTTAGATTAGTAAAAAGAGATTCAATTTAGGGAGCGGGTTAGCCGCGTAAGGCGGTAACGCCGTACCCAGTAACAATCTGAGTCTGTGATGTCATGTAAGCTGCCGCCCTTTCCTTAAAAATAAACATTAGTTTTGATTATAGCACTTATGTCAATAATTACAGATTATTTAACGTAGCTTTATTTACAACTTAGCAACACAGTATACTGTGGGTATGGGTACCAACCGCCGCCTTCCTGCCTTTTTACCGCCTGACCAATACGACCTAACCGATGCTGATCGCGCTCGTTTTATCGAAGAGCGGCAGCGCGGTATGTTGCCGCCAGATAGCCCAGAGCTATCTAAAGCGGTCGCTCCCTTACCTGTAGACGCTATCAAAACTCCGCGTATCCAGCAGGTTATCGCCAGTTTGTTCACTGCTGCAAACGGACAGCGCCGCGACACCCTAAATGGTAAGAAAAAGCGTACACTCGTTGGTTTAGCGGCCCCGCAGATCGGCGAACGTTACCGGGTTATCCTTGTTGACACTAGAGTGGACGAAAGCCGTAAAGAGTACGGCAACCTCGAATGTCTCATTAACCCAGAAATTATTTGGCGAACCCGCGAAACCATAGAAGGCCGCGAAGGCTGCTTCTCGGCTGGCCCGGTATGGGGGCTGGTCCGGCGGCCAGCAGCCATAAAAGTCCGGGCCTACACGAAAGACGGCGTGCAAGTAGAACGCATCCTCGAAGGCTTTACCGCCCGCATAGCCTGCCACGAAATAGACCACCTGGATGGTATACGCTTCCCAGAACGTATCAAGAACGACCGTAAGCGGCACTGGGTGCACACCGAGGAGTTGGGCGACTACCCGGACTACATCAAACACTGGCCTCGGCTCTGTACCAAGGAGCGTTGGGAGGCGTACAAAATTGCCGGTAACGACGCCAGCCTCCGAGCTACTCCTCGCGCATAATGCTTACCAGGTTGCGCCGTCGGCTTAAGAGCACGGGTATCGCAACGCCAATCATGGTGGCCAGCAGCAAAACGAGGGCGATAGCCAGCATCCAGAGCGGGTGTAAGCCCAGTAGTGTTGAGTGACCGGGGTTTTGGTAAGAGCCAACGGCCTGGACAAGCAGGTTATTAAAGCGGTCTGCAAAGCGCGACGAAAACACCAGCGCAGCAATGACTGCAAATGTAATCGACACAATCAAAGCCGTCACCGCTAACATAAAGCCGTAGGTAAAGTAGATCTGGGCGATATCGCGCTGCCGGGCACCGAGTGCGCGGAAGACGGCAATCTCCCGCCGGTTATCACTGATTAATTTACTGATGGTTAGGAGTACAAGTGTCGCCGCTAAGGTTGCAACACCGAGCGTTATCCATTTGCCAACTTTGATACCTTTGGCGAATACGCCTTCAAAGGCCGTTTTAATACTGCCAAATGTTGTGAGCGTCCATTCGTTGTTCTTGGTGCAGTCGTTACCTTTGCAGCTGGTGCTATCGATAAAATGTTTTTGTTCGGCACGAGTATTGAAGTCGAAGAATAGTGTGGGCTGGTTGCCGAATCCATAAAGATTATCTGTCGATGACAGGAAAGGCTCTTGATTGACCACGGCCTGGGGCATGATGATCGGCATGGGAACGGGCCAATTATCAACACTGCTAAACAACGAGCCAAAGATGTCATCGCCTGGGCCTTGATCTGTAGTAGGTACAAAGCCGACGATTTTTACGCGAAAGAAGTGGGTATCGGGTGCTGGTGCGGCTGGCTGCGGGAACAACGGTTTTGGTGCGTCAGGGTCTGGGCCAGGGAGTAAGCCGGCAGTTTTGAGTAGCTTTTGGTCAAAGCCGGTACAGGCGGCAACATCCAGTGGCTTGGTCTTGGGGTCGTTATCCTTTTTGGCATCGTAGTTGTACGTCAGCACACTGGCTAGCTGAGTCTGCGCCGTTGAGTTCCGGTAGCAATACTGTAGCGTTTGGCCGGTATATTGCTTGATCAATGCCTGATAACCTTTAATTTTATCCTCGCTCGATAGCTTGTTAAATGATTTTTTGGAAAGTTGCTGCAGGTAACTGTAGGGTACTTCCACTGGGTAGGGCTGGCCCGGCTTCCAGGCAAGGGTTTGTCCGGCTATAAGCATCGGCTTTAACATGTCTGGTTCGACAGAGAGGAATGTGGGCAGTGCTTCGTTAGGGTTAAACATCGGGCCGTTTTTACCTACGCCGGTTTCGACCTGTTGTAATTGTTGGGTTAACAAGGGGTCAGGGTCGTCGGCCGTGCCGGGCTGCATGAGTTGGAGAGCGTTTATATAACTTAGGTGGTAGGTTGCTTTGGGGGAAAACTTTTTTTGGACAGAGGCTTCGAACTGCTTTTGCGTTGCCGTGCTATCGGCCAAGGCTACTGCGCCAATTCGTCTGCCAAGCTCTATGACATACTCTGGCCTGGCGCGCATTTCGTCGGTAACTTTGATCTTGCGAGCCAATAGGTCGGCATCCATTTGGTCAGTGATTTGTTTTTGAAGGGTATTAAAATCGGCGGAGAACGGATTGCCCGACATAGACGCCTGGGTTAAATGCCGGCCATTGTAGCCGTAGTCCTGGAACCGCGCGCTGCTTTTTTGAACGCCGGCAAATGACAGTGCGCCAAAGAATAAAACGGCAAACAACAGTGAACTGACGATGGTCACGAGTGCCATGCGGATGCGCCGGGTTTTGCGCTTGGTGCGCGCTAAAATGTAGGCGTCGATAATTTTCATGCCTGTACCTGGCCGTCTTCGAGTTTAATAACGCGGTCGGCCCAATCGGCCACGCGCGGGTCATGGGTGACCACAATAATAGTCGTGCCCAGGCGGCCCCGAATGGTTTGCAGCAGCTCCATAATAGCCATACTGTTTTTGGAATCAAGATTGCCAGTCGGTTCGTCGGCCAATAAGATTTTTGGCTTGTTGACGAGCGCCCGGGCTATAGCCACGCGCTGCATTTGGCCCCCGGAAAGTTCTTTGGGTAAAAAGTTAGCCCTGTCGGTCAAATCGACCGCCTCGATCACGTCGGCAACGGCCGCAGTACGAGTTTTGCGTTTAGTACGGGCGAACATGAGCGGCACCTCGATGTTACGGTTTAAACGGAGAAAAGGTTGTAGGTAGAAAAACTGGAACACAAAGCCGATGGTTTCGTTGCGGAACCGGGCTAGCTTGCCCTCGTGTAATTTGCCTACCGACTGGCCGTTAACTAATACCTCTCCCGACGAGGGCCGATCTAGCCCGCCAATGAGGTGCATGAGTGTACTCTTGCCGCTGCCGCTCGGGCCGGTCAACGCCACAATCTCGCCTTCGTGGACTTCGAAGTTGATATTTTTGACGGCCGTTACGGTATTTTTGCGATTTAGTTTGTAGATGCGGGTAACGTCGTGCAGGTTAATAATTACCGGTGTTGTAGGCGTGACCTTCGGCTTGTTGGCTGTCGTCGTTCGGTGCTGTAGCTCCTCTACGTAAGTGTCTATATCGTGCAGGAATGCAGCGGTATCATCCTGATAGGCCGTTTTCAATATCTGTTCGAGTTTTTGCTTTGAGTGTTGGGAAATCATTTTTACCACCTAAATTATAAGCTACGGCAACCATTAGCGCTATGTTTTAGCGACCGGTAGCCAGTGCATATCCTATATACAACAGCCGGCGTCAAAAAGTTACAAAAATTTGCGTATACTAGATACAGATGAACGACTTATTAGCAAAAAAGCTTAAAGATCTGCCTACACAGCCTGGCGTGTATTTCCACAAGGACGCCGCCGGGGAGATTATTTACGTGGGCAAAGCTGCCCGGCTCAATAACCGAGTGCGGCAGTATTTTCAAAAGAGCCGTTCGCGCGACCCGAAAACCGATGCGTTGGTGGCCGAAATACATGACACCGACTGGATGGTGGTAGAGAGCGAAATCGAAGCGCTGTTTTTAGAAGCCGAAATGATCCGCCGCTACATGCCGCGCTACAATATTCTGCTGCGCGACGATAAAGCCATGAGCTACATCCGCATTAGCTACGATAGTGATTTCCCAACGGTGAGCACCACCCGCCGCCCGCTGGACGACGGTGCCCGGTACTTTGGGCCATACAACAGCACGGTTGGCATCCGCGAGGCGCTTAAGGCGCTGCGGCGGATATTTCCATTTGCTACACGCCGCATTCCCGGGCAAAAGCGGGCTACCTTGCACTACCACTTGGGGCTAGACCCTGGCCTGGAAGAGGGCCGGACATCGTTGGAAGATTACCGTGCTAACTTGCGCAAGCTTATCGCGGTTATTGAAGGCAAGCGTAAAAACATTGAACATGACCTGGAAAAAGAAATGACCAAAGCGGCCAAGGCGCAGGACTTTGAAAAAGCCGCCAAGATACGCAACCAGTTGTTCAACCTGCAAAGTCTAAACAAGCAGATCATTTTTAGCGACAAAGAATTCATGGACATCAGCAAAGACCACGCCTTGGCTGAACTGGTGGATGTGCTGAGCTTGCCGAAATTCCCAGTGCGCATCGAGGGGTACGACATTAGCCATATGCAAGGCACCGATGTTGTCGCCAGCATGGTAGTGTTCACGAACGGGGTGAGCAACAAAGGCGAATACCGCAAGTTCAAGACCAAAAAAGACCACAACAACGACTTTTATAATATGAACGAAACGATCAAGCGGCGCCTCAGCGAAAAGAATCGCAAAGCCTGGGGGCTGCCCAGCCTGGTGCTGATCGATGGCGGCAAAGGCCAGCTCGACGCGGCGATCCACGCCCGGGACGACATGGGCTGCAGTACGCTGCCGTTCATTGGGCTGGCCAAGCGCGAAGAGCAAATCGTCATTCAAAAGGGCAAATCCAACGTTACGCTCAATACCGAAGCGCTCAAAAAACTCAGCGGCTACGTGACTGAAAGCGACGATTTTATTTTAGTGAACATTCCCCACCACACTAACGTCGTAAAGCTATTGCAGCGTATCCGCGATGAATCGCACCGCTTTGCCGTAACTTACCATTCGGTATTAAAGGTTAAGCGTCAAACCGCCAGCAGCCTTGACGATATCCCTGGCATCGGGCCGTCAACCCGTAAGAAATTATTGCGCACGCTGGGAAGCGTCCGTGGCGTCCGCGAGGCGTCTGAGGCAGACATTGTAGCAGTTGTTGGCCTGGCCAAAGCCAAAATTATCCGGGCGCACCTAGGGTAATACTAGGTGCCTTCTAGATAACGGCGCAGGGCGTTGATAGCTACACCCAGCTGAAAGAGTGCATTCTCTGCATGTTGTTCCGCCCGGATAACGTGGGCTTGCATTTGCTGGCTGGCGGCATGGGAAGAGCCGTCCAGGGTGGCAGACATACTTTGTATGGCACCGGTGAGTAAGCCAATAGCCCCAGAAGGCTCGGCTGTCTCTAGGTCGTCAGTGATCGGTTTAATCACTTTTTTTATGTCAGCTATCGCTTTTTGGCCTGGGTTGGCATCGGGGTTAGCCGGTGTGGCAGTTTCTGTGCCTGTAGCGGGTTTGCGGCGCTCATACAAAGATTCGCGGGCCCGTTGGAAAGCCCGCAGCAGATTGTCTGTTTGCATACAGCTGCCGTGAATTTCAAAGGCACCTTCGGTTAGGAGTGGAGGTAGACCAGCTTTTGGTTGGGTAAGTAAGAATGAATAATTGCATGCGCCCCCATATTTCTCGCACCAGAAAACTGTTGTCGGGCCGTCCGGTCCTTCGGTTGTTGCGCTGGGGATTTGCCCGTCCATTATCTGGTGCACGAGCGGGGAATCTGGGTAGACTTGGTCCCCAAGATCCATCGCAACCCCGGATAAAATTTCACGCATAATTTGAGCGCAGGTGTCAGAAGTCTCGATTGGGCGTGGGGCAAAGTCAGGGACAGCCATAGAGATTTAGGAGATTATACCAAAAAACGGGAGGGAGTTTACCTGTTGTCGGTGTCTGTGTCGAGGTCGATGCGGCGGAAGCGGCTGGTTTTGAGGTTGTCGAGCGGGTCCCAGACATGCTTGGCGCGTTTGTGGGTAAGGGTACTGAATTTTACGAGGTTAATCATGAGCATGGTCAAGCCGGTGCACAGCAGGGCCTTAACAAAGTGCATCCACACATTGTCGCGCACATCCAGGAACAGCACGAAGCCCATGGTTATGCTAAATAGCACCAGCATGATCCACCACTCGTTGCTGTAGACCTTGTTGCCCAGCAGCATGGCTATTTGGGAGCGATTCTGCTGGTTGGCAATCAGCCCGTTCAGCACTTTTTCGATGGTGGCCGGGTCTTTGCCCTTGTATTCTAGGCAGTACGTAATAAGTTCTTCGTATTGCTCTTCGCCAGCGGCTGGTTTGCGCTCGTTAAAGCTGGCGACCATATAGACCTCGAACATGGACTGCAGTTTGTTGCGGCTGATTTTAGGCAGTTTTTTTGTGCGGATTAACATATCGAACAAGGCATTGGCTTCGGCCCGCACTGTTTTGGAAAGGTCATCAATACGCTGTTTTTGTCCAGCCAATACTGGTGCAATGTAAAAGCCGTAGAGGAATGAGTTAACAGAGAACAATGTAAGTGCTGCTGAGCTAAAAGGCGTGTTATGGACTACGAAGGTCAGCGCGGTGAAGATCATAAGGAACACGAAGAAGAACATACTCAGACGGACCTTCAAAAGCAGCTTCATATAATTAAGATACCATTCCGGATGGCATTCTGCCTATGTTTATATAGCACATCTTATTTGACGTTTCGGCCTATGATGGTACGATAATTTTATGGCAAATGTCGCAGAAATCCTGGAAGATGTGGAAACAATAAAGGGTGAACTTACGAATGGCGACAATGCAGTCGCAGCCGCGGCTGAAAAGCGGGCTGCCCTTGAAGCAAGAGCGGCGCGGATTGCAGAACTGCTCGGGGAATTGAAAACCCTTGTAATGGACAGCCAGTTTCAACAAGACGCAGAGAATATGGGTGCGGCCATAACTGAGGCAGGGAAACGATATGATGCGGCGATGCAGGGCTTGAACGGGCTGACTGCTGAGACCGACAGTGAACATGTTGAAACTGCACGGCAGTGGGGCGAAGTTGCGCTCTACCAAATACAAGGCGATCGCCGTGCCGAAGTGGAGGCAGTAACATTACTGACCGCAATTGGGGGAATGCAGGAGCATTTGGCCCCGCTTGTCGGCCCGGCAGATGAGGCGGTGCTGACTCTTGACGGTTTGAACGCTAATTTGACTCGCGCCGAGAACTACAGCGCGCTCTCAGTCCAAGCGTTAAGTACGTACCAAGAAGCCATTAGTTAGGGTTAGAGTGACCCCTTAGCTTGCCATAGAGAACGGGCTTGCTATACTGCTATGTTATGGGCCACGCTTTTGGGAGTGACTTCTTTAGCGGCAACCGTGAACGGTTGCGACAGCTTTTTACTGGTACAGCACCAATCGTGCTGACGGCCAATGGTTTGATGCAAAAAAACGGCGATGAGGCTTTCCCGTTCCAGCAGGATAGTAGCTTTTGGTACCTGACCGGCATCGACGACCCTGAAGTAATCTTGGTGATGGACAAGGGTCGCGAGTATTTAATCGTGCCCACCCGCGAAGCAATTATAGAGACGTTCGATGGAGCAATTGACGCCGCTGAGCTGACCCGCCGGTCCGGCATTACCGAAATTTTGAATGAAAAAGACGGGTGGAAGCAACTCGAAAGCCGTTTAGGCAAAGTGCAGCACGTTGCAACGTTTGCTGCTGCTCCGTTGCACAATGATTTTTTTGGCATGTACACCAACCCGGCGCGCCATAGCTTGATCCGCCGGATTAAAAAAGTGACGCCGGATGTAGAATTGCTTGATTTGCGCCAGCACCTTGCCCGGATGCGCATGGTCAAACAACCTATCGAACTGGAAGCGATCCAGCAAGCCGTAGACATCACCGTCGATACCCTAAAAGAGGCCATGCGGCCAGCCCGGATGGCAAAGTACGCCTACGAATACGAGATTGAAGCCGAGCTGACCCGGGGTTTCCGCCGCCGCGGTGCCGAAGGGCATGGGTTTACGCCAGTGGTTGCGGGCGGCAAGAATGCCTGCACCATCCACCATATTTTGAACGACAGCCCGCTCACCAGTGACGAATTGGTGCTGCTGGACGTGGGTGCGTCATACAACCACTACACCGCCGACGTCGCCCGGACATATTCGCTTAACGGCCGGCCGTCACGCCGCCAAGAGCAGGTATGCGAAGCGGTCATGGAGTCCCAGGACTATGCCCGGTCATTGTTAAAACCAGGCGTCATTCTGAACGAGTACGAAAAACAGATGGAGACGTTCATTGGCGAGAAGTTACGCGAGCTTGGGCTCATAAAGAGCATCAGCCGCGAAACAGTCCGCGACAGCGGCTTTTTCCCGCATCGCACATCCCACTTTTTGGGTCTGGAGTGCCACGATGCCGGCAATTACGATGAGCCGCTGCGCCCCGGGGTTGCACTGGTGGCTGAACCTGGTATTTATATTCGTGAAGAAGGCATTGGTGTGCGCATCGAGGACGTCATGGTCATCACCGAAGACGGCTGCGAAATATTAAGCGGCAAATTGCCTCGCGGGCTTTGCTAAGGTACAATTAAGCATAAGTGAAGAAGCACGGAATACTCTACCGTTTCTTGGTGCGTTGGGTCGTCTGCAGCCTGGGGCTTTGGATTGCCGGCGGGCTATTGCATACCCATATCCGGTTTGAAACATCCGGGAGCATGCTTGGCGTGGTTATTATCGCCGGCCTAGTGTTGGCATTAGTGAATGCAGTTATCCGCCCATTTGTTGTTTTGTTGAGCTTGCCGGCGATTCTTTTCTCGCTCGGATTGTTCATGGTAGTGATTAACGGTTTCATGGTTTGGCTGGCATCATGGCTGTATGACCCACTGCATGTGACGAACTTTTGGTGGGCAATACTTGCCGGGGTAATCATCGGACTGGTAAACTACTTAGTGACAGCAATTTTGGAGAATGAAGAGCAATGACCCTAAACATCTATAACTACATTACTATTGGTTCAATGTTACTCATGACATTGCTTATTCTGGTGCAAACCCGTGGCGCTTCGCTCGGTGCCGGTATAGGCAGCGGCGGCGAGGTCAACACTGAACGCCGTGGTACCGACAAAACCATTTACCAGCTGACAATATTTTCAGCCTTTTTGTTTGCAGCCTCGCTCATCCTAGGGATCGTCTTACCTAAGTAGGCAGGGCGTCTCATGGGTAAGCTCGACCGCAAGCGCGCACTCAAGCTCCGGTTTCGGCGCCGATTGCGTTTGCAACGGCGTCAAGTTGAGGAACTCGGCGCACAGGCTGAACAGCGCTTAGAGAATGACTTCTTCCGGCGCTTGGAGCGCTTGGGCAACGTTAAACGCTTTGTTATTAGCTGGACGCTGCTGCTTGTGCTGTTGATCGGGAGCGTCATTGCCCAAACCCGGCTGCTCAGCAATTATTATCAGGAGCTTGCTCCAGTGGCCGGCGGTACGTACACCGAGGGCATTTTGGGGTCATTCACCACCGCTAACCCGCTGTACGCCACCCGCATTGTCGACGCCAGTGTGAGCAAACTTATCTTTGCCGGGCTGCTTACCTATGACCAAAACAATCAGTTGGCCGGCGACCTGGCCGATACCTGGGCAGTGAATGAATCTGGCACGATATATACAGTGCATCTTAAAGACCATCTGACCTGGCAAGACGGCGTACCGCTGACGGCCGACGACGTGCTGTTTACCTACCAGGTTATCCAGAACCCGGACGCCCGGTCGCCGCTTAACAACAGCTGGCGAGGGATCAAGGTAACCGTTTCTGATCCGCGCACAATCGTCTTTACACTGCCAAACCCGCTGGCATCATTCCCATATTCATTGACCAACGGCATTGTTCCTAAGCACTTACTGGGCAGTGTGCCCATGGTAGACATGCGTACCTCGGCATTTAACACCAGCCGGCCGGTTGGCGCTGGCCCGTTCCAGTGGCAGGCGATTGAACTCAACGGCGAGTCGGTAGACACGCGCGAAGAGCACATCCTGTTGCGCCCATTTGCCCATTACCACGCCGGCAAGCCTAAGCTCAGCAGTTTTGTGGTGCGCACGTTCCGCTCCCAAGACCAGCTGGTCCGGAGCTTCCAAAAGCAAGAACTCAATGCCGTTGTCGGCCTGACTGAAGTTCCAGATAAATTGAAGAACAACACCAGCATGCGGGTATACAACTTGCCGCTTACAGCTGCGGTGATGACCTTTTTCCGTACCAGCGAAGGCGTGCTGGCCGATACGAAAGTGCGCAGTGCGCTAGTTTCGGCCAGTAACGTGCCGTCTATTATGAGCGGCCTGAGCTATGCGACTGTGCCAGTGCGTGAGCCATTGCTACGCGGCCAGTTGTCATATAACGGCGCTTTCCAGCAGTCTGCTTACGACCCGGTTGCAGCCAATGCACTACTCGATGCCCAGGGCTGGGTGATGGCAAAAGATGGCATACGCTACAAAGCAGGTAAGCCGCTAACCTTCCAACTGTATGTGCAGAACAGTGGCGAATACGCTGATGTTGCGCGGCAGTTAGCTACGCAATGGAAGGCGGTCGGGGCCGACGTTAAGGTCGCGGTGGCTCAAGATGACGACACGTTCCAGAACGCCATCGCTTACCATAGCTATGACGCAGTGCTGTATGGCATCTCGATTGGCGTTGACCCGGATGTCTTTGTGTACTGGCACAGCTCACAGGCTGATTCAGCTGCACCTGTCCGGCTCAACTTGTCGGAGTACACCTCCAAGCAGGCTGACGCGTCCTTGGAGGCAGGCCGCACTCGCTTAAACCCAGCACTGCGAACCGAAAAGTACAAGCCGTTCCTGCAAGCTTGGCAAGCCGACTCACCAGCGCTGGGCATGTACCAGCCGCGGTTCCTGTATCTGACCAACGGCACAGTGTACGGCCTTGGCGAGCACGCCATCAACACCGACGCCGAACGCTTTACTAATGTCCAGAACTGGCAAATCCGCGAAGGCCGCAAAACAGTACAGTAAGCATTTGCTAACTGAACGCTTGAGTTTTCACCTTAAAAAAAGTACAATAACTTCGTTCACGCGCGAGTGGCGGAATTGGTAGACGCGCTAGTTTCAGGTACTAGTGTCTTCGGACGTGGAGGTTCAAGTCCTCTCTCGCGCACCAAGAGATTATTACAGATAAAAAGACGACTGCGATGAGTCGTCTTTTTGTTTTGTGACAGATTTCTATCTGTTGGATGGGTTCAAGACCTCTTTGGTTCATTTTACCTATAATCTTGTGCTCGTTTTGCAAACAAAACCACCTATACTACTAACATGAGCAAGAATGTTAAAGGCCTTTTGGCGGCGATAATCGCCCTTATTGTATTCGGCAGCTTCAGCGGCTATGCGTATTTTGCGCAGCATCAACATATGGTGGTTGGGTTGGCACTTATTGCCGGAATACTGTTGGCTGGTATTGACTGGGCACTACGCAAACCAGGGCGCACTCCGAACAAGGTAGTTATGAGCACTGCCTATATTATAGGTATACTGGGCGGTCCAGTTGTTCACCTCCTATGGGGCGAGAATACTCAATTCTCGATCGCTGTCTATTTATCCAGCCTTTGTCTGCCTTTAGTAGCGTATATACTCTTGGCTACATGTATCTTCGCCAGCAAAAGGCCTGGTTATTGGGGGCGTTAGCTCCGCCTACATTGAACCGAGTTCGTAGACGCGGACTTCGCAGCCAGGGGCGTTAGACAACGGGTTGTTCTGGGTTAGGGCGACAGCTTCGTCAAGGTCCGCTGCCTTAATAATGGAGTAGCCGACAACAGTGTCAGATTCTTTTGATACTTTGCCGTCCTTGAGGACTGCCTTGCTGCCGAAAGCAGTGGGGTTGCCACCGTCTACGACGTGCTCGCCAAGCGTGGCAAACCATTCGCCCCAGGCTTTGAGTGATTCCTCTGGTGGTGGCGTCGTGCGATCGCTGTGGTAAATGTAAATGAAGTTCTTCATGGTTTCCTCCGCCGCTCGGGCATTATTGTTTTTTGCTAAGTTCGGCGATGTAATTCTCGAGCGTTTCGCTGTCGTTGCCCCATTCGGTGCGGTACTGTGCCATCCAGGCTTGGGTGGCTGCCAGGAGCGCGCGCCGCAGGGCAACAAAGTTGGTCCGTCCGACTTTTCGCCGCTGAATGAGCTGGGCTTCCTCGAGCACGCGAATGTGCCGGTGGATCGCAGCCAGTGATAGCTCATGCTCTTCAGCCAGTTGGCTGACCGTTGCCGGGCGGAACGAGAGCGTCGTTAAGATGCCGCGCCGCTTGTGGTTGCCAAGCGCGATAAAAACGGCGTCAAGTTGCTCAGGAGTTGCATCGTTACTTAACATGTATGTTAAGTATACAGTATCTACACGCTCACGCAAGAGTATGCATCCAGCTAATGCTATAATGAAGATTAACTTTAGATAATTGAATATCCATAGGAGGGTATCGATGGACCCAAACAACAATCAAACACCACAACCGTCTACGCCCATTCCCGGCCAAGAGCCGCCAGCAGCGCCAACTCCTGTAACTCCTCCTGTCTCTGATGTACCAGCCGAAGGGGTAACAAGCCCGACAACTCCGGCACCGACCGAACCATCCACGGTCCCGCCAACACCTACTCCGCCTGCGCCGGGTGTAACTCCGCCAACAAGCGGCCCGGGTACTGTCACTAACGCCTTTGGATCGCCTGCAATGCCTATGACTGACGATGGCATGCCACCGGCGGGCATGGGTGGCATGAGCCCAGCGCCAAAGAAGAAAATGAACATTATGATGATCGCTATTATTGCGGCAGTGGCGGTTCTGGTACTGGCAGTTGCGAGCTACTTCCTGTTCTTCAAAAACAGCAATAAGTCGGCCGATAAGGCAGCCCAGCAGTCGTCCCACTCTTCTACAGTTAAGGCGACCGATATGGCCACCCTCAACCACGTTACGCTCAAGGCTCCTGCTACCATCGGCGGGTACACCTCCCGGAACACTGGTGTAGCCACGGTGTCGGACTATGTCTCCACCGACAACACCTGTGAACTGATCGTCGGCACCGTAACTTCTACTCAGCTGCCGGGCGCCAACCTCGATGCCATTGTCCAGCCGCAGATTAAGCAGCTTAAAGACGCTGGCGCTACTGTTGCCGGCCCGAACGCTGGCACCGCACTGGTCCTAAAGGACAGCAACAACAAAACGTACAGTATGCCAACACTGACATTTGAATTCTCCCAGGGTAAAAAGCATGCCACGGTTCACTACAGCGCCGTTATCCTCAAGAGCGGCGACCGGGCGATCGTAAACCGGACCTGCATCAACGCTAATGGTACAGTTGACGCCAGTCGGTTGAATGCGCTGAACGACATAGCCAAGCTAGTTGTCGTCACCCCTATGGACATGTAGCAATAGCCCGTGCTGTGTTACGATAATTGCAAGAGCTAATCACGATAGTTGGGGACAAAAGTAGAGATATATGAGTAAAGTCGCGCACTACCTGCAAGAGCATTTAGTTGGTGAGGTTATGATTTCGGCAGACGCCCGCCGGTACTTCTCGACAGACGGAAGTGTACTGACTATGACGCCCGCGATTGTTGCTTACCCACGAAACGAAAACGACGTACGCAAAACAGCCCGGTTTACCTGGCAGCTTGCCGAACGCGGGCGGGTTATACCGATTACGGCCCGTGGCGCAGGTACTGACCAAAGCGGTGCGGCGCTTGGCGCAGGCATTATGCTGGCCTTCCCAGCGCACATGCACCGTATTTTAGAGCTAGACGATAAAAGCGGTGTCGTGATTGTGGAGCCCGGGACTAACTACGGCAAACTCCAGCAAACGTTGCAAACGCACGACCGGTTCCTGCCGCCATTTCCGGCATCTTTGGAATACTCCACCATTGGCGGTGCGGTTGCCAACAACGCCAGCGGCGAAAAAAGCATCAAATACGGTTCGACGCGCGACTTTGTACGCGGCTTGCGCGTTGTGCTAGCCAACGGTGAAGTTATCGAGACGAGCCGGTTAAGCAAGCGCGACCTGAATAAGAAGCTCGGCCTCGCCACCTTTGAAGGCGAAATTTACCGCGCCCTTGATTCGCTTATCGACGAAAACCAGGACTTAATCGACAAAATGCGCCTGGGCGTTACCAAAAACGCCGCTGGCTACGACATTATGGATGTAAAGCGCCGCGACGGGTCCATTGACCTGACGCCGCTGATCGTCGGTTCCCAGGGGACACTCGGCCTCATTACCGAAATTGCCATGGAGACTGAGGCGTATAATGCCCACTCCGTGTTGCTTGTGGCGCACTTTGACGACCTTGAAAAATTGCAAGCAGCAGTGCTTGAGCTGCGCAGCCTGCCTGAATTGCCAAGCGCGGTAGAGATGGTAGACGACCAACTGCTTAACGTTGTAGATCGCCTCAACCCCAACCTGCTCAAGAATGCTGTACCTAAGCCATTCCCTAAGGTTGTACTGCTGGTTGAATTCGACAGCACAAGCGACCGCATGCAAAAGAAGCTCACTAAAAAAGCCGTAAAGCTGCTAGAAAAGCACGCCACAACAGTATTTTCCGAGACCGAAGCTAGCAAGCAAGAAGAGCTTTGGAAGATCAGACACTCGTCCGCAATGGTGGTAGCCCACGGTGATGGCGGTATTAAAGCGCTGCCGATTATCGAAGACGGTGTTGTGCCGCCTGAGCGTTTCCGTGAATACCTAGAAGGTGTGTATCAATTATTTGCCCGGCACCATTTGCAAGCTGCCGTATGGGGGCATGCAGGGGACGCGAACCTGCACATGCAGCCGTTCCTTGACCTCGGACAGGTCGGCGACCGCCAAAAGGCGTTCCGTATCATCGATGAATACTACAATTTGGTTATCTCATTAGGCGGCAGCACCAGCGGCGAGCACGGCGACGGCCGGCTCCGCGGCCCATATCTGGAAAAGCTGTACGGCCCGGAAGTGTACGCGCTGTTCGGCAAGATTAAGCAAATTTTTGACCCATACGGTACGCTCAACCCAGGTGTGAAGATGAACGTAACTATCGACACCATCAAGCCGTTACTGCGCTCCAGCTACACCATGGACCACCTGTACGACCATTTGCCGCGTTCATAGGCCTATAGGGCTTGAGTTTTCCCCTTAAAACACGTACAATACCCCCTGTTCACGCGGACGTGGCGGAATTGGTAGACGCGCTACTTTGAGGTGGTAGTGAGGCAACTCGTGGAGGTTCAAGTCCTCTCGTCCGCACCAGATCGAAATCAATCAAATCACGACAACTGTCGTGATTTTTTTGTTTTTTCCAGGTTGCTAGAGTGTAGTGGTCTTGATGCTAAGAAGATATGCGAGAAAGTGGGGCTGCACTGCCGATCGAGTACAGAGCCTACGCTCCCTTACCGCCCACTACGGTCATCTCGGTTCGGTCGGTCATTGAAACAATAAGTGACATGAACTGACTTTGGATTCGCTCCTGTTCTTCCGGACTCATGTTTGATAAGTTTGCAGGGTCGCTATCTTTTGCTTGTTTGCTTTTCCATAATTCTAAGACCCAGATAACATCAGGTTCTTGGGTGGTGCATATCAGATACTGCATACAGTTGGGGTTATTCTTGAGAGGTTCTTCTGCTGTTTGTCTCAAAAATTGTATTAACTCATCACGCTTACCAGGCTTGGCTGTAGCTTTTACGTGCTGTGCATAGGGTCGCAAACTCATATGGCTCTGCTCCTTTGTTAAATGACGTTCATCATTGTACATTGTTCAATTTATATAGGAATAGTTGAGTAGGTGGGGAGCGACTGTCTTCTCGAACAGCGACGAGACGAGACACTATAGAAATCTAAAAAAGTGCTTGACATTGACGTTACGTCAGTGTTGTAGACTAAAACCATGAGGATTAAGGTCCGTTTAAAACAACTAAGCAACGTGTACAGAGGTCATTATGTTTAATCTTATAGCTCGATTTGCGGTCAAATTTCGATGGTTTATTCTTATTTTCTGGATCGCAATGGTTCCTATCCTGAGTGGTGCACTGCCTAAAATTACCGATGTCGTCAAATCCAATAATTCAGATTTTTTACCCAAGAGTTCACAGTCGAGCAAAGCAGTCGCTCTAGAGGAGAGTTTTCAGTCTAAAGACACGATCAGTCAAGCCACTATCGTTATTTCGCGAAGTGGTGGGCTAAACCAGAGCGACGCCAAAGCGCTAACAGCAATGGTCCAAGCAGTAACGAACACTACTGGTGTTGCGAGTGTGCGCGATTCGGGCACGTCTAAGGATGGTGAGGCGCATCTGTATACTGTTAACCTTGGCTCGAAAGCTGAAGGCCCCGCAGCGCTTACGGTAGCAAAGGATATTCGTCAAGCGATAAGCCAGAATAAGCCGCAGGGGGCAGAAGGGCATATGAGTGGTGCGTTCGCCCAAGCGGTTGATGCAAGTACATCAAACAATTCAGGGAAGAATAACACGACGCTGTTCACGATTATTTTTATACTCGTGCTTTTATTCGTCGTCTTCCGATCAGTACTGGCTCCCTTAGTCACGTTTATACCTGCTGGTTTGGCACTGGCCCTTTCCCAGCCGCTCATTGCCAAAACCACGGAGTGGGGAGTACAAGTTTCATTCATTACTGAAATATTGCTCGTTGTCTTGATATTAGGCGCAGGCACCGATTATGGTCTCTTCCTGGTTTTTCGGGTCCGAGAAGGGCTTCGTAAAGGCTTAGCAACTAAAGAAGCCGTAATTCAGGCCGTGACACGTGTGGGCGAATCGATTACCTTTTCTGCAGCGACCGTTGTAGCTGCACTGCTTAGTTTGCTCTTGGCATCATTCGGCATTTACCGCGGTCTTGGACCTGCTTTGGCGATAGGGTTAGTGGTGATGTTGCTCATTGCACTCACCTTTTTGCCAGCGTTGCTTGCGATACTCGGCAGGGCTGTTTTCTGGCCGAGTGGGACTAATAAATATGAGGAAAAAATAGGCTTGTGGGGTCGTCTCGCAGATCGCGTCATTAAACGTCCAGTCGCAATGATTATAGTCGGTGTCCTCCTATTTGGTGGCTTAAGCCTCGGTATTATTGGGTATAAGACAGCCGGATTCGCGAGTGGCAACGTCTCCGCAACTACCGACTCCGCAAAGGGCGACGCGGTAATAGCACAGCACTTTAGCGCGTCTCGAACCGCATCGCAATTCGTTATTTTACATTTTTCAGATTCAGTTTGGTCGAGTCAGAAGCTGCTCGATAAGGTCGAGCAGGCCCAACAAGCGCTGGCAGTGCAACCTGAATTCAAAGCCGTTGGTGGTCCGTTCAACGCAACCGGTCTAGGCCTGACGGCAGCTCAGCTGTATGCATTACACCAAATAAATCCCCAGCACCCGGCCTTTCTAGCAACCTCGCAGTTTATAAGTAGTGACGGGAAGACGGTGCAATTTTTCACAACACCGGCAGAAGGCAAATCAGGTAGTGTGGCAGTGGTCAACGCCACACCTGCTATTCGCCAGGCTACTACCAAAGTCGGCAACAGTGTGAGTGCCGATCAGGCTCAAGTGTATAGCGCCGACGCGATGACCTACGACATAAACAAAATAGCTAATAGCGACCTTAAGAAGATTGTCCCGACAGTGCTGGTAATAATTGCGCTACTTCTAGCATTATTGCTTCGCAGCGCGGTTGCTCCATGGTACCTTATTGCCACCGTCGGCCTATCTTATCTTGCAAGCCTTGGCTTTGCTAGCTTGGTATTCTTACATATTTTGGGGCAGGATGGCCTGAATTTTGTCGTGCCGTTTATGCTATTTATCTTCTGCATGGCACTCGGCGAAGACTACAACATCTTAGTGATGAGTCGTATCCGAGAGGAAGCGCACACCGAGCCGACACTCAACGCGGCCGTTACGAAGGCTGTGGGTATTACGGGTACAACGGTAACCTCTGCCGGCCTTCTCCTGGCTGGTTCATTCGGAGTATTGGGTCTAGTTGGTGGCGCTCAGGTAGAACAGATTGGCTATGCTATTGCCTTTGGCATACTGCTTGATACGTTCTTTGTACGCACGCTGTTAGTACCAAGTATCGTGGCTTTGATAGGAAGGTGGAACTGGTGGCCGTCTCAATTATCAAAGGCAAACTTCCAGAGGCCCAGCGGCGGCTAAAAAAGTACTTGACATTGACGTTACGTCAATGTTGTTTACTAGGGTTACGGATAAGCATTAAGAAAGGATGAATGTCATGTCCAATAAACAATATTCGAGCGGCGTTGCCCTTGTCGGGCCTACACTCATAGGCCTCGGCGTAGGAATGCTCAAACATCATACTGCCCCTTACGTTGTCTTAGGTCTAGGGGTAGGCTTTGTACTCGTCGCCCTCATTAGGAGTCGGCGTTCGTAATCGGACTCGTGCACGAAAGCATAAATAGAATAGCGATGCTAGAAAGGGAGGTTCGGTATGGCAGATGAAGCAATTGTTGTAAAAAGCCTTAGAAAAGCCTACAAAAAGGTGCCGGTGCTAAATGGCGTAGATCTTACAGTAAAAAAGGGGAGCATCTTTGCTCTGTTAGGCGCCAATGGTGCCGGCAAAACAACAACCATTAATATTTTGACGACACTACTCAAAGCCGATGGCGGTAGCGCCCAAATCTACGGGTACGATATTGACCGGCAAGGTGACAAGGTGCGCGAACATATCAGCCTGACTGGCCAATTCGCTGCTGTTGATGAGATACTAACCGGCCGGGAAAACTTAATTATGATTGCCGAATTGCGCCATGTTGAGCACCCCAAGCAAACGGCCAAGGATCTGCTCGAGACTTTTGATCTTCAGGAGGCCGCAGAGCGGCCTATTACGACCTACTCTGGCGGCATGCGTCGCCGACTAGATATTGCTATGAGCTTAATCGATAACCCAGCCGTTATCTTTTTAGACGAGCCCTCAACAGGGCTTGACCCGCAAGGCCGTAATGCCGTGTGGAAAATTATTCGCAACTTGGCAAAATCCGGGACGACTGTTTTTTTGACGACGCAATACCTGGATGAGGCCGACCAATTGGCCGATCGTATTGGCATCCTCAAAGACGGGAAGATTGTTGCCGAGGGCACATCAGCCGAACTCAAAAAGCTGGTGCCCGGTGACCATATTGTAGTCACCTTTGGCGACGAAGCCTCGCTGCAAGTTGCCAAACAGCTTTTTAAATCGTACAAAGTGAATGCTGACACCGCACAGCTTAGTTTATCTATCACCACTGACGGCAGTGTGGAACAAGTAACGAACATCCTTACTGGTCTCAAGCGCAGCGATGTTAAAGTCAGTGAGTTTTCGCAAAAAACGCCAACACTGGACGATGTATTTTTGACGATTATCGGCGACAAGCCGCACAAGGAGACAAAGTAATGCGTAAACAATCCAAGTTTGGCATGAAGTTAAGCGATACGAGAGTAATGGCCAAGCGCTCCATGCGCCATGCCGTTCGGAGCAAGGACACCATCATTACGTCGATACTTATGCCTATTTTTATGATGCTTTTCTTTGTCTACGTGTTTGGCGGCTCAATTAAGACGGGCTCCGTGAAGTATATTGACTTTGTAGTGCCGGGTATCGTGCTTATGAGCGTTTCTCTTGGTGCGGCATACGGCGCTATGCGACTCAGTACCGACATGACAAACGGCATTGTTAATCGGTTTCGTTCCATGCCTATCGCCCGCTCGTCAATCCTTAACGGTCACGTTATAACTTCAGTTTTGTTTAACATGATGTCCGCGGTCGTGGTTATAGGTGTGGCTTTCTTGACTGGCTTTCGCACCGACGCTAATCTAGCCTCATGGCTCGCATTCGGTGGTCTAGTACTGCTATTTACTACAGCGTTAAGCTGGGCGTCGATGATAATCGGCCTTATTTCAAAAGGACCCGAAGGTGCTGCCGGTTTTAGCTACCTACTGCTCCTCGGTGTGTTTGTTAGCTCGGCTTTCGCACCGACTGATGCAATGGGCTCCGCCGTCCGGGCTTTTGCGGATCATCAGCCAATGACGCCAATCATCGAAACGGCCCGCTCACTCCTCACGCAAGGAATCCCAGGGCCAAGTGCTCGAATGGCCTTGATATGGTGTGTTGTGTTGCTCGTAGTCTCATACGTCGTTGCATTGCGGATAGCGAGCCGTAAGACAGCTTAGTGATAGCTGACGGCATATAATGAAAGGAATGAATCAGCAGTTACTTACTATTAGCCAGCTGGCAAGATATGTCGGCGTGACTGTACGGGCCGTACGCCATTATCACGCCCTCGGACTGTTGCCCGAACCCAAACGTGATAGTTCGGGCTACCGTCGTTATGATGCCAATGCAGTGGTTGAGCTGACCCGTATTAAGATTTTGGTTGGGGCTGGTGTGCCGTTGTCTCAAGTGGAAACTTTGATGCATGCGAAAACAGACGTTCTAGAGAAAGCAATCGTCTCCATCAAAGCAGATATCGCCGAACGAATTGCAAAACTGGCAGCAACCCAAAAACGCCTTGATGGACTACAGTCTGGCGACCGTATGTTTGTATCGGAGGTGGTAGCCGACTACCTGGACTCTTTACGACACATCGGGCTGAGCGCAACAACAGTCTCTCACGAACGAGATGCCTGGATTTTAATAAGCGCTTTATATCCTGAACAAGTTGACGCATGGGCAGTTCAAAAAAAGTTAGTCATCACAAAGCCTGATATCGCAGCTCTTTACCGTCGTCTAGACGAAGCGCTGCAATGGCCAGCAGACGATCCGCGCTTTAGCGAGCTCGCAAAGGATATGCTTCATATTTCGCAGCAGCAGCGCGCCTCATCGGTCCCAGACCAAGATAAACTCACCTCAAATATGCAGGCCCTCTCACTTGTTGCCGGCTATGGCGTCGATGCATTTCCATCGTGGAAACAACTGCAAGAAACGATCAAGACGCTCACTGATAAGCCCGGACAGTAAGGGGTATCTGACCCGGCGATCCAGGCAGCCACACCAGACTGAAAATCGAGGCCTTTTTATTTTTTCAGTATGACGAATAGTAAAACGAGCAGCGAAATGATCGCCACCGCCCCCAGCCAAACGATCAGAAAAGTAGCGTTTTGCTTTTTGGATGGCCCGTCGACCTGGGCGCCGAGCGCCTTCAATTGGTCGAACAGTGTATACCATCCGCCGCCAACAGCCGATACCTTAGATCCGATGCCGCCTGGAGTGAGTCCGCGTATAAGAAAAGGCTGGAGCAGTAGATAGTCTTTGACCGGCCCGTTGATTATCCAGCCAAACTTCGTCGAATAAGTGATTGCCAGCCCGGCAATAGGCTGTTCAAAAATCATTTTGCCGTCACGGTGGATGCGCACCACGCTTCCGTTATGCGAAAGATACCCGATTGACAGGCCTTGCGCGCCTACCTGGTAGTTCAATGAAGGAAGCGGGGTATTGGTGGTATACCATTCTCGGCGGATTGGGTCATCTTTGCCTCTTTCCACGAAGCGCACAACAAGGGCAAATTTTGTGTCATGCGGGAGGGTGGCTATTGCCGCGTCGGCGTTCGGCAGTTCCATAACGCCCTGCAACGTTTCTGATGATTGCTGGACTATGTCGCCGAGGCCGTAGTGTTTCATGATCTTAGTATAAATGACTGAGTGATATATGCGCAGCACAGAAGGTGCATTGCAATATTAACACCGGTAGTGTACCATATACGAGACCTTAAGGGCGCTTAGCTCAGTTGGCTAGAGCACCTCGTTTACACCGAGGGGGTCGGGGGTTCGAATCCCTCAGCGCCCACCATATAGGTTTCTAACATAAACGCGACGTTCTCTCGAGAACGCCGCGTTTTTATTTTGCCGTTTTGTTAGCGCTGTCGCTACGCGTCGCGTTTCAGCACGAACCAATAGGTAGCGCCGACTGCCAGTAGCGTCATGCCTAGGTAGATGCCAGCTTCTATGCGCTGGAAATCCCAGTAACGGTACGAGGGCTGGTAGGTGGCAGTCTGGTGGATGCCGGCCTGATTCAGGCAGTCGTCCAAGGAGTCGCGACCTCCTGCTGACTTCACTCTTACGGCATGACCGCCATCTGAGGTCTGGGCGTTCTGTATGATTTGCTGGCATTCAGGCGGCATATTCTGGACGTCGAATGAGTCAAATGATTTGCCGTTTTTGTCGATGATGTTACGGGTGAGTACCCATGCTGCATCTTTCGGAATTTTTTCGTCAATCGCACCTGGTCCCATTGGCGCAGTGACGGCGATAGGCGCCATGTAGCGTGGCCGGATGACCTGGCTGAATGTGGTTTGGAAGACCACGAACAGCGCGAACGTGATACCAAGTGCCAGCAGTGTTTTACGGAAGCAGGCACTTAAGGCAAAGCCGAGGGAGGTGAAAAATACGGAATAGGCAACGGGCACTATGCCTTGTTCCATGAACAGGCCGGTATGGAACCGATTCAGGTAGAGCGTGTTTGTGGTATGTGACCACCAGGTGGTGAGCAAGGTGACGGCAAGGCCGTAGAGCGCTGCAAACATGAGCGCCCACGCCAGTTGAGTAGTCAGCCACTTACGCCGTGATACACTCTGCGTCCAGACGAGTTTGTTCGTACCCTCTTCGTACTCTTTAGCAATGAGCGGCGAGCCCAGAAACAACCCAAGCAGCAGTGGAGTGCCCAGGCCGATCGCAAATACCGTGGTTCTTATCAGAACGTCGACCTGGCTTTGCATAAGGCTACCGGGTAAGTCGCTACAGCTTGGCGTTGCTGGATTTTGTACGCAGGTTTGTAGCGCGCTTTGATATGCGTGCCAGAAGTGGATGCCGGTGGGGATGAGCAGTGCGGCGGACAATGCCAGCAGCACTCCGAATATCATGAATTGCTTGCGGTGTAAGCGCCAGGTAAACCAGTTCATCGTGCGCCTCCTTCCTTGGCTTGGCCCATGTAGGCTAGGATTATCTCTTCTACGTTCGGTTCATGCTGTTGCCAGTGTTTTGAAATTTTCGCGTCTTTGGTAAGCCGCACAAGCAGCGTAGATTGCTTAGCGGTGTGGGTTTCGTGTATGACATTTATGCCGTCCAGGCTACTTGCATGTTCGCGTGGGCCAACCAGTATCCGATGCTCGTTCAATACCGTATCGATGTCGTCGCAAATTTGCGTTTTGCCGGTAGCCACCACAATCACGTGGTCGCATACCCGTTCCAGGTCAGCGAGCAAGTGCGATGACATTACAACCGTGAGCCCGCCGTCGCTCACGGCCTGGGCTAGCGAAGACAGGAAGTCATGGCGGGCAAGGGGGTCTAGCGCTGCCACTGGCTCGTCCAACAGCAATAGCTTTGGCTTTTTGGCGAGTGCAAGGGCCAGCGCAACCTGGGCACGTTGGCCGCCGGAAAGTTTGCCGACTGGTTTATCGAGTGGAATGCCTAAATCGGAAAGGCGGGTTGTGATAAGTTTATTGTCCCAGCGCTTGTTCAGGTGAGCACCCATGGCGATGTGGTCGCCCGGAGTGAGCTGCTTGTAGAGGGGGATTTCCTGGGCCAAGTAGCCTATCTCGCCCAGAAACTCATCTGTCTGAGAAGGGGGCTTATTAAAGATTAGGCTGCTGCCGCTGCTGGCGGTAGATAACCCGGTCAGCAGTTTGAGCAGGGTGGATTTACCAGCCCCGTTCGGCCCGACCAGTGCTGATACGCGCCCTACCGGCACTGTAATATTGCACTGCTCTAGTGCCCAGAATGACCCGTACTTTTTGCCGAGCCCTTCTGTTTGTATGGCATTTGTTTGTCCACTCATTTTGCCCCTTTCTTGTTGTGTAATACTTCACGAACCAGCGCTTCGACAGCTTCATCATCCAGGCCGGCATCGGCGGCTTTGGCGACCCAACGCGATAAGTCTTTTGCCAAGGCAGCTTGCGTTTCGGGTGACGGGCCAGCTGGCGGTTGCAAGGCAAATGTGCCGCTCCCGGTCCGCCCTTCTACCAAGCCCTGGCTTTCGAGCTCGCGGTAAGCCTTAAATACCGTATTGGGGTTGATAGCGACCATCGCTACCACCTCCTTAACGGTTGGTAGCTGGTCGCCCTCTTGCAAAATGCCCATGCGCAGTGCTTGTTTTACCTGCTGCACGATTTGCAAATACGGTGGTACCCCTGAATGTGTGTTAAGCCGGAACGTGATCATAATATTACTATTATACTAGTTTCCTAGTGAAATTATAAGCAACGTTTTTGCATTGTCAAACAACAAGAAAATTTATCGCTCGTTTGGCCCGGCTGTGTACGCTTGCTTAAGCAGCTGTTCGTATGCTGCCAGCCAGGGGCCATACAACACAACCAATCCACCGGCGCTCAGGCTCTCGGTTGCCTGGGTGACTTGTGGGGCGAGCAGTGGGACGGTGATATATAAGGTCATGTATGGCGGGAAGCTGGAAGGTAGTTCCGCAGGAGCTAAGCAGTATACGTTGGCATCGGGTATTTGCGTGGGAGTTTTGGAGGCAAAGCGGCAGTTCCGCATTTGGTCAACTTCGTATTGCAGCGCCTCGCGTTTGAGTTTATCGAGCGTGCTGGACCGCTGGCACTCGACTTCGTAGAGTAGTTTCATCCAGCGTTTACGGATGACCGATAAAAACACTTTGGTATTGTCGGCGATGATGAGCGTTTTGCCAGCAGCCAGCCGGCGGGGTACGTGTTGGGTAAGGTCAAAACTGATTTGGTCGCTGGTGTCGGCGGTGCGCACGTCTATGTACCACCGGCCGCCGTCAATATGCAGGATCATCGTGCTGCCACCTGCTGCTTCCTAATATGCCGCTGTTGAGTGTCGAACGCCGCCCAAAAGATAATCCATTGGCGGCGGTTTGCTAATAAATGCGCGGTGCAGGCAAAGGCCTGGTTCCCGTAGGCGTCGAGTGACCCCGCGGTGACTTCACCGGCGCCAACCGGCGCCTCGCACACGACGCAAGTGGCATAGGGGTCGCGGAGTAAAGCAGTTTTTAATGTTCGTCTCTCTGTAAACACAACCATGTTGCAGGCCCTCGTTATTTAGGTATACTTGGTGCCAAGCACGGCTGCCCTATATATAAAAAAGGACAGCCATTGCTTTGGCTGTCTACACCTACAACTAGGTTTTTATACCCGTTGGTAACAATGGCTGCCCATCTCCAGGTATAAACTCTAGTTCGAAAACGATTCCCTATTGTAAGTGTAGACGTGGGGAAGTATAGCATACGTTAATATGCTTTTGTCTACGCTTATCCACAGTCATTTTGTAATAGATCAAGCTAGTAAATTTCAAAGCCGCGATGGCCGGCTGGGTCGTGCTCGCTGTGTTCCACGTTTTCGACAACTGCTTCGCGCGAACCTTCATGGCACCAGGCTAAAAATTCCTGCAACGAGGCATCTTCGCCCTCAACTTCTATGTATACCGAGCCGTCAGGCTCGTTGCGGGCAAAGCCGTTTAAGTTGCGCTTGGTGGCTTCTTCGCGGGCAGTGTCGCGGAACCATACGCCCTGCACTTTACCGGTGACTCGTATTTTGTAGTGCTTCATGCAATCTAGTATACTAATAGGTACAGAAAAGGAGCTATTAACCTATGTTATGGATTATTATCGGCGCGGTTGTAGTACTGCTCGTGATTGTGGTTGCGGCCATGTACAACGGCCTTGTGCGACTGAACCAGCAATCAGATGAAGCCTGGAGTGATATCACCGTCCAACTTAAACGCCGGGTAGACTTGATCCCGAACCTGGTTAACACCGTAAAAGGTTACGCCAGCCACGAAAAGACTGTTTTTGAAGACGTTACCAAGGCCCGTGCCAGCGTCGTAAACGCTAAGGGTGTCGAAGAAACCGCCAAGGCCGAAAACCAGTTCGAACAGACCCTCAAGAGCCTATTCGCCGTTGCCGAGGCTTACCCGCAACTGCGCGCCAGCGAAAACTTCCAGGCTTTGCAGGCCGAACTGACCGACACCGAAGACAAAATCATGGCTTCCCGCCGCTTTTACAACGGCGTAGTCCGCGATTTTAACACTAAGCGCAAAGTATTCCCGACCAACATTTTTGCCGGGATGCTCGGCTTTAATAAGGACAAGGAATTCTTTGAACTCGACGAGGCTTCGCAAGCAGCTGCCGAAAAGCCAGTGGACGTTAAGTTTTAATTCAGCTTTCCTTGAGATAATTAGTACATGTACAGCGAGATAGCCCGTAACAAGCGCCGCACAGTGGTGATTATGCTATTCTTTGTGCTTTTCGCCGGAGTGCTGGCCTGGATTTTTAAGCTGTACACCGGCTCACCAAGCCTGACGATTGCGGTGCTT
Source organism: Patescibacteria group bacterium (assembly GCA_035479615.1). Classification (GTDB taxonomy): domain Bacteria; phylum Patescibacteriota; class Saccharimonadia; order Saccharimonadales; family UBA4665; genus PMNU01. The sequence continues at coordinate 91,873 of DATIIM010000019.1, forward strand.
GTGGGTGCAATTACCTATGCCGTGGTCGGCTATTTCGCCGGCGGCCGCATGAGCCTGGCACTGAACGGCGCGGTAGCGATCGAAAAGAAAGACAACCCCAGGTTGTGGCGCATGGTAGAAAACCTGGCCATTACCGACGGCCTGCCTATGCCGGGCGTGTATATGATACAAGACCCGGCGCCGAACGCCTTTGCCACTGGCCGCGACCCGAAACATTCCGCCGTTTGTGTAACGACCGGCTTGATGGATATCATGGATGACCAAGAGCTGGAAGGTGTGCTGGCGCACGAAATGAGTCATGTGAAGAACTACGACATCCGTGTGGCAATGTATGCCTTTGCTGTAACTGCGGTCATTTCGATATTGGCCGACATTATTATGCGTATGGTTTGGTTCCGTGACGACGAACGCGAAAACAGCCAGGTATTCTTGTTCCTGGGAATTATCGCTGCCATACTAGCGCCGATTATTGCCACCATGATCCAGTTGGCTGTGTCGCGCCGGCGTGAATATCTGGCCGATGCCAGCGGCGCACTGACGACCCGCTACCCCGAGGGCCTGGCCAGCGCCCTGGAAAAAATCAGCCAGACCGGCAGTTCGCTCAAGAAACAAAATGCCTCCACTGCGCACTTTTTCTTTGCTAACCCGCTGAAGGGCGGCGGCGTGAGTAAGCTTTTTAGCACACACCCGCCAATCCAAGATCGGATCGAGCGCTTGCGTAAGATGGGTACCCACGCCTAAACTACCTACATGGCAAAAACTCCAAAACCGCCGGCTAAAACCAAAAAACCTGCTCCTAAAGTAGTAGCGAGTGCCGACACCCCAACATCATCTCAGCCACGCCGCATGAAACTGCCCAAGTACCGGTCGTTCCATATGCAAAAGCGGCTTAAGCGTCAGACAACCCAGCGTATTCCCGGTTCTATAGCTTTGCTGCGGGCCAGCCTCAAGCTGCTTAAAGGCAACTGGAAGGTGTTCCTTGGCATTGCTGCGGTATTCGGTATTCTGAACTTGGTGTTGGTGACCGGGTTTTCGGTCGTCAACTTGAACGAGGCTAAACAGTCATTTGGCGCTGCCCTGAATGGTCAGCTCGTGAGCCAAGTTACCTCAGGGTTGGGGCTGTTTGTGTACTTGCTTGGGTCATCCAACACGGCTTCGGCCAACCCGACTGCCGGAGTGTACCGGCTGGTGCTGATGGTCGTCGTAAGCCTCGCCATTATTTGGGCGCTGCGGCAGGTGCATGCGGGTAGTAAAATACGAATTCGCGATACGTTTTACCAGGGCATGTACCCGCTGGTACCGTTTACCCTGGTGCTGCTGGCTATTGGATTGCAGCTGCTGCCCATTGCCATAGGCGTCATGCTGTATGGCACGGTAATGGGCAATGGAATCGCTGTGACTTTTGTGGAGCAGGTTTTGTGGTCGATGTTGCTTGTCTTGTTGTCGCTGGCGTCGATATACATGCTTACCTCATCGCTGTTTGCACTCTATATTGTGAGCCTGCCGAATATGAGCCCTATGGCTGCACTGCGCTCGGCGCGCCAGTTGGTATTGCATAGGCGGTGGACGCTGATCCGCAAGATATTGTTTATGCCCGTGGCGCTAGTTATCTTGTGCGCAGTTATCCTGACGCCAATTATTATCCTGGCAACGCCAGCTGCACCATGGGTCTTTTTGGTAATTTCAATGTTCTTGCTCCCGCTCGCCTATAGCTATCTGTATACGTTATACAGGTCGCTCCTATGAAATTAGAAAAATCCGCAGCAAAGGAGCGTATTGCCAAGCTGCGGGAACTGATCAACGATTACCGCTACCACTACCACGTTCTCGACGAGTCAACGATGAGCGAGGCTGCTGCCGATACATTGAAGCACGAACTGTCTGAACTCGAGGCTGCATACCCCGAATTCCTGACCCCGGATAGCCCTACGCAGCGTGTGGCAGGTGAACCGCTGCCCGGTTTTACGCAGGTACGCCACACCACTCGGATGTTGAGCCTGAACGACGTCTTTAGCCGGGAAGAGCTAGAGGCATGGCTGGCACGGGTGAAGAAGCTGGCGCCAGGCCGCGACTTTGAACTTTTTGCCGATGTAAAAATGGACGGTCTAGCCTGCGCATTGTGGTATGAAGACGGTGTGCTCACCAAAGCGGTAACGCGCGGTGATGGATTTGTGGGCGAAGACGTGACCACTAACGTCCGTACCATAGACAGCGTGCCAACGCACCTCCGCAGCGACCCGCAATTCGCCAAATTTTTGAAGGGCCGCACCGAAATCCGCGGCGAAGTCATTATTTACAAGAAAGATTTTGACAAGCTGAATGAACAGCGTAAAAAAGATGGCCTGCCACTGTACGCTAACCCGCGCAATTTGGCGGCTGGCAGCATCCGCCAGCTAGACCCTAAGCTGACTGCTGCCCGCCCGCTGCGGTTCCGTGGCTGGGAGATTTTGCGTGATGATCCTGCCGACATAACCACGAACAAACAAGCCTACGAAACTATCCGTGGCCTCGGGTTAGCGGCCAAC
>DATIIM010000020.1:0-66591 GCA_035479615.1 Patescibacteria group bacterium
GTTGTAAAGTTCTTGAAAGTTTTATATACCAAATACTGCCGAACCAAAAATCCGCACCTGAAAGGAAACAACCATGACCAAAAAAGACCTAAACCTTCCCTTTATGAGTGTGGTTGTTTGTAGCTACAATGGCGAAACTACCTTGGCGCGAACACTTGATTCACTTGTTGTCCAAGACTACCCAGGTAAATTTGAAATCATAGTCGTTAACGACGGTTCAACAGATAAAACATCTCAGATTGCAAAAAAATACAAGGAAGTCCGCTGCATTGACCTTGCTCAAAACGTGGGGATCTCTGGCGCCCGCAACGCTGGTATGGATGTGGTCAAGGGCGAAATCTATGTAGCCATGGACGACGATTGCTTAGTGCGCTCCGACTGGCTCACCCAACTGGCCAAAGGGTACGCGCTCCCTGACCCGGCAGGCGTGGGCGGCTATCTTGTAGACCAAGAACCAATAGTCGGCGTCACAAAAAACTACATTAGCACCATTGGTGGTGGTTTTGCGCCTAAAGTGAACACCGGCTCCAAGCCAGCATCCATACCTGTTAAATTACTGAACTACCTTGGTGCCGGACTTAAAATTCTAAGCAGCGAGCAAGCGACTTGGATAGAAGCCGTCGAACTATACGGCGCTAACTGTTCGTTCCCTATCGATGTCCTGCGCGCAGTAGGCGGTTGGGACAAAAAAATGACCGGTATAGAAGACCGCGATGTGTGTTTACGTATACGCAACCACTTCCCTGGGAAACACTTTTATGCAATCCGGGCAGCGGAAGTTATGCACGACCCCGACATCTCTCTGTGGACTTACCTCAAACGACCGTATGTGCGGGGTTATGCTAACTATCGCTTTCATGCCATGAACCATTTCCTGCCACCCCTTTTCCCTTTGCCATTTATGCTGGTAGCCCTGTGTGCCCTCGCCGCCGTCCACGAAATAGAATGGACGATCCCAACGTTAATTTTATTGCCTCAACTACTGTATTTCTGGTGGCCGTTCTTTGCCGTATCAAAAATGACTCCATCATACTTCCTGTTCCCGTACATACAATTCGCCGAAGAAAGTGCTGTTATACTTGGATTACTCCGTGGGTTCTTAAAATATAAAAAAGAGAAGCATGCGAATAGCTAAAAAAACATGGCATAGACTGGTCCAAACACTGGCCCTGCCCCTAGTATTCACCGCGGGGTGGGCGGCTACTGCCGTATTCGTGCACGTCACGATTCTGCGAGCCGTATTTTCTATCGCCTTTCTGTCGTTAGTGCCCGGGTACTTTGCGCTGCGTTCTTTGATCGGCTACCGCGACAAAGAATCCGGCTTCCATATATTCAGCTATTCGCTTGGTCTCAGCTTGATCATCTTAATGTTGGCCGGGCTTGGACTGAACCAAATCGCTTTGCTTTTCCATGTTGCACGACCTCTGACTACTGTTAATCTGGCCGCCACTATTGCCGGCGTCACCTCCGCGCTCATCCTGACCGCAGCACTGCGCAAGCGCCCGTCGAAACCTCAGCGCTCTTTGCTCACCCGTACAAAGCCCTTTTTTGCAGCCTTACCCACGGTGTGGCCGGCAATCGTGCTCCCCATCATCGCTGTAGGGGGCGCAATTACCCTTAACAACGGCGGTTCCAACTGGCTGGCAATGACCGGACTGGGCGGAGTGGGGCTCTACTTTTTGGTACTCGCCTGGAAAAATAAGCACGCACCCAAATGGTATGCGGCTGCGCTCTATGGCATCTGCCTGACCATTCTGCTGGGGACATCCATGCGTGGCTGGCACATAACCGGTCACGATGTAATGCAGGAATACCAGGTATTCCAGCTCACCCTACAGCACGCCGCCTGGCATATGTTCTACTATCAGGACGCCTACAATGCCTGCTTAAGTATCACTATCTTGCCGACGATCTTCCAGAAGTTGACCGGTATAGCTGACCCCTATATTTATAAATTCGTATTCCAACTCTTCTTTGCCACGATCGCCCCAATTCTGTATGTATCGCTGCGCAAATACACTTCTAGGAAAATTGCCTTCCTTTCGGTATTCCTGTTTCTTGCCTTCCCCACTTTCCTTACCGATATGACCATGCTAAACCGTCAAGATATCGCATTACTGTGCCTAGCACTTTCCCTGCAGGCCGGGCTCGACACCCGCCTTCGCACCTGGCACAAGCATTCCTTGGTATTCATCTTCTTAGTAGGTATGGTCTTGTCGCACTACTCTACGAGCTATATTGCGCTCGGTACGCTCGGCTTCAGCGCCCTATTGACGGTTGTATGGTGGTTAGTGCGACGGCTGCCGCTCAAACAATTCAAAAAAAATAAGATTAAGCCGCGCATGAACTTTGCAATATACCACCCGCTCGTCATTGTCGGCGCATTACTAACTATTTTCTGTTGGAACACCCTTTTTACCCACACTTCTAACAACATAGCCAAAACGATAAAAGACACGGTAAAGAGTGCGCCTCAAATCGCCCATCTGAGTAATGCTAAATCTGTCACCACGCCCACTCCCCAGGGGTCACAACTTGACCAGTACACGACCCATGCCGAGAGTCTCCGGACACTTCCCCCGAGCGCTTACTATTCAAAAAATGTAACAAGCGCCTACCCTGTTACAAAACAGGAGCCGGCCCCATCGCCCGAGCAGCCAGCGCTCCGCTCGTTACGCGTACCGGGGTCAGTGCTTACACTGCTGTACAACGGAACGCGGCAAGTATATGCCTTGGCGATTGAGGTGTTAATTTTCGCCGGCCTGGCCATCGTCATCATCAAAAAGAAGCGCCTGCGGTTACCTCCTGCGCAATACACCTTCCTGGGAATTGCCAGCCTGGCCATTATCGTGCTGCAAGTAGTAGCCCCGTCCGGCGCAATAAACTACGGCATTTTGCGTGTTATTCAACAGGGTCTAATACTACTCAGCCTGCCTATAGTTCTGGCAAGCCTCTGGCTGCTGCAGCTGGTACGAATCCCCAAAAAATGGCAAACGCACATCCTGGCGACCACACTCGGTTTATTCTTCTTGATTCTTTCCGGGTTCATCCCAACACTAACGGGCGGGTTTAAACCAGTATTGGCGCTTAGCAACTCAGGGTTCTACTACGAGGCATACTACACTCACCAAGACGAGATAACGGCCGACCGCTGGTTGTTAGATAACTCCCCTAAAGGCTCCCGCGTTATTGCCGATGAATTTGCGCGGCGTAAAATGATCACCTACACTGATTCAACTATTTTTGCCCAGCCCACACTTATCCCTGGGACAATCCCCATCGACAGCTACGTATACCTGAGCAACGGCAACACGACCTTTAACGAGATCCCTATCTACTACAATGGGAACTTGTTATACACCAATGTACCTACCGCATTCCTGAACGACTCTAAAAATCTTTTATACAATTCCAAGTCAGTAGTTATCTACAAGTAGCTACGTTACGGGTGCCAGGTTTCGGTCGGTGGAGTAAGTTCGTATCCTGCTGCGCGGATGTCATCAATAATCCCGGGCAAAAGCTCTCGTGTATGCTTGCCGTGCAGGTGGAAAAGTATAACTGCGCCTGGGTGCAGCTCATGCAATATCGTGTGCCGCATCTCTTGGACCGTGGCCCCAGCCCAGTCACAACTATCGATACTCCAGTAGCAAATTACATACCCTAGGCGCGCAGCAATGGCACGGACTTTCTTGTCATAGCGCCCTTGTGGCGGCCGAAGCCATGGGCCTGGTAAACCCTTTTGGATTTCCCCACGAACAGATTCATCTGGCAGACCACGCAGGATAGGGTGGCTAAAAGTATGGTTGCCTATAACGTGGCCATGTTGTCGTATGAGTTCAACAAGTGGCTTATTTTGCTGTGCCCAGTCACCTTGCAAGAAAAACGCAGCCTTGACGTTCTTATTCTCTAGGGTTGACAGGATTTCGGTGATTTCCTGCTCAGTACCATAGTCATCAAAGGTCAGGAGCACCGAGTCACTCATTTTATAGCAACGTTTTTCTTGCGTCGTTGCACCCACCCGGAAATCGGCATATAGGTGTAGCAGACGTGATAGGGCGTGTTTAGCTGAAAGTACCGGGCTAAAGGTAGTCATAGTATTGTATTGAGTATATCATGCTCACAATCTTTGACATATTGCATGAATAATAGCAAATTACCCATTCGCCTACACAAACCAAGCGCAGCTTACGGCAAAGCTCTACTAACAGAGTGGCTACGCTGATGAGAGTGTGCTACGCTAAAAGCTGCACATAAGCATAATTGTGTAGGTTGTTCTATAGACAAGCCTAGGATAGAGAGATAATTTTGTACCGCTCCCCAGTCAGAACCACTAGATCCAAGATCAAACGTCATCGCCCGATAAAACCTTTTATCGTCTTGTTTGCTTTTTTAATTGTGGGCCTGGGTGCCGGCCTGTTTTGGCGCAGCCATAGCAATTCGGCTGCTCCTCAGAAACCACCAGTAACCAAAAACACACTCAATAATCCAACACCAGTTCACGCGTATGGGATCGCGGCGGGGAGCTCGCTCACTACGCTCAATGATGCGCAACTTGATGCAACATTGAGCGGCATAGAAGCCACCGGCTCAAGCTGGGTACGGCTCGACTTTGACTGGGGACTTATCCAGCCGGACAACAAAAACAGCTACGATTGGACAATTTACGACAAAATAGTGGCGGCCAGCACAAAACATCACCTCCAAGTTCTTGGAATTTTGACATACACCCCGGCCTGGGCAAGAAGCAGCGCTTGCGCTGACAGCGACAAATGCCACCCGGCCGACCCGGCACAATACGCCTCATTCGCGGCAGCCGCAGCCCGCCGTTATAAAGACAGCAACGTACATTGTTGGGAAATATGGAACGAACCGAACAACCCTGATTTTTGGCAGCCCGCTGCTAACCCAGGCGAATACACGACATTGCTAAAACAGGCCTACGCGGCAGTCAGGGCTCAGGACTCCTATGCCTACGTTATCACCGGCGGTCTTTCGCCGCAGGCGACCACCTCGACTTCTTACTCACCGAAAGCGTTCCTGAATGGCGTATACACTGCGGGCGGCAAAGGGTACTTCGACGCCGTAGGGGATCACCCGTACACTTTCCCGCTCAGCCCAAAAAGCACAGACGACCACGCTTGGGTCCAAATGGCCTCGGCACAATCCAGTCTCCGGCAGATCATGATCGCAAACGGCGATACTAATAAAAAGATATGGATAACTGAATTCGGCGCCCCAACTGGTGGCCCGGGCCCCGTATCAACCATCGCCAAACCAAACCTCAGTGCCCATCCGTACGTCGTGGACGAAGCATTGCAGGCGAAAATTCTTTCCGATGCCGTAGAGCTGTATGGGTCATACTCATGGGTTGGACCTTTCTTCTGGTATTCGTATCGCGATGCCGGTACTGCTCCCACTACTAACGAAAACTTCTTTGGTCTCTTACGGTTCAATCAATCTCAAAAACCCGCATATAAAATATTCCAAGACGCGGCTCAAGCTGCCCGGTAGCCAACGGCAAAGAGTGTAACCAGCTATCTGGTATAATATGCCCAGCGTGCGGGTGTGGTATAACGGTCATTACTCCAGTTTTCCAAACTGGCTACGGGAGTTCGACTCTCCCCACCCGCACCACCAATTTAGACGCCCCCTGTTATAATGGCCTTATGCCCCGGTAGCTCAGATGGATAGAGCAAGAGACTTCTAAGCTCAAGGTCACAGGTTCGACTCCTGTCCGGGGTACCAGACTTGTTTATTTATTTGGCATAAACTCCTCTAAACTCTCTTAGCTTTATGTTATAATTATCATTCGTGGATACTATGAGCCTTCGCGGTCAAGGGGTTCCCCAACACCCCTTGCTTATGCGTTTACTTCTTCTGGTCATGCGCTTCTGCTTGGCGGCATTTTGCGCCGACAAAAACGCGGAGGCACTTCTTGGTGTGAATGGGCACCGGCTAAAACGATTCTTTGAGCGAACGCATCTCGCACGTTTTATTACCTGGTGCTTTGTAAAAAATCCTTCTTTGCTCATTGGGATTGGCGGGCAATCAATAGTTATCAAATCGTCACGCAAACCTGGCTACGTCGAAAAATATAACTACACGCTGGCAGGGGCAGACCAAAAAGTATTACATTCTGCGCTAGAAAAACACATCGACGACCAGAAACAGCTCGAAAGTCACTTCAAAGACTTAGCCCACCCGACTGAGTTCGGCACCGCTAGCCTTCCCCTGCGCTGGCCCTTCAGCAAGCTCCAAACCGTGTACTCTATTCAGGAGCAGCTTCACTCTTATACCGATATCTTTAGCCCTGAGGGGTCAGCTGCACTCGTTAAGGGTACGTCGCAAGTCAACCGCGAGATTGGTTTACTGGCCGCACAAACACGCGCCTGGGCAAACAACAACAAATGGTTAGACATCATTGGCCCTAATAACATCGTGATCACAACAGATTACGGTAAACCCTGCATACGGATAATTGATACCGGACCCTATGCTGCAGAGTATATAAGCGACAGCAACCCTGTACTGGGGCGCTCTTATCGCGACATCTTTATGGAACGACTACAAGTTATCGAAACGACGGCCGGCAAAACAATTGTCGTTCTCGCAATCTTGCTAATATGCGTAATGGGCTCATCTGGGTATCATTCTTCTGTCGGGCAGGTCTATGCATTCTTAGATAGCATCGAAGACCTGATAATGGACTAACCTCGGGGTGTTATTTGGGTAGATTTTTTCGGCGAAAAATGCTAGAGTAGATCTGTTAAACAGTATGGCGGGCTTAGCTCAGTTGGTTAGAGCGTCGGGTTGTGGTCCCGAAGGTCGTGGGTTCGAGACCCATAGCTCGCCCCAAAGAAAATGGATCAGGCATTTGCCCGGTCCATTTTCTTTTTAACATGGTGGTCAGGGGACACGTAACCCCAGTTAATCTGTCGTCTCTTTGCTATACTAAAGGTAATGAAAAAAATCTTACGTGCCGTTTGGCAATACAACTTATTCTTCGTGGCGCTTATAGCCGCCGTAACTGCCCTGGGGCTGGAACTTGGCAAACTACATACCGCCGCACATTGGGTGCTAATCGTTATCGCCAGCCTTGAGCTGCTCCCCTTCTTTCAGGAGATGTACCAGGACATCCGTGCCGGCAAGTATGGCGTAGACATCTTGGCTGTTATTGCCGTGGTGAGTTCATTAGTATTAAAACAATACTGGGCAGCGATCGTCATCATACTGATGCTGCTTGGCGGACGGGCACTGGAGGACTATGCCGGGCATCGCGCCAAAGGCGAGCTTGAGGCCTTACTGAGCCGGGCGCCGCAAAAAGCCCGCATACTCCGCGGCCGGAAAGAGATCGAGATCAAAGCCAGCGAGGTTCGGAATGGTGATAAGCTCATCATCCGCCCGGGCGAACTTGTGCCCGCCGACGCTGTCATTATTGATGGCACGGCCAATTTTGACGAGTCGAGCCTTACTGGCGAAAGCGTGCCGCAAGTTAAAGAAGAAGGCGGTAAGCTGCTCAGCGGTTCTATCAATATTGACGGAGCAATTACTGCCAAGGCCATAGCATCGGCCGAGGACAGCCAATACCAACAGATTATAAAGCTGGTTAAATCAGCACAGTCCAGCCAGGCACCATTCGTACGGCTTGCCGACCGCTATGCGGTTCCGTTCACCATTGTGTCGCTGGCGATCGCAGGCACGGCCTGGGCACTGAGCGGCGATGCGATCCGGTTCCTGGAAGTAATTGTCGTCGCAACGCCCTGCCCGCTGATCTTGGCGGCGCCGATTGCCATTATTTCGGGTATGAGCCGCAGCGCAAAGCACGGCATTATCATTAAGACCGGCACAAGCCTTGAAAAGCTTGCCCAAGCAAAGACGTTCGCTTTTGATAAAACCGGTACGCTCACCCGCGGGGAGTTACGCGTCGAAAAAGTCGCGACGTACAGCACATATAAGCGGACCGAGGTGCTTGCCTACGCAGCGAGCTTAGAGCGAAATTCCAACCACGCCCAGGCCAACGCCATTGTTAAAAAGGCTGAGGCTGAACACGCTAAATCCGTTCCGGTAAAGCATGTCCGCGAAATAGCCGGTAAGGGCGTAACCGCCACTTCCGGGGCAAAAGAAATCATCGTCGGCCGGTTGAGTTTACTAGAAGAGTCAGGCGTTACACTGCCCAAAACCTTCAAACCGGGCGACCACGACCAAACCACGGCTTTTGTAGCCATTGGCGGTGTGCTGGCTGGCGCACTGAGTTTTAGTGACGAGATACGGCCAGAGAGTAAGTCGGTGCTGCAGCAGCTACGCGCCAGCGGGGTGCGGCACATTCTGATGATTACCGGCGATAACGAACGCACTGCCAAACTCATCGCTAAAAAACTGTCTATTACTGAGATTATTGCCGGCGCCTTGCCCGGCGACAAAATCCGCGCCATCGAAGGCATAAAACACCGGCCAGTGGCCTTCGTGGGCGACGGCGTCAACGATGCGCCAGTGCTTACTGCCAGCGACGTAGGCATCGCCCTGGGCGCACGTGGTGCCGCTGCAGCCAGCGAATCGGCTGATGTAGTCATTATGCTTGACGACCTCGCGCACGTGCCTCAGAGCGTCCGTATTGCGCAACGCAGCGTTGGCATTGCCAAGCAAAGCGTGTTTGTAGGTATTGGCCTGAGCGTGGGTTTAATGTTCGTATTTGCCACTGGTAAATTCATGCCCATTTACGGTGCAGCGATCCAAGAAGTTGTTGACGTCATTGTTATCCTGAACGCCCTGCGCGCACACAGCGGCGGTAACAGCTAGCTGAGGCTATTCAGTCTTGCCGCGTTGCAGCATTGTTTGGACATCTGCGGCGGCCACTCGTATTTGAGCGCCTGGGCCAGCCTTGCCGGAGAGCATTTGGTTAGCCACAATGTTTTCAACTACCCGCTGCACAACGCGGCGCATTGGCCGGGCGCCAAGGCGTGGATCGTAACCGGCGTCTACCAGTAACCGTTTTGCGTCTTCGTCAACTGTTACACTGACCTTTTGCGTACTCAAATTCTTATTTACACTCTTCAGGATAATGTCGATGACCTGCACCAGTTCTTCTGGCTTGAGCGGGCGGAACAATACAATTTCGTCGAACCGGTTTAAAAACTCTGGGCGGAATACGTTGGCGCTGATGAGCTCGTTGGTAAACTCTTCCTCAAACTGCTGCAGCTGCTCGCCCTTTTCGATGTGCTCGCGGATACGCTCGGCACCGGCATTGCTCGTGGCGATGACCACTGCATCACGGAAGGATACCTCACGGTTGTTGATGTCGCGCAAGATGCCTTCGTCCAGCATTTGGAGCAAGGTATTCAAGACATTGGGGTGGGCTTTTTCGATTTCATCCAGTAGCACGACGCTGAACGGATTGCGGGCGATCTGTGCGGTCAGGCTGTGCTGGTCCTGTGCGGCATCGGCGATCAGGCGGTTCACATCCTCGGCGCCTGAATACTCGTTCAGGTCAATGCGGGCTAAGTGATCCTCACCGCCAAAGAACACCGCAGCCACGCTCTTAGCTAGCTCAGTTTTACCAACACCCGTTGGCCCCAGGAATAAGAATGTGCCGATCGGGCGCTGTTCGTTGCGCACTCCAGCGCGGGCGCGGCGCAGGGCATCGCTCACCACTTGCACGGCACGGGTCTGGTTGATCATTCGCTCGTGGATGCGGTCTTCCAGGTTTAACAACGTCTGGCGCTCATCGTCAGAATCGGCCGTGGTCACTTTAACACCTTGCGTTCGTTCAATTGCCTGTTCTACGGAGCGGTGCGTTACAATCCCATTTTCCGCAAAGTCGGCAGCCGCCTCTAGTACTTTGATAGCCCGGCCGGGCATCACCTGCTCACCCAAAAACCGGCTGCTCAAACGATATGTCGTGGCGAGCGATTGATAGGTGTACGTCACCTTGCTGCGGTATTCAAAGAGGAGTATCTGGTCTTCTAGCAGGCGCATGGTCTCGCGTTCGTCAGTTGGCTGCACCATGATGCGGTTAATGTGTTGGGCAATTGCTGGCGTGTGTTGAACGATTTGCAGCCAGCGCTGTTCGTCCATGGCCATGACCAACTTCATGGCGCCGCTTTCCAATAGAGGCATTAACACATTGCTGAGGTTTACAGCGCCGTTGCCGTCTTCAAAAAATAGCTGGGCATCGTCCAAGAAAAGCACGGTGTTCTTGGCCTGAATCGCCTCGTAACAGAGGTGTTGCACGAGTTGCTCAAGCTCGCCACGCCCCCTTGCAGACGAAATTAGCGTTGATGGGTCCAGCGCAATAACCTGGTGGTAGTGCAGCCCGCGGGGCACACTGGGGTCAGCCTCCATCATCTTCCGGGCCAATATTTGCACCAGCGACGATTTACCGCTGCCCAAGCCACCCACGAGCGCCACATTGCTCCGGCCGCCTTGAGCCAAGAGGTTCATGACCTGTAATAGTACCGCGTCGCGGCTCGGCAGACCCGACTGCAACAGACGGTACGAGGCATGTTCACTGAGGTTAAAACCGAACTGCGTCAATAGCGGCGTGTAGCCAAAAGACCAGTCGCGGCCAATGCCGCCATCGTGGTGCGGTTGGTCACGCAGGGCAACGCCGCGCTCCATGTCTTCGTACCAGGCAGCGCCCGCAATAATATCATCGGGGTCGAGCTGTATCCGTGCCAGGTACGATTCAATAGCCGGAACTACCCGGACCAGCGCTGCTGTCAGCGTTGCGCTGCTGATCGTAGGGGCGCGCATACGCTGCCGGATTTGCTCGGCTTCATCCCACACCCGCTTGGTGTCGGCGGTGCTGGTACTCGATAAAGGCTCCAAGAACTGCCTGCCAAGCCCTAAACGCATCATCATGAACCGGCCGCCATATACATGTGTCACAAAGCCGGCAAGTTGCTGGGGTGAATGTTCCCTGGGCAAAATACCAAGGATGTCGGCATCCAGGACGTCGTCGATCGTTTTAATAATGGGTGACGGCGGAATCTTCATAAGATACTTGCTCCAGGCGGCACACATTAGGAATGGCCCAGCCAAGCCGGCCACCAACCAACCGAGCGACACGTCAAGCAGCCACACAATCACAACTCCAACGGCTAAAATAATCCAGCCGCAGGCAAAGAGCAGCCAATAAACATCCTTATGCGCCCAGTGGTGCGCCATGCGGGCTTTTTTAGATCGCGGACTGTCGTAGTTAAAGAAACCGTTTTGCTGCATTAGAACACCCATCCCGTAGCCGCAAGTATTGCGCCAACGACCGGCAATGCCGGTATAAGCGGCCAAAGAATAATTTGCACCAGACCAATAATCATTGTAATAAGCGCGCCAAACAACCCCATCAGTATGAACAGGCTACGCACCACAGCACCGAATACCCGCGAGAATAACCGGTCCCCGAAATCCCGCAGTTGGGTGTCAAGGCCCTTGCCATTCGACTGGCCGGCGCTGATTTGCTTGAACGGCTCAAATAAACTCCCCAGCAGTAGCGACACCGAAAACGTCTCCAGCATTCGCTGCAAGCGCTGCCCTGCCCGCTTGGCAGTTTCGGCCCAACCCGCGGTATACCACCACGCTAACATTGCGAACAGCATCATGCCTAAAGTATAGTCCAAATCCCTGTTATAAGGAACTTGTGAGCACTAAACCAACCAAAAGCGGTATGACCATATTATCGGTACCCTGTACGGCCAGGTTCTCGGCAATCGTTGCCACTACCGGCAGCCACAACAGGGGCACTGCGCCCGGCGCAGCATGGCTAAAGGCCACGTATCCAATCATGATAAACATCGAGCAAAAGAAAAACGCCAAGCTGCCAGCCACGCTCTTGCTGTGGCCCAATACTTTGTACGTATTGTTTTCGCCCCAGCCCAGCCCTACCACCGCGGCCATACCATCAGCCAGGCTCAAATGCAGCATTGCGGCCGCGAATATCCACTTGTTAGTGACAATTAAAGCTAGGATGCCGATGACGAGCGCAAACAGCACCTCACCCATGGCATTCCGCTTTACCGCATGTATCGACCTAAATATATTCAATTTGACCGAAAGGCCGACCACGACCAAGAACGCGAAGCTCAGCAGCTGGATTTGCTGCCACGATAAAAAGAATGGCCAGAAGGCCACCGAGATGCCAACCATAATATGCACCAGCTTGCGCGTGAGTTCTGAATGCACGCCTTTGTAGCGCGATAAGTACTCCGAAAACACTAAGATCAAGAACACGATGACAACGGCAAGCACTGCAAGCATGCCTCTATTGTACTACGCCTGTCACGTGCCTGGCCGCGGCTGGCTACCGCTGGAAATCCCCTCTGTTCTTTGCTATACTTCCCCTGTTCTCAATCCAAGGGAAAGAGCACAATCGGAGCCGGAAATACTCGTATGCACCCGGCATACTCCGGGGTGTGGCGCAGTTGGTAGCGCGCGGCGTTCGGGACGCCGAGGTCGGAGGTTCAAGTCCTCTCACCCCGACCATATAAAAAGGATCACGCACGTGGTCCTTTTTATTATGCTACTGCAACAAACCCCGGCCTCCCTGCACGATCTTGCAGAAAATAATTGCAAGATACACAACATATAGCGCTTATGTATTGACTTAGGGCGCTACGGGTAGATACTATGAGTATGGAGGGTCATACCGTGGGAGACAAACACTCGTCAAACAAAATTCTAGCGACCATCGTCGGCTTGGTGGTGGCCATCATTGGATCGACAGGCTTGGTGGTGGCAACGCATGCACCAGGCGCTAAAGTATCGGTAACACGGCCAGGCGCCGTACAGCCGGCAAAGTCACCATTCACGCACATAAGCTACAAGGGCGAAGATGGGAAGACCGCCCTTGATATTTTGCGGGCCCATGCCCAAGTTACCACCCGGCAATCATCTTTCGGGGAATACGTGGAGAGTGTTGATGAAGTGCAAGATGGCACCAACAATAAACACTGGACGTTCTACGTGAATGGCTCCCCCTCCCCCATGTGGGCTGGCAGCTATGTGAGCAAAGCCGGGGATACTATCGAATGGAAATTCGAGTAAACTACCTATAATGACTGCTGCGCCGGCCGAAATGGCTCCCCCTCTTTCTGTTACCTATTCCTACGCTGACCCTGGTAGCGGCGAAGTCACGACACTCACATTTGATGAATTCATACCCGAAGAGGTCGTAGATCAACGCGTGAGCGAGATGGCCGGGTTCATTGCCCCGCTGCTGGCCGAGCATCCGGACGAAACGATTGTTGTGCCGATACTAGCAGGCGGTTCGCAGATAATGGACTCTATCTTACAGGTCGCCAGTATTAGTCACCCTGGTATTGCACCGCGGGTAGCACCAGTTAAACTAAGCAGCTACGACGGCACTTCGCGTGGCCAGCTCGTGGTTAACCAAGACGTGGCCAAGGGCACATTTGCCGGTAAACGCGTGTTTATATTCGACGAGGTCGTTGACCGCGGGCACACCATGGATCATCTCGTGCGGCAACGTATTGAGCCGGAAGGCCCGGAACGGGTAGTAGTTGTCACCCTCGTACGCAAGCTAGACGCCCACGAAGTGCCGGTGCAGACAGATATCGTTGGCTTCGATGTGCCGCCGGATTTCCTTCTCGGCAGGGGTATGGACTGGAAACACCGTGGCCGTTGGAT
Source organism: Patescibacteria group bacterium (assembly GCA_035479615.1). GTDB lineage: Bacteria > Patescibacteriota > Saccharimonadia > Saccharimonadales > UBA4665 > PMNU01. The sequence continues at coordinate 13,639 of DATIIM010000020.1, forward strand.
TAAGTGGATCGGCCGGTTGCGCGATGGCCAAGAAGCAACGTACACTATGCCGCCGTTCCCGCATATTCCGCTCCGCGGCGCAGTACTACTCAGCTAACGAAAACGACTTACTGTACAATATTGCCTATGATATCCCTTTTAGGTAATTACCGACTGCAAGAAGTAAAAAAACGCCTGAAAAAATTATTGCACTCAAGACGTGCCGTCGTTCTAGGTATAGGCGTGGCCGTATTGCTTATTGCGGTAGTATTTGGCATACATAGCCTCATCCTCAAAGCGCAGCCCAGTGACTCCGACAGGGCCAATGACCTAGCTAAGATAGAAACAGCAGTTATAGCTAGCCGCGCCAAGAGTAACCACCTACCCGAATCACTTCACCTCGATTATGTAGGGCTCACCAATCTTAAAGGCAAGATCGACGACTATACGTACAACCCCGATCCGCACGAAGCAGGCGCCCCTACTGAGTCCTATACGACCTGCGCCACGTTTCGTACACAAACGATCAAACTGCCCGCGAAGGAGGAGGCGCCCTCCTCAGACGGCGGTGCTCAGGCTTATATGTCTCACCGCAAGGGTAAACAGTGCTTTCGCAACGACTACTACAAAGGAAGCTCCCATATCGCATTAGTCTATAACTACGGCGACATTATCGCCCCGAAAGTATCGTTGAATGATGCCAAGGTCGGGGATTTCGTTTCCAAAACTGAAACGTACTACATCGCACAAAGAAAGGCGCTTGGCTCGCCTGGCGTGGTGGCTGACCTTCGCAAAAATTGCGTTAAAACAAAGCCGCAGAATACTCTCTATAAAGATCCGTACGGTAACCTGTACCGTTGCAAAATCTTTTATGATAGCCCTGTCCTCGTCTCTGGTACCAGTACGCAGATAACGAGCTTGCTTGACGCATTTGTGAGTACGGCCAAAAGCGAGGGGTTCAGCGTACAAGACACGATAAACCAGTCTAATGCAGCTGTGCATGGCGATGCGCCTTTCTACCACTGGATAAGCGGGTTTGGTGGGGGCGAATTTGGCTGTACGCTTACTGCGACATACGTTATAAAGACACCCCAAACGGAAATTGCATATGGCTACGCGTGCATGCTTTCAGATCTCAAAAACTTGCCAAGCGGCTTTACGGTTGTGGGTGAACTTACTGGGCCATAGGGATTATTGCCAACATACGAGCAGAAAATAATTCTGCATCTGTTATAAAACTAAATCCGCCATACGATTTGATGGCGGATTTAGCTGAATTATCTTGTGGTCGGGGTGAAAGGACTCGAACCTTCGACCTCCTGGTCCCAAACCAGGCGCGCTACCAACTGCGCCACACCCCGTGGTACGCTATATATCCTAACAGATGAGGCCGTATTAGAAAAGACCTGTTCACGCGTCGAGCGTGACTTCCCCCGCTTTGCTCTTCATACCGGACATGGGCAGGCTGAACCAAAAACTCGTTCCTTTATTCTCTTCACTCTCAAACCACACTCGGCCGCCCGACGACTCAATAATCGCTTTGACCAAGTACAACCCGAGGCCTGTGCCGTCTGTTTCCACTTTAACAGCGTTTTCTGCGCGGAAGAATTTTTGGAAGACGCGCGCCTGCTGCGCCTTGGGGATGCCGTAGCCATTGTCGCTAATCTGCGAAACAAGCTCTTCGCCTTTACGCGAGACGAACACTGAAATTTCCGCCCCCTGCGGAGAGTACTTGATGGCGTTGGTCAAAAAGTTCAGGTACACCTGGCTTATGAGCCGCACATCCAGATTAATCTTTGGCAGGTCGGCATGGACATCAACAATGAGTGTTTGTTTTTTGGCTTCGGTTTTACCCTTAAGGTCGTTGACTACACTCTGGATAAGCTCCTTAAGATCAGTCGGCTGCGGGTCAACAATAATACGGCCAGATTCAATACGCGAGGTATTGAGTAGCGAATTAACCAATTCGATCATGCGTGCCGTAGAATCATATGCATTCTGCGCCAACTCTTGCTGCTCATCGGTTAGCTTGCCGGCATCGCCCGAAAGCAGCATCTCGTTAAACCAGCGAATTGCCGACAACGGCGTACGCAACTGGTGGGATGCCAGCGAAATAAATTCAGTCTTCATACGGTCGACCTGTTTTTCGTGAGTAATATCGCTAAACACGTTAATGGTACCAAACGTTTGGTCGTTCAGCATTACTGGCGAGATGCTGAGTGAAAGAGGGAAGCGGACAATGTCTTTACCATTTCTGTCCTTTCGGACGCAGTAATGCGAAGAATCTTTGAGCGGCTTGCCCAATGTTATTGCCCGCGTCAGTGGGCGTTCTGCCATAGGGAGTGGGCTATGGTCCTCAGTTTCTATCGTCCACAAATCATCGTAGCGGCGGCCAATAGCCTGGTCACGCGGCAATTTAAGCATCTCCTCGGCAGCCTTGTTCATCAACAGCACGGTGCCTTCCTTATCGGTCGCAATTACCCCATCACCGATACTGGCAATTAAAGCCTCGTCGCGCTGCACGTTAGCACGGAGCCGCACCTGGATCGCTTCGAGCGCACTCGTCCGCTCCCGCACCTTGCTTTCCAGGTTTTCGTAATAACCCTTTACCTTGTCGGCCATATCATTGAGCGTCCGAGCCAAGCCGCCTAATTCATCCTTCCCGTCATAGGACGCCCGGGCGTCAAAGTTACCGCTGCGCAGTTCTTCGGCAACACGCGTAAGGCGTGTTAGCGGGCGGGTAAGGCGGGTCGTGCACAATATGACCACCACAACTACAAACAGCTGCAACAACAGCGTCACAACCGCGATACGCTTGTAGATGTCCTGCATGCGCGCCGACAACGTGGCATACGACAATAAGTAGCGCATTGAAACCACATGGCCGCCAGATGTCTCGGTAAGCGGAACGACTATTTCTGTAAGGTGTTCACCGTTTACTGTAACGTTGCGGGCACTCAACGATTCGTTATGAACTGCCGCGAGTGTGGCTTCATCATCGATAGTACGGGCCGGGCCTTGGTATTTGCCACTGGTAAATTCAGAGCTATCAAACAGCAGGCGGCCATTTTGGGCAAGCAGGCTTACGCCTCGCACGTCCTTGTTATAGCTCAGCACCGAACTCACCGAACTTTTAAAAGCTTGGAAGTCGCTGGCTTGCGGATGGGTGTAAAGCTGGACGTAACTGTCGTAAATACGCGGCGCTGAAAAATTGGCAAATGTCTGGCCGTTTTTTAGGATATCTTCGCTGGTTTTTTGCCGCTCAGAGATGATAAACACTGCAGAGAACATGGCTAACACGACACCAAGAACAAGTATGGCGAGTGCCCCCACTTTAAATGTAAGCGAGTGGAAGGCTATGCGCCGTTGACTTAATTTGGGAAGGTCAGCCATGGTGCAGTACTAGCTGCCCTTATTTATAGTACTGGGCCAAAATTTTATCTACTGCCGTAGCTGCACTGTCGAGTGCTTCCTTGGAGGTTTTCTTACCATCCCATGCTGCTTGGATCTCTGTCATAAGTGCGGCCTTGATATCGCTGCTCTGGAGTACGTTTGGTTCAGCCTGAGAGTTCTTCATCTGGTCGACGTACACACTAGTAAAGAAGTCGCCGAGCACATCCTTGTGCTTGTTGAAGTCGACGTTGCGTGCTGGGATGGCGCCAATGGTGTTCGCCAGCAAGTCGCCATAACGAGTGGTGCCTGACTTTTGTACATCCTCAGTAAACCACTGCAGGAACTTCCATGATTCGTCTTGGTTCGGACTGTCTTTCATGACACCGGTGAGCCAGCTGTACTGCAATGTGGAAGCTTTTTGCATATACGGAAGCGGGGTGACGCCCACAACCTTGCTGAAGTTAGCCCCGTAGGCTGCGGCAAAGTTAGCCTTGGTCCACGGTGGTGAAACCACCATGCCTACCTTGCCGTCTTTAAAGTCGTAGAAGTTGCCTGAGGCATCAGTCGAACCGTTCTTAAATAGCTGCACCTCGGCATCGAGTGCCGCTACACCGGCAGTGCTATTAAATAAGGACTTCTTGTAGTCGCTGGAGAGGTACTGCCCCTTATTGCTAAATAGTAACGACAGGAAGGGGTCCACCGCTTGCCAGTCATTGTCGCGTAAGAACGAGAAGCCGTACTGAGTAATAGTATTCTTGCTGTCGCGTTTGGTGAGCTTCTTGGCGTCGTCGAGTACTTCTTGCCAGGTTGTAGGAGCTTTGGCGTTACCGGCACTGTCAACAATACCCGCCTGCTTAAACAGGTCTTTGTTGTAGAGCAATGCGTAGTTGTCTACCTCTGTCGGAATGCCCCAAATCTTGCCGTCAATAGTCGCGCCAGCCGTAGAGATGTAATTCTGTTTTACGTCATTGGTCACGTCGGTAGGCGGAGCGGCCACAATGCCGTCGTGGACAAACTGAGCTACCCATGGCGAATATGCCTGGTAAATGTCCGGTGCCACGCCGCTGTCGCTTAATACCTTGAGTTTGTTAGCGTATTCGTTATACGCAATCTGCTGTACAGAGAAAGTGACGTTGGGGTGCAGCCCAGTATACTCATCCAGATACTGCTTGAGGCCTTTGCTGACGACCTTGCCGTCTTTGTCTTTAATGCCGTTAATCTGCTGGTCTTCCAACCAGTGCACAGCGTAGACGATCGTGGTCTTTTTGTTGCTGGTCGCCGCTTTAGCTGGTGCTGGTTTGGCGTTGTTCTTGTGCATCATCCACCAACCAATACCGCCGCCAACGAGCAGCACGGCCACAACCGCCGCGATTATCAGCCACAGTTTCTTTTTACTGCCGCCAGGGTGCTGGTTATCGGTTACTACCGTGCTCGGCGAGTCCGAACCCATGCTGCTGGCGCTGCTGGGCGCCTCAGGTGCGGGTCGCTCCGGTAGTTCAGGTTTATGTAAATCAGGCTCCGCACCAGAAGGAGCTGGAGCGCTATTGTTCGATTCGTCCACGTTATACCACCTCTCACGACGACAAATATTTTTTGATTGCTAGCCTCATAATAGCACAAACACTATGTGGCAAGAATCTGCTGGAGAGGCTCCACGGCCTGGGCGAGGCCGGTAGCTGGATCGGCGGTAATCAGCAGCGCGTTCCACTGCATGCGGCCGTCTGTTTCAAGAATGTTCTGAGTTACTTTGCCATCGCGCCAGCGCGATATAAGCGGGTCAAACTTGACGCCCAGGCTGGAATCAAGCGATCCACACATGCCAACGTCAGTCTGGTGCGCAGTGCCTTTGGGCAGCACGCTGGCGTCGGCTGTCGGTACATGCCAGTGATCGCCAATGACCGCTGTTACACGGCCATCCAAATAGTAGCCGATGATCCGTTTTTCGCTCGAAAAGTCACCGTGGTAGTTAACGACCGTGGCCACGCGTGCCACATCCTTTTCGGCTTCTAAAATAGCGTCGATAACGTGGAGTGGATTGTCCATGGGCTTGTCAGCATCCCTGCCGACGATATGACCGAGCAGGCTCACGACCAATACCTTACCGTGTGGGGCGGTTATGTACTTATGCCCTAACCCCGGGGTTCCCATCGGGTAATTAGCCGGCCGGATAATGGGCGCATTGGGGTCATTCAACTGAGCGAAGATATCGTTGCGGTGCAGGATATGGTTGCCGCCTGTGCAAAAATCGACTCCTGCCTGCTGGAGCCGCTTAAAGTCTTCGATGCGTACCCCTTTGCCGTCTGACAAGTTTTCAGCCTGTGCGATAACAAGGTCAATGGAGCGCTCCTGCCGGAGTCCTGGTAAAACTTTTTCAACAACCCGGATACCGGATTCGCCCATCACGTCGCCAACGTAGAGAATATTCATAGCAGTATTGTAGCAGCCTATACCTCGACGTGGTTCTGAGCACGTACTTTCTGTTCGGTGTCATGCACAATTTGGGCAGCGGTCTTGGCCAGAATTGTCTGCATACCCAAGCGCTCAGCAGTAGCGAGCATTTCAGCCCGGTCGTCTATAAAAAGGATCTCTTTGCTCGGCACCTGCAGCTTTTTTACCGCGAGTTTGTAGAAGTCAGGGTCAGGCTTCATAAGATGTTCTTCGCACGATAGGAGTACAACGTTGAACCCGTCAAATAGGCCTCGCTCCTTAAGGGCACCGGCACTAAAGGTATACATGTTTGAAAGGATGCCTGTCTTAACACTGTGCTGCTGCAGGCGCTTGGCAAGGTCATAGACCGGTTTGGATGAGCTGAAAATATTGGTATGCTCCAGCATCGCTTCGATTGTTGGCTGCTTTGCCTCGGGGTGATAGCTGTGAAGCTCTTGTAGGAACGCCTCATCGCTCACCTCTCCCTTCATCAACAATTCGTGGGTTATCCGGCTGATATCCTGGACTGCCTCATCCTTAATACCGAGTGCGCCAGCCCACATGTGCCGGATCGAGCCAATACCGCCGCCCTCCGATAACACACCACCATAATCAAACAGCACGGCTTTAATCATAGTACCTATTGTAACTGATCAAGTAGCTCTTGCCAGGTCCGGATGACATACTTTGGCTCGTGTACTTTTAACTCAGCCAGATCATACATAATTTCGTGTGGTTCCGGGTAGAAGAGCAGGCTATCGATGCCGGCATTTTTTGCTGCCTGCAAATCAAAGCCGCTGTCACCTAACATAATTGTCTTGGACTTTGTGGCGCCCAAATGTGCGATGGCATAATTAATGCCCTCGGGGTCTGGCTTGTGCGTCTTAACGTCTTCGGAGGTGACAATCAAGTCAAAGAGTTCCTCAACGCCGTGGTTGCACATTACCAAATCCAACAGCGGGCGCAGTGACGTCGTAATGAGCGCCACTTGTTTGCCCTCTGATTTCAAGTGTTGCAGCAAGGTGGTGGCATGGTCGAACAGGGCAACATCTGGCAGCAAGGCCTGCATCGCCATGTTTACGCCCTCTTGGAACTCAGTCAATTTGTGGGGTGGCAGCCCGTACTTCAGCGGTGATTTCAGGTTACCGAATTCGCGGGCGTTGTCGGCCTTGCTAATCGGTATCCCGTATTCACCGTAACGCTTATAGATCTGGTCGACCCATAGTTCAACCGTTCGAGCGAGTGTCCCATCCCAATCGAATAAAAATGTGTCGTAATCCTTCATGGCAGCTCGTATTGTACTACTTGGCGAATTCGATTGCGCGGGTTTCGCGGATGACGTTCACTTTGATTGTCCCCGGGTACTGCATAGTTGACTCAATCTTAGTCGCAATGTCACGGGCAAGCTTGATAGCAGCGAGGTCGTCGATGGACTGCGGGCGCACAAACACGCGCACTTCGCGGCCAGCGCTAATGGCGTACGATTTCTCGATGCCATTAAAGCTGTTGGCAACGTTTTCGAGTTCCTTCATGCGTTCGACAAAGTTCTCGGCCGATATGTTGCGGGCACCAGGGCGAGCAGCTGAGATGGCGTCTACGACGCGGACAATGAGTGCTTCGACGCTGGTTGCTTCCACGTCGTCGTGGTGCTGCTCGGCAGCCATGGCAACTGCTTCTGGCGCGCCATATTTGCGCAAGACTTCACCGCTAATGTGGTGATGCTTGCCTTCCATCTTGTGCGTCAGGGCTTTGCCCAGGTCGTGTACCAGCGCAGCGTACTTAGTAGTCTTGACGTTGGCACCGACTTCTTCGGCGATAATGCCGGCGATGTGGGCCATTTCGGTGGAGTGCTTTAGGACGTTTTGGCCGTAGCTAGTACGGAAGCGAAGCTCACCGAGCAAGTGCAAAATTTCTTTTGGAATGCCAATGACACCAACTTCACGGGCTGCGTCTTCACCAGCACGGACAACGTCTTTTTCGACATTCTTCTGGGCTTTATCCACAATCTCTTCGATGCGGCCGGGGTGAATGCGGCCGTCTTTCATGAGCATTTCCAAAGCCTGGCGGGCAACTTCACGGCGCACCGGGTCGAAGCTGCTGAGCACAATGTAGCCAGGTGTGTCGTCGACCATAATGTCAACGCCAGTAGCGCGCTGCAAGGCCTGGATGTTGCGGCCTTCCTTACCAATGATGCGGCCCTTCATTTCTTCGTCTTCCAACTTGACGCTGGTAACAGTTCTTTCGGCGGTAACTTCGCTGGCCATGCGTTCCATGGCAGTTGTAATAATCAAGGCTGCCTGCTCTTCGGCGTTTTCTTTGGCTTCGTTTTGCAGCTTGGCTACCAGGCCCGACAGGTCGTTCTTGATATCCCGCTCAGTCATCTGCATCAGCTTTTCGGCGGCTTCTTCTTTGCTCAGCTTGGCGACTTTTTCCAGCTTCTCTTGCTGGCGTTTGCGGATTTCGCGAATTTCGTCTTTTAGACCCTCGACTTCAGTTTCGGCAGTGCGCAGTTTTTCATTGCGCTTGTCGATTTCGTCGAATTTGCGGTCGAGTGTCTCGCCACGCGAGACGAGGCGTTGCTCAATATCTTTTAGTTCGCGGCGGCGGTTTTGTTCTTCGCGCTTAGCTTCTTCAGCTATTTTAGCGGCTTCTTCTTTGGCGTCTTCGGCTAATTTAGCAGCCTCGCGCTTAGCTTTGCTCAGCTCCTTATTTGCTTGGTCCTGAGCAGAACCAACGCGTTTTTTTGTTACAACCGTGTTCGCGCCAAAACCCACGGCAAGGCCTGCCACAGCAAGCACTATGGTAATTGGATCCATGTGTAATCCTTTCTATCGTGCAGACCGGACATAAGCATCGCTATCACGTCCCTAGCCTATAACCAATCTGAAAATCGAATGAAGTTAGAAAATATTTGATGTCGGACTGCTAGACAGGTCAGGCAAATCCTTATATAGAACTATACGCTGTCAAATGCACAGCGGTCAATAAATTACTTTTTCTGCGTCGTAATGTGTACCGGGGCGCCGTAGTGAGGCAGCGCTATCTTGTCGCTGTCGCCCTTTTCGAGCCGCTCTACCCCTTGGTGGAGCCAATCTGGGTCAGTGGTCGCCAGCACGGGTACACCCAAGCCATAGGCCAACACATTGCCCACCGTGATGCCTATGCGCAAGCCCGTAAAGCTGCCAGGGCCGGCAAAACAAACAATGCCTTGTACGTCCTGCAATTGTTTGCCCTGGCTCTGTAATATGTCGCGGATTTTTTGGTGGATAGTTGCTGCGAGTTCACGGTTGGCCTGCCATGTCTCATATGCCAGCTGGGTGTGGCCGTCAAATAAGCCGATTTCGGCTTCGGGGCGTTCAGATCGGATAGTAAGAATGAGCATATTATTGTATCCCCTCAACCAGATATTTAAGTGACTCTGGTCCCTTAAATATCATGTCGCGTGTCCCTTCCGGTGTCAGTTGCAGGGTAATAGTAAGCCGCTTGGCCGGCAGCACGTGCTGGACAACATCCGCCCACTCTACAACCACCACAGTTTTTGGATCACCAGTTACTTCTGCCAACTCATCGGCAATGATGCCTGGCTCGTGCAAACGGTAGAAATCAAAGTGCTGGATCTCGAACTTACTCGTGTCGTACACCTTATTAATGGTGAACGTAGGGCTGGCTACTTTATCGGCGCTGCCGGCACCTTTTGCCAGGCCTCGTACAAACGTCGTCTTACCACCGCCCAAATCACTTACCAATTCGATAACTTCTCCGCCGCGCAGCCTCTTCCCGATTTTTTCGGCGAGCTGCTCGGTAACTTCGGAACTGGTGGAGTTTATTTGCAAGATCGCTGCGGTACTCATATGCCCCGTATAGTAGCGCGAAAACACCGACGCTCGCAAGCACCCCTATATGAAGCGGCGTCCGATTGGGCACGTTGGCAGACGCTAGCTGAGTCGACTTTGGCTGTGCGGTGACCTTTTTTGGCTTAGCGGCGGCCTTGGTTGGTTTAGCAGGCTTCGTAACGCTCGCCGCTTTAACCGCTGTAGTCTTCTTTGTAGCGGCGGCGATTGTAGACTTTTTTACATCTGGCTTCGGGAGCGTTACTAGATTTGTACTACTGGGCGTCGGCGTAGTTGTCCACAGCCACTTACCGTCAACGAGTGCCCAAGACTGCCCGTCTGGTGCAGCCCCATATACACCGCTTGCGGTCACAACTACGCCGGCAGCATCCTGCAATTGCACTTGGCCTCCACTATTTGTCATGCTCAGCCCCGTGACCGCCGACGAAAACGCCGTAAAGCTCAGCGGCTGTAGCACGATGCCAGGCATAAAAGTAAAGTAGTGCTTAGTTGTATCGCCGGCTACGAGCGCAAAACCACCAACGTCAAAGGGGGCGTTATTTGGGTTATAGAGTTCGACAAACTCATCGTTAGCATCAGTCTGTGGTGCAGCAGGATTGGGGAGCAACTCGGTAATCTGAGGGGCCAACAGCCCGTCATTAACCGGCGGCTCACTACCATCCCCGTCCGAGCCAGTATCCGTTGGGGGTGCCGGTGGTTCGGGCGGTTCGGTAGTGTCGTCTGGAGGTGCAGCTGGTTGAGTAGGATCACAACCGTCGATTGGCAGTCCGGGTGCTGGCACTGGTGCCGCAGTCGCACCGGCAACCTGAGTATTTAGCAGGGCTGAGCTGGCCGAAGCAGTCACAAAATCATTGGAATCGCTGCCGGTGTCCATATACCCATGAGTAACTGGGTCAATTGTGCGCTGCAAACTGGCTGTTTTTGGGATGCCGCCTGTGGGCGCTACAAAAACCTGCCGCGCATCCAGCGAAGGTATGCTAGGCTGGCCAGCACTCGCGACACTCCACTCTACCTGATCTACAACAGTGTTTACCAGACTGCATACTCCGCCAGCTTGTGGCTGGTTCGTGCTATAGGTAAGGCGGACATGCCCGGCGCTCGCCGTAATACCAGCACTGAACCAAACCCTAGCCAGTGCACCTAAATACTGGACCGACTGGCCGCTTACTTGGTAGGTGCTCGCTACAATATACGATTGCCCTGGACCGATACTGCCAGTCAAGGCAATGGTACGCAGCGGCGCATCCCAATTGACGGCAGTAGTGCTGGCTACTTGGAGCTGCCAGTGGTGTGCCTCTAGGTCGATTGGCAACGCTGTGGTGTTATATAGCTCGATGAACTCCTCTGAAGCGCTGGCTGTTGAACCGGGCTGGATTTCGGTAATTATTATTGGCGCCAGCGGCGGCAAAGGAGTGTCGGCAAATGCCGCACATGGTAACAGCGTAATACACAATGCACACACGAAGCTCAGTAAACGGTATGGTCTTTTCATGGCCGGGATTGTAGGAATGGCTCGTCTAAAACGCAAGTACTTTGTACGACATTGTTTTGAGCGGTATAATCTTAACTATGTTGCAGTTGAGCGGAACCCTTATTAACCAGCCTGTTTTAAGTTTGCGTATCGGGCGGCCGATCGCCACCACGCTTGGCCCGGTGATCAATCCTAATAACCTCAAAATCGAAGGCTTTTACTGCCAGGAGGTAAAAACCCGCAAGTCACGGATACTCCTGAGCCAGGACATCCGCGACATTATGCCGCAAGGTATCGTGGTCAACGACCAGGACGCCCTGAGCGACCCAGATGAGTTGGTGCGCCTGAACGATATCCTCCAACTCGGGTTCGATGTGCTCGGCAAACCGGTCGAAACAACTGGCAAAGAAAAAATCGGTAAAGTCAGTGACTACGCCGTCGAGGTCGACGGCCTGTTCATCCAAAAGTTATACGTCACACAGTCGATCTTCAAAAGCTTCAGCGGTGGCAATCTTGGCGTCGACCGCTCGCAGATCGTCGAAATTACCAACAAGTCGATCATAATTAACGACCTGCACAGCAAAGTACCGGCAGCAGCGCGCGCCGTTGCCTAAGCCTGTTTAAGACTCTTCGGCCGCTTCGTCTAATACGCTTTTGATGTCATCGTAGCCAAAACCCTGGCGGGCCAAGTACTGCATAAATTTTTGTCGGTCTGGGTACCGCGCCTGCTTTTTCTCGACAAGTTCACGGAGGGCGCTGCGTTCGTCGGTTTCGTCTTCGCTCAACACCTGGTCGATAATTGCGGTATCAACATGCTTTTGTTGCAGCTCCATGCGCAAACGCCGCTTGCTGATGCTTTTGAGCAGTCGCCGATTCGCCGCCCAAGCGCGAGCAAAAGCCAGGTCGTCAAGCAGGCCAATTGGCCGCAGCCGGTCTGCGATCTGAGCGGCAGCTTCTTCATCCACGCCTTTGCGCCGGAAGTAATCGCGCAGCTCCCACTCGCTGCGCGGACGCATTGCCACATACCGGAGGGCGTTGCCATACGCTTTATCCAGCCCAGCTAATTGTTTTAGGTTGCGTAGTTCGCTATCGGTTAATTCCTGCCCGCTTGCCAAACGGCTTTCTATTAGTCCTGACTCGCTCAAACTGAACGAATATTTGCCTTCCACAAAAACCGAATACCGGTCCTTGCGCTTAACTTGCTGCTTAATAGCAGTGATTTTCACGCAGCTGCCCGGCGTTCAGAGCTGGACTGCTCCTTATAATAATGCTCAAACACATAGTGAAGACCGTCACAAACCTCTTCAGGGTGTTCTTTTATAAGTTGTCGGACCTCTTCCACCGTGAACCAAGCCACACGGTCAATAGTGCCGGGCTCTAGCTTTTGGGGCGTTTCTTCCATAGTTGCTTCATAGCACTGAGTAAATCGATTAAATCGGTGGTTCTGGTACATTTCGTCGCTGCGATATTTACCTAACTCCCGGATTGCGACTCCGCGTATATCTAGTTCTTCGGCCATTTCACGCAGGGCAGCGGTTTCATATGTTTCACCTGCATCCACGTGACCACCCACAGCGTTATCCCAACAATTTGGAAAAATATCCTTAGAGGGGTCGCGATGCTGCAATAATATTTGACCAGCAGCATTCCAGATCACGATACGAATGATCCGGTGGATGAGCCCTTTATCCCACGCCTGCTGCTTAGTCGCAGCCCCGATCGGCTGATCGTTTTCGTCAACAATCTGAATTAGAGCATCACTCATGGTAACTATTATAACTCTCTATGACTACTTCCAGGTCCGCTGCTTATTACGCTCTTCTTTGTCACGGAAGGCCTGCTCCAGATCGATTCCCAGTTGGTTGCACAGCCCAAGCAAAATAATCAACACATCTGCCGCCTCTGCTTGCAGCTCGGTTGTGTGCGTGTCTTCAGCAAACTTCATGCCAACATGCTTTCGTGCTGCCTTGGCGAATTCGCCTGTTTCCTCTAATAGAAGCATGAAGCGCTGCGGGATATCGTCGCTAAAGCCGCGCTCTTTTATCATGGCATCCACATACTCCTGTAAGTCGCGGAGTGTGGGGGCGGCCTTGAGCGAGAGTTTGCTAGCCATTGCTACTCCTTAGGTGCAGCGGCAGCGCGGACCTTTTTAGCAATCTCTTCCATCACTTTAGGGTTTTCGCTCAAATAGGTCTTAGCAGCCTCGCGGCCTTGGCCGATCTTCGCGTCGTTGTAAGCAAACCAGGCACCAGACTTCTCCACAATGCCGTGGATAACAGCCAGATCAAGGATGTCACCACTGCGGCTAATGCCTTCGTTGTACATGATGTCGAATTCAGCCTCGCGGAACGGCGGGGCGATCTTGTTCTTTACAACCTTCACGCGGGTACGGTTGCCGATAACACTTTCGCCAGCCTTGATTTGGCCAATGCGGCGAATGTCCATACGTACTGATGCGTAAAACTTGAGGGCATTACCACCGGTGGTGGTTTCGGGGTTGCCGAACATCACACCGATCTTCATACGGATCTGGTTGATGAACACAACAGTGGCCTTACTGCGGTTAATGACACCGGTAAGTTTGCGCAAGGCCTGGCTCATGAGCCGTGCTTGCAGGCCTGGCAGGGAGTCGCCCATGTCGCCTTCGATTTCGGCCCGCGGCACGAGTGCGGCAACAGAGTCGACAACAATAATATCCACTGCGTTCGACCGCACCAAAGTTTCAACAATTTCGAGTGCCTGCTCGCCGTTATCCGGCTGCGAGAGGAGTAAGTTATCCACATCTACGCCGATACGCTTGGCGTAGCCAGGGTCTAAGGCATGCTCGGCGTCAATAAAGGCTGCCGTGCCGCCAGCGCGTTGGACTTCTGCAATAGAATGCAGGGTCAGTGTGGTTTTACCGCTGGATTCCGGGCCATAAATCTCGATGACCCGTCCGCGGGGTATGCCGCCGCCAAGGGCGATGTCGAGCGAAATACTACCAGTCGGCGTGGTTTCTACCTTTTGGGCATAGCCTTCGCCGAGCTTCATAATAGAGCCCTTACCAAACTGCTTTTCAATCTGTTCCAGGGCCATACCAAGGGCTTTGCTTTTACCCTCGCTCGCGCCTGTTGCCACCATCTTTGCTTCGTTTGCTACTTTGGTATCTTTACCTTTATCTGAAGCCATATCTTCCCTCCATTACTCCCCCGCCTCTGATGTGCCCCATTATAGCAGGGGTTCGCCATCTGAAAAGCAATATTTGTTACCATCATGGTTATGCTTCATATATAATGGAAGGCAAATGGGCGATAAAGGGTCTTTGATGGGTCGGTTTTTAGGCAATGCCGAGAAGTTCAGCGACAAACAAGTTGCGGAAACTTTGGAGCTGCTGGTTACGCACGGCTATAAGCGCGGCGCCAGCGACATTCATATTGAACCGCACGAACGCTTCGTACTTGTCCGCTACCGGATAGATGGCGCACTGCGCGGCATTCACAAGCTGCCCCGGCAAGCCCTGGTTACTGTTATGGCTGAACTTAAGAAGATAGCCGGCCTACAGGTGCAGGAAACGCACATGCCGCAAGAAGGCCAATACGACGTGCGCATTGGCGACACTGACGTAACCGTCCGCGTGTCAATCATGCCGGTTTATGGCGGCGAAAAAGCGGTCTTACACTTGGCCGTGCGCATGGGGCAACCAGAATCATTAGAGGCGCTGGGGTTCTGGGGCGCCGGGCTCAAAACTATTCAGTCTGTACTTGCCAGCCCGCACGGGTTGCTCGTAGTGTCTGGCCCGCGGCATAGCGGTATTCATTCAACGATATTCAGCGTCGTGCAACAGCTTAACAGCCCGATGGTCAGCATCGCCACGGTTGAACTATCCACCAAACACCGCTTGCCAGGCGTTACTCACACCTACCTCACCGCCAGTGGCATGACCGTCCTGGATGGTTTGCGGGCCGCACTTAAGCAAGACCCTAACATTATTATGCTTGGCGACATTCCAGATGGACAAACAGCCGAACTCGCAGTCCATGCCGCAACGACCGGGCACTTGGTTATTGCCGGCATGCGCGCCGACGGTGCTGTCGCTGGAGTACTCCGCATGCGGGTTACTGGTGTTGAACCCTTTATGCTCGTTACCGCGCTACGGGCCAGCATTGGCCAGCGCCTGGTGCGCGCCCTATGCCCCGACTGCCGCGAGCGCTACGCTGTCAGCCCCGAAGAACACCGCAGTATCAGGCAAAACTTTGGCATTACGACGCCTGCTTCTTTAAAGCGTATCCACGAACTTGAGTTACAGGCTGCCAAGAGCGGCCTTGGCGACCCGCGCGAACTCAGCACAACCCCAGCTCAAATAACCCACTTATGGCGAGCCAGCAGCGAGGGCTGCGAAACATGCCACCACACCGGCTTCCAGGGCCGTACTGCATTAGTCGAAGTACTGGCTGCGTCCGAAGAAGTCCAAAAAGGTCTTATGAACCGCGACGTCACATCCGTAGCCGCCCTGCACAAGCAGGCGCTCAAGGATGGTTTTATTCCGCTCGCCCTTGATGGATTCATAAAAGTATTGCGCGGCCAGACCACCATTAAAGAGGTATTGCACGCCGCCGGCACTGTCAGCAACGGCACGCTCTCTTGACCGGCAGCCATTGCCAGCTATAATCAAAGTACTGATGAAATTTTCTAATACACATGTACGCAAAAACCAGTCCGAACGGGGCTTTACGATTATCGAACTACTGGTGGTCGTGGTTGTATTGATTATTTTAGGAACTCTCGTCGCCCTGACGTACAGTGGTGTGCAGGCCAAAAACCGTAACTCCCAGCGCCAGAACGCCATCAATAACACCCAGGCACAATTAGAAGCCTACTACGCTGGCACAAACAAGTACCCCACCCTTGCCAACCTCAGTGACGCCGCATGGCGGGCTAGCAATCTCAAACACCTGGCCGCAAACTCCCTGCAAGACCCACGCTGGAATAAAACAGTTAAAAAGTGCACCATCGACGGCAAGGTCAGCGCCAGCAGCGAACCCGCTGCCAACTGTTACAGCTACCAGGTCACTGCCTCCGACGGTTCTGCCTGTGATAACGTAAAAATTATTTGCGCCCACTACACCTTAACCGCCACCTTAGAAGGCGGCGAAAAATACGTCAAAGGTAGCCTGAACTAACCAACCTGTTGCGTCCGGTGGCACCCTGGTGGTACTAGGGACGATTCTGGATATTTCGGCGGTCTTCTAGGAATTGCTCGTGTATTTGGAGAATCTGACGGGCGTATTCATTAGGCCTCGGGCAGTAAATGAAGACGAATTTGGAGCGTTCGCCAGCGGTTTCTACCTTGAGGTTCCCAAAGTTAAACATGTGCGGCAAAATGCCGTTCTGGTCAACGGTCACGTCTTCGAGGTTGTCCATCGACAGCTGGCTGACTTGCCGGTTGAACAAACTATTCTGTGAAATCTGAGTGATGCTGTCGGTGGTGATGACCCATTCGTTCTGCCAGTAAATTGTAGTGGCGACGGCGAGTACGACCATCATACCGAGCACGGCGATACCGAGGCCGGCGTATACCATAGAGGTAGCACTGCCAAAGTCATACTGATTCATGAGCTTAGGTAGTAGCACGAAGGCCAGCACGATGATAATAAGTATGGCAACGACGCCTGAGAAGTACAGCGAAATTATGCCAAAAGGGTGCCGCTTAAGTGTTGCGACCACCCGTTCACCTGGCTGCAACACAACCATTGGGTGCAGTTTGTCGGGCTGGGGGTTGAGCGGCTTAGGCAATGGGGCCGGATCCTGCTGGACCGGATTCAGAGGTGCTGGTTGCTGCATCGGTTGTTGCGGTGGCTGCGGTGCATATTGCTGAGGTACCTGCTGCGGCGGGTAAGGCTGCTGCGGCGGATACGGGTTTTGGGGCAGTTGTTGTTCTTGATTAGGATCCATATGTTTGTATTATATCAGGCTCGCCTGATCAGAATCCGGATGTGGCGTACGCCCTAAATGCCGGTAGGTCTTAACCGTTACTTTGCGGCCGCGCGGCGTGCGCTCCAACAGGCCAATTTGCATAAGGTAGGGTTCATAAAAGTCCTCGATTGTGCTGCGCTCTTCGGCTGTTAGCGCGGCAAGCGTTTCCACGCCAACTGGCCCGCCTTTGTAGTTATCAATGATGGCCAGCAGCAGCATACGGTCGGCAGGGTCAAGGCCCAGCTCATCAATTTCCAGCAACTCCAGCGCGTCCTTGCTAATGACGGTATCGATAATCCCGTCGCCATTTACATCGGCAAAGTCGCGCACTCGCTTGAGCAGCCGGTTAGCAATACGCGGCGTCAAGCGCGAACGGTGAGCGAGTTCTTCGGCGGCGTTAGGTGCAATCTGAACGTTCAGAATGTCGGCCGCGCGTTCAATAATCTGTTTAATTTCGCCTGGTTTGTAGAATTCGAGGCGGTGAATCATGCCAAAGCGGTCGCGGAGCGGCGCTGCCAGATTGCCGGTGCGTGTCGTGGCACCAATTAGGGTAAACTTAGGCAGATCCAGCCGCAGCGAGCGGGCACTCGGCCCTTTGCCCAGCATAATGTCTAGTTTGAAGTCTTCCATGGCTGAATACAGCACTTCTTCGATGCTGTGGTTCAGGCGGTGGATTTCGTCGATGAACAGAATATCCCCATCGGCAAGGTTGGTCAGCAGGCTAGCCAGGTCACCGGCACGCTCAATAGCCGGGCCGGAGGTAATACGGATCTGCGCGCCCATTTCGTTGGCAATGACACTGGCCATGG
Source organism: Patescibacteria group bacterium (assembly GCA_035479615.1). Classification (GTDB taxonomy): domain Bacteria; phylum Patescibacteriota; class Saccharimonadia; order Saccharimonadales; family UBA4665; genus PMNU01. The sequence continues at coordinate 31,521 of DATIIM010000020.1, forward strand.
TCGTTTTACCAAGGCCGGGCGGGCCATACAACAGTACGTGGTCAAGTGGTTCGCCGCGCTTTTTAGCGGCGTCGATGGCTAGCTTGAGGTTTTGCTTGAGCCGCTCCTGCCCAATGTAATTAGCAAAATCTTTCGGCCGCAGCGTAACCTCCAGCTCGACTTCGTCTTGCTGGTCGTCACTACTCAGGCCGGTGTTTACAATCCGCTCTACGCTCATAGTCTAGGCTCGCTTAAGCGCCTGTTTAATGCGGTCTTCGGTCGGCAGGTCTTTATCAACGTCTGCCAATGCTGCCGCAGCGTCCTGTGGCGAGTATCCAAGGGCCACCAAGGCCTCGGCAGCCTCATCCTTCAAGACATTAGCCGTCGACTGGAGCATGCCGGTCGTAGCCAAGTCTACGCCCTCCAGGCCGACTTTGTCTTTTAGCTCCACAACAATGCGTTCCGCCACTCGCTTGCCAACGCCCGTCGCTTGTTGGATCGATTTCGTGTCGCCAGAAGCAATGTAGGCCCGCACCGTATTGGCCGGCGCGATATTTAACACGTTAAGGGCCATTTTAGGGCCAACGCCAGTAACGTCTAGCAATTGCACAAACAGCTGCTTGGCATCCAATGTCGTAAAGGCGAATAAATCATAGGCGGTCTCGCGGATATTCTCGTAAATATACAGCTTGGTCAGGTCGCCCGCACCAAGCCGCGAGTAGTCTTCGTTTGTTACGAGTAATCCATACCCCACGCCACCGACATCGAACACCACCATGTCGATCGTTTTTTCTTGTACCACTCCAGTCAATGTTGCAATCATGCCTGGTATTATGACACAGTAAGGCTCCCTTCGCAGCGTGATACAATAACTACTGAAACGGAGCGATTCAAAATCATGAAAAAACGAAATCCGGCCGCTGTTCTACTCTTACCCTTTGTAACACTTGGAATCTACTGCATTTACTGGTTATACGACACACGCCGCGAACTCGTCGCCCGCAACGGACAAGCTAATAGTATTCCGCCGGTCTCGATATTATTTGCGCCATTCCTGCTGCTGATCGCCCTGTTTTTCTTTGCCTTTATTGTGAGTTGGAACAGTGACGGCGGGGCGCTGGGTGTCATAGCCACTATCCTGCTGGGTATCGTCGGCGTTGCAGCAATGCTTGTCGTGCCGCTATGGTGGTTCTGGCAATACTGCCAGGTCTCTACCAACACAACCAAGTCGATGGATTTTTCCCAAATGTATGTGCTGTATATTGCCATTACTTGGCTCTGCAACCTGTTCCCGGTATGGATGCTTATTATGCAGCTAGAGTTCAATAAACTCGCCGACCGCGAAGCTGCAGAACACACGCCCGAGCATCCGCACCACGAGCAGCACGCACACCACGAAGCCCACCACCACGCTGGCTAAAACCTAGGCGAACCGGGCAGTACTGGCATGAGTTAGCGCCGCCGCTAGAGCATCGGCGCAGTCGTCAGGTTTAGGCACTTCCTGCAGGGCTAACAGCACGCGGACCATTTCCTGCATCTGTTTTTTGTCAGCTTTACCGTAGCCAGTTACGGCCTGCTTAATCTGCATTGGCGTGTACTCAAATAGATCCAGGCCTGCTTGCTTGCCGCATAACAACACCACGCCGCGCGCCTGTGCAACTGTCATAGCCGTGGTCACATTACGTGCAAAGAATAATTTTTCGACTGACATAATCTGCGGCTTGGTGGCCACGATAATATCAGTCAGCTCTTCATAGATAGTCAGCAGACGCACGGCGTCGTCTTCGTGCACTGGCGTGCGGATAACGCCAGCGTCAACCATCTGCACTTTGGTCCCGTGCACTTCGATGATCCCAAAGCCTAAAATCCCAGTGCCGGGGTCAATCCCTAAAATACGCATGTCTATAGTATAGTATGCTCGATGGCAGCCTTACCCAAATCAATAGATAGTAGTAGTGGGTACACTTTCTACACCACAACGGAATACTGGGCCGAGTTACAGCGCCGAATTGACCAGACCACTGCTGGCGGCCGCATTGCCATGATGGTCATGGATTTCAACCCAACCGAACCACTTATGCAGGCCGTGTTTCAAAAACTCTTCGCAGCAGCCGACCGCGGCGTTAACGTCTGGGTGAGCGTAGACGCTCACACCTTCATGTTCAACCCCGAAACCCGTAGTATCAGCTCTTTTTTGGCCCACAATGACCTGCAAAAATTGCCCAAACCTTTAGCAGCTAAGCTGCGCCTGCTCCGTGAACTCGGCAACAAACCCACTGGCCACACCGCAATAATAAATAAGCCAAAACACTCTTTTTCAAACCCCGTAGCTGGCCGTTCGCACATAAAAATGTCCGTCGTAGATGATTACATTTTTGTAGGAGGCTGCAACCTGCAGCACACCGCATGGCTAGATTTAATGGTCGGCTGGCAGAGCAAAAAAATTGCCGGTACGCTTCTGGCTTTTGTTAGCGATGTGATCGGGAACGAAAGTACCCGCACTGTCATGCACGGCCTCGACCGCTGCATTCCCCTGGACGAATTAACAAACCTGTATATAGATGCCGGCAAACCCGGCCAGTCCATTATTCTTACACAAGCTTTGGCACTCATCGATGCCGCCCAGGAGTCGATCACTATGACCTGCCAGTACTTCCCCAACGCCATTACCGCCCAACATTTGGCTGCGGCGCACAAGCGGGGTGTGCGAGTCGAGATTATCTATTCGCACCCTGCCATGCATGGACTAGTAGGCGGCTTGGGCCAACACGTCAGCATGTTACTTGAGCGCACCCGAGTCCCAGCCAAACTCTTTCACATGCGCCTCCCCGCCTCCGGACCGGCCCTGCACGCCAAGCTTATTGCCACCGAGCAAGGCGCCATCGTTGGGAGCCACAATTACGTTCGCGCAGGAGTACGCTTAGGAACGGCAGAAATAGCCGTGGTACAGCATACACCCGGGTTCTCTCAAAATGCCCTGGCCGCCTTACGCCGCGAACTCACCTACTAAACGCTTATACTTGAAAAAAACACATAAATAGAGTATAGTATGCGAACTATGTCCGAACTGACGGTTTTACCCCCAGCGAACGCTGAGGGTATAGATCTACAAATCTATACTGAATCCAACTACTACGACGTGCTGAGTGATCGCATCGCCGCAACTACAGCAGGCGACCGCGTCGTTGTTACCACTATGGGCTTTGACCCCACTGAGCCGAAGGTGGCCCAAGTAATGGACGAAATGTACAGCGCAGCCGAACGCCGGGTAGACGTCCAGCTCGGTGTCGACGCCTATACCTTCCTCCTGGACGACAAAAACATGCAGCTTGGGCCATTGTTAACGAGGGACGGGCTCGAAGGTAAAATGGGGCCAGCCTTTCGTGAGCGCTTGGATAGCATACAGCAGCTTGGATCATATACTACCGGCAGGGCTTCGATCATTAACGTTCCGTCCCGGCACTTAACGGTCCCAATTGCCGGCCGCTCTCACATTAAAGGCGCTGTCGTAAACGATTGGTCCGCCGTGGGGGGTTGCAATCTTTTCTTTACCGAAAAGCTAGACATGATGGTCGGCGGGGAAGATGTTGCCACAGCAAATCTAGTCCACGGAATTATGAGCGGCATCATCCAAGCCAAAGATGTCCGAGCGGCCCTCGGCAACAGAGACCTTACCTTCCCCATAGACCGAAACACCGACCTCGTAGTTGATGTAGGCAATCGCAACCAATCGCTCATAGCAGAACGAGCTGCCCAAACAGTGCGCGAGGCAGACGAGTGGGCATTGCTTTCCTGCCAATATTTCCCCGCTGGAGAACCGGCAAAATGGCTGACCGAAGCACTTGCTAGAGGTGTTCAGGCCGATGCGCTATTTAATGCCCCAAGTAAGCACGGCCTAATTAGCGGTACTTGGCAACGGCTCACAATTCTAGGTGCAAAAATGCACGTCCCAGGACGCCTCCTAGAAGGGGAGCTGCCATCAACCACGCCACTTATGCACGATAAAGTCCTGGCAACGAATATCGGTGGTGCGGTAGGTACGCATAACTATATCGATACCGGGGTAAAAGTGGGCACAGCCGAAATGACCTTGTTCCGCAGAGACCCGGCATTTGGACATGCCATCGCTAATGCGCTACTGCGGCAGGTAGGACTCGTCGAAGACCCTCGCTTTGCCCACATTACCCGGCCCTTACAATAAATCTTCGGCAATGTCGAAGTTCACGTACGTGTTCGTGACGTCGTCAATATCTTCCAGCGCATCCATCAGCCGCATAATCTTGCGGGCTGTTTCTTTGTCGGTCACTTCGACCATGGTATTTGGCACATACGTCAGCTCAGCTTCTTTGACTTCCAAACCTTGCTCGCGTAGGGCGTCGCGGACCTTAGCGAGGTCTGTCGGGCTGGTGTAAATAACTGAATCTTCGCCATCTTCTTGCACATCTTCTGCGCCGGCGTCCAGGGCTTGGAGCATAAGATCATCACCAGTGCCGGTCACGCGGACCATGCCTTTGTGGTCGAACTGGAACGCAACGGCACCTTTCTCGGCAATGTTGCCACCATGTTTGCTGAAAGCTAATTTAACCAGCGGATAGGTGCGGTTGATGTTATCGGTTGCAACTTCGGCAAGTATGGCTACCCCACCTGGGCCATAGCCTTCATACAATATTTCTTGGAGCTGAGCGGCGTTTTTGTCGGCCACCCGCTGGATGGCACGGTCAATATTCGATAGCGGCATGTTGGCTGCCTTGGCTTTATCGATGGCTAAACGCAGGCTAAAGTTTGTTGACGGGTCGGTACCGGCGCGGGCAGCAAGGGCAATAGCGCTGCCGAGTTTAGTAAATACCGCACCACGTGCAGCGTCTTTGACGCCTTTTTCGCGTTTGATGGTAGACCACTTGGAGTGTCCAGACATTATTAAACTCCTTCCGTTTCCGTCCGATTCTTCTCTGTTAATATACCATGTTTTGGCCGAGTTTTGTAGTGCTCCAAAACCAGTAAGAACCCCAGTGCTACATACCAACACATAAGCTGCGCGAACGAAAAGCCGATGCGCTCTAGGAAGGCATGCGGCACCCGGCTGATCAGGCTTGCGGCGTCCAACATATAGCGGAGCACGAGCCGTGCGGGCCAGGCAACCCAGCCAGCAGCAGACGGCAGTAACATGCCGGCCAAGCCTGCAACCGTACACAACAGCATGGCGAGCGGCACCAGCACCGCAACCAGCACATTAGCCAGCAGCGACACCGTTGATACCTGCCCAAAAATGTACAGCACGTAGGGCAGTGTCATGGCCTCGGCACACAGGCTTTCGATGACCATTTTGGCCAGCAACTTTAGTTCACGGCTGCCATACACCCGACGCGTAATTACCGGTGCCACCAGCACCACGCCAAAGAAAGCTAAAAACGACAAATACCAGCTCACATTACCCCACAAGTACAGCGGGTTGGCCGCGATAGTAATAGCGGCGGCCGTCAATAGCAGTACGAGCGGCCGCACTGTGCGCCCGTAATACCACGAAAAAATACTTAACGTGCTAATGATTCCGGCGCGGACAATGCTCGGGCTATTACCGGTAAGGAGTAAAAAGCAGGCCATGAGCGCCAAACAGGCTGCCAGTGTCTGGAATTTAGACCGCCCGCCGAACAAACGCCGAGCTGCCTCAATAATAATCGTCAAGTTGTACCCGGATACCGCGATGATGTGCGTCAGTCCGACCATGACCAACGTTTGCGCTACGTCTGGTGGCAATGTGCTCCGCTGGCCAATCAGCAAGCCCAATCCAAACGACGCCAACGGCTCTGGTACGGCCGACAACAACCCAGCCGCAAACTTGCGCCGCAAGACATCAATAGGTGAATTGCCGCGCACCAGTACACGCAATTCCGCAAAGCTCACCCCCGCCTGCACATTGCCGCGCCGCGGGTACAGTTTGCCCGTAACCTGTACTTCGTCACCCCGGTACACCGCTGACATGCCAAAACCAGCTACGGCAACATTGCCTGGCAACGACAAACTGCGCGGATACGTGACCCGTACATGGTCCATACTAAACACCATTTGGGAGCGGTCGCCATACACGCCATCTTCTGTGGCTCGGCCAACAAGTGTTACGCTCTGTTTAGAAAGCACCGCGTACGCAGCCAACGACCGCATCATAGCTGAACCGCGCCACCAACCCACGCCTGCAAACAGCAGGCAAACACACAGGAGTGTTACCCATGTTTGGCGGCGCGCATAGAAACAAAATACCGGCAATACCACCCACAGCCAGCGAGCATCCGCCAGTAAATACCGGTGCGCCAAACCAGTGCCCGCAAACAGCGACAGGCATGCCGCAATAACCAATATAGGACGCTTGATGCGCCTGGTTGCCGAAAACACGCGCGTATTGTACTCATGCTTCGTCCCGGAAACCAGTTTTCGGCGTAGCTATCTATGCTGGCGTAACAACCGGCGTCAAAGAACCGGTCAGGCGCACCGCGCGGCCATCTTCGTCACGCAACACTGTGGCATTGTCGCGGACTAGCACATACGTTTTGTCACCCTTTTGCATCCGGTACTCTACCGCCCATTCGGTGACGCTGGGGTCCATGAGTTTATCCATAGTTTGGTTCAACAGCATGGCGTCATCTGGGTGAATATGGTCGGCCCACCATTCCATAGAATTAACCGGCTCCGACTTATCGTAGCCATACGTCTTGTAGAGTTGTTCGTTCCATTGAACCCGCCCGCTGGCGAGGTCTAGTTCGTATAAAACACCACCGTCATTCATGCCACCATAATACCAAAAAGCTTATGGCTGGACGACCGCGCCCGGCTATTTTACTATGACTACATGACTAATAAAGTTTATTTAAATGCCGATGGCCTCATCGAAATCGAAGTTATCGGCGACCAGAACCTTGCTTCTATTGAAGCGATGGCCCGTCTGGCAGACGGATTATTAACTGAGCAAAAACGAGTTGGCAAGCCAGCATTAGTGCTCGACAATTTACTACAAATTGGCAGCGTTGATGCCGAAGGCCGGAAACTCGTCGTAGAGCTCGGCAAGCGGCTGGACTACGACAAGCTCGCCATGCTTGGCAAGGGCGGCATCATGCGCTTTGGCACAAACCTCATGCTGCGCGCGACTGGCCGCAGCTATAAGCTCCGCTACTTTGACGACCGCCAGGAGGCGATCGCCTGGTTACAAACAAAGAAATAAATCTGTTAGAGACGCTTCAGGTGGCGCAGACCCAGGCAGACCAAGATTGCCATAACCGCAGCAGCCCCAAGTGCAGCAACCGATGCATACAGCGCCATCATACCGAATGTCCAGTACGCATAGCCGTCGCCCAATAGCAGGCCGCGGAGCGTTTCACCCTGGAACAGCGTAGCTTTTTGCTGCTGCAGTTTAACATTTGTTGGGTCTTTCATAGCAAGCGCACTCACTTCAGAGTACGTCATTCCGCCAGCAACTTTTTCTAGGTGGCGGCCAATAAAGCCGTTGGCATACGCCTTAGCCTTAGGTCCATTGTCGACCAGTTGCCCAGCATATTTTTGAATGTCAGGGAATTCTTTAGGATCAAAACTTGGGCTGCCCTTTGGCGGGAAGTAAACCTTCTGTTCAGATAACTCAGTCCGCACTTGTGTCGTAGCAAAACGATAGCCTATCCAGCCGAGCAAACTACCCCCCAAAAGCACCACAGTCGCCATAATACCCAGTAAGACAAAAACCTTGTCGATAGCTTTCCGTTCAACTTTTGCCATAGTACCCATCCTTATTTAATACGTTTATGTTTTCAGTATACTCTGCACAACAGCAGTTACTCCAATACTAAAAAACACCGGGCTGGGCGTAAGTGACCTGGGTCACAAACATAAGCATTTACCTATGCTTTAGGTTGTGGTGGCCAGGCAATTGGCAGGCCCGTGTATACGCCGCGCTCCAGGTCGGTCTGCGCTGGTACGATACCTTCGATAACAGTAAGTGCTGCAGTTTCAAGCGCTACGCCATCCTGGGTCATATCACCGATCTGCCGCCCAACCTTAGTCGTCAAATCGCCTACAAGCCACCAGGATAGCGAATCTATGTTGTCTGGGCGATCCTTGAAACCTGCCTCGCGAGCGATTGCTTCGGCTGGTCCATTTTTAATAAGGCCCGAGAAGGCGCGGTTATGCGCACCCTTAGTCGTGTCTTGGTATCGCGCTTCCATGATGCCGATCCGGCTTTGTAATTCATACCGCACTACTGCGGCAAGGCCGCGGGCGGCCATGCCCGCACCTATTAGCAGGTCTGGGTGCTCTGTGGTTCGGGTTTGTCCTTCAGCCGAAGTACACACCAAGCCTACTGTTTGAGCCATTCTCCTGAGATAAGGAGTGCGGGCGTCTTCATACCAAGGGGTTGCGCTTGGGTACTTGTCGATGAGCGCGAATCGCTCAGTGCGCGGAACGTTTTTGAATACCGGCATACCGGTGTCGAATATTGCATCGAATGTGCGAGCTTGGTTAGCTGCTGCGATGACTGCTGCGTTTAAATATGCCATAGTAACTAACTTATACAATCAAAATTATTTGTTGTAAATGGTTACTCTTTAACAGTGTTAAATTAGCGCTTAGGCCGCATGAGTATGCCCATGTACAGTGTGAACCCGCCGGTGATGACCAGCACAAGCCCAGCCCGGTTAATCCATACCAACTTGGTGTAGGCGGCGCAGTGCTCAGTTCCGTTCTGGCATGAGCCTACAAGCCCATACATGCTAAAGAAGCTATACAGAAACACGGCAACACTCGCACCGCACACCACGCCGCCTGCCCATATTAGCGCTTTAGAAATGTTCATAGGTCAACTATTGCAAGGCGCGATTGTTAGTGTCGAGCCGGACTTGCCCTTGGTCGCCTAGGCATATCTGGTCGAACATTGCTTTGCGCACATCGGCATTTGCCGTGTAGTCTTTACAGCTGAAGCCAAATTCATCGTTCGCCTTGGTTATGTACTGCCAGTCGCCACCGTATTTATTGTAGAAAAGTACCAGTTTCTTAACATTGCTTTGCGTTACAACCGCTTCGGCAATGTCATACCCTGCTTCGTGGCTGGAACCAATAGCACCTGCTCCGTAATGGCTCTTTATAACAATTGGCCCGATGGTGCTGTTCAGGTTAATGGGCTGCGTAGGGTTAGCTTTATTGAAGGCATTCACAAACGGCTGCGCATCCTGCGATACACCCGCGATATTGTTGTGGTCATAACAGGTGAACGTCACCGTGAACTGCTGGTCGGTATAAATCCGGAAGCAGGTTGTATCTTTGCGGCCGTACAACGTGAATTCGTTTGTGTGGTTAGCGCTATCTACCTTAAAGCCGGCATTGTCCATCTCGGCGTCGATAGTACCGGTAATTTCTTTGGGCGAATTAACCACCGTGCCGCTCGGCACTTGCGGGGTTTCCTTAAGCGTAAAGTATAGCGACGGGAAGCTCTGCGAGCTCACATTATAGTCATATCCTGTGGCATGCAGGCTTAGTTGCGACCCCATTTGCGCTGGCCACTGCGATGCATCTACAGCCACGTTGCTGTATTTGCTCTCGGTCTTGGACTTGATCGTGTCCATCGCTTCGCTAACCGTTGGCTGGCGGTAAAACGAGTATGCTGCAAGCACGGCAATGATAAGCGCGAGGGCCGCGACCACCATCATAAGCGGACGCCGGGGTGCCGGTTTATTACTGACTTTTTGCGCTACGGTTTTAGTTTGTTTCTTGCCTGACTTAGCAGTAGTTTTGGCTGGTTTGCTCATACTGCTGATTATAGCAAACGCTTATGCTAAATCTTTAAACCCTGGCCGATCATACCTTCAGCCCCAGCCCTTCCAGGTCTTGCTTTAATTGGCTCGCCGACGAAAAAATAATGCTTTTGATACCAAGTTTTTCGGCTGCTTGAGTATGGCGTTCGTTATCATCCACAAATATGACTTCTGAAGCGTCCACGCCCAGCTTTTTTAAGGTAATCTCGAATATCTCGGCACTCGGTTTAGCGACGCCGACTTCACTGGATATAACAATTTCATCAAACTTTGTATCAAGTTTAAGCTCGTGTAATAGTTGCCGGAGAAACGCCGACGACGCATTAGAAAGCAGCGCCAAACGATAGTGCTTGCGCAGCGCATCCGCAATTTCCACCACTTCGTGGTCTACCGTAGCGCTCCCATCTACTTCTTCGAACGTGACCGTGCGGCCTTGCAGCTTGCTGAGCATGGCCAAAAACCCATCGGTGGTTATCTCGCCCACATCCTGCAAGCGGGAGGCTTCAAAATACGCCCCCTCGTGGGCAATGTTATTTTTCCGCAGCCAAGTCTTATAGGCATCGGTACGGAACACGTCAAAAAAGTCAAAAATCACCGCTTTAATCATGCGTTTCACTATACCAAACAACGCAAACAAAAAGACCTCCGGAGAGGTCTTTGGTGCGTCAAATGCTTTTTTGGAGGGCCCACTGGGACTCGAACCCAGGACACGTAGCTTAAAAGGCTACTGCTCTAACCGACTGAGCTATGGGCCCAAAAACATTCGGTGAATGTTTTTGTCGCCACGAGCGAAGCGTCCCACATAAAGCAGGGCAGCCCGTAACAGATGACATTATCTTACATTTGCCCTAAAAAAGCAATCTAGTGGCGGCGTTTATCGTGCTGCTTAAAATTGCGGCGCTGCGACCACAGAAAGAACAGGCTCATCAGTGCGCCACCGCCGACCACTAAGGCCTCGGCTTTAGAAAGAATGCTCCAGGCCTGCCCTTTCTCGAACGCATCTGCAATGTTCTTAGGAAGCTGCGGCACAGCCAGCAACACGGCCAGCATGCTTGCTGCCGCTGCTGGCAACGCATTTACTAATACACGAACGCGGCCATTGACGCTCAGCAACGTCACAACCGACGTCACAATTGCTGGCGCCAGCAACAAAATCAACGCCAAGGTGCTGTTGCTCACGGCTCCGGCGCGCGGGGTAATTAGGTTCATTAAGTCGTCGGCCTGGGGCGCTACGTATTCCACCAGCACAGCACCAGCGCACAGGCTCAAAAATACCATTGCGGCATTAATGCGGAGCACCACAATCATCAGGGTTGGCACCCCTAGGGCTAGTATTAGTGCAAGGTCGTGGGACATCTTGCTTTCATCATAGCATGAGCGCTTTAAAAGGTAAGGTGGTCACCCTGATGTATGGTCTGCTTGGCTACTTCGCCGGCGTTCAGCTCAATCACGTATGTGGCAGACTGCCCGGGACAAAACGTGTTCGGGTAGCTTTCCGGCGGAACTTGCTCGGCAATATGGACCACTGTTTTATTCGCATCCAACCACACAATATCTAGCGGAAAATGCATGTCCTGCATCCAAAAGCACTGCTGCGATGGGTTCGGGAACACAAACAACATACCTTGGTTGACTGCCAGTGACGCAGTGCCGCCCAAGCCTTTGCTTCGCGCGGCGTCGGTGCTGGCAACTTTGAGGTCGTAATAAGTAGCGTGCACTGTTAGCGTGCGGTATGTATCATGCCCGGCAATGCCATAGACAACCAGGGCACTGAGGCAAAAGAATATCAACCAGACGGAACCAGAAAAAGTTTCGAACGCACTACGCGCCGACACGGTCTTTGCGGTTGCGTTGCTTGGCGTTCTGTTCGATGTATTCGATGATCTTTTCGGCGATGTTGTATTTGGTCAAAAGCTCAGGTGTCTTAATGCTACCAGATGAGTTTACCTCAAGCACCAGCGGCCCGCGCTCAGAGCGCATCATGTCTACAGCGCATACTGGCAAGCCCATGGCCTTAGCAGCTTTAATGGCTGTCTTTTCTTCTTCATCGGTCAGGCGGGTAGCCTTACCAACGCCACCTTGGTGGGTGTTAGAACGAAAATCGTCGTCCAAACTTTGGCGCATAAAGCCGCAGACTACGCGGTAGCCCACAACAATTGCCCGGACGTCGGTACCGGCAGATTCTTTCACGAATTCCTGCACCAAAAAGTTCACGCCTTCTACATAAAAGGCCTGCATTACTGCCTTGGCAGCTTTGGCAGTTTCGGCAAGCACCACACCGTTGCCGTGGGTGCCGCGGGCGACCTTTACGATCAGCGGTGCACCACCGGCTTTTTCGACGACGGCGTCAAAGTCAGCGGTTTCGCGGGCGAACACGGTCTTAGGAATACCGACACCAGCCTTGGCTAGTAATTGGTAGGCACGCAGCTTGTCGCGTGAACGGTTGATGGCAATCGACTTTGCAGCGGTGAATACATCACGCATTTCGAACTGGCGGACCACAGCCGTACCATATTTGGTATAGCTTTGGGCAATACGCGGGATGATAGCGTCGACGTTGTCGAGCTGTTCACCTTCGTAGTACACCACTGGGTTACCCTTCTCGATGGTCATGTAACACTGGGCATAGTTGACGACGCGGACGTCGTGGCCACGGCTTTCGGCCTCTTCTTTTAAGCGGCGCGTTGTGTAGTTACCGGGACCTTTGGACAAAATAACAATATTCATACTAGCTCCTAACCCCTTATGCAGCGCGCCTTCGCGCTCGTTTTTGTATGTGCAGTGACAGGTCGATATCGGTGTGAATTTCTTGGCTCACGTCCACCACAAACTGGCCCGCCAGGAAATTACGCCCGAGTAACACAGGATATGCCATGGCCCGGCGATCTGCAAGAGTAAAGCGTGCTTCGAGCCGCTTGCCTTCCACAATTACCGGTAAAACAACGACGTAGCGCTTTTGTGCATGGCCAGTCGAACTGTCGACGCGTACCTGCTGGTAACAGCCGCTGTACGCAACGATTTCCTCACCCGTGTAATAATCACTACCTTCATCAAACAAGTAAAAATGCAGTTCCCCGTTCTCTTCACGGATCCCAGAAGCCCAGACCGAACTGGTGTCGGCGCCGGTATCTACCTTGGCCGGTACACCATCAATGTCGCCCACGGTGATGAGCGCGTTACGACCGATACTGTTTGGGGTTGGTGTCTGCATGTTTTTATCGTGACTAATACGTTAATTATAACATATTAGGACATAATAAGCAACACTATTAAGCGTAGCGTATCAGCTACTCTTGCTACTATACACTACTGTGCGTTACTGCTGGGCGCGTGCAACTCGCATATAAATCAGGTAGGCGAGCACGGCGACCAGTAGAACGACACATATCAGCAAAGGTATAAACCCTTGTTGCAGCCGCTGTCGTCGGTTCATATTATTTTCAGAATATAACGGCTGTGAAAATTTGTATAGCCAGAATGTGCTTTATCGAAAGAAGCCGCGTTTCTTAGGGGATTCTGTCTTGAGTTCTTCGAGCAGTTCTTGCTGGCGCTTATTGAGCTTGGTCGGCGTGTCGACCACGACGGTCACAATGTGCGCGCCGCGATTGTCGGAACGCAAGTGCGGAACACCATGGCCGGTAAGTTTGAAGTCTGTGCCGCTTTGGGTGCCGGCCGGGATTTTCATTTTGACCGGGCCGTCAACGGTTTCAACTTCAATAACGGTGCCGAGTGCCGCGTCGATCATGCCAATGTGTTCTTCGCTCAAGATAAGATCGCCTTCGCGAGTGAAGTGCTTGTGCGCCTTAACGCGGACGTTTACGTATAGATCGCCCTTCGGGCCGTTAGCAATTGCTTCGCCGTGCTCGCGCAAACGAATAACCGCGCCGTCATCTACGCCAGCCGGAATTTTGAGCGTCAGAGCCTGGGTGCGCTTTTGGGTGCCGCTGCCGTGGCAGACGGTGCAGACTTTTTCTGGCACTTTGCCCGTGCCCTTGCAGGTGGGGCAAATTGACGCCTGCTGAATGTTACCGAAAATGGTACGCGTTACACTTACCACCTGCCCGGCACCTTTGCAGGTTTCGCAGGTCTTGAGTTCGTGCCCAGGCTCAACGGTTTTGCCTTTACAGTGTTCGCAGGTGTCGTCGATGTTTAAATGAATCTCTTTTTCGGTGCCAAAGACGGCGTCTTCAAAAGATAGGTCGACGTTTACTTCTACATCGCGGCCGCGGTTTTGGCGCGGACGGCCTTGCTGCTGGCCGCCAAAAAAGTTGCTGAATATATCGCCGAGGTCAAAGTCGAACTGCTGGCCATTAAAGCCATTGAACCCACCGGCTGCTCCGCCGAATGGATTGCCGCCGCCGTTGCCACCTGCAGCGCCGCCCACACCAGCGTGGCCGAATTGGTCGTAGCGCTGGCGTTTGCTGGAGTCTTTGAGGACTTCGTAGGCTTCGTTGATCTCTTTGAATTTCTCTTCAGAACCACCTTCTTTGTCTGGGTGGTGCTGCACGGCTGCACGGCGGAAGGCTTTCTTGATTTCGTCGGCGCTGGCGTCTTTGGCCACGCCTAATACTTCGTAGTAATCGCGTTTCGCCATATTACTTGCCCTCGCTCTGTTGGAATGGCACGGTAGCTGCGGCTGTTAGCAGACCTTCGAGCACCTGGCGGACGTAGGCGTCATCTCCGGCTTTTTCTGGGCCAGGCAACAGCACGTGGATATCAGCCAACAAGGCTTTGTTTTCCCGCCAGCTAACGATGAGTTCAAACTCATCTTGGCGGCCCTTGTCGCGTTGCAGCCACATAACGGTTGCCGGGTTCACGAGGGCAAAGTGTAGAATTTCCTTACCGCTTTGGGAATCACTCAACATGCTGCGGGCATTGACGCTCCAGAGCTTTTCTGCCAAGGCAAACGCCTCGGCACTGTGCACCACCTGCACTGTTACCGGCAGCGAATCCGCACCAACTTGTTTTTTACTTCCAAACATCTTGTACTATTATCCCCGTTTGACCCCGGATCGTCCAGGACGTTGGTAAATTACTTCTTTTCGTCGTCGACGACTTCGCCTTCTACGGTGTCGTCGGTCTTCTTCTTGGTGTCGGCTTCGTCTTCGCCAGACTTGTCAGCATCTTCGGCTGGTTTTTCGTCTTTGGCAGCTTCGTACATCTTGGCGCCGATGGGCTGGATGATGTCGTTCAGGGCCTTGGCGGAAGCTTCGATGCTGTCTTTGTCGGCCTTTTCGTCGTCAACAACCTTTTTGGCAACGTCGATGGCACCTTCCAAATTCTTGATGTCATCTTCGGAAAGTTTTTCCTTGTAGTCGGACTTCATCTTTTCGGCTTGGTACACGGCGCTGCTCAACAGGTTGCGGGCTTCGACAGCTTCGCGCTTTTTCTTGTCTTCTTCAGCGTTGGCTTCGGCTTCTTTGGCCATTTTCTCAACAGCTTCTTTGTCGAGGTTGCCGGAACCGCTAATCGTAATGCTTTGTTCCTTACCCGTGCCCTTGTCTTTGGCAGTTACGTTCAGGATACCGTTGGCGTCGATGTTAAAAGTTACTTCGATCTGCGGTACGCCGCGAGGGGCAGGGGGAATTCCGTCTAAGATAAAGCGGCCGAGCGACTTGTTGTCGGCAGTCATGCCGCGTTCGCCCTGTACAACGTGCACTTCTACTTGCGGCTGGTTGTCGGCAGCGGTAGAGAAGGTTTCGGACTTGCTGGTTGGGATGGTCGTGTTGCGCTCAATGAGCTTGGTCATCACGCCGCCCATAGTCTCGATGCCGAGGCTCAGCGGAGTTACGTCCAGGAGCAATACGTCTTTGACGTCGCCTTGCAATACACCGCCTTGGATGGCAGCACCAACAGCTACAACTTCGTCGGGGTTTACACCCTTCATTGGCTCTTGGCCGAAGATGGCCTTCACTTTTTCCTGTACGGCAGGCATACGGGTCATACCACCCACGAGCACGACCGCGTTAATGTCGCTGGCTTTGAGGCCGGCGTCGGCAAGGGCCTTCTCGCAAGGGTCGGCAGTCTTGTTTACCAAGTCGCCAACCAGGCTCTCGAGCTTGGCACGGGTTAATTTGTGCTCAAAGTGCTTGGGGCCGTCGGCGTCAGCGGTCAAGAACGGCAGGTTGACGTCAACTTCTTGGGCGGTCGACAGTTCGATTTTGGCCTTTTCGGCTTCATCGCGTAGGCGCTGCATGGCGGCTTTGTCGTCGCTGATGTCCAGGCCGTGCTCTTTCTTGAACTCGTCCACGAAGTAGTTGACCAGTACGCGGTCGAAGTCAGCACCGCCGAGGTGGGTGTCGCCATTGGTTGCTTTTACTTCGAATACGCCATCACCGAGTTCCAAGATGGATACGTCGAAGGTACCACCACCAAGGTCGTATACGGCGATCTTTTCGTCCTTTTTGTCGCCCTTGTCTAGGCCGTAAGCCAAGGCTGCGGCGGTTGGCTCGTTGATGATGCGCTTAACTTCGAGGCCAGCAATTTTACCGGCATCTTTGGTTGCCTGGCGCTGTGAGTCGTCGAAGTACGCAGGTACGGTAATGACCGCTTCGGTCACTGGTTCACCCAGGAAGCCTTCGGCGTCAGCCTTGAGCTTGCCAAGGATCATGGCGCTGATTTCCTCTGGGCTGTATTCTTTGTCGCCCATCTTTACCTTAGTGGCTTGCCCGCTCTTGATGATCTCGTAGCCCATAAGCTTGAGATCGCGTTGGACTTCTTTATCTTCGAATCTACGGCCAATGAGGCGCTTAACTTCGTAGATGGTGTTCTTGCTGTTAGTAACTTGCTGGCGGCGAGCCACCTGGCCTACCAACCGTTCCCCGTTCTTGTTGATGGCTACAACGCTCGGCGTAGTGCGGTTGCCTTCGCTGTTCGCGATAATTTCCGGCTTGCCGGATTGCATGACCGCCATGGCTGAGTTTGTTGTGCCAAGGTCGATTCCGATAATTTTTCCCATATTGTTGTATGTATCCCTTTCCGTTAGCAAATAGCAGGTTTGAGTGCTAATACCACTCTATCATAAATAAATTAGCACTCTCATGTCAAGAGTGCTAATGACCTTTTTCTCATCTGTTACGCTGTGGGCGTAGGAGGAATTGGCGGAGCGGGCGGTACAGGCGGGGTTGGTGGAGCCGATGGCGGAGGCGTGGGCGGCGTTGGTGCTGTTGGTAGCTTGTGAGCGGCAGCTTCCTGCTCGGCCTGCTGTTGGGCGCCGTAAGCCGCTAAAATTTCAACATCCAGCTCGGCTTGTGTCTTTTTAGGACTCGAACCCCAGCGTTCAGCTTTAGCCTTGCGGTAGTAGATATAGGCCGGCACGTTCGTTGCCAGGCCGAGCCCTGTTAATACAAACCACACCGCGGTGTGGTTGCTGTGCCCTTTATTCGTGTCAAGGACACCCATCAGGGCATTGGTCAGGAACCAGCCATCTATCGTGAACAGCACAAAATTCAGAATACGAAAGGCCCAGAATTTAGTGTCGTTGCTCATAAGCATTATTCTAGCAGGCCCTGACTATTGTTGCTTGACGCGGACCATGGCGTGACGGATGACGTCGCTGCCTAGTTTGTAGCCAGATTGCAGTTCTTCGCTGACGATTTCTTGGTCGCCTTCGCCTTCTTCCATGCTGACGGCTTCGTGCAGGTTAGGGTCAAAGGGTTCGCCTACGGTCTTGATGCGTTCTACGCCAAGGTCGGCGAGGGTTTTCTCGAACTGTTTAACAATCCCCTGAATGCCTTTGACGTAGTCGTTGCCTTCTAGGTCGGCGGGCACGTGTTTGAGGGCGCGTTCAAAGTTGTCGATAACTGGCAGTAATTGGCGCACCACACCAGCCTTGGCGGCATCGCGCAGGCCAGAGATCTGGCTGTCGTGGTTGCGGCGGATGTTCATGGCATCGGCGCGTTCGCGCTGCAGGGCGGCGGTCAGTTCAGCGATTTGCTGTTCGTAATCTTCGGCATCGAACTCATCTTGGGGTTCTGGCGCGTCGGTTTGTTTATTCATATAACACCTCCTCTAAGGTATGGCCGGCGCGGCCCACTAAGTTCATAACATCGCGGTAGTTCTGGCGCGTCGGGCCCAGCACACCAATATAACTGTTGTCGGAATATGGACTGTGGAAGCGGCTGATGACCAGCGAGCAACCAGCAGTGCGGCCAATCGGGTTTTCGCGGCCAATGTACACATTCAAGGGCTGGTTGGGTGCGGCTTCGCGCAACCATGGTTCCAGGTTGTCGAGCAGCCGGGCGACTTGCTGCACCTGCCCTGGCTGGATAAATTCTGGCTGGCCGAATAAATTAGACAAGCCGCTCATATACAGTTGGTTGCCAATGGTCGCCAAACCAAGGTTGTGCGTCAGCTCTACGAGCGTGTCCACCGCATTACGGATGGTGCGCTCTGGCAGGCCGGCGTCTTGCACGCGGGCGTTGAGGGCGCGTTCAGCGCGGCGTTCCGGAATCGTGCTGCTTTCTTCGGCAATGCTGTTGACGTAAAAACGGTAGCCTTTGTCGGTTGGCACGCGGCCGGCACTAGTGTGTGGCTGCATAATGTAGCCCTTATGTTCGAGTTCGGCCATTTCGGCGCGGATAGTAGCGCTACTCACGCCAAACACCTTAGCAAGCAGGCTTGAACCCACCGGGCTAGCCACCTCGGCGTATTGTTCGACGATTGATCTCAGTATCTGCTGCTGGCGGTCGGTCATTACCTTTTATGATAAAATCTTGGCACTCAAACGTCAAGAGTGCTAAGACAATACCGCGCTAGGCTTCGAGGAATGCGACGTTGAAGGCGCTGCTGATATAGCCAGCTATACGCTTAACCAGCGGGCGTTTTGCCATGTTAGGCTGTGCTGGCAATGCCCCGGTTTCCCAGGCACGCCATGCGGCTTCGCGCCGAGCGTCGAACTCATCAACCCGGCGTGCAGTTATGTCGCGCACCGGGACGCGCCCTGTGATGCGGCGCGCAGAGAATGCCGGCTGCCCAGGGACGCTTATTTCGGGCACATCTGGTACTGGCTCGGCAACGAGGCTCATGTGGACGTCGCGGGTGGTGAGCCAACCGGCAGCATCAAGGGGAACGCTTGGACGGCCTGCAAGTGTTACGAGGTCGTACTGCGATAGGCCTTCGCCTACCAGTGCGGCTTCTAGTTCCTTGGGAGTCATAACGCGTTCGACTGGGTCGTGGAGTGGCTGCTGAGCGTCGAATTCGGCCCATAGTGCCGCACTCGAGGCTTGGCCTGTTTCATATACAGAAGTTGTCATGTTCATGCCCTCCTGGGCATAAATAAAAACGCCCCTTAAAAGTAGGGAACGCTAGAGTCATATTATCGCATATGGGTTGCTAAACCGCAACGGGCTAACGAGATTTGGCGAGTTCGGCGCGCAGCTGGTTGAGCAGGTGGTCGGCGATGGCCATAGCTTTGTGGTAGTGCGGTTCGATTGGTTCGCCGTGGGCGATGCGGCTGACGAGTTCAACGGTTTCATCAAGGTCATCGTTGATGACAATGTAGAAGTAGTCAACGCTCAGGGCGTGCTCAATCTCGCGAATGGCGCTTTCCATGCGGCTGACGAGTTCATTCTTGTAATCATCTACCCGGTCGCCGTAGCGCTTAAGCAGGCGCTCTTTCCAGACTTCGAAGCTTGGTGGCAATACAAAAACAGGCTTCAGGTTCAGGCCATATTCTACATATGACGCAACCCCTTGCACCTCAACATCAGAGACAGCCACCCGCCCCTGGTCCTGTGCTTTTTTGATCTCGTCGATGCTCACCCCGGACACCCAACCGTTATGGATCAACGCGGCTTCGATCATCTCGCCGTTGTCGAGCTTGCGCTCCATTTCTTTGTTATCGATAAAGTAATACTCGACGCCGTCACGCTCCATAACGCCCTGATTTTCACGCGGGGCGCGGGTGGTGTGTGACACGAGAAAATAGTAGTCGTCTGGGTGCTGGGCCATCATCCGGCTGAGCAGCGCGTTCTTGCCGGCGCTGGTAATACCAACCATGAACATCAGTGTGGCACTGCGGATGGAATCCAAGGCCGAAGGGGAGGGCTTGTACGTAGCAACTTTTTGTTTGAGACTCGCACTCAGTTCCATGTGCTTACTATACCGTATTTTTCAAAAATTTAAAGTGTTAAAGCATACATTGGAGACTATGCACGTCCTGGCAGGGCATGGCTCGTGCTGGCCGGTGCTAGCTGAAGCACGAGCCGTGGCCCGCCAGGAACGCCTGCATACTACCCAACGTTGCTTCGGAATGCAACAAATAACGAACATCTGTACGTGCTGTAGAATGGGGTGTAGGGGGATTTATATGAAAGCACCAGATTTTTCACTGCCGGACCAGAACGGTACGGTACACACACTCAAGGATTACGCAGGCAAATGGGTTGTGCTGTATTTTTACCCGATGGACGAGACATCGGGCTGCACCACAGAGGCCTGCAGCTTCCGGGACGCCCGGGGAATAATTGTCGAATTGGGTAACGCCGCCGTGATTGGCATTAGTAAGGATTCGGTCGAAAGCCACAAGAAATTTGCCGAACACCACGGGCTGAACTTTACGATCTTAAGCGACCCGGAGCACAAAGTTATCGAAGCCTACGGCTCCTGGAAACGCGACCTGACCCACCCGTTGGGCACGCACCGCGACACCTTTATCATCAACCCGGAAGGGGAGATCGTAAAAGAATACCGCGGCGTTGACCCGGAAACGCACGTCAACGAAATTATTACTGCTCTGAAACAGCTGCAGGGTCGCGCATAACGTCCCCTACCTTTTCGAGCAAATTACGAACAATGTCTCTTGCCTTTTCTTGATCCGCTTGGAGCCGTTCGGGCAAGGGCCGGCCAAGAGTGAGCAGCACAAAGTCATCTACGGCCGTCATCAGGTCGCCGTTAATTACAAACTGAGTTGTATTGTCTGCCCAAGCGAATTCCAGCGAACGCTTCCCTTCTTCGAACCGCTTCATGAGCTTATCGGCGCTAAAGCGGTGCTGCTTAAGGCGCTGCTGCCATGTGTCCCAGTCTGGTGGGACTACATAAATGGTGCGGATGCTCTTAAAGGGCAGGGCGCGGAACACGGGCATGGCGTCTGCCAACACCGGCAGCAAGTTCACTGCTTCCGGCAGGTAGTCGTCGGCAGACGTGGCATATAAATCACCGAATACGCTCGGCGCCACCTGGACGAATTCGTGGCGCATAATGCCCTCTTCCATCCGGGCGCGGCTCTCGAACCGGTAATCGATACCTTCCCGCTCGTCCGGGCGCGGGTCGCGGCTGGTGTTGTTCAGCACCAAATGCAGCGTCGCATCGTGCTTCATGGCCTCGCGGATTAAGGTAGTCTTGCCGACCGCTGATGGCCCTACGACCGCTACAAAGTTTATTTGTTTGAGTTGTTCCAGTACCTGGGGTGCTGGTTGGTAGCGTTCATTTTCCATACGCCCTATTATGCCTTACTTTTAATCGCGCTTTAACATTACCGTGAAGGCTTCGGCTGGAATATCTACTTTACCGAACCGCTTCATGCGTTTTTTGCCCTTGGCCTGCTTGGCCAGGACTTTCTTTTTACGGGAGACGTCACCGCCGTACAAGCCGGTCGTAACATCTTTGCGGAAAGCCGAGATATCTTCGCGGGCAATGAACCGGCCGCCAATGGCTGCCTGCAACGCAACCGGGAATTGCTGGCGTGGAATGACTTCTTTCATTTTGGCCACGACTTCCCGGCCGATGCGTTCCGATTCGCTGCGGTGCACCATGATGCCTAAGCTGTCAATCTTTTCGCCAGCCACGTAGAAGTCCACGCGTACCAGGTCTTCGGGCCGGTAGTCGGCAAGCTCGTAGTTGAACGAACCGTATCCAGAGGTCAGACTTTTAAGCTGGTCGTAGAAATCGGTCAGCAGGTTGGCGAGCGGCGCTTCAAAACTAACGAGGGCGCGCTCATCGATATAGCTGAGGTTTTTGTGCAAGCCGCGCTTGTTGTTGATCAACTGGATGATGGCGCCGACATATTCCTTGGGTGCGACGATCTCGCCCCTGATCCATGGCTCGCGGATTTCGCGGATATTGGCCGGGTCTGGCAAATCGGCCGCGCTTTTAATGTCTAGTTCGGTGCCGTTGTTGAGGGTTATTTGGTAGTCGGTCGATGGGTTGGTAACCACCAGGTCGAGGTTGTATTCCCGCTCCAGGCGCTCGCGCACAATGTCCATGTGCAGCAAGCCCAGGAAGCCGATGCGTACACCAAAGCCCAGTACTGGCGAGTTCTCAAGTTCGTACTGTAAGGCTGAGTCGCTGAGCGTCAGCTTTTCGATGGCATCTTTTAAGTCCTGGTAATGCTCGTTGCTGTCCGGGAAGAAGCCGGCATATACGAATGGGTGCACGTCTTTGTAGCCGGGCAGGGCAGAGGAGGCGGGGGTTTTAACGAGCGTAATGGTGTCGCCTACTTTTGCCTCGCGGGTGCTTTTGAGGTTGGTCACCACGTAGCCAATTTCCCCTGTTTCGATGCTCGGCAGCGCCGACATGTCTGGCTTGAGCGCGCCGACTTCCAATGCAATGCCTTGGCCATTGGAGGCCATCATACGGATCTGGTCGCTCTTGCCTATCCTGCCGTCAACTGCGCGGACATACAGGATTACGCCGCGGTAGTCATCGTAATAGCTGTCGAAAATCAGTGCCCGGGTAGGGGATTCGGGCTGGCCGCTGGGCGGCGGCACATCTGCCACGATGCGCTCCAAAACGGCATCTACGCCCTGCCCGGTTTTGGCGCTAATTTGCAGGATGTCTTCAAATTTACAACCCAACAAGCTGACGATCTCGGCGCCGACCCGCTCGACGTCGGAAGCTGGCAAATCGATTTTGTTCAGCACTGGGATAATCGTCAGGTCAGCGGCAATCGCCAGGTACACATTAGCTAGCGTTTGGGCCTGCATACCTTGGGTGGCGTCGACCACCAAAATAGCGCCTTCGCATGCTTCCAGGCTGCGTGACACTTCGTAGCTGAAGTCAACGTGCCCAGGGGTATCGATAAGGTTCAGCTGGTAGTTTTTGTAGTCCATGCGCACTGGCTGCAGCTTGATGGTAATGCCGCGTTCGCGCTCCAAGTCCATGCGGTCTAGGAGCTGTTCCTTCATCAGGCGCTTTTCGACCGTGCCAGTCAATTCCAGCAAACGGTCGGCCAGCGTGGATTTGCCGTGGTCGATGTGCGCAATAATACAAAAGTTACGGATATGGTCTTGTTTCATTTGCTGCTTATTATAACAGAGGTAGCCCCTGATACGTAGCCGGCATTCACATCCGGCCAGATTAGGGATACACTAATACGTATGCATTGGGGCAATGAATCTCCACATCAGCGCGTGCTTGTTGTTGCCGTAGCAATCGCCTTGGCGTTTGGGGCGTACTTCTTCCGCCCGTATTTCTCAGTGATATTGCTGTCGATTATCATGGCCTATTTGTTCCACCCGATGTACAAGTGGTTTGCAAAGAAAACCAAAAGCCCGGGGGCGTCTGCATCCCTCACCTTTTTGGTCAGCCTGTTTATTGTGCTGATCCCCCTTGCCCTGCTGGTGTTCCTGACTGTCCTGCAAGCCCAAACACTGGTACAGGCCCTAACAAACCAAACCATCGACATTAACGATATTGGGCTCAAGGCGGTCAACTGGGTGAACCATGCATTGCAAGGGCTGCCCGGCGGGTACCAAATTAGCATCGACCAGGTAACGACCGCTATTAATCACCTGTTCTCGGGCATTGCCCAAGGTGTGCTGCATTTGCTGCGGTCATCGGTGAGCAGTATTGCAACGTTCTTTGTGACTGCCGTGTTGTACATATACCTATTTGTGAATTTGCTGCGCCACAGCGACACGCTGGTGAGCACGGTAAAGCGCCTGAACCCACTCGGTACTGCGGCCACTAACACCTACCTGGCAAAAATGGGCGCCATGACCACAGCCATGGTCCGCGGCCAATTCATCATCGCCACTTGCCAGGGGCTAGTGGGAGCTACGGTGCTGCATGTGGCCGGTATCCACCACATCTTCTTCTTTATGTTCCTGCTACTCACCGTGCTGTCGATCATTCCGCTCGGTGCGGGCATAATCATCATCCCGGCCGGTGTATACCTGGCATTTACCGGGCATGTGGTGCCGGGTATTATTGTGCTGCTCGTGCACTTCTTAATTATCACGAACATCGACAACCTGCTGCGGCCGCATCTAGTGCCAAAAAACGCGCGGCTTAATTCCGCGCTGACTATTTTGTCGGTATTTTCTGGCGTGGCAATGTTCGGATTCCTAGGCGTAGTCATCGGCCCGGTCATCATGATCCTCATCACCACTACCCTGCACATGTTCCTGGAGTCGCGCAAAAGTGAAGAAGCTCAGCGCGCTTCAGCTAAAACCGCATAGGGTTTTACAGCCCTGGTTCGTTGACGCTCAGGCCATTCACATTGCTGCCCACGCCAGCCTGTAAGGTGACTGCCCCGGCATGCAGCGCGTTAGCAGCAGTTGCAGCATCAGCCGAGACTGGTGACTGCGGTGTGTTAGCGGTGTTCTGGGTTTGCAGTGCGGCTGCGGCGCCAGTGCTGGGCACGGAGCCGTCTTTACCGAGCAGGTCATCGTCGGTGCCGATAACTTTCAGCGTCGGCTGGTCTTGGGCGCTCAATGGCGCAATGTGCTTGAGGGCATTTTCGTCTGAACGGGACCGGTGCATGCCGAATGCTACCGTGGCGGTCGCGCACAGCAGCAAAATAGCGAGCACTACAGCGCTCCATACCACTACTTTGGAATCGAACATGCTACCTGTGGTAAATTCTGGTGCCTCTACAGGTGCCTCGAAGGCTTCTGCCACCGGCTTGGCAGTGTTTACCGCCGCTGGCGCCTTGTGTTGCTTGGCGGCTGGTTTAACAGCCTTGTGGGCCGTTTTGTTGTCCTTCTTCTTGGCTTTTTTGGCAACTTGTTTCGACATATATATTTATTCTACATGCACGGCGCAATATGGCCTAGCTTGCCGGTGGTGTCTCTTGGAGCCAGGCAATAGCTTCGGGTTCTGTGTCAAAACCCTTAAACTTCGTATCTCGGCCAACATGGATCGCGTCTAGGGTAGAGAAAAACATCGTACTCAGCCTCCCCGTCTGCAGTACTATAGCCACCTTCTTAAAGGTGCGTAATTTCCAGAGAATTCCCATAGCCTTGGATTGCATCAGGATACTAACATCTGTTGAATCAATACCGCGGATGTCATCAAGCAACAAATCAATGTGTTGTTCTTTTGCCAACGCTAACGCGGCGTTTGCCGGTTCGTCCAGCTTGTTTACGTCTTGTTTACCCCAGGTTTTAAGGTGTACATAGTTACCCACTACTTCCACGGTGAACTGTTGCGGTTCAATGGCACTCATATGTTTGATTCTACGGACCCCACACTCAAAAGCCAAGGCGTTTATTTTGCGAACAACTGTTAGCATATTATGATATGAGTACAACATAACAGTGAGTGGGGACGGTATTAACACACAGCTTAAAACATTCTTGGGAGCCACATGGCAAAGCCCAGTATTCGGGGACACGTTCCCAGGCGAAGATAACTCCCAGCGGCTGGCGTGGGCCGAGGCGCAGCTGGGCGCAATAGCAAAGGCTGTGGCCGCGGAGCTAGCGGGCAT
The DNA here is from genome assembly GCA_035479615.1 of Patescibacteria group bacterium. Lineage (GTDB taxonomy): Bacteria > Patescibacteriota > Saccharimonadia > Saccharimonadales > UBA4665 > PMNU01. Next base: position 56,931 of record DATIIM010000020.1, read on the forward strand.
TATCGCCGAAGGCATGCCCGAACTAAGCCAAGACGAGGTACAACACATCGTCAAAACCGAAATCATCCCTAAAACCCTGGCCTTTTGCCCAGCCCTGACCATTGGCGAGATCGACGACATCCCTCGCCTCAGCGCCGTATCCACCGCTGTGTGCGTGATGTACTGGGGCGACCAGACCATGGACCGCGGCGACACCACCATGGCCGAAGCCATTGCTTTATTGGGCAAAAAGAAGCCCGGCACTGTCAGCAAGCTGGCGCAAGCCCGCTTCCAAGGCCTGCAACACATCCAGGCAAAAATTGAGGAACTCGCCAAACCCGAAGACACCGCACTGGTCACCGACTGTTTTTATGGCCAGGTGCTCCACAACGAAGAAGTCATGCACCAATTGAGCCTGGCGTATCTCAAAACAGGCAAAGACCAAGCTTTCTTGCAGGAACACAGCACCCAGCTGGCCGAAATCTCCACGGTTAGCGCCGGGTTCCCCAGCATCTCGTCTTCGCTCTATGCCATCTACCGCCAGCACGACGCCTCCCTGCTGCCGCTCTCGGCCATCTACGGCAATACCGCCATGACTAACTTGCTGCAGACCTGCAACGTTGTGGTGCGGCTGTGGGATGAACTTGGCGACTGGGAAATGGACAGCGGCTACGACCCCAGCAAAGGCCAGTTTGTTATCAATCCGTTCAACCAGTACGACCCGGCGATCGTGCAGCGCTTTTGCGAGCTGGCGTTCATCATCAAACCAACAGAAGTTGCTGCATTGCAGCAAGCCTTTAGCGAATTCCACACCAGCGACGCTACGCGTCACCAGCATGGCGCGTATATACTGGACGCCCTGCGCACCCACATCCGGCAGTACATGGCAGCCACTATTGCCGATTTACCGCCAGCAGACTACAAAGCCTTTGAACGCTACATCATCCTATGCAAACGCGTGCTGGAAATTGGGTATGTAAATAGAATCGGCGACATAGCCCTAGCAACCCCAGATAGGAGCACTTTGTAATATGGCCGCTACGCCCAACCCTGCATCTACTTTTAAGGAAGCGTACGCCGCCCGGCTGGAAATCGTTACCCGTGGTGTAGAAGACTTTGCCCAAATGGTACACGACCAGGCGGCTGACGAAGACGTCTACACCCAGGCAGCTTTGAATGGCTTTGTGTCGCTCATGGAGCGGGGAGGCAAGCGCACCCGTGGCGTGCTCGCCCTGACCGGTTACGACTTATACGGTGGCACTAATGCCGAAGTAGCCAGCGTTGCCGCCGGTGTCATTGAAGCCTGCCATGCTTACTTGCTGGTCATGGACGACGTGGCCGACAACTCCGCCCTGCGCCGCGGCGGCCCGACTGCTCACGTACAAATGGCCGATTTCCTGGCCGCGCACAAGGCGCCCGGCGATCCGGTAAAAATTGGGAAAGATATGGCAGAAATGGCTTGCCTTTACGCCCAGCACAAGGCGCAATCCAGGTTGCTCGGCCTGGATGTTCCCTTTGCTCAACGCGCCCGCGCCGTAGACCTTCTCAACGACGGGCTAGCCCGGACTGGCATCGGCCAGCTGCGGGACATATCCCCGCTGGGGCACGACGACATGAACATGGACCACGTGCTCGGCATCGCCACTTACAAAACCGCTTACTATTCGTACCTGCTGCCCCTCCAAGTCGGCGCCACACTGGCTGGTGCACCGGCCGACGAGCTGGTGCACTTTGACAGCTATTCTCTCAACGCCGGCCTAGCCTTCCAATTACACGACGACATAATGGGGACATTCGGCAGCGAAACCGCCACCGGTAAACCCCAGATGAGCGATATTATCGAGGGCAAAAAGACCGCCCTGGTCGCCAAAACGCTCGAGCACGCGAACGAACAAGAAAAAACCGTACTGCTTGCCGCCCTAGGCAACCCAGCACTAAAAGCCTCAGAATTCGCCGAATGCCTGGACATCATGCGGCGCACTGGCGCGCTTGATGAAATCCGCGCACTAGTTACCCACCACGTCGACCTCGCCATGTCATCGCTCGACCAAGCACCATCGCACTGGTCGCCACGCCACGTGCAGTTCCTCCGCGACCTGGCCATATATGGCGCAAAGCGAGAAGCATAGCAAAGGCGGGCATACCATGCGCAACTTTTTGCAGCAAATACTGGCCTGGGCGCGCAACAAACTGTGGTGGCCGCGGGCAATTCTGCTGGCCTGGCTCGGGTTTGTGTTCACACAAAACATCATGGACCACCAGTTTGCCCTAAACCGCATCGCCAACATCTTCAATGCCTTTGACCTCGGCATCCACGAGCTGGGGCACATATTGTTCATCCCGTTTGGCACGTTCATGACCATACTCGGCGGGTCGCTGTTCCAATGCCTATTCCCGGCTATATGGTTCGGCATCTGCATATGGAAGCGCTGGTATTTTGCTGCCTGTTTTTGCCTGTGCTGGGTGGGCTTCAACCTGTTTGATGTCGCCGCCTATGCCGCCGACGCCACCACGCGCAACCTGCCGTTAGTATCGTTAGACGTTGGCGCCGACCCAGACCAAGCCCACGACTGGTACCAAATTCTCACCCGCCTCGGGCACCTCAACTGGGACTTAACAATCGCCAATTACCTGCGCATTGCCGGCAGCATATGCATTGTGCTCGGGCTAACAATGGGCCTGGCGCTGGTGGTGTATATGGTGCGCCGGGCAGATACAGAAGAGCCTGTTTAATCCTCGGCAGGCGCTACGAAATCTTGCAGCCCTTTGTACTTATTCTGCTCGATCCAAGCCGCTTTACTGTCCAAGGCCTTGAGCGCAGCTTTACGCGACAGGTTAGCCGACTGCCAATACCGGTCTTTCGTCTGCAAACTGAGGCGCTTCTGGTACAAGGAACCGGCAATATCTTGCCGCAGGTTTGTGTCTTTGGAATCTGCTAACGTAATGATCGTGGTTACACCGTCGTCAGACAAACTGCTCAGATACCCTACATCCAGCTTGCCGGTGGCGTAATACCGGCTAATATTCTTGTGCGCTACAAACGCGTCCACATTAATAATGTTGATAAACGCGAGCAACAAAATCAGGCTAGTGAACGACAGGAACGCAAACGTGCTGTCCCGCTGGTCTTTAAAGATCTTGTACAGCAAAATGCAGAACACCACAGCCAGCCACACAATTGCTATCTGCACATACAGCCGCAACGAGGTGAAGCCGTAGGCGCTCTCGTACAAAGCCATCCGCTTAAAGGCCGACACCATCACGACCATAACTTGGAGGATGAGCGCAGCCGAAAGGAACTTAAACCGCACGCTGTGCTTTTGGTCTTTTATGGTTAATGCCTTTTCAGCACCCAGGATCAGCAAGAACGAAATGACCGCCACCGCCAGCAGCTCAAAGAACCCTTTCCGCGCGTACTCGGCATAGGTAAACCCTTGCACTGTAATGTTGTGCTCGCCGCCAAATAGGTAGGCCAGCTGCACCAGTATAAAAGCCAAAAATAACACGTTGAGTGATCCAAAAAGAATCGATGCCTCCGTCAATCCAAAGCCTTGGCGCCGCGGTTTTTCTACTGCCTGGCCGTTCTTGCTCGCCAGTGAGGATAGTGCCGCCGGCCCTTTTTGCAGATAGCCAAATACGCCTACGAACACGGCGGTTGCAGCAATAATCCAGAACCCGTGGGCTACAAATTGCCCGTTAAAGTGCACGTTAAAAACGTCGGTAATATACTTGCGAAAAACCAAGTCGGCGGACGAAAACAGCGCCACAAACAATACCAACACTGGCAGCGCAATCAGCACGCCGCGTACAATCTGCGGTACGGCCTTGTGCTTGGTAGCTACGCCACGCAAAATGCCCAGGTCCGTGATCGTGGCCTGGAGCCTGCTGAGGAGCTGCAGCGGCATCTCGTACAGCGGCGCAATGTATTGCTGGGGGCTAAACGTGTAGAGCTTGGGTTTGAATATCAGGTACAGCATGAGCGCCAGCAAATAGAGCGACGCCATAAAGTTAAAAAATGTAACCAGCCCACCGGCCCGCACAAACAACATGCTAGAGAAAAGTAATAAGGGCGCTGCAACCCAATAGGCAGATGCAGGTATTTTCGTTTTAAATAGCCGCGCGGCGCTCAAAATGCCGCCAAAAGTCAGGAGAATATATATAGGAAACGAGATGCCAGGTGCTTTTTCAAAAAACAAAATGTCGAATACCAGCCCAAAGCCCAGCGATGCCGCAACCACCAGCAATGCCCGCTTTAAAACTGCTACTGTAAGGGTGCTCGTGCTACTGGGTTCGCTCATAAAACTTACGTTCCTTCTGCGTCCATAAGACACTTACATCATAATTCTGACATAGTGCAGAATCGTGAGGGTATTATAGCAAATTACGCTGTAGCGTACCTTTAGCGACCAGGGCAGTGCTATAATTAGATATTTCTCCAGCTATTCTGGCGTTTCAAAGGAATACCTGTTATTCTCAGAGCAACTTTAACAGGTGGCAATACATGCAACGCATCCGCAACTTTTTCCTGAAGCATCCTTTTCTTAAACAAATAATTAAACGAATCATAACTATAAACATCACCTGGGCGACTGTCATTGGCTGTTTAATTGTGACCGTGCTTATTCTGGGCGGTATTTTTGCATCTGGTGATGGTTCCAAGGGATCGTATAGCTACATATATGGCGATGGGTCCCACGAATTACTTTCTATAAAGGTTACGGGCACCATAGTAGGCAGCGACGCATCTAATAACCCTTTAGCCAAGACAACGAAACAGCTGGCTATACCGTAAAAGAACAACTGTACGCCGCAACAAAGGACGACCTTATTAACGGCGTCGTGCTAGAAATGAGTTCGCCTGGCGGCACAATCTATGGCGCCAGAGCCATCGCAGACGGAGTTGCCTACTATAAAAAAACGACAGGCAACCCCGTGTATGCATACGTAGAAGGCCAAGCTGCATCCGGCGGCTACTGGGCAATTAGCGGCGCAGACAAAATCATTGCTGATTATGGGAGCGACATCGGCAGTATTGGGGTCATTATGGGGCCGTTCGAGTACTACGACACAGTGCTTGCCGAAGACGGTGGGTTACTCAGTGGTGGCGTCGTCACACAGAATGGCATTCAAAGCACCTACATAAGCGCTGGTAAATATAAAGATATGGGCAATCCTTATCGCAAGCTGAGCGCGGGTGAAATCGCCTTACTACAAAAATCGGTCAACAACGAATATGACACTTTTGTGCAGTATGTCTCCCAGCACCGGCACATAGCTGAAGCGACTATCCGTGATACGATTGGTGCCGCAGCGTACGACAATAAAACCGCCTTGGAGTACAAACTCATCGACCAAACCGGTAGCCGCGATGATGCCTACGCAGCACTTGCCAAAGCCGCGGGTATACAGGATGACTTCACCATTGTTCGTGAAGAACAATCACAGGGCTTTATTGAATCTTTGCTAAGCGCCACCGTTCGTAAACCGCAGGTTCAAGCCAAGGCGAACATCTGCTCACAGACACAGGGCGTACTTGCCTACCACGGCGACGTTACCGCTCTATGCCCAACACAATAGTAAACTACTTAGGAGAGTCATGAAGAAACTTATCGCCCTGATAGCAACGGCCGGCATGGTCGCCGTCATGCTTTTTGCTGTCCCCACACACAAAGTATTTGCCGACAGCAACGACGAAGCCGCAATCGGCGCCGCTTCCTCTGCAATAACAGACCTTTACACCTTCCTTGATGATACAAAAGACTTGCCGACAGAGGAGTTTTTTCCTAAGTTCGTAGATAAAGCCGACGTAGCCAAGCAAGTAATTAGTCGGTCATATGCCGATCTAGGCCAGACTACAGAAATAGGCGAACGCGCCCTTAAATTGCAAGATGTGCGTGCTAATTTGGCTGATCTTAAAAGAGAGATCTCTGATTGGCGTGACAGCGCTGCTAACAAAGACCCTGAAACATTCGACAGTGTTTCAGGGCAATTTGGACAAACGGTAGACGCTTATAATGCTTCAATTGACGCATTTAACGCAGCTGCACCCGATACCGGCGCCGCTGGTACAATTTTTGTAATTGGGATGCTGGGGCTTGCCGTTGCCCTGCCAATCGTGCTTTTAGTGCGCAATAAAAAATTAAAGAAAAAGCGCTCCACAACGGCCACAGAAGCAGCAAACGCCTCGCTCGTGATTTCACCCCGTAAGTTCCTACTTTTTAGTTTAGCGACTCTAAACATGTACTCCCTGTACTGGGGTTGGCAGTCCTGGGAAATTGTTGCTAAGGCAGAAAATAAAAAGTACCACAGCACTTTCCGCTCCTGGTTCTTGGCATTTACATCCTTTGACCTATTCAAAAAAACCAAGGCGCTTGCCGAGCATGTTGGCTACACAAACGACTTCAACGACCAAGGGCGTGCTGCGGGGCTACTCGGCCTATTTTTTACATTAAGCATGGTTTGGCGAATATCCAACAACGTCTTCATCATCATAGCGTCGATAGTACTTGAGTGTGTTGTTATGACTCTCTTGGTACGGCCGGTCCTTGAAGCCCAGGCTCACTACGCAACGCATGTCAAAAAACCTCTGCTACCGCTCGGCAAAGACCTATGGCCTATTGGCCTTGGTATGTTTGGCATAGTACTTGTACTAGTAACCCTAGTCGGGGAAGCACTAGGAGCCTACTAGTCGAGGGAGTCGGCGGTGAGCCGAGGCACTTAGGCGTGTACACTATAACGAAAGGGCCACGTTCTATATCTTAGATGTGGAGTGATTATTATCGTGGTCTGTTTCACCATCCCACATGTTGTATATGTCAAGCCATAGCTTGACACCTAGAGATGATAAGCTGTTGAGCATTTCGGGCGTTAAGGCAATTTCAGGATTAAACTCATAGTAATGTATCCCCACTGAGATAATACATCGGTATTTTTCAGCTGTTTCTCTTATCTCTTTCGCGCTTGGTTCTAATAATTTCAGTAGTGCGTCGAGATGCTTCTCAACCTCTTCTGTTTCGGGAACGTTTGCCGCCAGTTCCCATCTACGCACCAGCCATTCTTTCTCACTTACCTCTTGTGTCATTGTCGGCTTGAGGCGCAAAAACGTCGATAGTTTCTCAAAGTCGTCATCATAATCGTAAACTATCAATGCTACATTTGTCTTGTTCATATTCTTTATTACCTGCTGAGCCATAAATAGGATCATTTATATTTTCGAACGGTGGGTCTACCGTGTGTCTTTGCCTTTTGAACGTGAAGGCACGAATGATTCTATGCTTAGATTCTATTTTTTGACTTCTCGATAAAACTAGGGATCTTTTCGTGCGTTCCTTTATTGCCAGTAAGCCAGTCAACCTGCCACTCAGTTATCCGACCTTGCTTCACGTGCGTCAAACGACCCGAATCATCCTCGGCAACATACTCTTTTTGAAAAACAAGGACTAGAGGCTTTTCAGCATCCTCGCTTGTGCTTTTGCTAAAATTAGACGCCTCTTCATATGTCGAAAACGAGTGAAGCATCGTCTTACTATTTTCTTTTGTCCAGACTCTGTATTCCAGAACGTCGTCATAAAAATAACCACCTCCACTAAACACCTTCGAACTGTAGGTGCCAACCTTCTTAGGATCAATCGCCGGGGGGTACTTTCCATCTATCATTTAAAAAACCTCTTAGCATACCATATCACCTTTTGCCTGGTGCCGTAATTCTTGGGGAAATTTTTATTACCCTTGGAGGCATTACACGTCCTACAGGCTGGCTGCGCATTTTCAAGTGTATTGTTGCCGCCCCGAGATTTAGGGATTATATGGTCAACTTCTGTTGCGTCTCTTCCGCATCCAAAGGCACACTTGTTCTCCCAAGGGGCTACAGCTCTCTTGACGCCAACCGTGAACGCCTTACCAGCTGTAGGTCCACCCTTTGACCCTAACTTCAGCACTTCTGGTGTAAATTTTGCTTCAGCCTTAATCTCAATACCACCGGGTATAGCGCACAGTATTAGCTGCCATCCACCACAAAAACTCTGTGCAGCGTTATAGCTGGCCTGATCAAACCCGGACGAATGACCTAGCATACTCATCATTCCGTTTAAGTCGAAATCATTCACCGGATCAGCTGGATACACATAGTTGTTAGGTGTCCCCCCTTCCACCGGATCCACCTGCAGGAATCTACCCAGTGTTGGTAGGTACACTCTCGCTCCCATCTGTGTCGGTGTCAGGGTGAAGGCTGTCTCTGTATCCTTCTCGTGTTGTCCTGCCCAACCGTAGGTACTGCCAGTGGCAGTGTTGTTGGGGAAGGTGGTGCTTGTTTTGTTGCCGAATGGGTCGTAGCTGAATGTACCTGTCTGTACACCATTCTCATCCGTGGTAGCAAAGACATCTCCGTGGAGGTTGGGGAGGCTAAAGACTCGGGTGGTAGAACCACGGTATGTCTTGGTGACTCCACCAGGTAGTTGGAGGTAGCGTTCTACAATGGCGTTGGTGCTGTCGAGGAGTCGCTTACATCCCGCCCTTCTACACCATTTTACCGTTATAGCGGGATAACTACCCTGACGTAGCGCCTACTTCTTAGCGGGCAAGCCATCTCTTACAGGTCGGCTTCTACTATTGATGCAGCCTTTAGTTCATCTGGGAATGTCCTGGTCGTATCTTTAATAAAGGTTGTCTGCCAGTTGCCATATTCGATAAACATTGTTCCATCGGCGGCCTCAAGAAGTAAATTATTTGTATTCACTTCTGGTAAATCCGTCACCATTTCGCTTTGCCAATCAAACTTGCCGCTACTTTTAATTTGATACTTATCCAAGAACCATTTTTCGCTCTTTTCATAAGCGCCATCAAAATATGCGTCCACAATACCCTTGTCGCCTATCCATCGTAGAAGCCTGCGTACATATTCGTCTTGGAGGTCCCAAGCTTTTTCAAGCCTATCACCAGTCAGTTGTGAATACCATGAGGGCATGAGGCTTTCATCGAACTGGATTGGTGAGCCGCTCTCAACATATGAGATCGCACCAACTAACCCATTACATATGAGCCAATCGGCGGCCGGGTCAAAGTCCTTGGGTACGTACCTGTCTCTTGATTTCATCATGTTATTTTATCAACCTTCCCCACCACCTATAGTGCAGTGCATTCTTTTCGTTGCCTCCAGCGTTAACTCTCCCATTAACCCAGTGTATATAGGGGCGGACTTTGTCTGGCAAATCGAGTTTAATAAACTTTTTACCACCATTGACCCCAGTATACGTTACCTTGAAAATTATTCCACCCTTCATGACCGCGGGGATTTTGATGCTCCTGATAATTGGCGCCGCTTTTAAACCCCCTCCTATTGGCACGTAAGTAACAGTAGCCCTCGCCACATCCATCGTGTAATTCTTAGGCGAGTGTATGGCACGGTAGGAGTTGTAAGCAGCTCCGTAAATGCCAGTTGCTGGGTTGTATTTTACTAAGTCACTTGCGTATTGCTTGGCAAAGCCTTGTCCCCACCATTCCCCCGTAAGATCAAACTCATTCACCGGATCAGTAGGATACGAATAGTTATTAGCACCGCCCCCTTCCACCGGATCCACCTGTGCAAAGCGTCCCAGTGTTGGTAGGTACACTCTCGCTCCCATCTGTGTCGGTGTCAGGGTGAAGGCTGTCTCTGTATCCTTCTCGTGTTGTCCTGCCCAACCGT
>DATIIM010000021.1:0-113858 GCA_035479615.1 Patescibacteria group bacterium
ATGCTTTGGCTGAACGATGGTTCCTGCGCCCCCAACGCTTCGGACAAAAAACGTGTCATTTCCCTACCAGATTACCACAAGCGCCACCATCCCGCTACTGTTTAGGCCCATATATAAACGGCGCAAGTAGTACCTCTCCAGAGACCGCTCACGCGCGGCAACTAAAAACAGCGAGCCCTGTGGTCTCGCTGTTTTTGTTTCCGGCTCCGCTTCGGTTTAGTCTCTGGAGAGGTACTACTTGCGCCGTAACTATGTATGCCTAAAATGGGCGGGGTTTGTAGTGGGCGGGGGCGTGGTGCAGGTAGTGCAATAACTCTTTTTCGTGGAGTAGACCGGCTTGGGCACCAACTTTTTGGACAACGCTCATGGAGTTAATCGGGGCCCATAGCAAAGCGTCTTCGAGCGCCATCCCCTTTGCAGCAGCTGCAACAAACGTCGAAGCAAATGCATCGCCGGCACCAGTACGGTCGACTGGCGGAGCTGGATCAGGATACAGCGGCATTTGTAAGCGCTGCTTGCCGTCTGAGGCATAGGCGCCCTTTGGCCCGTCAGTAACCACCACAACCTGCGGCCCGAGAGCGTGCAGCTTATCTATAAGGTCGTGAACGTCATCAATCTTACCACCGCCAACCAGTGCGGCCTCTTCGCGGTTCAAAATCAGCACAGCAGTGCGTTTGTAAATGCGGCGCAAGCGGTGTGCCCCGGCTTCCATCTGGAATGTACCAGGCTGGAACGCTACTAAGACATCGGGGTTAGCCTCGAGCCAATCGGCCACTTGGTCGTGGTACTGAATGGCATGCTTGCTAATGGAGCTAAAGTATACCCAGCGTGGTACTTCGGTCTTGGCAATGTGCGGCCAGTGGTAGTCGTATTCTTCGTGCTTAATAAGAATCGTGCGCTCTTCTTTGTACCAGAGCACATAGTGGTAGTTGCTCTTTTTGCCAGGGTTAATGCGCACAAAACGGATATCCACGTGGTTCTTGCCCAGTGCTTCAATCATGTCGCGGCCCTCTTTGTCGGCGCCAACGTTGGTCACGAAACCAGTCTTCATACCGAGGCGAGAGAACGCAACAGCACCATTGGCAGCATTACCAACACCCTCGATAACCTCGGCATGGTCAAATGGCAGCTTGGTGCCAAATGGCATAGCCAGCCACTTGCCCTGTTTGTTTTCGACAATTTGGGCTTGGTCATCAAGCAACTTAATAAATGCGTCGGTTACGATATCGCCAAGACTCAGGACGTCAAACTGGTGCATGCCCCCTCTTTCCCTACTATTATGGTTACGCTTAATTGTGCCGGTTGTTGGTGATTTTTACAAGTCTTGCGCATGCGACACAAAGTCGTCATCCTCAAGCTTTGACTCATCTAATTCGCCTTTGCTGGCGGCAGATGCTAACTCGAGCTGGCGGTAGAATAACTGTTTAACTTCGTCGTGGGCATGGCGGTCTTTGGCCCAAGCCTTCAAAACCGGATCTTGCAGCGCACGCGAGTACGAGAATGTTACACCCCACGGGTGCGGCCCTTTTTGGGCAATCTGGTTCAAGTTCAAAAATGCATCGTTAGATGTTTGGCCGCCGCTCAGGAACACAACGCCGCCGAGTTCGTGCGGTACGTGCTCGTGCAAGGCCCGGACCGTGCGTTCAGCTACATCGTTATGGTCAATTGGCGTGCCGCTGTCTTTACCCGGCAGCACCATGCTGGTCTTTAGGATTGCTCCTGGCAAATGCACGCGGAAAGCACGCATAGTTTGGAACAGGACATCGTAGACCTTGCTGATAACTTCTTCGCAGCGCTCAATGCTGTGCTTGCCGTCGAAAAGCACTTCTGGCTCTACCAGCGGTACAATGCCAGCTTCCTGGCAAATCCGCGCATACCGTGCCAGCACAAACGTATTTGCGCCAATGCATTCGTCGGTTGGGATGTTGTCGCCAATCGTAATCACTGCCCGCCATTTAGCGAACTGGGCGTTAGCAGCGTGGTATGTTTCCATACGCTCAGGTAGGCCATCCAGCCCTTGGGTCAGCTTTTCTTCAGGGAATCCAGGCAAGTCAATTAAACCTTTATCCACCTTGATGCCTGGGGTAACGCCATGCTGCCGCAAATACTCGCGGAACAAGTGGCCACCACGGGCGCCCTGCCAAAATGTTTCGTCAAATAAAATTACACCGCTCATAAATTCTTCGGCGCCAGGCGTCGTGAGCAGTAATTCACGGTATTCACGCCGTGTTTCTTCGGTGCAAGGGACGCCTACGGCGTCAAAGCGCTTTTCGCAGCTGGCGTTGCTTTCGTCGGCAGCAAGCAACCCCTTACCGGGTGCGACCAGCCGTTTAGCAATTTCTTCTAGTTGTGATGTATCCATGCCACCAGTATACAGCTTATGGTTATCTGATAATAATTATTTGCGGCCAACCACGCCATGCGCCGCAAGGGCAATATGCGTAGCGGTCAAACCGTAGTGCTTCAGCAGCTCTTCGGGTGTTTCTGCCGATTGGCCAAACTGGTCCTGCATACCAATACGCTTGAGCGGGACTGGGCAGTGTTCGCCGACCGCTTCGGCTACTGCGCCGCCCAAACCGCCGTTAATCTGGCCTTCTTCGGCCGTGACTACCGCGCCTGTTTTGCGGACGCTGGCAATGATTGTTTTTTCATCGAACGGCTTAACAGTCGGCACGTGGATGACTTCGGCGCTGATCCCATCCTTGGCGAGGATGTCGGCGGCCACCAATGCTTGGTAGGTCATCGTACCGGTCGCAACCAGGGTAACGTCAGTGCCTTCGCGGAATACATAAGCCGGGCCAATGGTAAACGGCGTATCGGCAGTGGTAATAATTGGCGACACACCGCGCGCGAGGCGTACATAGTTAGGGTGTTTGTCTGCGGCCATGGCAAGCGCCATTTTTTCGGATTCAACGCTGTCGCATGGTACCAACACCACCATGTTCGGCATAACACGCATCAGGGTAATGTCTTCGAGCGCCTGGTGGGTTGCACCATCTGGTGACGTGTACAAACCAGCGTGCGAACCAACGATCTTTACGTTCCGCTCGTTCAAACAAATGGTGGTGCGGATCTGCTCCCAGCTGCGTCCCGGGCAAAATGCCGCGTAACTGCTTACGAACGGGATTTTGCCAAGCGCTGCCAGGCCAGACCCAACGGTCACAATGTTCTGTTCGGCAATACCCGCCTCGATAAACCGGTCCGGGAACTCTTCTGCGAATAAGCTCATCTTGGTGCTGTCGGTTAAGTCAGCGCATACTCCGACGATCTGGTCGTACTTTTTGCCGGCGGCGAGCAGCCCACGCCCAAAGCCATCACGGATAGATTCTTGCTTCAAATCCTTGTTGCGGATATCACCCAGTAAATGCATGTCAGTCATACTAATCGTTCTCACTCTTTATTTTGCCTTGCAGGGTGTGGATCTCCCGCAGGGCTATTTTGGCTTGTTCGTGGTTAGGAGCAACGCCGTGCCAGTGGAAGTCATATTCCATAAAGTCGACGCCCTTGCCTGGGATAGTGTGCGCCAAGATACAGACCGGCTTTTCGACAATAGCTTTGGCCATATTAACGGAATCGATAACCGCCTCAACGTCGTTGCCGTCGATCTCTAGCACATGCCAACCGAACGCTTCCCACTTTGCCCGTAAGTCTTCGAGCGGCATAACTACTTCAGTCGGGCCATCGATTTGGATATTATTGCGGTCGACGATAACGATCATATTGGTCAGCTTATATTTAGCCGCCAGCATGATTGCTTCCCAGTTATTGCCCTCGTTCAGCTCACCGTCACCAGTCGTAACGTATACCCAGCGGTGCAGCTGCTTGTTCATGCGGAGTGCGAGCGCCATGCCCGCCGCCTGGCTGAGCCCGGACCCCAGTGGCCCGCTAGTGTTTTCGAGGCCTGGCAGTTTGGTGCGTTCCGGGTGCCCTTGCAGGCGCGAGCCGAATTTGCGGAGCGTCAGTAATTCCTTGCGGTCAAAGTAACCAGCGTGGGCCATAGTCGCATACCGCACCGGGCAGGTGTGGCCATTGCTCTGTATAAGAATGTCGCGCTCATCCCAATCCGGGTTTTGCGGGTCGTGCTTCATAATATTGAAGTACAGGGCTGTGTAAATGTCGGCCTGGCCAAGCGAACCGCCCGGGTGGCCGCTACCAGCCGCCTCTAACATCTTGATGATGTCTTGGCGGATTTCGTTTGCTTTTAACTCTAACGCTTCAACTGAAAATATCTGTCGCATACTGCTAGTGATTATAACACGGGCGGCTGGTCAACCTGTGATAGGAATCACCCTCGCAAGCGGAAATTCTGTTTGCCGGCCAATTTTGCGAGTGTTTCGAAAGCATTTTCCGGGTTAGCCGCGTGGTGGATGAAACCACCGGTGTTCAGCACATCGACGCCGCCCGCGGCTAATGTTGCCGCATTTTGGTTGTTAATGCCGCCGTCCCAGCCGATTTCGAGTTCCGGCTTGAGGTGTTTGAGCTGCAGGGCTTTGGTAAGCAAATGGGTGTTTGCCTGGCCGCCAAAGTGTCCGAGGTCGCCAGAAAAAATAAGTACGTGGTCAATAACGTCGAGCGCCGGAGCAATTGCCGACACTTGTGTTGCGGGCTTGAGTGCCACGCCGACCGCGATGCCTTCGCTGTGGGCATGGTCGGCAAAGGCTACAAAGTCGCCTTCGGCCTCAGCATGCACCACAATAAGGTCAGGTTTCAGGTTAATAAGCGCGCGAGTGTGACGGAATGGTTCTTTGTACATGACGTGAATGTCGGCGCGCATGCCGCCCGGCCACCACACATGGTCGATAGGAGTAAGTTTAACCGGCGTAAATATGCCGTCGGCCAGGTCAATATGAACGCGCGTCGCAAATGGCGCGATGCGCTCCATCTGCTCTTTATATTCCTCGGTGCTTCGCGCGGTGATTGTCGGACAAATGATTGCTGCCATATATACTCGTTATGCTTATCTTAGAGTATACCGCGTTTGTTGGGCCGCACAAGTGCGGGCTTTATCCCAAGTCATCAAGTTCTTTAATGCGCCGTTTAAAACGGGCGGCACCAGCAAACGGCGTGGTGAGCCAGGATTCAACAATGTTTAGTGCCTGCTTGATATCCATGTAGCGCGCTGGCAAACATAACACGTTACTGTCGTCGTCATTGCGTGCGGCGCGCGCTTCTTCGATGCTCCACACTAAACTGGCACGAATACCTTTATAGCGGTTGGCTGCCATGCACATACCCTGCCCTGAACCGCAAATAAGGATACCGCGCGGGTCTGGGTCGTCGCTAGCCTTTAAAGCAGCGACTGTCCGGGCAGCAAACTGAGGGAAATCGTCTTCTGGTTTGCGGGCTTCGTCGCCTTCGTCGATAACTGCATAGCCGGCGCGGGTCAATTCTTCTACCAGCTCCTGCTTCATGTCGAACCCGTTATGGTCGGCACCAATATAGATCTTCATACTGCTAATGATTATAGCACTTTTCTTGGCTATTCTTCGGGAGTACGCGGCAGGCGGCCAAAGTAGGCGCGGAGCACAAGTATGCGGGCATTAGCGCTCTTGAGGAACTCGCTCCATACGTGCAGAACAGCAGCCATATCTTTGTTGCTTTTAAGTGTGTGCTCCAGCCATTTATCAAAACGGCGAAGGTACGGTTCTACCGTTAGCCACGCGCGGACACTGTAGCGATACGCTTCGAGCGATGCCCTGCTAAGCATTACAGCCATCCGTTGTAGTGAGTTGATCACTGTTTCTAGCGTGGCGCCGACGGCCATGAGCAGTCGGGGGCGGACTGCCCGCCAGAAGCGCAAGAGGTGGCCGGGCTGAGGAGCCAGCGTAATGACAATCGGCGCTTTTGGAGCTGGCCGCTTGCGGGCTCGTGTCTTGGGGCCAGCCACAGATGCTGCGGTAGCCGAGGCATCACTTGCCGCCACCAGCGGTGTTGCATCGGCAATCGCTTCGACAGCAGTCTTGCGCCATAAGCTACGCAGCGTGCGAGCAGCACGGAACCATTGCTTCCAAAAGATGCCAACAACTGCCAAAAACATAATGCTGGCCAGCACAAAATAGACCTGGTCTGGAGTGAGTACAATGTGGCTAAACGGCACAACGCCGGCCGTGCAAAACACAACCAGCGCATTTACCGCGGCGTCGTTTTCCCACAGCTTCCATAGGCCATACAATATGGCAAAAACGGAGCCCAGTTTTATAATCGTCTTCCTACTCATGGCACCACACCACCTTTTAGACCATAGTATCGTAAAATTGACAATTTTACTAGAGGGAAAACTTACTAGGAGTCACTTTTGTGAAGTAAGCGGCCGATATCTGCCACTTCTTCAACCAACCGGTTGCTGTAACCCCACTCGTTGTCGTACCAGGCGACGACCTTAAGCATGTTGCCGTCGATGACTGCCGTAAGCTTGGTGTCGATGATTGCTGAGTGGCTATTGCCGATAAAGTCGCTGCTGACCAGCTCTTCTTCGGTGACGTCCAGGATGCCTTGGTAATACGGTTCAGCCGCGGCCTTTTTAAACACCTCGTTCACTTCTTCGACTGTCACTTTGCGCTTGGTAATAATGACAAAGTCGCTCAAAGAGACAACCGGGGTGGGAACGCGTATGCTGAGGCCGCCAAAGATACCTTGCAGCGCAGGCAGCGCTTGCGCAGCGGCAATCGAGGCACCGGTGGTAGTTGGCACGATGTTTTCAGCAGCGCTGCGGGCTTCGCGCAAGTCTTTAGCCGGAGCATCCTGCAGCCGTTGGCTGGCAGTGTAGCTGTGGATCGTGGTCATCATAGCCTTTTCGATGCCGAAATTGCTTTCGATGATTGCCGCAACAGGCGTAATGCAGTTCGTTGTGCAAGAGGCGTTGCTAATGATGTCGGGGGCACCATCTAGTTTGTCTTCGTTAACACCGAGCACGACAGTGGCTGCGCCCTCGCCTTTGGCCGGAGCGCTAATCACTACTTTTTTGGCGCCAGCATCAATGTGAGCTTTAGCTTTGGCCGGGTCAACAAAGAATCCAGTGGATTCAATAACGACGTCTACTTGCAGATCTTTCCACGGAAGGTTTGCCGGATCTTTCTCGGCCAGAACCTTTATAGCAGTACCGTTCACGAAGACGTTCTGCTCATCAAAACCAACGTCGTGCTGGTATGTGCCGTAGTTACTGTCGTGCTTAAGCAGGTGGGCCAGCGTTTTGGTATCGGTTAGGTCGTTAATAGCAACGATTTCTACGTCGTCGCGGTCAAATGCAATCTTAAACGCATTACGGCCAATACGGCCAAATCCATTAATCGCTACTCGTGTCTTCACATGTACCCCCGTTCCTTAAGCTTTAGCAACATTCACAGGTATTGTACGAGGTTATTACGGGGTGTGCAACTACTGCGCCCCGGGCGCTGCGGCCATCTGCCAAAGCCCGCGGTCATACACCCACTGCATGGCGTCACGTTGCGTCGCGATACTTGTTTCGCCGATCGCCCGCGAGAGCAGTACCCACTCGGCACTGTGATTGTCGGCTTCTGGGCGCATAAACGGTTCCCTGGACACTTCAGCATCCAGCGCCACTTGCGCTACGTATACATCATGCACCACATTGACCGGACCCGTCCCAATCCGCCAATCGTCAATAACATTGGCGAACACCAGGCGCGGCTCACCAATACTGGCGCGACCTATGCCTGTTTCAGTGAGGATTTCCCGGAAGAGTGCTGCTTCGCCGGTTTCCTTTCCCACGTGCACACCACCGCCCGGCAAATCGCCATCGTTATATGGGCGGTAATGGCTTTCGTAGCGGCGCAGTAACAGTACAAGCGGATCGTCAGATGTTGCCGGCTGCGGATCATGCAGGCGAGACTCCACGCCTTCTGGTTTCCATAATATGCCTTTTACGTAGTGCAGGGCAGCTGAAGGTTTCTGAGACATATGGTTACCTATAGCGCGTCAAGGATTTTATTATCGAGCAGGTAACTCAGGGTTTGACGGTGCAATGGGTACTCGAACGCCTCTACTGCGTCGGCGAGCGGCATCCAAGTGGATTGGTCGTGTTCTTCACTTAAACGCACAGCTGGCTGGCCTGATACTTTTTCGGCAAACACAATCCATGTCGGGAACCCCCACGGCAAACGCGGCTCGCTGTACCCGTACACCACAACCGGATGTTTCAGATCAATACCCGCCTCTTCGGCAGTCTCGCGAATTACTGCTGCACGAATATCTTCGTCAGCATCGACGTTGCCACCCGGAAAGTCCCATTGGCCAGGGCGGCGGGTGTCGGTTTGACTGCGGCGCAGCAATAACACTTCGCCGTGCTCGTTAACCAGTACCGCCTTGGCAATTGTTGGGACGTTCATACTATTTGCTTTGGTTGTAGCGCTCGATGGATTCTTCGATGATCTTCTTGGCAGCTTCCACGTCACCCCAGCCGTTAACGACGGTAGTGCCAGGCTTTTTGAGGTCTTTGTAGTGGTTGAAGTGGTGCTCGATTTGCTGTTTCCAGCGTTCGCCAAGGTCGTCCAGGCTGTTGATGCTGTCGCCTGTGTTGCGGTCGTCGGCAGGCACGACAACGATCTTGTGATCAGCTTCGCCGTCGTCAGTAAAGTCGAGGACGCCGATTACTTTAGCTTCCATCCATACGCCGGTTGGCACGGGGCCGCAGACAATCAGGGTGTCGAGCTCGTCGCCGTCTTCATCCTTAGTTTGTGGGATAAACCCATAGTTAACAGGTTTTGCAAAAATCATTGGTTCAACACGGTCCAAGACGAAGCAAGCGCGCTCGCGGTCCCATTCAATTTTCATGTTAGAACCCTGAGGGATCTCCACAACAGTGTTTACGACACCATTCTGCCAATCGCCAGGGGTTAGTACTTGGTTAAAATCAGCCATAGAAACTCCTCTCCAAAAAAGCTGTTAGTCAATTCGTATCTATTGTACACTTACCTGCAGACACATGAAAATCATAGGACACCGCGGCGCCCGGGGGTTGGCACCAGAAAATACGCTTGCCTCGTTCCAAAAAGCACTCGAGGCTGGTGTCGACGAAATCGAACTCGACGTCCGCATTACTAAAGACGGCATTCCGGTACTTAACCACGACCCTTTTCTTCATAGCCCGTCCGGCGACCGTCTGTGGAGCGTTTTTATCTTTCGCCAAACACTAGCTGAGCTGCGCAAGCACAAGCCAGACCTGACAACATTGGATGAAGCCGTAGTGTTCATTAACCGCCGCGTGCCTATCGTGGTAGAAGTTAAGCCGTGGGTTTCAACGCCGCCAATCATTGCGGCACTCAAACTTTACCTTGACCGCGGCTGGCAGCCAACCGATTTCTTGCTCGCCTCGTTCAGCCAGCACACACTCAAACAAATGCATGCCGGGCTACCAGAAATTGAGCCCATTGTCCTCGAACATATATCTGGCTGGCGGGCGGGTTACCGTGCGCGCCAAGTTGGCGCCAAGCGGCTCGGGTTCAACAAGCACAACCTATGGTGGTGGTTTATCCGCGTTGTTACACAAAGCGGCTACCGCGTTACAGCACACACACTCAACGACCCGCACAAGGCCGAGCGCTGGGCAAAAGAAGGCTTATACGCCATAATTACAGATAACCCCGAACGTTTTATCCGCCAAAATGAGATAACAACCACGGAGCCAATCACCAAGCCGACGCACAAGCTGCGGCCTGGCGCACACCAACCGCATAAAAAGCGACGGCACTCAAAATAGACGAAAGGAGGTACGATGAACGTTACCTTTGATCACGCCGAAGATATTGCCGAAAGCATCAAAACGTTTTGGTTCAAGCCGGAACAGCCGGTGCGCTATATTGCCGGGCAATACACCGAGATGTACCTGCCCCACCCCGATCACGACAACCGCGGCGAACGCCGGTGGTTTACCGTTTCCAGCTCACCGACCGACCCAATGGTCAGTATCACGACTAAATTTGCGCGCGAAAACAGCAGCACGTTCAAACAAACCCTTGCAAGCTTAGCGCCGGGGGCACAGCTCAAACTGGCCGACCCAATGGGTGACTTTGTATTGCCTAAGGACCCGACGATCCCGCTCGTATTTGTGGCTGGCGGCATTGGCGTAACGCCGTTCCACAGCATGATAAAGTACCTATCCGACACTGGTGAGCGGCGTAACATTCATATGATTTACGCTGTCACTCACATCATGGAGCTAGCCTTCCAACCGCTATTCAAAGATTACGGCCTCCGCCTGTCGGTCGTGGTAAAAGAACCGCCGGCCAGTTACCGCGGCATCACCGGATCGCTGGAGGCCGCCGACATCCTACAGCTCGCTCCAGATGACGGCAACACGCTCTACTACCTTTCCGGCCCAGAGCCAATGGTCGAAGCATTTACCAAAGGCATCAAACACCAGGGCGTGAACAAACACCGCATCGTCAGCGACTACTTCCCCGGCTACCTACAGTTCTAGCCTCTGATACAAAGCGCCAAAATAGCACGCGCTAGGTACCGCTCACGCGCGGTAACAAAAACAGCGAGCCTAGGGTCTCGCTGTTTTTGTTCCGGCTCCGCTTCGGTTTAGTACCTAGCGCGTGCTATTTTGGCGCTTATGTTACTCGGTGACTATAACTTTGGCAGTCATATTGGAGTGGAAGCTGCAGTGGTAGCTGAAAGTGCCGACGGTGTCGTACTTAAAGGTGTATGTTTGGCCTTTACTCAGGCTGCCGCTGTCCGGGCCGGTGCCGCTATCTGCGGTTACCGTGTGCGGTGTAGAATCATTGTTCGTCCAGGTAACCGTTGTGCCTTTTTTGACCGTAATCGTGCCGGGGCTAAACGCAAAGTCCTTAATCTCGACTTTATCGGTGGCTTGGGCTTCACCGGTATTGCTCGCGTTGGACGAATTGCTGTTTTGCATATTCGTGTCGGTCATATTGGTATCGCTCGTGCTGGTCGTCGGCGTCTGGTTGTTCTTTTTGTTCATAAGTACATATGCAGTAACACCAGCAGCAGCCAGTACTACAACAACTGTTATGAGTACTTTCTTATTCATATCGCCCTCCGTTATATGAATATTGTATCACGCGGTTATGCTTGAGGGTGCTGGCGGGCGTGTTCGTTCAAGTATTCACGGATATACAGTGCTGCCGTTGCGCCATCGCCTGTTGCGCTGGCAATCTGCATCGTTGCCCCACTGCGGACATCCCCGGCGGCAAAAATACCGGGTATAGATGTTTCCAGGTGGCTGTTCGTCTTAATGAGTCCGAGCTCGTCCAGTTCTATGCCGGTATCCTGCAAAAATTGTGTGTTTGGCAGTAGCCCGACAAACACAAATACCCCGTCGGTTTCAAAGTCGACTTTTTGGTTGGTTGTCTTGTCGGTTCCAACTACTTTAGTGACTGCACCGGCCTCGCCGACAATTTCGTCTGTCGTTGTGTTGAAATGAACAGTGATCTTATCGGCGTGCTTGGTTTTAAGTTCTTCCTGCAAAATTTCGGAAGCCCGCATTTTATCGGAACGAACCAACAAATCGATGTGGCTGGCAAACTTGGTCAGGAACATCGCCTCTTGCACAGCTGAGTTCCCACCGCCGACGACTACCAGCCGTTTGTCACGGTAAAAGGCCCCGTCGCAGGTGGCACAGTAGTGTACGCCGTGGGCGTAGTATTCCTTTTCGCCGGGGATGCCTAGTTTTTTGTAGTCGCTGCCGGTAGCAATCAGTACTGCCTTAGCCAGCACTTCACCTTCGGTGGTGTCGAGCCGCTTGTACATGCCTTCGTCAGTAATGCCCTTCACGTCAGCTTGGATGCGCGTGACCTCGCCCAGTTCAATCTGCGCGCCGAAGCGCTCAGCTTGCTCACGGAGCTTGTCGGCGTATTCCAGCCCGGCAATACCTTGAGGGAACCCTGGGTAGTTGTCGATCCAGTCGGTAACGGCCGCTAAACCACCTACTACACCGCGCTCAAATAGCACGGTTTCTATATCTTCACGGGTGGTGTAGATAGCTGCGGTAAGCGAGGCCGGACCAGCGCCAATCATAACAACATCGTGAATAGGTGCGCTTGTGCGCGTCGGGTCTGCTGCCGCGTCTGCCATGATTACTACCTTACGCCAATGCCGGCGCTAATTTTGCTAAGTTATAGCCCACTACTACTTCCCGGTTATCGTCGTGCTTAGTAACGACGGTAACAGGAACAGTTAACGCACCGCTCAAAGCCAAAGCTTCTTTTTGGCGCTCTGGGTTAGTGTCGAGGTTCACGACGTCATAGCCAAAGCCCTTGGAATCCAAATACCGTTTTACCATGGCGCAGTACGCGCAGGTGTTGGTAGTAAAGATAGTGATGTTCTTGACCATGATGTCCCCTCTAGTTTTGTTGTTTTGATGCTTATGTTTAGTATATATAGCGCTTATGCTTCGCGCAAGACGCTATATATTGTGTTTTTTACGTTATTATTGGTTTCCGCCCACCGAGCGCAAGGTGACGTCAAAGACCAAATCTGCATTAGCCGGAATGTTCGCGCTGGGCGAATTTGCACCATATGCTTGGGCAGCTGGGATGAGCAAGCGACGAGTGCCGCCAACTTTCATGCCAGGGATGCCCTGCTTCCAACCGTCGATAACTTGGTTCAGGCTCAAAGAGGCTGGCTGGCCTGTGTCGAGCGAGCTCTGGAAGATCGTACCAGTGGCTGCAACAGCACCAGTGTAGTCAACGACAACAGTATCGCCAGCCTTAGCTTCTGCACCTGTACCGACGACTGAATCGTTCTTCTGCAGGCTGTCGATGT
The DNA here is from genome assembly GCA_035479615.1 of Patescibacteria group bacterium. Classification (GTDB taxonomy): domain Bacteria; phylum Patescibacteriota; class Saccharimonadia; order Saccharimonadales; family UBA4665; genus PMNU01. The sequence goes on from DATIIM010000021.1 coordinate 12,748, forward strand.
GGTCGGTGGGTGTAAAGCCGTTTAGCTTAGTGCCTTCCAGCTTTTGGCCGGGTTGGGCGGTTGATGCTGTGTTCGTGCTATCTTGGTTCACTGTTTTTGCCTCCTTGTTATCGTTGAAGAGTTGCCAAATCACATAAAAACTAGCCCCGAATGAAAATGCAAAAAACAGCACCGCCAAGACTAGGGCAAAAATCCGTTCACGCTTCCGCGCCATACACTATCTCCTCTGTTACCCTCACTGTGTTAGCTTCATTATACGCGCCGCTCACCACTGACGCCAGCAAGAAGTGTCGTATTTTTGTGCCCGCATCCAGTAGGGTCACAGCTCTGCCAGTTAGTTGGTCTGGTTCGACATTTCGAGCTGCGTTACATAATCGTCCAGCCGGAAAACACTCGATGACGAACCGCCAATGATTTGAGCCTGCAATTTAAACGTATACTGAATACCTTCGCTGCCGCCTGAAAGGTTGGCGACCCGGCTAAAGCTACGCGCACCACGCTGACCCCCAGAATCAAACGCGAAGTTGCTCCCCGAAGACGGCTCCAACTCAATCGTAGCCCCAGTCGCCGCAGACGTCGCTACAGCCCGTACCGAGCACCAACTTGCGTCGGTACACCGCGACTCCCCACTAAAGGTCATGTGCGCTACCCGATGGTGCGTGTCTGGCACGGTAACAGTAAATGTCGTGTTTGGGATATCGTGCCAGCCTGTTGTAGTTGGAATAATAGCCGCTGCGTTCTGACTAATAAAATGCTGTTCTACATCTGGCCCACTGCTATGCGTGAACGACGCCGCTAATGTTGTCGCACTGACCGCCAGGATCACTGCAGCCCCAATAACGCCAATGACCAATTTGCGCGAATAACGCATCCCAACCCCCTTTGCTTAGCTTTCGAGTATCTAAATTATATCGCAACCTGCAAGGTTATTCGCGGCCGGTCTGCAGCACTTCTATGCCGGCGATTACGCCGTAGTCGTGGCCGCCGATGGAATAGATTTTGTCGAGGTTGGTTTTGCCTTCGGTGGGTGCGATCTTTTGGATTTCGGCAATGACAATTGTAAAGCTCTGGTCGTTGTCGCCGGCGTAGGTGTGCACGACTTTGCACTCATAGTTCAGCACCGCGCCGTCTAAGTGCGGTGGCGCCACGTCTGTTGACGGGCTAAATTGCAGGCTGGTTTCGCTGAGCTTGTCGTGGTCGCGGCCAGAAAGCGTACCGCAGTGGATGATGTCGTGCAGCTGGTCTTTGGCTGGGTAAGCGTACACGAACTCTTTAGTTTCCAGGATGTTTTCCAGGGTGTAGCCGGTGTTGCTTAAGCCGATGCAAATGGTGAGCGGTTTTTCGTAGATGGTGGAAATCGCCTGGTAGTTGATCGGGCACAGGTTTACTTTGTCGCCGCGTTTGGTAACCACCGCGCCAATAACCTGCGGGAATACGGATTCCATTTTTTCGCGGATTTCTTCATTGTGGTCATTAATGGGCGCTTGCACGGGTAACTCCTTTAGCCTGCAATATCGTACTTTTTGAGCTGTTTGTTGCCTGAATCGGTGTGACGGCTCTGCAGTTCAAGCAACTCGGCGTAAATACCCTTGCTCTTGGCGAGTTCAGCTGGCGAACCGATCTCGCCGACTTTGCCGCCGCGGAGCGTTACAATCTGGTCGACGTTCTGAATAGTGCTCAAGCGGTGGGCGATAATAATCGTTGTCCGGCCCTTCATCAGGTGTTCCAATGCTTCTTGGACCATGCTTTCGCTGCGACTATCCAGGCTGCTGGTGGCTTCGTCCAGTATGAGGATCGGCGCGTCTTTAAGTAACGCGCGGGCAATGGCAATCCGCTGCTTTTGGCCACCGCTCAGCTTAAGGCCGCGCTCGCCAATTTCGGTGTCGTAACCATGTTCAAATTTCTCAATAAATTCATGGGCATTGGCTGCTTTGGCGGCGGACATCACATCTTTTTCACTGGCGTCCGGGCGGGAGTAGGCGATGTTTTCGCGGATCGTGCCGCTAAACAGTGCCGGCTCCTGGAAGACCACACCAATCGCCTCACGCAAGCTCGCCTGCGTCACATCGCGGATAACCTGGCCGTCGATGCGGATCTGGCCGTCAGTGACGTCATAAAGGCGCAACAGCAGATTTGTCAGGGTTGTCTTGCCTTCGCCACTCTCGCCCACGAGCGCAACTTTGCTATCTGGCTTAACCGTAAAGTTCACACCACTGAGCACTGGCTTGTCGTGGTCGTAGCCAAAATGGACGTCGTCGAAGACAATTTCGCCTGGGCCAACCTTCAAGCGCTTGGCGTCCTGCATGTCCATAACCTCAGGTTCAATATCCATGGCTTCAAAGTAGTCGCGGGTATTGGCCACTGCCCGCTGGGTTTGTTCTACCAAGAAACTAATGGTGAAGATCGGGATGCGGATGAGCATTGAGTATTGGATCAGCAATACCATCGTGCCCAAGGTGTACACGCCACGGGCAGTTTGTACAAAGATAAACACATACACACCGAGGAATATCAGGTTCAGCACGATGCGCCGCAGCACATCCTGCTTGTGCCACAGTTTGCTTTGCGGGTGGGTGGTTTCGATTACTTTGTCGTAGCGCTTGCCAAAAAAGTTAAGCTCGCGTGTTTCTTGCAGAAAACTTTTAACAACCCGCACCTGGCCGATAGATTCGGCAAACCGCCCGCTGGCGATGTCTTGTTCTTCGTTGATGACCTTCTGGTATTCTTGCCATTTGCCGCTACTGCGCGTGGTGAGCCAAATAAATATCGGGTACAGCGCTAGCAGCATCAGCGCCACCGGCCAGCTGTAATAAGCGACGATTATCAGCGAAAAAATCGTACTAAACAAAAACTGCAGGAAGTTGTTGCTCATCATTTGCATGAATTGGGTGATCTGGCTGATGCCCCGGCTCATGCGGTTAATGATCTTCCCAGATAATTCAGTGTCGAAATACTTCTGCGGCAGGCTGAGGATGTGTTCGTAATAGCGCTGGCTGAGCATGCGCTGTAACCGTACAGCCATAATGTCGCCAATGTAGCCGCCAATATTGCTCAGGATGGTCTGGCCGAAATCAGTCAAAAAGATCGCAATCGCAAAAAACGCCACCAGTTTGACGTCGGCGTGACCGCCGCTGAGCAGCTTAGATATCTGGTCAATAGCGCCCTTGGTAAACAGTGGCACCAGCTGGCTCATGCCGGCCAGCAAAATAGTAAACACCGAGATCCAGGCGTAATAACGCCACAAACTCTTAGTAAACCGCAGTATCTGCCAAATCTCTTTCATTGCTATATATTATATAGTAAAGGCCGTTCGCAGGCTACCAGCCTCCGCCGCCTCCACCACCACCGCCCCCACCGGCGCCACCACCGCTAAAGCCACTGCCCCCTGAGCTGCTTGACGAACCAAAGGCCGTGTTAACCGACGAAGCCATATTGTCGCTAATAGCCGAAGCCAGATATACCGAGCTAAAGCCGTGCCAATTGCCGTCGTACCAATCGGGTGCGGTTTTGTAGACGTCTTCGAACTGCTTAGCCCATTCTTTTTCAACACCCAACACCATGGCGTAGGGCAATAATTTTTCAAAAAGTTCAACGGTGCGGGTTGGCTGCGTGGTAATCATGTAGGGTGTGCCCGGGCTTTGCATCATCTTAAGGCGGTCAGCCTCAGCTGTCTTAAGATACATCTTGAGCCCGAGGATATGTTCCTTGGCATGGGTGCCTTGCAGCGTGCGGCTCGGCACAAAATGCAGGAACAGCAGAGCGGTTATAAAACCGGCGCCTACGCCAACCCAAACAACGCCAGCGCTATGGAACATGCTAAGCAGGAAGCACACAACGCCGATCCCCACATACAGGCCAATCACGTAGTAGTTCATGATGACAAACGGGTTAGCCCGGAAGTAGCCGCGCCCGGTTAAGCTGGCGCTGACAGTTTTACGAATGCTGAGTGCCTGCTGGGAAAGTTTGTACTTCATAAATGCCAGGCTTACTTCTTCGTGCAGCTGGAAGTTCGGGAAGAACGCCTTAAGCAAGGTATTCTCGAACGAGGCCAGGTCCTTTGTCTCGATCTTCATCAGCCGCAAGGTGTACGACAGCGTATCGTGGCGGAGTTTGTGTTCTGTTTTGCTTTCAATAATTTTTATGTAGCCCCGGATTGCTAAGTCGATAATCGTTGCTGTCAGATCGCGGTTTTCGGTCTTAAAGTCCACAATAGTGCCGACTTCTAGGGGCTTGAGGTCATCCGGTGCGTCATACTCCGGCACTATCACACCCCTGCCCTTGGCATCGCGGCCGCGCTTGAACCAGTACAGCCCGGCAGAACCGCCGATTATGGCAAACGGAATAAGTATCCCCGATATGGTCGCTGTATATTCGCCGAGCGTCTCGCGCCATGTTGAGGGCTGGAAGTAGCCCTTCTGGAACCCGGTCACCATAGTCAGCGATTCGCCAGCGTTGAGTGGGCGCAGACTGACGGTCTGGAAACTGTGGTTTTGGGAATCATAGTAAATGCTGCATCGGCTTTCCTGGCTGCCAAATGTACCGGTAAAGCATGCCGGGTCATGGCTATAGAGTTTTATGTCGGCCGGCACATGCAGTGTTGCGGTTACGGCCTGGAACTCCTGGCCCCATTTTTCGCCATTAACATCCCAGTACAATTCGTCGTGGTCGCTAAAAAAGCCAATGACGTTGCGTACGGTATAGTCGACGGTGTATTCCTGGTCGCCAGTGACAGTTTGGTTGGCGTCGCCAATTTTTAACACCAGATTACCGTTGCTGTTAGATTTGCTGTATTTGGCTGGTGCGCCTGAATCTGACGACACCGCGTTAATGTGCAGTTGCAAACGATGGGACCGGTAAGTGGTCGGTATAGCGCGGAGAATACCGTGGTTGTTATCGGTAAAGTGGACTTTTATGTGCTCAACGATGCGCATTTGCCCCTGGCGGTCAGCCGCAGTAAGCGTGTAATCTGCACCAAAGTACGTGACGGTAAAATCGTTTACGTCAGCGTGGGCGGCAGCAACCGGCAGGCACGCCAAAAAAGCTGCTCCAACCACAGTCAACGCAGTAACTCGTACCCTCCTCAGTTGCTTGAAAAATCTCTGCATGCTTTCACGCGCTTATCATGCTTATGATAACACTATTACGCCGAAGTACGATGCAACTTTGAAGTGATTTCGCTATTAACTAAGCCCGCCTTGGGAGTAGGCGCGTATGTCTTCGATGGCCCGGTTCAATTGCTCGACCGTAACTTCCCCGCGTCGGACAGCTTCCTGCAGAGCTGTGATGCTTTCCAGCCCGCGGCTTGAACCTTCCAGTTCGGCCTGCACTCGTTCGATCGATTCACGAAGCGAGGCTGTTGTGCCCAATACGGCCGCACCGAGCTGCCGCATCATTTCCACACTGGCTACGAGCTGGGCGTGGACTTCGGCCACCGAGCCGGACGGTGCCGCAGCCGCGCTCCCGGCAGCAGGCATACCAGGGTCGGCTGTAGCGTGTTCAGTTAAGCCCGCGGCAATCGGCGGCAAGCCGATCCGGCGGCGGACATCCGGGTTCATAAGGTTCGTGCGAGTAGTAATGCCTGGGCTAAAGTCGTCTGGCCACGGTATGCCTTCAGCGTCGTAGGCGTCAGCTGCTTCGTCGACACGAGTCAGCGATGCCTCTGCCTGCTCTGCAGTAATGGGGAGCACCCAGACACTTCCGTCAGGACGGCGCTCGACACATTCTATGTTCTCGGCCCCGAATAGACGAATCCGGTTGCGCATGGCTTGGCGGCTAATGATAGATGTCTGGAGCATCCGCGCCCCGTGCGCAATCGCCTCGCGCGCAAATACCTTTACGAGATGTGTGCCCTTCCCCTTACCTTCATCTGAGACAAGCAGGTCGTCGATGACAGCCACGTCCGGCGGATAATCACGGCCGATATACCCGACGATTCTACCCCCGTCAACGGCTCCTTCAATCGTCGCACCGTCCGGATCATAGTCAATACTAGTCGGCCAGGGTTCTTCAGGTTGAATCGGGGGAATAGGCGGATCTACTTCGGTCATAGACAGGCTCCTGGCGGTATTAGATTCGTTCGGCGTGGTGGGTTTGGGCAGCGGCTTCGGCAACATCACCGAGCAATTTACTCACTTCATCGTCGGTCAGGGTTCGCTCAAAGCTGGCGATGCTGACGCGCAGCGTGATCTGCTTGTGCTCCGGGTCATCATCCCGCTGGTAAATATCGATTGGGATCAGTGTGTGGTAGGTTTTGTCTGGGCGGTTAGTTTGAAGATGCTCGGCCACGAATGCATACACACTGGCATACGTTGCGCTGGCTGGTACTTTAAGGCAAATATCTTGTTCTACTTTGGGGAAACGCGGCAACGCATTATAGTGAGCGCGCGCTTCGGCCGGGGCGTCCAAGGCCAGGTAATCAAGTTCGAAGCCAGCCGTGTGTTTAGGCAGTTTGAGCGCCTTAAGTACAGAGGGTTTAAATTCACCGATAACGCCAAGCTGCTTGCCACCCTTAATGCTCACGACAGCTGAGCGGGTGTGGTCATAGGGCTTCATAACTGGGAAGTCGATTTCGCTTTCCATGGGCTGGTATTCGATGGTCACGCCAAACCGCGATGCCAAAAATTCAAGGTAGGTGCGCGCTTCGTAAAAGGCTGCGCCCTGGCCGCTGGCGGCTTTATCGCTGGCAGTTACAACCAGGCCTAAGAAATCAAATTCTGTGGGCAGGCCTTCGTCGTCATCGGCATGCAGCAAGTTGTGGGTTTTATTAATTTCAAACAAAGCGAAGTGGTCGTGCCCGCTCTTAATGTTGGCGTGCACACGCTCCAGCAAGCTCGGCGCCAGGCTCATGCGGTAATACTGCAAGTCTGGGCTCAAGGCATTGGATAATTGGAAAGCTAGGTCGCGGCTCTGCCCGACTTTGTCGAGCAAGTTGCCGTGCACAAAGGTGTAGGTTAAGACTTCGTTTGCCCCGGCGTCTGCCAAAGCATCCCGCACCTGGGATTTAAGCTCCAGTTTAGGGTTTTTGGCCGCTGGCGTCAGGTCGCGGCGCGGCAAATGGAGCGGCAAATGGTCGTAGCCATACAGCCGGCCAACTTCTTCTACAACATCTTCCGGAATTTCGATATCCGTCCGCCAGAACGGCGCAGTCACGGTTAATGTGTCGCCTTCGGTGGTAACCTTAAACTCAACATTAATCAGTAATGTAGCCATGTCGCTGGCTGAAAGTTCCCACCCTAAGCGGTCGTTAATGAACTTCGTAGTCACCGTTACCGGCGGATGGACACTGCCCCGCCCCAGGACGCCGGCCGGGAGGTTGTCGACATCGATGAGACGGCTAGCAACCTTACCGTTTGCGTGGCGGCGGACTTCATCCACAATGCGGGCGATAACTGCCGCGTTTTGCAATGGGCTTTGCCCCTTATTAAACCGGGTAACGGCATCAGTAAAGATACCGTGTGTCATGGACGTTTTGCGCATCGAGTACATGTCCCAGTTGGCGGCCTCGATAATAATATTCTTGGTATTTTCGTCTACTTCGGTGTTACTGCCACCCATAGCGCCGCCAACACAGGCCAATTGGTCACCAACGGCAACCATCATGGCTTCGGCGCGCGGTTCGATCTCTTTGCCGTTCAGCAGGGTGATTTTTTCACCGGGCTTAGGGAAACGCACGGTAAGCACAGCTTTATCGCCGCCTGATAACGCCTTAACTTTGTCGTAGTCGTAGGCGTGGATCGGCTGGCCGGTGAGCAGCATAAAGAAGTTCGTAAAGTCCACGACGTTGTTAATCGGCCGCAGGCCGGCGCGGGCTAAGTCTACTTGCAGCCACACCGGGCTGGGCTTGAGTTCTACACCGCGCACTGCCACTGCCAAAAAGCGTGGCACCAGCTGCGGAATTTCGTTCACCACTTCAAGCGGCAGCTCCTCGGCTTCGATACCCGGGAACTCTGGATTGGTCACATACCAGTCAGGGCTTTTATATGCCCGGCCCTGGATACCTTCGATCTCGCGGGCTACGCCCAGCCAGCCAAAGCAGTCCGGACGGTGGGTAAACATTTTGTTTTCGATATCAATAATCACGTCACCCTGCAGGTGATAGGCTTCGTCGAACGGCACACCCGGCTCAATGTGTTCGTCTTCATCAGGGATGACTTCTAAAATGCCTGCGTGACTGTCACCGAGTGTCAGTTCCTTGGGGCTGGCCATCATGCCGTTGCTCACCACACCGCGGAGTGGACGGGCACCGAGCACAAACGGCTCTTCGGTCCCATAGGTGCTGGGCACTGTTGCGCCTGGGGGCAGCCATACTGCCAGCATGCCTTCATGCACATTTGGCGCACCGCATACTATTTGCACCAAGCCTTCGCTGTCGCGCTCTACTTCTGGTGTTTTGCCGCCGTCGTCTACTTTGCATATGTGTAAACGGTCGGCATCTGGGTGGTCAGCTACACTGGTTACCTTAACAATGACTGCGCCCTTGAACCGGTCGCCAAAGGGCATAGTTTCTTCGACCGCACCGAGCTGTGCGCCAAGTACGCGCACAAGTTCCTCGACACCAGCAGGCGCTGGGTCGCCGGCAGAGTGATATTTTTCGTTCAAAAACTTAGTTGCTGCTGTGCTGATTTTCATTACTTGGTCGCCTCGGTAATTTTCTTTTGGATTGCCGCCAGTTCTTCATCGCTCATACGCGGGCCTTCGATCGTGGTCAAATAGCCAGGATATGCTTCGTAGAATTCGACGTGACTGGTGTGCGCACCCTCGGTATCGGCCTGTTTGTGCATCGGGATAAGCTTGACGTGCAGGTGTGGTACGCCCTCACCTTCAATAACCAGCCCGACGCGCTGCACGCCAAATGCCTTAGAAAGCGCTGTAGCAACTTTTTTGGCCGCCAGCAACAAGCCGGCGTAGACCGCATCGTCAACGGCGATATAATTGTCGCCTGGGTTCTTTTTAGGCGTGACCACGGTAAAGCCAGGTGTGTTGGGGAACGGCGTTAGAAAGGCTACATACTCGGCATCTTCCCATACTTTAAAGCTAGGGATCGTGCCGTCTATAATTTTGTCGTAGAGAGTTGGTTCTGCCATTACTGTGCCTTTACGCGAATTGCTTTAAGAAGTCGAGTTTGCCGGACTGGAAGTGCCGGACGTCCTCGATGCTATATTTCATCATCACCAAACGGTCAACGCCACCGCCCCAGGCAAAGCCAGTGTAAACTGCAGGGTCAACGCCAGCCATCTTGAGTACATTGGGGTGAATCATGCCGCAACCGAGCAATTCAATCCAGCCGCTGTAGCTGCACACATTGCAGCCCTTCTTTTTACAGAACGGGCAGCTCAGCGCAAACTCAAAGCTTGGTTCGGTGAATGGAAAATAGAACGGTTGAGTCTTAACTTCGATCTCTTGCTCATAATATGCCTGCAAGAACGTTTTGAGCGTGGCCATAAGGTGGCCGGCGTGCATACCTTTGTCTACATAAATGCCTTCGTGCTGGTAAAAGGTGTGCTCGTGGCGGGCATCGAGGTCCTCGTTACGGAACACGCGGTCCGGAATAAGCACGGCGATTGGCTTGCCGGCGTCCAGGTTAGCCTTGTACTTTTGCAGCATGCGGTTCTGCATGGTGCTGGTGTGGGCGGGTGCAACGAGCGGGTGCCCTTTTTTATCGGTCTGGATCGTCATAAAGGTGTCGTAGTCGTCGCGCGCTGGGTGGCCTTCTGGGAAGTTCAGTGCGCTAAACATGTGGTATTCATCGTCCAGCTGCCGGGATTCTTCCACGGCAAAACCCATTCGGTAAAAAATATCAGAGATCGCTTCAATTTCAGCCATCAGCGGATGCTTGCTGCCATGGTCTGTAGTCAAAAGCTGCGGGCGTTTGTCTGGTTGAGTGTTAGCGTCAAAAGGCGCAGTAACATCAATCGGCGGCAGCGCTTCGGCTTTTTCGAGGTGCCCGTCTACAAGCTCTTGGAGCTCGGCCTTGAGCTGGTTTATTTCTTTGCCAAAGGCGCCGCGTTCTTCGGCTGGCAGTGTTGGAATCTCGGCATACAGCGCCTTAAGTTCCACAGCCTTTAAGATTTCAGATTTGTCGGATAGTTCGCTAAAGCGCTTCCTAAGCTGCTCAGCAACTTCAGCAATACGGGCATTTGAGTAGTTCATCACCGACAATTATACTATACAAACCTGGAAAAACTTGGCTTCTACCCTTTCTAATCTATACTGTAGCTATGGCAAATTTTTCTTTTGATATAGTCAGCGAATACGACAAGGCAGAGATGAACAACGTCTTTGACCAAACCGAACGCGAAATGGGCAGCCGGTACGACTTTAAAGGCACACCGGCAGCTATCGAATGGCTCGACGATAAAGTAGGGCTAAAAGTAACCGGCAACGGCGAATGGCAAATCGACGCCATCCTCGACATTGTGCGTAAAAAGCTTGCCACCCGCGGCCAATCCCAAAAAGTGCTCGACACTTCCAAGGAAATCACCGAAAGCAACTTGAAGACCACCAAAGAAGTGCCGTTCAAAAAAGGCCTCGACCAAGAAAAGGCAAAGAAAATTACTGCCCTCGTCCGCGACAAACTTCCGAAGGTCAAAACTCAAATCCAGGGCGACGCCGTCCGGGTTATGAGCAACAGCAAGGACGACCTTCAGGCCGTCATGCAAATACTAAAAGGGGAAGATTTTGACTTCCCCCTTAGCTTTACGAATTACCGCTAGTTACTAGTGTACGATTGCACAGTTGTCAGGCCCTGGGGTCTCGACGTTCTGCTGGCTTTGCAGGTCGCCTTTGCTGGTAAACGCTTTGCCGTTAATGGCCAGTTTGTCCGGGTAGCTGAGCAGGTCTATGATTGCATCGTCTGGCGTGCACTGGGCGTTGGTGCTCAACTCCACCGCAGTCGCCCGGCTAATCGTCAGGAACCCGCCATAGCCGCCAACAACATCCGATTCAAACGCTTCGGTGCGCAAGCCGTTCAGCACGAGGGTCATCGTTTCTTGGTCCGGGCTGCTGCTAAACGTGAGTTTTTGCGGGTTTATGTAGTGGAGGTCGATGTGCGTATCGCGCGTTGCCGTGAGTGACAGCCCCGTCTGCTTGAGCGGCTTAAGATTGGTAAAGCTGGCGTTCTCACCATTGAGCACGACGTTGTCTAGGGATGGCGCATGGATCGTAACCGTCAGGTCGCGCTCGTTGTAGTTACAAAACAGGTCGCACGAATCCTTACGCAGGTTTCTGGTATCCAGTGTTAGCGTGTCGTCTTTGATGTCCTTCACGAAGTTTGCAACGGGCTGCTTGCCAAGGTAGCGATACTCAATCTTATATGCAGTATCCGGCTCATATATGTAGCGCGCATCTTTACCGTCGAGGACGACCCGTTTAAACGGCTGCACATCCATGCTGGCTACATGGTGCATGTCGTCGAACCGCTGTTGCAGTTGCGGGGCGCTCACAAAGGATAATGCCGTGGTTGTTGCTATGCCGAGCAGGAATATCCCACCCAGCGCACCAGCCACCCAGCCTGGTATCTTCCACTTGCGGTTAACCATGGCAATGCCGCTGAACAGGAAGAACAGCGATATAACCGCAGCCGTAATTAAGGCGGACATCAGCAGCAAGGTCTCCTTAGTGCCAATTGGGAATAACTTTTCACCGGCAAGGTGTATGCCGTTGTTTGTCCAGCTGTACACCACGGCGGTTGTTACGCCAATGAGCATCGATGCCGCAATCGTAATAAACAGCACACCTATGACGCCTAAGAATATTTTGGCAGTCAGCTGTACGGCCGGCGCTACTGCATGGTGCGCCCGGCGGGCAGCACCCTGCACGTCGGCACGATCTACTACCTGCTTGAGGCTGTCGACCGTCACCGGCTTACCCTGCATTTGCAGTTGCTCGCTGGTAGTCTTTGCTTCCGGCACAATCAGCCACAGCACGATATACAGTAGTACACCGCCGCCACCAAAGAACAACAAGGCCAGGAATATCAGGCGCACAATGGTTACATCGATGCCAAAAAACTTGGCCAAGCCGGCACACACGCCAGCGAGTAACCCGTTTTGCGTGTCGCGGAATAAACGCTTTGGCGTGGTGGCATCTGCGGGGGCTTGTTCTTTGTTCCCAGTGGCAGTGTCGTCGTCATCTTTAAAGTCGCGCGGCGAACCAAGCTGCTCTTTTAAGTATGTGACGTCATCGGGCAGTACTACTTTGTCGCCGTGCACGCCGCGTTCGGCAAGCAATTCGGCCATGCGCAGCTCAACTTCATCAATGACATCTTTCCCTTTGTCGCCAACCTGGTGCTTGATTTCATGCAGATAAGCCTGGAGTGCCTTGTGCGCTTCGACCGAGATCGTAAAGGCTTGGCGGCCCAAATGAATTTTGGTGATTTCGTTCATGCTGTTATTTCCCTTCGCCTTTTTCTAAATGTGTGACTGATGCATGCAACCGGCGGTATGTCGCCTGCAGCTCGTGTAATAATTGTGTACCTTCACTCGTGAGCCAATAGTACTTGCGGGGCGGCCCTTGCTCAGATTCCTGCCACTCATAGGCTAAAATCTTGTCGCGGCTCAAGCGGCTCAGTAACGGATATAATGTGCCTTCTACCACGATTAATTCCGCTGCCCTTAGTTGCTTAATAATATCTGAGCTGTAGACCTTGCCGTCCTTGCATAGCAACAGCACGCAATACACAAGTAATCCCTTGCGCATCTGTACTTCTGCTTGGCTTACCAACGTTGTTTCCTGTGTGCTTTCTTCCATATAGTACTATGCTATACAAGGTACTATATATTGTCAAGTGACGTAGGTCACTATTGACGAACTGTGTACGAGGGCGTATACCGTACTGGTAAACGATTAACTCTCTTGTTTTAAGGAATTATGAATACACCAGCTCAAGAAGCTATTGCTCACGTTGTGTCCCCTGCCCAGGCCGAAATCCTGGGCTTTGACACTGCTGGGTATTTGCCCACGAACGACGAAATAAACAGCCAACTATTTGGCGAGCGCCCGCCGCTCGACCTGCCGCCGCTGCCCCAAAAACGGCTAGCCGAGGCAGCCCCGGTAAAGCCTGAAGCCCCGCAACTGCTAAACACCAAAAAGTTAGTCAACGAAATCGTTGCCGAAGCAGTTGCCCTGCGCGAAAGCGGCGAAGCCGACGGTATGCACCGGCCACGCGGTGTTGTGCTCGGCGGCCTGCCGTACGGCGAAACCCCTGAGCATTTGCTTGATACCGTCCTAGAATACGCCGACACCGGCGTCGTACCCGGCCCTTACGGCGACACCACGTCATACTTATTTGGCAGCATCTTGCCGCGGTACGTTGAAGCTGGCATTCAGCCCGTCGTGTATGTTGGCAAAGAAGTGGCTGAGCACCCAGACACGCTCGCCATACTTAAAAAATTAGGCCTCAGCCCCGAAGATACCTTTGCCCAAGGCCACAACTTGGGCGGCGTCCTCGATGACCTTGCTCAGCCAGTTGTTGCCCGCCGGAGCCTGATGCGCCGCGTTGCTGAATACCAGAATGTCCGCGATGCACTTGTGAGTCGCCGCGGTACCGAAGGGTTCAGCGAAGCCGACATCGTTGCCGAGATCGGCAATATAGATGACGACCTTGTGCTACTAAGCGAACAGAAGGCCCGCATAGAACAGGTCATTGACGACCGCTTGGCCGAAGAAGACGCCAAAATTAAAGCTGCCACCGAACACGAGATAGCCAACGACGAGACCGATTCGGTCATCAACATGATGCCGACGTTCACCCGCGATGGCGGCACGGCCATCCGCACTGAGTCATATACCGACAATACAAAAGACATCGACGGGCTGAGTCTCGGCCGGCCCCGCGACGCGCGCCGATGGGATGAAATCACTTCCAACGCTTTATTGCGCACCGCTGAATTCTTTGCCGGCAAACCAGTCGCAAAAATCCGCCACCTCATGCGGCTCGTCGGGCGCGGAGCGCTGGTGGGCAAACGCGCAGCAGAACTAGCTGAACTGGAAGATGACGCCGTCATTGATGGACGGTCAAAAATTACCAGCTGGGCAGAGAACCCGGGCAAAGACCCGATCGGTGTATTACTGTTGGCGGTGCCTGCCGCTGAACTTATTAAAGCTGACCGCATCGTACCGGCACGGTGGGGGCGCGGGTTACTCGGCCTGTTCCAGGCACGACGCCTGCTTATTATCGACGCAGGCGTAGCCAGTGTTACCAACCCGGTAACCGGCAAGCGCGAAACACGCGGCAACCTGGACCTGGCCTCTTTGCCAGCGGCGCGCAGCCGGCGCAATGTTCTTATAGAAGCGACTGGCCCGCGGGGTGGCGTTGGCCCAGTGACCGGCGCACTAGCTGCCAAGCGGACGGTGGAATGTGCCCGCGAACGGTTCTATACCGCTCAAGACACCGACCAAGAGCTTGATGAAGTCCTTACTCGTGGCGAGCGAGAACTCGCCGACGCCCGTGCCTAGGGTATACTAAGCGCATGGTTACTATTACTTATTTTGTGCATGGCACAACAACCGACAACGAAGATGAACTGGCTACCGGCTGGCTGCCTGGCGAACTGTCCGCAACAGGCATTGAACAATCCAAGCAGCTCGGGCAGCAAGTAAGCGGCCAAAAGTTCGACATCGTGTTCTGCTCCGATTTAAAGCGCGCCGTTGACTCGGCCCAGCTGGCGTTTGGCAATACCTACCAAATTATCCAGGACGACCGCTTGCGCGAAGCTAACTATGGCGACTGGAATGGCATGCCCAACACGTTTAAAGAAAACCTGTCCGACTACATCGACACACCGTTCCCGAACGGCGAAAGCTTCCTAAACGTACAAACCCGCATGGAATCATTCTGCGCATTTTTGAAAGCGTTATACGACGGCAAGCACGTCGCCATCGTGGCCCACCAAGCACCACAGTTGGCGCTCGATGTTATTGTCGGCGGCAAATCATGGCCGCAAGCGTTTGGCGAAGACTGGCGCCGCACTGGCAAGTGGCAGCCCGGCTGGCAGTACGAGCTACGTTAGCAAGTCTTTTTGCCACTGTAACAAAAATTCATCCAGTAGTAAGCGGCACTGCAAACAGTGCAGTTTTTGCCGCAAATGTTCTATTTTGTTCAAGGAATGACCGCGCACATGTTCGGGCGGCTCAATATCGCCCTTAATTTCGGCCACAAAGCCGTATAACTTCTGGGAAGAAAACGAACTGTCGACGCACAGCGGCTCGTCGGTGATTGGTTTTAGGCTCATAACCTGGCCAGCCGGGATCCCCAATTCTTTGCGCACCACGCTCACTGCTGCTTCGGCCGGTGTTTGGTCGGCGGCAATCCGGCCACCGGCAAAATCGAGCATAACTTCGTCGACGCCAGGGCGGTACTGCATCTCTGGCAGCAAAAACTGGCCATTTTGAATAGCTAACACAATGACCGAATCAGCGCGGTCAACATGCCAATATTCTAAATCTTTCCCGGTGTCATCTTGGAGCCGGTCGGCATAAACAGTGACCCACGGTGACTTTAAACTGAGCATACGGTGTACTAATTTCCATTTTTTCGTCATATGCGTCATTAAACCCTATATTTCATCAGGCGTAAACGATTATCTATGGTTTATACTGGAAAGCATGAGCGACAACGCCGAGTTATTGGCCTCGGCCAAAGAAGTATTAAAACGCAACGACCGTGGTCTGTACACCATACCGGCCCACGGTATGTACCCGCACCAGTGGCTATGGGACAGTTGTTTTATTGCGATTGGCCTGCGGCATTACGATGTGGAGCGCGCCAAGATTGAAATCCTCAGCCTGCTGCGCGGCCAATGGGCCAACGGTATGGTGCCGCACATGATCCTTACGCCAGGCCGCAAAGACCACCCGTACCTCGGTGTCTGGCGCAGCTGGGTCAGCCCGTACGCACCTGACCACGTCAGCACCAGCGGCATTACCCAGCCGCCCATGCTTGCCGAAGCCGTTGTACAAATCGGCGAGAAACTACCAATCGTCGAACGGCGCAGCTGGTACCGCCAGGTGTTCCCTAATCTGCTTGCCTACCACCAATGGATGTATGCCGAACGTGACCCGCACGGCGAAGGCCTAGTGCTGTTGATTCACCCCTGGGAGACCGGGCTCGACAATACCCCACCCTGGATGGCCGAAATGAACGAGCACCTGTTGCCGTGGTGGATCCGTGTGTTAGAAAAAACAAAGCTCGAAATGGGCCTTGGCCTCTTCCGCCGCGACACCCGCTACGTACATGCCGGCCAGCGGCCGAGCAACATCGAGGCCATGGCTCTCTACGATGCCCAACGCCGCTTGCGCCGCAAGGAATACAACATCAGCAAAATCCTTGATCACTCCTTATTTGCGATAGAAGATTTGGCATTTAACTCTATCCTGGTCCGCGCCAACGAGCATCTATTAGAAATCGCAAAAACAATCCGGGCTGACGTCCCCGAAACGCTTATCGACCGCATGAAGCTTACCCGGATGAGTTTTGACGAGCTGTGGGACCCCTACACCGAAAGCTACTACCCGCGCGACTTCGTTACCCACCGGTTGCTTAAAGAACCGACCGTTGCCAGCCTGCTGCCACTCTATGCCGGGTGCATAACCAAGGAGCGCGCCGCAGTACTTGTTAAGGGGCTCGAGAACGAACACGTCTTTGGGCCGCCCTACCCGGTGCCAAGCACACCGCTCAACTCTATATGGTTTGACCCGCAGCGTTACTGGCAAGGCCCCTCGTGGTTCAATACCAACTGGCTGATTATCGAAGGTTTGAAACGGTATGGATACAAAGACCACGCCGAAGCGCTCCATGAGAGTATGCTAGAACTTGTGTCGGAACATGGCTTTTACGAATACTTTAACCCGCTGTCTGGCGAAGGCTTAGGCGCCCGTGACTTTAGTTGGACTGCGGCCCTCGCCGTTGACTTACTTGAGGCGTCCAAAAAATAATGTACCAAGCTCCGCGCCAGCCCGCCTACCGTTACCGCACAGCCTCCCGGCCAAACCGTGCTCTACTATATAAGACCAAGCGTACAGCAGCGCTCATCATACTCGTAACACTTGTTGTCGGCGTGCTCCTATTCGCCTTCTTCGAGCATTACAACAAAGACACGGCTAGCCCGGCGAGCGGCAGCAAAACCAAGCAAAACGCCACCAGCCAACAGCCAGCTCAATCGCAGCCTGCCGGCTTTAATAAAACAGCACACTCCACCACCGAAAACAGCAGCCTCTGGGTTGTGGTAAACAAAAAACACCAGCTCAGCCCCAAGGATTACAAGCCAGACAACCTGGTCGTGCCAAATATCCCGCTGCGTTCTAATATCACCAGTACCGAAAAATATGTCCGGGCCGACATGGGCAAGGCGCTGGAAAGTTTAGTCAAAGACGCTTCAAACCAAGGCGTGCACCTAAACCTGCAAAGCGGTTATCGGTCATATAGCTTCCAAGTTACACTGTATAACGGCTATGTCGCCCAGCAGGGCCAGGCATCTGCCGATCGCCAAAGCGCCCGCCCAGGCTACAGCGAACACCAGACCGGCCTGGCCGCCGACTTGGGCGGCACAACGCAACCAAGTTGTAATGTAGCGCAGTGTTTTAGCGACACCGTAGAAGGCAAATGGCTGGCAGCCAATGCCTACAAGTACGGCTTCATTATCCGCTACACCACAACAGATGAAAGTGTTACCGGCTATGAATATGAGCCGTGGCACGTGCGGTACGTTGGCACCGACCTCTCCACCGAAATGCACAACCAGGGCGTCGAAACCCTCGAAGAATTCTTCGACATCGCCGGCGGCACTAGCTACTAAGTTTCGATTAGTCTTCGTCGAACGTGGGTTTGTCTAGAAGTAACGGCTCAACACCAGGGCTGACGTTAGAAATCTTCACGACATCTTTATCAACTTTTTTGAGTTCTTTGTGAGCGTTGTTAAAGTGATTCACGGTAGTACCAAGCGAACCGCCCAGCTTTTGCATAAACTGTTCGTATGCTCCAAGGTGACGGCCTAATTCACCGACACGCTGCTGGATTTGCTTGGTTTGCTCTTCGATTTGCAGACCACGCAAGCCTTGCAGCACGGTTTGCAGGTAGGCCATAAAGGTCGTCGGGCTTACGATAATAACTTTCTTATCATGGAAAGCATATTCGATCAGATCGCGGGCGCTGGTGTTAGTGGCGCCCACTTTATTTATAAGCAAGTCATAGTAAATTGCCTCGGACGGGATGAACATAAAAGCGTAGTCCATCGTTCCCTCGCCGGGGCGGATGTATTTAGCCGTCTCATCGATGCGGTTTTTAAGGTCGGCCTTGAAAGCTTTTGCCAGTACTTCGCGCTGGGTTTTGTCGGTCTCCTCAACCAGACGGTTGTAGTTCTCGAGCGAGAACTTGGAGTCCACGGGCAGCATTTTGTCTTTTTCGAGCATGATAACGGCGTCGCATATCAAATCGTGACCTTCGTCGTCTTTGCCGATTTTATGCTGCAACTTGAAGCGGCCGGGCGGCAGTACGTTCTCGAGCACCTGGCTGAGGTAGTATTCGCCGAGCACGCCACGCTGTTTTGGGTTCTGGAGCACATTTTGTAGCGTCTTAAGTTCATCTGCGACGTTTACCACGCGCTTATTAGTCTCATCTAGTTTAGTGAGACGTTCTGTAACGTCGGTAACGAGCTTACTGCTGGCACTAAATTGCTTTTGCATCGATTCCCGCATCAGCTCCTGGCTTTTATCCATGCGGTCAGTAATTTGGTGCTGGATGCCTTCCTTCAGCTTGGTAATGTCCTGGCTGAGTTGGGTTAGGTCCTGCTTGAGCAGCAGTGCCGCATTCGGGTCGGCAGCCGGTGCAGCCGGACGCCGCAAAACAAGCGCCGCGAGCACGACACAGACAACCGCAAGAACAATCACCGCAATCAACATAGTGCTCCTATTGTACCCTGTTTTAAGCTTGAGCGTTAGCCCAGGTGGTCGGTGTACCGCGTAGCAGCCTCGATATACTGCTCCTGGTGTGCCGCAGCCTCTTCACCACTTTGAGTCACGACAGTGCGAATTCGTTCATACTCGGCCAACGCATTCTGCGCATCCGCAAGTGCGGCCAACGTGCCCTCTAAGTCTTCACCCATAGACGCGATGCCCTCACTCTGGTCGACAAGCCTATCGAGCATTCCGTTGGCGTGGTTAACCGCGCCCCTAAGATTAAGATTCGTCGAGCCTGTTGCGACCGCCCTGAGCGTCTCGTATACTGGGTCACCGCTTTCATTCGTGGCAGCCGCGACCTCCCCTGCCTCATCTAATTCTGGTTTCATGCCTGTTAAAAGTGCGACCGCTTCGCCAATAAGTTCTGCCACTCTTGCAGAATCTAAGCGGCGGACTTTTTCGGTCGTCTCGGCTATGGGCATGCCTCGAACGGTTGCCGTAGCCGCTAGTACATCTGCTTTAACTTGTCGTACATCACTCATGCGACGAGTGTACCAGAAGGTGGGGGTATAAGCGCAAGCCTAATAAATCTTCAAAGATTTGATGATATCCACCGCCTGGGTGTATGTCGCCGAAGCGAACGAAGCTGCTGGAACAGCATCAAATGTCAGGGTGTCATTGGGGTCTGTGCCGTAGCCGCCGGCGAACATATATACCGAACCCTGCAGGTCAATATTGGCGCCAAAGGCCTCGCCGGCCTTAAACCCGGCGCTGCCGGTGACCATAACATAGTTCATGTTGCCGCTATTGCCGGCAAACGACAAGTTTGTGTATTGGCGCTGCTGGTCACTTGGCTTGGCATAGGCAATCACCTCGGAATCCTTTACCGCAACAGCGTTTTCGATACTGGGCTTCATGGTGTCGGGCATGATCCCGTTGCGGAACTTGAGTGTAAACACCCCTTGGGTCGGGCCGCCATCCTTTTTGGTGTATGTTATTTGCGGTGACGTAAGGATAATTTCTGACTTGTCGGCGTTCTGTCGCATTGTCCAGTCGCTGCGGTAAGTAAATTCAATGTTCAGCTGCGGACTTTTATATGTCTTGGTCACTGCCGCCTGGGTCTCATCCATTGCCGGTGTTGTGGTGGCAGATTTGTTCTGGGTAGCGGCTGGTTGCTGCTTAGCCTTCGGCTTATTGCCAGTAAACAACATGTAGGCCGTGCCGGCCGCAGCCAGCAGCACAACAATAACGATTGCCGTAATAATGCGCTTCTTAGGACCGCCTATCTTCCTGCCAACAGGTGTGGCGTGCAGGTGCTGCGGAGGCTGTGAATACTCTTGGGGGTGTTGTGGGTCGTGTTCCATGCAGGCAAACTCCTTACACTACTATGTCCAATCTACAACAGAGGGCATATATTTTCAACAAAGGTATATCTAAAAGACCCGGGGAGTCCCCAGGTCTTGGTGGAAGCCTCACACTTCCGTAATTTCAGTATGCTCCCGTCATGGTAAAAAACGCAAGCACTTTGTTAGTCAAGCCAGAATAATTTGCGCAACTTGCGCGGCGCCAGGTGGAGTATGGCCACAACAATACATGCAGCGCCGACTCCGCCAACAGTATCCAGCGGTGCGTGCACTCCCAAAAACATCCGCGACCAGGCCTCGGCTGCCACCAATACTACCAGCGCGATGCGCCACGGCCATGATACAAATAGCCATACGGTCAAGCAAAGGGCGGCTAGTGTTGCAACGTGCCCCGAGGGGAACCCAGCACCACCTTGTGAGGCGCGCAGTACAACGTCGTGCGTCAACCCGGCAGGCCGTGCCCGGTTAATAATATGTTCAATGACAAAGGTAAATACGTAAGTGCTGCCTCCGGCGACCGCATACTGCCAGGCGCGCTTGCGGTAACGAGGCACCAGCAGCAACACGCCAATCAACGCTAGAATACCGAACACGGCATCACTCAGCGGCTTGGCGAATTGCGACGTTACCCACTTGGGGGTCTGTACGCTGTTTATGATCGTGAAGATAT
Organism: Patescibacteria group bacterium; assembly: GCA_035479615.1. Classification (GTDB taxonomy): domain Bacteria; phylum Patescibacteriota; class Saccharimonadia; order Saccharimonadales; family UBA4665; genus PMNU01. The sequence continues at coordinate 33,673 of DATIIM010000021.1, forward strand.
GCTGTTCCCATGACGGCATAGTGCGCCCAAAAGCGATTGCCGACGTTGCGCCAAGGACAATAACGCCGATTACGAGCAGCGCTATAAACCAAGTCCGGGCGCCATCTGTAACAGGTTCTTCTGCGGGTATTTCGGGGGTCGGAACCTTAGGCCGTGGCGTGGGCGCGGGCCGGGTAGTTACTTTTGCGGCTTTCATTTGCTATTAGTATACCATTCCAAATGCTGCCACTACAGATGTTTCTATACTAGACAGACTGCTTACTGGCAGTCATGGCCTGACGCGACGCAATAATAGACGAGATGATAATACTGATGCCCACTAACCCGGTGATAAGCTCAGGCACGGTCGTGAATATACTCAAGAATAAAATGCATGCCAGGGCAAAAATAGTGTAGTGCGCCCCGTGTTCGATAAATTTATAGTTGTTAAGCGTACCGCGCCGGACCATAAAGATCGTTAGCGATCTGACCCACAGCGCACCAACCCCCAGGCCGATGGCAATAAGAATAACGTCAGTCGTTACGGCAAAGGCACCGAGCACGCTGTCGAACGAAAATGTTGCATCAAGTACTTCTAAGTATAAAAAGCTCACCAGTGCGGCCATGCCAACATGCGTCGCCGTTTTAACTGTCTTCATGTTTCGCTTTTGTATCCGGCCAAACACTTCGGTCAAACCATGGATGGCGCTGTATACCAAAATGCCGGCCATACCAGCAACAACTGTCACCTTCCCGTGGTGGTTAAAAGGCAGCAGCGCCACGATAATAACCATCAAGGCCGTAATGAGTGGCGGCGCCCAGTTAGTGGCGAGCTTACGGAAATTGCGCTCCAGCCGGGTTAGCCACATTACTTCTTGCTCGTCATCCACAAAAAAGTCGATAGCTAAAATAAGCAGGAACGCCCCGCCAAAGGCCGACAACGCCGGGTGCGCTTTTTCCAGCTCTTCTGCATACAGCGCCGGATGGTGTAATGCCATGTCGAGCACTGCGTGCCAGCTGATTCCAGCCGTTAACGAGACGATCAAAATCGGGAACACAATACGCATGCCGAACACGGCAATCATTGCGCCGACAGTTAAAAACATGTTCTGCCAAAACGTCGACATCTTGGCGAGCACTTTGGCGTTGAGGATAGCGTTGTCAAAGCTAAAAGCCACTTCTACGGCAATCAGCACTAAGGCAATGATCATCCCCCCTGCCCCGCGGCCAATAAATACGCCCGTTAACGCAGCGATTGTCGCCAGTGCCGAAAACGCGAAGATTCTAAATGGTGAATGTGGGTGGTGAATAGGATGTTGCATGTCACATAAGTATACCTCACCCCAGAGGTATTACCCGCCTTTAAAACGAATAAATGGCACAATGAGGCCGTCAAGCAGCAAATGACTGAAATAACCGGCCACGGCCGCACCATAAATGAGCACGCCCAGAGTCCAAACATGGTGGTTGTGCAAGTATGGAACGAGCAGCACCGGCAGCGGCACGAGGAGCATGGCTAGCTTGCTATGCGTCCAGCCACGGTGTTTGCCCACGATAGGTGTCATAGCCAACAACCCGAGGTAGGCGGCCGGCTCAAATTTACCGGTCAGCACTAAAACAATTTCGGCTACAAAAGCTATGCCATAGAAGATGTCTTGCCCTTTGGAATTTGTGTCGATATCTGGGAATAGCGCAAACAGTACGGCAATTACAAATAGCCCGAGGATCAGCTGCCAGTCGTCAAGCGAGCTATTCCATCGTTCAAGAATAGTGCCGGGTGCGAATTTAACTGCTGCGAGGTAGGCGGTGTTTACGGCAATGCCGCCGGCAATGTGCCCCTTATATCCAGACATACCGCCAGTCTACCACCAAATCGCTTATGTTTGCTACTGGGCGCGAGCGGCTTTAAGCGCGCGAGCGAGCCATATCAAATCGTCGTACATGCCCTGTACGCTCTTGTTGTACGTTTCGGCGTACTCCGGCTTCATGGCCCCGGTTTCGTCAAAAATCTCCTGCGCCTTTGGGAAATACAGGTTGAGCCGGCTCGGCGCCAGGCCAAGGGCGCGCATCACTGGTAACAAAGCCTCTACAGCCCGTGTGCCTCCCCATGGGCCATTGCTCACACCCGCCAGTGCGACTGGCTTATGGAAGTAGTTCTTAAACTCGCTATCCAACAGACGCTTCAACGAGCTCGGGAAGCTGTGATTGTATTCCGGAGTCACAATAAAAAACGCATCAGCCTGGGCGGTGATAGCTGAATACCGCGGGTCAGTCCCGTCTTCTGGCGCACCATCCGGCGGCAAGGTGAAATCCCGTGGATCAACAAAAATAATCTCTACACCCTCTTGTTCGCGGCCTTTCGCCGCCACCCACTGGGCAGCATGCTCCGATATCCGCCCTTCGCGCTTTGTCCCCAGTATAACCGCAATTTTTAGCTTGTCTTCCATACACCTACCCCTTTTCTCTATCGTATCACGGCTCAGCCGCGTTGTTCGAGTTTGTGGATTTGGTCGTGGTTCAGGCCAAAGTAATGCGCGACTTCGTGCCATACGGTGTGCTTAATTTGCTGCTTGAGCTCAGGGATGGTGTTGACGTAATTTAGCATCGGATTCTTAAAGATCGTAATTTTATCCGGCGGATAGTTAGTCATACCGCCGCGGCGGGTCAAGGGCACGCCTTCGTACAACCCAAATAATGTTTCGTGGCACTGCAAACGCAGCTCCTCGCGCTGTTCTTGGGTGGGGTCGTCGGCATATACAATAGCCACATTCTGAACAGACTTCATATGTTCAGGCGGCAGTTCTTCGATAGCGTCAGCTATCATCTCTGCAAATTGGTCGTCATCAACTTCAATCATCCAACCTATTTTACACGTATGTTAGGTTTTTTACTTACGCATACTCGGGATTTGTTCATACTTGTATCTGAAAAATAAAAGGAGTCAACATATGAGCATTTTCGCATGGATCGCACTAGGGGCTATCGCTGGATGGATAGCGTCAATGTTGGCAGGCACAAATGCCCAGATGGGGCTGTTGGCTAACATTGTGGTCGGTATTGTGGGCGCGTTCCTTGGCGGATTGATCTTCAGCCTGTTCGGCGGCGAGGGCGTGACTGGCTTTAATATTTGGAGCTTACTGGTGGCTGTGGTCGGTGCATTTGTGTTGTTGCTGATATTAAAATCATTCCACCGCACAGCGTAATAGTCTACATGTACAAGCCAGTAGGAGTTTCCCAGTCGCCAGGTCTAAAGCTAATATGCGCATCTAGGAATGCTTCGTTCAGTTCATCGGGCAACGGTTGGAGCAGCTGTGGCTCGGTACTACTGTGTGCTTTTGCAAAACCGTTATAGTATCCGACAACCGTTGCAGGGTCTACCACGTCCAAACGCCCCATGTTGGCAGCTTCAAGCAAAACTGTGCCTTTCGACATTTCTCCTGGTCGTATCACCGTACCGGCCGCTTGGGTTAATGCACCAATGTGGGTTACCACCCCAGTGTCAAAGCAAGTACCTTGAACGCGCAGCACTTCTTGGGGTACTAGCAATCCAGAGGTCCGGGGGACATAACAGACAGATAATTTGCAGGCAGCTTTTCCGGTTTCGTAAAATGGGCCATTTACAGATAGGACGTAATCATGTTCTCTTGTCATATAAGAGAATTATAAAAGATTCTGGCAACGGCAGCAATTTACTTAGCGCGTTTGCGCTTGTTTGGGTCGAGTTCGCGCTTACGGAGGCGCAGGCTCTTGGGGGTTACTTCGAGCAATTCATCTTTTTCGATGAAGTCGAGGCACTGTTCCAAGCTAAAGACAACCGGTGGTGTAAGCTGCACGACGCCGTCGCTGCTGCTGGAACGCATGTTAGTCAGGTGCTTGGCTTTGCAAGGGTTGATTTCCATGTCTTCCGAACGTGTGTTCAAACCGATAATTTGGCCGGCAAAGACTTTTTCGGCTGGGCCGACAAAACAGGTACCGCGGGCTTCGACATTCTGCAATGAGTATGCAGTGGTAATACCCGTTTCAAAGGCAATCAGCACGCCGCTGCGTAGCTGTTGCAATGGGGCGCCCATTGGCTGGTAGCCGGTCATCAGACTGTTCATAACAATAGTGCCCTTGGTGTTGGTCATCAAGATGTTGCGTAAGCCCAGGAAGGCGCGGGTTGGCATTTCGTAGACCAGCTTGGTTACGCCCTTGGGGCTGGCAAACTGTTCTTTAAGTGTTGCACGGCGCTGGCCCATTTCCATTTGTACAGTACCAACGTGCTCGGCAGGGACTTCGACGATAACTTCTTCGATCGGTTCCATCTTTTGGCCGTTTTCCTCGTGGGTAACAACCTGCGGACGGCCGACTTCAAATTCGTAGCCTTCACGGCGCATGGTTTCAATCAGCACGCTGAGGTGTAGTTCACCGCGGCCGGCGACCAAAAAGCCAATGCCTTCGTCTTCTACGCGCAAACCAACATTGGTTTCGAGTTCTTTGTTCAGGCGCTCACCGATTTGGCGGGAGGTGTTAAATTCACCTTCCTGACCCTTGAATGGTGAGGTGTTCGGGCCAAGGTAAATACGCAGCGTAGGAGCTTCGACTTCCATAACGGGCAATGCTTCTGGTTCTACGGCGTCGGCAATTGTTTCGCCGATGCGGGCGTCACCGATGCCGGTCAGCTGTACGATGTCACCAGCGACACCTTCGGGAACTTCAAAGCGGCTGACGCCATGGCTCATGAATACCAGTTCTACTTTGGCTTTCTGGATGCTGCCGTCAACTTTACACAACGCGACTTGGTCGCCTGCCTTGACGCGGCCCCGGGTAATGCGGCCAATGGCGTACTTGCCCTTAAAGGTGTCCCACGCAAGGGCGGTTACGAGCATTTGGAATGGTTTGTCGAGTTCAATAGAAGGAGCTGGCACGTGCTCGATAATGGCATCAAAAATAATGTCAAGGTTGCCATCAGCTTCGGCGTTTGCCGGAATAGTCTTCCAGGCTTTTCCTGCACGGCCCACGGCGTAGTACACCGGGTAGTGCAGCTGATCTTCGTGCACGGCTAATTCTAGGAATAAGTCGGCCAATTCGTCTTCAACTTCGCTAATACGGCTACCGGGCTTGTCGATTTTGTTAATGATAACAATCGGCTTCAGGCCGTTGGCCAAGGCTTTGGTAAGTACGAACTTAGTCTGGGGCATCGGGCCTTCCTGGGCGTCGACAATCAGTAAGCAACCGTCGGCCATGTTCAGGGTGCGCTCAACTTCACCAGAGAAGTCGGCGTGGCCGGGGGTGTCGATGATGTTGATGCGATAGTCGTCGTGCTGGACGGCGGTAATCTTGGCAGTAATCGTAATGCCGCGTTCGCGCTCCTGGTCGCCGCTATCCATAATTAAGGTCTGAGACATCTCAGCCTGGTTGTCGCGGAATGTCTTTGACTGCTTAAGCAGGCCGTCTACGAGCGTGGTCTTGCCGTGGTCAACGTGCGCGATAATAGCGATATTGCGGATCTTTGTAGGATCCTGGACGTTTTGTGCCATAAAATATATACGCCCCTTCTTAAGCGTTTGCTAAAACTTTACGTTTATTATAGCATAAGCAACTCTTTACGGCAAGCCCTGTTTAATCTTAAAACCGCTGTCTGCCCAAAGCATGGCCAAACGTTGCAATTCGTACATCTATATTGTTAAATAGGCACAGATACCCGAACGCAATGTGTACAGTAGAAAACCTTGCCGCGCAGGCTACCGATGTTCTTCTGCAACTCCCTATCGCAGAGCTTACCAGCGCGGCCGGAGTTATGGAGCAAGCCGGGCAGCTGGCTGCTGACGCAACCGCTGAAACAGACTCCCTTGGTGCGAGCGCCATGAATGAGCATCTTGCCGACGCCCAAGCGCACCTCGCAGCCGGCATCTGCGCCCTCGAGGCGGCAGACACTGCATTCAGAGGATACCTTGCAGGTTTGGGCACAGCTCCCCCCGCAGGTACGAACAGCCCTTCAGGCACAAGCCCAGAAACGGAACTTGGCCCGGACCGCTACGAGGCCGCCATGGCAGAAATTGAAGATTTTATCCATGTGGATGTGGACGATGAAATGGCTACGTCTCCGGATGCTTACCGGATGAATCGGCTGGCTGAGCAATACGGCCCCCTACTCCGGGAAGCTCTGACCACCAAACATCGTGACCGGGCGCTGCAGCTGTTGGAGCGGCTCGTAAATTATGTAGATCCTTTTAACCCTGGATTTGCAACGCATAGTCGAGAATCAGTCCGTGCTGGGGGCAGTACCCTGGCTGCCGGGGCATGCGGAGCCGAGCTCGCGGCCCTTGCCCGCCAAACAGCAGACCCGGAACTTGCACAACGCGCCGCCCGACTATTGTTTAACAGTTTTGCCCGGGAGATTGCCGAGCCAGATCCTGAAGCAGTACGGCTCGTCGCCGAGACATTTGCTGATAGTGTCACGGCCGTCATAGAGGACTTAGACGCTCTACATGCCCGCGACTGGGCGAGATACTACGATGCCGACCGGGTCGGCGAATTATCCCAACGCCGCTACACAGAGGCTGCTGAAAATATCAGCGCCGCGGCCGAGCAAGTGCTGCACCACTTGAGCGATGAAGACAAAGGTAGTTTTTTGCGCACGATCATTGGTATTGAAACCGATTATGAAACCTCGAGCATAGGGCACCAGATTTTAAAGAACCTTTTTAATGGTGACCGCGGCCGGAAGAGTTTTATTACGGCTACAGGCCTGGTCGTAAGCGACATAGAGCACGCCTGGGCCGTTGGATATGGGCAAGAAAATGAAAAAGACCCAACGCCAGGCGAAATCCGCTCCAAAAACCTCTGGCTTATGTATGACTTAGAAAAGTCGGCACAGGGCACCTGCGCAGCCCTCAATCGCAAACTTAACCTGTCTAATTTTGAACGAGTAAGCCCAGCTGCTCTCCGGATTGCGCGGGCGGCACTCGACAAACCGCCGGCCTCATACATCCTCTTTGCCACAGTCACCAGGTCAAAGAACCCGGCAATGCGAATGCGATACCGGGATCTTGATGCTATGAATGCCGTTGCCCGCCGGCACGGGACAGTCGTTATCCCTATAGAATTCGGCAGCGAAGCCGACCTCAGGAAAATCAGGCAGGGGCTGCGGGCTGACGGTTGGGGGCAGGCCGAACATTTAATTATCAACGCCCATAGCGACAACACGCGTCTTGGTGCTGGTGTTGATACCGCAGGCAACGACATATTCATAACATCGGACGATATACTGCAGCCAGGCTACCACAGTATTGGACGCATTGCCGGGGCTGTCGTAAAAGAGGGTGGCACGATCAGTATGCTTTCCTGCCGAGCCGGTGAAGGCGGCGCGGGCAGTCTTGCGCATAACGTGGCTTATGCTTCGCGCAGGACTACATTTGCCGCCGATCAAAAGGTGACGAGCAAGGTAACGCTCGAAGAAGACCCTATTACCGGAAAACTCGTGCCAACCCCCAGCTACAAGGGCGAAGACGGGCCGGTTGCGCCGGTACGATTTGATCCATAAAACGTGTTGAAACTAGAATAAAACTGTTGTATAATATACCCTACATGAGCGAACTTTTTTGCTGAATGACCTGTTTATTTTGCCCTGCTGATTTGCTACACTATTCAGACAATATGAGTGGTGATGGCTCGACTGCTGCAAAGCAACTAACTATGGTCCTAATGGTGCGGAGCTAACGGATGGATATCCTTGTATTAGCCATTGAAGTGGCGCTATTAGTGATGCTTTCGGCTGTTTGTTCTGGGTTGAATATCGCCCTGATGTCGCTCGAGACCGCTGACCTGCGCCGTAAAGCCAAAATCGGCAACCCCGACGCCCGCCGCGTATTGCCGCTGCGCAAGAACAGTCACTTGAGTCTGGCAGCCATTTTGTTGACCAACGTCGCCGCCGTTTCGGCTACATCATTAGTTTTGGAAAACGTCACCGGCGGGCTTATCGCTGGGCTGGTCGGTACGCTGCTCATCGTTATCTTGGGCGAAATTATGCCCCAAGCCCTCTTTGCCAAACAGGCGTTAAAGTATTGTTCCCGATTTTCGCCTTTCTTGCGCCTTATGATTATTGTGACTTACCCGATATCTAAGCCATTACAATTACTCCTAGACCGCTTATTCGGGCAAGAAAAAGCCCGCCTGCACACCCGCCACGAGCTTGGCATGATGATTAGCGAGCACCTTGGCGACAACAACAGCGAATTAGACGAGGACGAAGTAGAAATTATTAAGGGCGCGTTACTCCTGAGCGAAAAACGCGTCCGCGACATCCTAGTATCTATCCGGAGCGTGTATTGGATGACGCCAGACACGCTGCTGGATTCTGACAAGATTGATGAGATCAAAGCCCAAGGCTGGAGCCGTATCCCTATCCTGAACCAACAGCGCACTACCTGTTATGGCGTACTCCTTATGAAGGACATGATTGACGTCGACTTTGACGACCACGCCATCCACGCCAGTGAGCTGCCGCTCCACCCCGTGCAAGTTGTGGGGAGCATGACAGCCCTCGACACGCTGTTCCGTAAGTTCATTACCGGCGGATCCCACCTTATTCCGGTTGAAAAAGACGACAAGATTGTCGGCATTGTCACCATCGAGGACCTACTCGAAGAAATTGTCGGGCGCGAAATCGAAGACGAAACCGACCGCATGAAGCGCCTAAAACGCATCAAACGAAAATCCTAAATTAATTTTCGTTAGCGCCGGAATATGGTATCTTGAATCATAACTATGACCGCATCGTTAGAAGTAGCAACGAGTCTTATTAGCGCACCCGACGTTACGCAGTTCGCTGTTCTTGGCGCACTGCAACCTGCCGAGGCTTCTACCATGCTGCCGGCAATCGAGCTTGAAGACCTGCGCTCGATCCGCCAAGCTGGGTGGTCGCGCGTTGGCACCATAACAGCAATGGCCGACGAGAGCGGCAGATTATTGATGCTAACGCACGTACAAAGCGATAAAACTGCCGCCGGTTCGCTTGGTCCGCTTGCCGAAACCGCACAATTCTCGGATGACGACGGTACGCCACGCGTCGAGAGCGCCGCACAGACGGTTGCCCGCAGCATACGAGAAGAGCTTGGCATGAGTAGGCCCGAGCGCCTGGAGCTAGTAGCTCAGCCAGTAGGCGCGTGGGCGCTCAGTAAATGGCCGGTTGGCATCCAATACGAACAACAATACGCACTAGCAATCTGCCCCGTCGTCCGTATTGGCCGGGCTGGCTACGAGCGGCTCATGGATGAATTTAAACCAACCGAAGAAATAGAAGCTATTCAGTTCATGTCACCAGACGAAATTGCTGCAGCGCACAACCTGCGCAACGGTACGCTCGGATGGCTCGGTGACGTGGCCGCCAGCGGCTTGCTCGATGTACCGCAATCCGAATTAGTGGTGGTAGATTTGACTGTCCCCGCGTTGACTGGCAATGGCCAAGATATCAGATTTGATAGACTAAAGGTATGAAGCACCTTATCGTCATCAAATTTGGTGGCGGGATTATAACCGATAAAGAAAAACCGTTCACGGCTCGTCCGGCAACAATCAAACGGCTCGCTCAAGACCTGGCGACTATCCGCAAAGACATGCCTGAAGCGCACTTTTTGCTCGGCAACGGTGCTGGCTCGTTCGCGCATTTTACTGCCGATGAGTACGGGCTGCGCGAAGGCGCGCACACCAGCGAGCAGTTCTATGGAATGTCCATAGCGCATAACGGCGTGCAAAAATTAAACACCCTTATAACCGATGCACTGTTGGCAGCACACGTACCGGCTTTCTCCCTAACGCCGTCTTCTTTCTTATATTGCGACAATAAAATAGTAAGCGCGTCGTTAACCGAACCACTCATGCACCTCCTAGCCAACGATTGCGTTCCCGTAGTGTTTGGCGATACTATTTGCGACACTCAACGCGGTACAACCATATTGTCTACCGAAAAAATACTAAACGCCTGCGTGCAATCACTGCGGTCCCGCTTCGACAAAATTACGGTTGTGTACATGTTCGGGGCCAATGGCGTACTTGATGCTGCTGGTCAAACGATCCCAGTCCTCGGTAACGCTGCCGAAGTCGTGAGCTACAACGACCTAAAACATGACGTCACTGGTGGCATAACCGGCAAAATTGCCGCCGCCCGCCTTGCTGCCAGCGTGGCAGATGACGTATACCTTATCGGCGACTCCGCCGATGCATTACGCGCTGTACTGTCCGGCAAAGTGGCCGGAACAAAAATCCTCCCGTAAATAGCGGTACAATAGAAAGTATGCCCCGTCCACTCGCCGAACGAATGCGCCCCGAAACCCTCGAAGAAGTCGTGGGGCAAAAGCATTTGCTCGAGCAAGGGCAAATTATCCGCCAGATTATTGACCGTAAACAACCAACGAGCCTGATCCTATGGGGGCCACCCGGCAGCGGCAAAACAACCCTAGCCCGGATTATTGCCCAGGGCACTGGGGCGGAATTCATTGAATTAAGCGCGGTGAGCGCCGGCAAAGCCGACGTACGGCGGGTCGTAGAAGACGCTGAAGTCAACAACCGACTGGGCATGCGCACCATTTTATTTGTCGATGAGATCCACCGCTTCAACAAAGCCCAGCAGGACGCCTTCCTGCCCTATGTTGAGAACGGCACCATCGTACTTATTGGCGCAACGACCGAAAACCCTAGCTTTGAAGTCATTACGCCGCTCCTGAGCCGCTCGCGTGTGTTGGTGCTGGAACCGCTCACCAAAGACGACATTATTACCATTCTTAAAAAGACCGCCAAGACTGAGAAACTAACCGCTAAGCGCCTTCCAGCCAAAAGCATCGACCTGCTTGCCGAGCTTTCGGGCGGCGATGCCCGGGTGGCGCTCGGCAACCTAGAGCTAGCCCTTCAGTTAACCGACAAAACTATCACGCCCGACGTTGTAACCACCGCTGCCCAGAAGCGCGTGCCCGGCTATGACAAAGCTGGCGAGCAGCACTACAACATCATTAGCGCATTCATCAAAAGCATGCGCGGCAGTAACCCAACGGCATCACTGTACTATATGGCGCGGATGCTGCAAGCTGGCGAAGACCCTAAATTTATTGCCCGGCGCATGGTCATATTCGCTTCCGAAGATATTGGCATGGCCGCACCGGCGGCACTCAATCTTGCCGTGTCTACTTTTTTGGCCGTAGAACGCATTGGCCTGCCGGAATGCAACTATGCCCTATACCACTGCGCGACCGTCCTAGCCAAAACGCCAAAGTCACGCGAAGTAGCCGGCGCCATGGCTGCTGCACAATCTGCTGCCCGCGAATATCCCGACCTGCCCGTGCCGCTGCACCTGCGTAACGCGCCTACCAAACTCATGAAGGACCTTGGCTACAACAAAGGGTACAAATGGGAGGCCGACTTTAAACCCGGCCAGGGATTTTTGCCGCCAGAGCTCGATTCTGTGGATTTCTTTCACAAATAGGTTTACAAGCGGGGTATAATAAAAGCATATGAAACGAACCCTAAGCACTATCGTGCTTTTTGTTTTGCTCATACTGACTGTCGTCGCACTCCGCCAATTAGGCACCACTCAATCCACGAGCGCCCTTCGGCTCGATAACGCAACGGCAACAGTACGCAATGAAAACCACCGTTAGCCCAACCGCTGCTATTGCCCTCAATAATCTGAGCAAGCAATACTCAGGTACTAAGGACTATGCGCTTCGGAATGTCTCGCTCCAGGTTATGTCTGGGGAAGTGTACGGGTTCCTGGGTTCTAATGGCGCCGGTAAATCCACCACCATTCGCTGCTTACTCAATTTTATCCAGCCTACCACGGGCAGTGCGAGCGTTCTTGGCCAAGACATTGTCACCGACTCGGTAAAAGTAAAATCCCACATTGGCTACCTGCCAGGCGACGTCTCGCTATACCGCGGTATAACTGGGCAGCAATTCCTGGCCTACATGGCCTCCCTGCAGCCACTTAAGCGGCCAGGCTACTTGAAGGTATTAACCCGCACATTCCGGGCTGAGCTTAACAAACCGCTCGAACAGCTGTCCAAGGGTAACCGCCAAAAAATCGGCATTATCCAAGCCTTTATGCACGAACCAGAAGTACTTATCCTAGATGAACCGACTTCCGGCCTCGACCCGCTGATGCAAGAAGAGTTCTTTAAGCTGGTGCGCGAATGCAAAGCCCGTGGCGCAACAGTTTTCTTGAGCAGCCACGACTTTGCCGAAGTCCAGCGCATGTGCGACCGCGTCGGATTTTTGCGTGATGGCAAGCTCGTCAGCGAGCAGACCATTGCCGACCTGGTACAAAAAGCCGCCCACACCTACGACATAACCTTTGCCGGCGAACCGCCAATAGCTGAGCTCAAACGCATCAAAAACGCTGTGGTTGAGCCGCACAACGAGCACCACGCCCGGGTGTCATTAGAAGGTGAACTAACACCATTATTCAGAGTGCTTGCCCGGTACCACGTACTGCGTATGGACCAGCAAGAAGTTGACCTGCAAGACCAGTTCCTTCGCTTTTATGGAGAAGAAGAGTCATGAGAGCCTTAGCAATTATCAAAACTGAACTTTGGCAGCGTCGCATATCGCTGATTTGGTGGTCGGTTGGCGTTGCGGCAATGGTCGGTATCGACATGTCGTTCTATGCAACGGTCAAAAATGACGCGGCCGCGCTTAACCAAGCGCTTACCTCGCTGCCCAACACCGTCAAGGCACTGTTCGCGGGCGGCGCTGATTTCCTGACGCCGGCTGGTTACCTAAGCGCCCGTGTGTACTATCTATTGTTGCCGCTTTTGCTCACGATATTCACCATTGGTGTTGGTGGCAACCTAATCGGCAAGGAAGAACGCCAGGGCACGCTAGAGTTCTTGCTTGCTCGCCCGGTATCCCGGCTTAAGTTACTGCTCAGCAAAGCTACAGCTGGCGGCATCGCCATTGGCATACTCGGTTTTGTGGCATTAGTGACCGGGCTGATATGCCTGCGGCCGTCCGGGTTCGACACAATGTCGCTCAAAATTATTGTGCTCGTAACAGTTAACGCCGTCGCGCTGAGCGTGGTGTTCGGTATGATAGCCTTCTGTTTGTCCGCACTCGGTGGCCGGTTCCGCGGCATGGCAACTCCGGTTGCTGCACTGGTCGCATTTGGCAGCTACCTGTTATCTTCACTCGAAACTATGGCGTCTTGGCTGGTCTGGCCCGCCCGCCTGCTGCCATACCACTACTACAACCCCAACGCTATCTTGAACGGTACAAGCTACGGCTTTAAACCGCTACTGGGGTTTGTTTGTGCAATCATCGCGTTGCTCGTAGCTGCCTGGATCGGCTTCCGCCGCCGCGACATCGGCTAGCGCCCGGATTAGTCGCCAGCGTGGTGGCGTAAACGCTTTGTCGCAAGACGGGAAACGCCCTTGCCACTCGGGTCAACGGTCATAAGCGCGTGCCCAGCTGCTTCCAGCCCGAACTGCGCTGCCGTCCGCACCAGCGGACGCACGCTGCGCCGCTCCTGTGCTTCACGTAACACCAACCGACCATAGTAATGCGACCGACCGCGTAAATCAGGAACGGCCAAATCTGACCGGCCCACTACTTTATCCGAGGCGTGCATCCCGAGTATCGGTATACCTTGTCGTCTTGCCAAACGGCCAAGGCGTGGCAGGTGATACCCGAGTGTGAGCAAATGGGCGCCGCTAATATGCCCTTCGTCTATCAGACGGCGAGTCTGCTCAACATTCCCCGCAGTATCGAACGAGTCTTCTTCTAACATAACGTCGTCTTCCGGAATTTGATCTGGGCCAAAGAAGCGGCGCATCTCCTTGAGCTGGGCAGCCGCCTCGGTCGGATATTCTTCACCGGCAGTGTGGCCAGTAGAAAAAATTATCTTATCGGCTACCCCTGCCATATAGAGGACGCCGGCTGCCACAGCCGTCAGCCTGGAGTCAAGGCTCAGCTGAATTTCGGCAGGGTCAGCCGGCACGGGGACTTCCCAGTTTTTGCCATGGGCTACAATGGCGGTGGGTGCGACAATACTCATTAAGATACTATTATGTCATCATGTAATGAGTTTAGCAATAGCTCCTATTTCTTAACGGTCACAACTTTCTCCCAAGGCAGTTCTTCTTTACCAAAGTGGCCGTAGGCACTGGTCTGGTGGTAAATCGGGCGGGCTAGGTCAAGGGCTTCAATAATGCCCTTTACTGAGGTATCGATAAGCTTGTCTTTAAACTCGTACAGCTCTTCGTCGCTCACGTGGGCCGTGCCGAAGGTTTCGATCGTCTGCATGAGCGGGCGCGGCTTGCCAATCACATATGCCAGGCCGACTTCACAGCGGTCAGCGAGGCCGGCAGCAACAATATTCTTGGCGATGTAGCGGGCGGCATAAGCACCTGAACGGTCGACTTTGCTCGGGTCCTTACCGCTAAACGCGCCGCCACCCACACGGGCGTACCCGCCGTAGGTGTCTACCACAATCTTGCGGCCAGTAAGGCCAGCGTCTGATTCGGGCCCAGGAATGTGCCACAGGCCAGTGCCGTTGACGATGATGTCCTCAGCGACAGGCAGCTTAAAGCCATACTTCTTAAACACCGGGGTGAATACTTCCTTGATGATACCTTCACGGACATCTGCAGCAGATGCTTTTTCGTCATGCGCAACAGCAGCAACCAGCTTTTCGACAGCGACTGGTTTGTCGTCTTCATAGCGGACCGTAACCTGAGCCTTACCGTCGGGGCGCAGCCATTTAAGTGTGTCTTTCTCGCGAACTTCGTCAATACGACGGGCAATGGAATGCGCTAGAGCAATAGGCAACGGCATAAGCTCGGCAGTTTCTTTACAGGCGTAGCCAAACATCATGCCTTGGTCGCCGGCGCCGTCTTGGTCAACACCCAGGGCGATCTCAGGCGATTGCTGGTGCACGTTGTTGGTAAAGGTCGATTCAGTCGAAAAGCCCCAGGCCGGTTCGGTGTAGCCCAGCTTTTTAATGGTGTCGCGCACGATCTTTTCGTAGTCGATCTTGGCCTTGGTTTTGATCTCACCATACAGTGCGACCTGGTTCGCACCTGATACCGTCTCGATACCAGTCCGCGAGTGCGGGTCCTGGGCCAGTGCGGCGTCCACAATGGCATCGCTAATGGCATCGGCAATCTTATCCGGATGCCCGGCGCACACAGACTCGCTGGTGAATAGGCGGATGCTTACGTTTTTTGGCATAAAAATATCCTTTCTTGCTGGACCGCGGGAAAGGACGTATCTAAAGGGATAGATATCTTTCCCGCAATCAGCGGGCTAGATGGAGCACCTGGTCATAAAGACTGGTTGCTGGCAGATCGGCGAGCTAGATCTCTCCCTGCACTCTGTATATTCTTAAGTTGTTAAGTGAGCTTTAGTATAGACTGTACTCCCCGGACCGGGCAACCGTATTGTTGCCCGGGTTTGCACTAAAAGCCAATATTACTTCTTATACTTAGGGGTTGTAGTTTTTATTTGCCGCACACTTATAGCTGCCGTAGTGCCCGTTCGATGATCTCACTGTGGCTGGCGTAGAGTGGTTCTGTTGATTCATCGATGGCCTCCATGCGGCGGATTTCCGCCCGCAATTCGTCGACCGTGTCGCAGCTAAACCAACGTGCTTCGGCGGCGTCATCGCCAGCACGGGGTTCAGGCGTGTGCGTGAGCCGGAATAACCGTGCGGATGTCTCTATCCAGGCGTTGTCGGTGTTGCGCGGGTCGTTTACGTATCCCTCAAACACTACTTCGCTTGCGGTGTTCCGTAAGTCTATTCCTGCTTCTTCGCTCAGCTCACGGGCAGCTGTCTTGCTGACGTGCTCGCCTGGGTCAACCATGCCGCCGGGCAATGCCCATGCGCCTGTGTCTTCCCGGCGGATCAACAAAATCTTTCGCTTAGAAGTCTCTGGGTCCACTGCCACCACAACCGGGTCGGCAGCGTTATTTGGCCCCCATTTTGCAAGGTCGCCCCGGCCGGCCAGACCCTGCCTGCCGGTGGGATTCTGCGGCCGTCCACGGTCGTCCACGCCGTATGAGCCAAGAAAGCTCGGCCGTGTAGATAAATCTACCTCGCGCGGCGACTCAGGGTCAGACACCCCAAGCTGGACACCGGTTGTTCGTACCCACTCAGTTGTTAAGGATGGCGGATCGTAGTTTGGCTGCTCCACTGCCCAGTCTTTAGCATCCGCAGGCACTTGCTCGCGGTGGGCGTAGCTTGTTTGCACCTCACCCGTTGCCAGGCGGAGATACTCGCCTTGGCCAGCGAACAGCTTGGGGAATAACCCCTCGTGCACTGGCACCCACTTTGCAGCATTTGCGTCACTACCGGCCTGTATCGTTACAGCGCGGGCCTGTTCGTCATCCAGATGTTGGTGAACTGCCGTTGTCTCCATCCAAGCGTTGTCTGTGTTGCGCGAGTCGTCTACGTACCCGGCATATACGGTCCTTGCCTGTGCGAAGTCCAGGTCAACGCCAGCCACGCCGGCTTCTTCGTTCAGTTCACGTGCGGCCGCTTGCCAGGGCTGCTCCCCCGGGTCAACTTTACCGCCGGGCAGTGCCCATTCGCCGGTATCGCCACGCTGGATAAGGAGCGCTTCCAGAACACCGGTTTCAGGGTTATTCCGCGTCAGGATTGGATCAGCCGCAGCCGTTGGCCCCCATTTATCTAATATGCCTCGCCCGGCAAGCCCGGTCCGGCCCATTGGGTTAAGCGGATAGCCGTTTTCGTCACGTGCGACCGGCCCTTCTAGACTGTCGAATGTTAGTACTTCGTTCGGGTCAGTTGGGTCAGAAACATCGCCTTCTTTACGTGCGCTGCTACTGCCACGCGGCACGTCAACAAACGGCGGATCATAATTCGGTACATCAACGTCCCAACTGACCTGGTCGTCGGTGACCGGTGCCCGCTCAATATCAGTCAAACCCTGATCGTGCGCGGCAACTTCACGTACTTTTTTATTTATCTCGGTTCGTGCCACGCGGTGAGGCTTATCGCCATGCATGCCCCTAAACCCGGTGCGCCGCTCTGCTGATTCACCTGGGGCAGCGGGCGCCTGCCCCGTGCTAAAACCCGGTATCGCGCCGCTAAAGCCAATCGCTGCCAAATAACGCGCCGTAGCTTCCGATACTTGATGCATAGCCTCGCTTGCCTCAGCCAGCGCTGTGTGCGCCCGAATGACTCCAGCATATATAACGCTGGCTTCCTCAGATTCTGTCCCATCAAGTGCCAGTATGTACCGAGCTTGGGCTTCGCCCAGATCTTCATATGCTTGGACGACCTGATCGTGTGGAATCATTGACTCAGCCGCGATTAAATCTGCGCCAATACCCTCAACTGAACCGGCACTCATAGTGAGCACCTCGTGTGCTTAATACGCATTCCAACTCCTCATGTTTTAGATGTCGAACGTTGGAAGCGCTTCCACACACAGCATATGATGATGAGCCGAACAGATATAGACAGTACGTTTTGAGGCATGCATCGTTGACTCAAAACGCTTTGACAAGCTCACTACCCCCGTTTAAGATGAAAGCGTGCACAACATCCAGAGAAAAATCCTAACTAAACTACTCTATGCCGAAGCACTCAACTACGCAGCCATCCGCCCGGACAAAGTAGAGAGCAATCATTTTGCCTACCACCTTGAGCAACTTTTAAAAGCGGGTCTGGTCATTAAAAAAGACCGGCTGTATTCTTTGTCGCCCAGCGGCCTGGCGCTTGTAGACCGCATGAGCCACGGTAAAATGGTCGACCGCATACAACCGCATATCGTAACGGCCATACAGGTCACAAATGATGCTGGCGAAACTCTGTTGTACAAGCGTAAGTTCCAGCCTTATTTCCATAAGGTAGGCCTGCCGCTTGGCAAAGTGCACATCGAAGAATCAGTTGCCGAAGCCGCCACCCGGGAACTCGAAGAAAAAACCGGCCTGGCTGGCATTCCGCTCACGCACCGCGGCATTGCGTACATCGAAGCCAAGATGGACGATTTTATGATCAGCAAAGTGCTCTACCATGTGTTTGAAGGGCACACCAAAGACGCGCTGCCGGTTACTACTAACCCGGAGCGCGGCGAATGCTTTTGGGGAGACCCAACCCAATACACCACCGACCAGCTCATGCCCTGTTTTAACGATGTCCAAAAATTGCTGAACGACAGCGAAGGTCTCTTTTTCGCCGAGCTGACGGCCCAGATATAACTAGCTTTTCTGTGCTGAGTCTGCTACAATCCGATCTGTTAATGGCGAGTGGCCAAGTGGTAAGGCGCGTGCCTCTGGAGCATGAGATCGTAGGTTCGAATCCTACCTCGCCAGCCAGAGATTATTCAACCAGGAAAGATGTCTGAACCCCGGACATCTTTTTGTTTTACCTCAGGGCTGGGTGTAACCAAGCACACTAAGCTTCGCCCAAACTAAGATCTGAGCCCCCTTTTCCACCTCAAGTCTAATAACAGAGGAAGGTGTTCCAGAAAATGGTGCAATATTGTTTGCGTGTGTTATAATAATGTTTTATGGTAAGTCTAATAATTAGGGAGCGCGTAAATGGCTAGTGGACTCGGTAGAGGTGTCGGCCTTTTTGCAGCAGGCGTTGCAGTAACACTCTCCACTGCCTGTGGCTCTGCAGAGAAAGCCCCATCAGCTCCAACAACAACGACAGTCGAGTGTGGTGACGTAGCCGCATTACAAGCACAAGCCGACAACAATAATAACGCGGCTGATAAGGCAACTAATTACAACGGCATCAACCAGGCTCGCGCCGCTGGCGCATTCTATGGAGCGCTCGCTATAGCCGCCGCAGAGAAGTGCATAACGGGAGACGTACCGTCAGCAGACGGTACGCTCGCGCAAGCATTAGCCGAAGCCCAAACCGCCCGATCGGCAAGCGACTACCGCGAAGCAACTGATGACTGGGGTAAGGCTACCATTTTAGCTGAACTGGCGATCAGGCAGTTGATGAATGCTGCCCAGACGCCACATTCATAGTAATTTGTCATGACCCCACTTGTGGGTGATATTATCTATGAATATGAGCAAGATTTTTATCGACATTACCATGTCTCTTGACGGCTTCATCGCTGGGCCAGACATTAGTTCCGAAAATCCTATGGGCAAAGGCGGCCTGCGTTTACACAACTGGATGTTTGGCGCGCAAACCGAGGCCGACAAAAAGCTTTCGGGCGAGCAGATGCAAAACACCGGCGCAGTGATTATTGGCCGGCGCATGTACGAAACGGCAATTAGCGGACCGTGGGGCAACGAAAATCCGTTTGCGGCCCCTGTTTTTGTACTTACCGAGGCTGCCCCCGAGCAAAAAGTTGCAGGTTTTACCTACGTCACGGATGGCATACAGGGCGCACTTTCCCAGGCCAAAAAAGTTGCAGGGGACAAAAATATTTGGATAACCGGGGCGAACGTTTCGCAGCAATATTTAAAAGCTGGGTACGTAGATGAACTGCACATTCACATTGCGCCCGTACTTTTTATGGCTGGCACAAAGCTGTTCGAAAATCTTGGCGACCAACATGTTGAGCTTGAGGTGCAAAACTGCATCCAGACACCTGGCGCCACCCATATTGTCTACAAAGTTATCCGATAGTTAGAAAAATGAATGGTGCGCCTGTCGTTCGGCACATACTCCTAATGCTAAAATGGTATTTGTTACATACACTTTAGAGGAGGTGAACATGGGCAAATATGTAGACGGTTTCATACTAGTAGTACCGGCAGACAAAACCGACGAATACAAAAAAATGGCCACTATGGGCCGCGACGCGTGGATGAAGCACGGCGCACTATCCTACTACGAATGTCGGGCGAACGACCTCAAGCCACAACAAATGGGCGACGAATCTACGCGCCCGTTTAACGAAATGGCAGGGGCGAAAGACGGCGAAGACGTGTGGTTTTCGTTCATTGTCTTTAAATCCAAAGAACATCGCGATGAGGTTAACGCTAAAGTCATGGCAGAAATGAGCGAGATGGACATGCCGTCACCCGGCGATCCTATGCCTACCGACATGACGCGTATGGCATACGGTGGCTTTACGGTTGAAGTCGAAGGCTAGCTTTAAGCCGGATCCACCACGTCGCCGTTATCGTATTTATTATTCGTCCACACATTACCGGTGCGGCCGGTTATAAAGTCAGTCACCGGGCCATAGGAGCCGCAGATGCCGTTCGCACCGCGCTGGAAGACATTGTTCGTGAACACTATGTAGGTCGCATTATTGGCATCGCCAGAGTAAGGTTTTCCGTTCGTTCCACCGCCATACACACAGAACCCGGCCCCAACATTGTTTGACAAGAAAAGATTTTTATCTATGGTGTCGTGCATAATGGGTGCGAAGTCAGGGTACCCAGACATATCGGCCGAGCAGCCGATTTCGCCGTTTGGGAATGGCCCGGTATAATCGCAGCCAAGCGAGTTGTGCCTGAGCGTTAAGTACTGTTCGTTACGGACCGAAGAGGCGTGCGCAAGATTGGTGGAATCGGGCCAGAGGTTGGTGCCATGGAAATAGCTATCTTGAATCGTGCAGGTACTTTCGCAGTATGCGGCACGGTTGGAATTAATAATCTCAGTTCGCAAAATCGTATAGTTCCGGTAGCCAACGCCGCATTCAGTAGTGGCGTTGTTGGGGTCACCGCAGGCGTACAGGCCGGCACTGCATGAACCGTCGCCGCAAGCTGGGTACGAAACAGCGTTGTCCAGCAGCGAATCCTGAACCGTGAATGCTGACGACCCGTTGCTGATGATACCCCCCTTAATGTAAGAATTTTTAATCACGAGGTTGGCCGCGCCGCTTCCCACACTCAGCGGGCTGCAGTTAATTACCTTGGAATCGATGGTCACGTTGGCGCTGTTAATGGTGCAGGACCCACTGTAGGCAGCCATGGACCCCTGGGAAGCGTTCGGACCAGTGTTGCTTGGCCCGGGCCAGCAGCCGCCCATTCCGTCTGGGCCGTCTGGAACATGGGACGTCGTAACTGCGCAGGTCCCCGTTCCGCCGCTGTTCGATGAGCCACCGCCCGATGAAGATCCGCCCGAACTCGAGCTTGAGCCTGAACTCTTACTGCCAGGCGCTGTGCCGCCACTACTGGCCGCTACGGGATTTGTCTGGAACAAAACCGCCTTGCCGCCAGATGCACCTGCCCAATCCGTAACCTTTGCACCGCCAGATAGCGTTCCTGATTCAGCCTCAAATATAGGGTAAGCGCCGGCGGCCACGATGCTTACCGCGACACTCACGATAAAAACGGCGCCGCATATAGCAGCCATAAGCCAGTGGTGGCGCACAAAATAAGATAGCCGTCGGGTTATATGCAGGTCTTTGTACGGCTCACCGCCCACAACAACTTGGCCAATCTGCACGGGTTGTACTTTGACTCTGCGCTCAAAAGCGATGAACTTAACAATAACGAAGGCGAGGGTCCCCAGCGCTACCACAACACCAGTCACCTTTAAGACTAGCGGGAGTACTGATTTTGCCGGAGTTGGCGTTGCCGCTTTAAGTTGTGCCGAGGTTTGAGGTTTGGACCCAAGCGGAGCAGGCGTTGTAGTGGCAGCCAGACAGTTATCGCCAAGCCCCGTAGGCACACAGTTAGGGTCACCCACGAACATCACCTTATCCACTACAACGCCGGCTTCGCGGCCGGCAATTTTGACAGTGTGTGCGCCAGCCGTTAGGCTAACATCTACCGGCGTGGCTATGTTGCCGTTCGCGTAATCCACCCAGCTCAAGCCGTCCAGTGCTTTATCCCCCACATTGACCGGGCATTGGGCGTCAACTTGCACGAAAACACTATCGTGATCCGGTGCCTGCATTGCCATACGCAGCCACAGTATGTAGTCCCCCGCTACATCCACCTTCACATCATAAGCAGCCTGACCTTTATCTTGCGGGAGAGTGCTGCAAGCAGCGGCAGCACGGCTAGTAGGGAATGCCAGGGTAATTGCGGCAACGGCAATCGCCAACCCTAGCAACATTTTGTGTAAACGCATCCTATCTATAATCGTACCATACCCTAGGAGCAGATGGCGTTCCTACTGCTTAACCGTGAAGTCGCCGGTCAGCTTGGTTTCTTTGTTGTCGTGGAAGGTGTAGGTGCCTGGTTCGGTGAGCCGCATAACGGTGTCGTGGCGCCCGTACGCGGTCATGCTGCTCTCGCCAGCGTACATTGCAGGCTTGCCAGGTGCACTAAAGCCTAGTTGGCGCGTGGCGGAGTCGTGGTTCATGAAGGTGATCGTATCGCATAGGTGCGCGTCGACATGCTGTGGTGTTGCCACGTTGTCCATGAGCATTATCTCGTGGTTTACCCCAGTCCCGGCTGGGCAGGTGCCAGCTTGCTTGCCACCAACCTGATACAGCGCTTCGTCAGTGGCGACTTTGTTTGTCACATCCATACCGGCCATGTTGTAGTGGAGATTCTTCATAATCCAGAGGGAGCCGCCTACTACAACAAAAATGATACCGATCGTCGACATAAGGAACAGTGAGTTAAAGTGCGGCTTTTTTTCTCTGCCCAAGTGCAAGAAAAACACTACTTGTATCACCATTTGCAGCATAGCAAACCCGAGGATAACCACCAGTAGCTGATCCCTATCAAGGCTCTTGTGAACAACGAGATAGTACGGGATGAGGGTAGACACCAGAGACAGGACAAACCCGGTTACATAAGATGTCATTGTGCCGTGGTGTTCGGGCTGGGCGCTGTGTTTATGACTGGTGTTATGGTGTGTAGTTTTGCTCATACAAATGCCATTAAATACACTACGGTGAAGATAAAGATCCAAACGATATCAAGGAAGTGCCAGAAAAGGCTGAGCAGCGACAGCTTGCGCACCAAGTGCGAATCAAGCCCTCGCTTCCAAATAAATACCAGCGTAGTTCCCATCCAGAGTAGGCCAGATGTAATGTGTGCCCCATGTGTGCCAACAAGCACGAAGAACGACGAAAGTGAGGCGTTACTGCGCCAGGTGTGGCCTTCGCGGACAAACTCAGTAAATTCTTTTAGCTCCAAGACCAGGAAGGCGACGCCCAGCAAGAACGTAACGCCGAACCAAAAGAGCACTTGGCTTTTGCTGCCCCGGCGGGCGGCCAGCATGCCGAGCCCAGCAGTAAAGCTACTGGTAAGCAGGATGAGCGTTTCTGCCAGAACGCCAGGTAATTTGAAAAGCTCACTGCCTGCAGGGCCGCCAGCTGTGTTATTGCGCAGCACAGAAAATGTCGCAAACAGCACAGAAAACATTAACAGATCTGTCATCAGGTAGACCCAGAAGCCGAACCCAACCCTATCGTCGGCGACGGCCTCGTGGCTTTCTAGTTCGCGCTCAGCTTCCATGTACCCTCCGTTTGAGTCCGACAAGCCCTAAGGCCCACGCTAAAGCGATCTTAATGAACTCCCACAAGCTCATCTCTTCGCCTGGTTCTGGCTTGCGTGCGTCATCGGCCTTCTTGCGGTCTTGCTCAATCTTTTCAATTTCTTTCGCCGTAATTGTGTATTCGATGTTGTCGTTGAAGGTACGGACAATAAAGCAAATGATGATACCCAATATACCAGCCACAGCCAGCCAGTTAATGTGCCAGACAAAAGCAAAGCAAGCAGCAAATGCACATGCGGCTATATAAATACCCGAAGCGGTGTTGTATGGCACGCGAATATCTTCGTACTTGGCTTTGGGCAAGCCGCCATGCTTTTTGAACTCGTAAAATGCATCCTTGGTTGTAATCTCCGGGATAACGGCCATGTTGTAGGATGGCGGCGGGCTGGCTGTTGCCCATTCCATGGTGCGGCCATTCCAGGGGTCGCCGGTCATATCTACCAACTGGCGCCTTTGGATAACACTGGCAATGACCTGGACAATCTGCAGGGCAACTCCGACGGCAATAATAAGGCCACCAATAAACATCATGATATAGAATGGCTGCCAGCCGGTAGACGCATCGTAGTGGTCAAGCCGTCTGGTCGCGCCCATGATGCCGAGTATATACATTGGAATAAACGACATGCAGAAGCCCACAATCCAACACCAGAATGCCTGCCGCCCGATCCGCTCATTGAGCCTAAACCCAGCGAACTTTGGAAACCAGTAGTTGATACCGGCAAAAATGCCGAATAACACGCCGCCGATTACATTGGAGTGGAAATGTGCTACCAAGAACAGGCTGTTGTGCAATTGGAAGTCTGCGGGCGGGACAGCCAACAACACGCCAGACATACCACCGATCGCAAAAATGCCTACGAAACCAAGGAACCACATCATCGGCAGAGTGAACTTTATCTTTCCCTTGTGCATCGTGGCGATCCAACCAAACACCAACACCGAAGTTGGTATGGCAATAACCATGGTCATGACCCCAAAGAAGGCGTTTACGTCTGCGCCGGCACCCATCGTAAAGAAGTGGTGGAGCCACACCGACAGCGCAAACACTGTCACGCCCATCATAGCCAGTACTTGCGAAGTGTAACTGGCGATCGCCTTTCGGCTGAACGTCGCCACAACTTCCGAGAATACGCCAAATGCGGGCAGTACCAAAACATACACCTCCGGGTGCCCCCACATCCAAATAAGATTGGTATACATCATGGCGTTGCCGCCCAACGTCGTCGTAAAGAAGTGCATGCCAAAATAACGGTCAAAGAACATCAAAAACAGGGTCGCGGTAAGCAATGGGAACACGGTGACAACCATGACCATGCTGCACAAACTACCCCAGGTAAACATCGGCATCTTCCATAACGTCATGCCAGGTGCGCGCATCTTAAGTATGGTCATAATAAAGTTGATTCCGGCGAGCGTCGTTCCGATACCCGAAATCTGCAAGCTCCATATCCAATAATCCACCCCGACTCCAGGGCTAAACTGAATCCCGCTCAACGGCGCAACAGCCAACCAACCGGTAGCGGCATATTCCCCGCCCACCCCGAAGAACAAGTTGACCATAAACACGCCGCCCACATACAGCCAAAAGCCCAAGGTGTTTAAGAACGGCGATGCCAGGTCGCGGGCACCAATTTGTAACGGCACGATGAAGTTGATGAGCCCAAACACAAAACCCATGGCAACAAAGAAGACCATGATGTTACCGTGGGCTGTAAATATCTGTTGGAAGTGGTCGGAAGACAAATAGCCATGGGCCGCACCCAAAACCGACGTACTCGGCGCCAGCGCTTGCTGCATCCACACCATAAGTGCGTCCAGCCCACCGCGCAGCAGCATAAAGCCAGCCACGATGAAATACATAATGCCGATTCTTTTTGGGTCGACCGAAGTCAGCCACTCGCCCCAGAGCCATTTCCAGCCCTTGATACGGATGAGTATAAGGATCGCCGCTATAGGCAGCAGAATAAAACCGATGGTCCCACCGATAGTAAACCACTCGTGCGGTAAGGCATGCTCAGTTAGTTTACCGAGGAAAAATTCTTTCATTCTTGCTTTCCCATATCCATCACATGGCCGTCGCCCATCGATGCCATGTATTTCATTATCACTGTATCATACAGATCGCCGTCTACGGCAGCATAGAATGCGGGCGGGTTATCTTGACTGGGTTTAAGCAACTTTTGGTATTCCGTCTCGTTCAGCGTCTTGCCAGACAGCTTTACGTCACTTACCCAAAAATCGAATGCATTCCTTGGGCTAACCCGCGTAGTAAACTTCATACCGGCAAAACCGGCACCATTTATTTCGGCTGAGCTGCCTACATAGTCCCCCTGCGTGTCACCCACGAGGTTCAGCTGGTTCACGTGGCCGGTCATCGAATACAGCTGGCCGCCAAGGTTAGGAATCCAAAACGAGCTCATCGGCGCTTCGTCGCCGGTTAGCATGAACTTTACCGGAGTGTGCTCTGGAATCTGCACAAAGTTGACGGTCGCGATGTGCTGCTCGGGGTAAATAAACACCCACTTCCAGCGCATCGAAATAACTTGAATGGTGATTGGTTTAGCATCGGCATCAATCACGTGTTTAGGGTCAAGCCGGTGAGCGGCAGGCCACATAATGAGTGCCAGCACCAGGGCGAAGAGGCATGGGATCAGCCATATGTTTGCAACCAACATCCGGTTACCGTGTGCTTTGGAGGAGCCGCGAGCTGCTTTAGTGTTCGATTCCCGGTATTTCCAAGCTATAAAGTAAACGAGAAACAGTGCCGGAATGGCGATTATTAAAAGGATACCTGTCACCGTAAACATGAGCTCGCGCTGCCCGTGGGCGATCGTTCCCCTCGAGTCAAATAATGCGACATTGTTGCCGTGCATCAACGTTACAATTACTACTGTTAGGCCGGCCAACCCCAATGCAACGCGCACCGCAATGCTGCCTACACTCGTTCGTTTTCTATTTTTTGGCATTAACCGTAGCCCCTTCGGGAATAACTGTAAGCATTATAAGAAAACTATAGCAGGTTAGGCTGTAGTACGTCTATTACGAGCTGCGGCCACGGCGCACTATCATTACACCAGTCATCTGTCCGCTTTTGATTTCGTCCCGCCAACGCCCAGGATGTTGACTGGCATGTTTTTCCCAACCTGGCGTATAGTGCGCTACGAAGTCTGGTAAATCTTGTATTTCTACTACCAGGCCATATTCTTGTTCGAGTATTGTTTTGGCAATGCTGTAGTCTTCAACTTTATACATGCCAGCGACACCACTCACAAGTATGCCGCTCGTCTTTCGGCGTGCAGTATCTTCATTAAAACTACAGACCTCGCCGTTTATAAATATTCCGTTGTCGGTGAGCTGGTTTTCGAAAGCGTTTAGGATCCGTTTGATAAGGCCACCCGGGAATGCGTACGATGTGCTGCCCGCATCAAGAAGGTATTTAGCGTACTTGTGGGTCTTAATATCTATAGGGATCATGGAGCTTTCAAACACAATCCCGTCGTAGTCGGTAGCCTGAGCGTTTGGCAACGGCTTTCTTTGGCGGAGCGCCTCAAGCAATTCAGCCCGGCGAGGACTCCATTCAGCAACCTTAGCGCGATACTTTTGTTGATACCACTGATCGCCGATTTGGATAAATTGTGCGTCTTCAGGTTGGCATACGCTGTCTGCACCATAAGTTATAAGCATTACGTTGAACCGCTGGTCTTTCGGTAGCGGCGGCATATCATCGAACAATGAATACTCTTCGGCTGCGAGTGTTACATGCGCTGATTCAGCAGCGGGATTAATTGGCGGCACGACAAAATCGGTTACCGTAGCATGCACCTGTTTAGTGCCTGCGCTGAGAGCACCTTCGCCCACGTATCGCCAACGCCCAGTATGACTGCCGCTGGATAATTCTTTGGCCCTAAGCGGTTGACCACGCCGGCCAGCCCTAGCCATAGCTACGCCAAGGGCGCGGTTTATAAAAGCATTGTCCACGAACATGTTCGCGAGGCCCGACTCTTCGGTAAAAGCCATTTCTGTTGCGTAAAAGGAGGCATTGACTGCATTCATTGCATCGGCAGTGAAATCAGGCTCCACTGAACCATCGTCTGCCGCCAGACAAATAGGCAACAGCTCGGTCTCGGTGAGCTCACTGCCCTTCAGGGCGGTAGCCCGCTCAACCGCTGCTATGAGATCCTCTGTTATTAGAAAATGGTGGCGAGTACCCACACTATCATCACGCCTATCCCAAAGGCTCAACATGGGGATACGTTCGTCCCCTATCCCAAAATTTTGGTTGAGCAACCCTTGCTGTGCGAACGCCTCCTGGGCAAGAGTACGCAATCTTTTTAAGCCGTCTACAAGGGTACGGCCAGGCTCAGATTCGAGTCGAGATAGATACGGTGATTCATCCGAAACATGCGTGAGCGTGACGCCTGCTACCTGCGGACTATGCACATACTCACCATCTTCCCCTACACCCGCTGCTCCCAACGTTATTGCAGCCACATACTCTGTGAATCGCCCGCCAGCTTCTTGCAGTAGCCCAGCAGCCGTTTCGGCATGAACTGCTGCCTCATCAAGATAGGCTGCGCTTTGGGCAATTTGCGGGCTGTCAGACCCAAATTCCTGCAATTGCACAGCCTGGGCCGCAAGCGTTGTGCCAGATTCTTGCACGCTCGCTATATCTAACTGGGCTTTGGTTTCAAAAATAGTACGCCCTACGCTCTCAACGGAACTCATTGTCTTTTTATCTATCTGCCGTTTAGCAATAATTTATATTACAAAATAATAACATAGTTAAGTAAATATAGTACGCGCCCCCGATCATATGTCTGTTATGATGAGATATGAAACACCTGGTTTATAGCACGAGAAAATGGGTAATCGGCTATCGCGTTAAAACTCTTAGGGGGATCTACAAATGGCAAACGCAAAATCATATCCGGCAAGCTTGGATATTGACTATCCGGACCAGCCTCTCGACCGCACTACAACATTCTTTCGCATTATATGGGTCATCCCTATATTTGTGATACTCATGCTGCTGACGGCGTCGGGTAACGGCTACATGAACAGCCACATACATGAGGCAAGCAAGCAGGTATCAATACATGGGAGAAATATTGCTGGCGGGCTCTTTGCGGCGACAGCTCTTATGATTTTATTCCGTCAACGCTACCCGCGCTGGTGGTTCGATTTTGCATTGGAGCTAAACCGATTTTCAACGAGAGTTAGTGCATATCTTTTCCTGCTGACGGACCGCTACCCATCCACGGTAGAAACCCAATCAGTTCACCTGGGCCTAACATACCCAGACGTAAAGCAGGATCTTAATAGATGGCTGCCGCTCGTAAAGTGGTTCCTGGCGTTGCCCCACTATTTTGTGTTGTTCGTGCTTGTATTTTGCGCTGCAGTGGCAACAATCCTTGCCTGGTTCGCCATACTGTTCACTGGCCGCTACCCAAAGGGTTTATTCGACTTTGTTGTCGGCGTTGGCCGCTGGAGTCTTCGCGTGAGCGCCTACGCATTCTTGTTAGTGACTGACCAGTACCCGCCATTTAGCCTTAAATAACAGGCCTAGGGCTTGACCTGCAAACGCATGCTCAAGCCTTTGCCGCCAAATTCCTGGCAAACAAATACCGGCTGGTCGGGTGTGCTCAGTTCTGGGCTAAAGCGATAGCCGATTTCCTGGAAGCCGGTAAGTGCTGCGCGGTCGGTGATCCTGCTTTGTATTAGCCAGCGCGCAAAGGCGCCCCGGGCGATTTTACTATGCACGACCACAAACGTGGGTTCGCCTGTCTTGGGCGCTACTGTCAGGAACTTTGGCGTGACAAGGCGGGCTGCATCAACATAAGGCGTAACGGTTTTGGAATACTCCACCGCCGCCAGGTTTACGATAAGCCCGCTGGGCGGCAAACATTCCGCTACTGAGCTGCCCCAAAACTTATACAAGTTTGCGAACGCTGGGTCTGGCATCCGGTAGCCCATCTCTAAGCGGTATGGGTGGATGCCATCGTATGGCCGGACCACGCCATATAATCCTGACAAAATAAGCAGTACCTTGTCGGCGTAGTCACGGTCGGCCGCAGAAAGTTCGCTTACTTGCAGCCGACTGTAAATGTCGCCCACAAAACTATCAATGGCCAACGACTGCCCAGCTGGTTGTACATTCCAGCCAGCTATAAGATCGTGCGTTTTTGCCGCCAGCGACGCAGAGATGCCCATAATTTTTACCAGCTCGGCGGCGGGCAGTGTTTTAAGGTAGGCATCGAGTTGCTGCGCCTTGCCAATAAGCTGAGGCGCACGGTACGCCGAGCCGCCCCTAGATGGCGACCGCATGGTTTTAGACGAGTGTAATAAAATGACCACGATTACGCTGGCTTGATGTTGATGTTCTGGTTGAATATATTGCCGGGGTCGTACACAGCCTTGATCTTCGCTAAGCGTTCGTAGGTCGCAGGCGGGTAGCAAGCAGCGGCTTCCTTTTCGGTCGCCTGGTTAAAAAAATTGATATACGCTCCTTTGCCGTGCGGCAAGATTTCGCGCCAGTAGGCAGTCGCCGCGTCAGCGTCTTGCTCCGAAGCATCCGGGGCAACAAAAACTGGTGAAACTATCAACGCCTCACTGCTCCGGTGGGCAAATGCCGTAGCATCGGTCGCAATGCGGTTCATTGCCCCGCTCGTACTGCGGATCTGGAAAATCTTATCGGGGTTTTTGGCGATTATCTCTAGCAACTCGTCACTTAAATCTTCCACGAAAGTATTGTTTACGATTACCTTCACACCCTCTGGCACGTGTGCGTCTTCTAGTACGGCGCAGTAATCTTTCTCAACCACGTCCTGGTGAGTTACCGTGCCGATATGCAAGAGTGGGTCAATAGCCTTCATGGCCGCGTCTTTATTATCGCCAGCATAGCAACACAAGGCAATTGCCGCCGGCGGCATGCCCGCAAACGATGGCATGACCAGGAACATGGTGGTCAGCTCTTCGGGTGCCGCACGCATACAGTCGCGCCAGCCCTTTAGTAAGGCTGCGTAGTTTTCGGGCGGGTACATGATGCTACCCGCATACACTTTGCCTGTCGGGTGGGCCACAAACTCAAAGCTGGTCACGACGCCAAAGTTGCCGCCGCCCCCACGAATGGCCCAAAATAAGTCGCTGTGTTCGGTATCGCTGGCCCGCACCACTTGCCCGTCGGCAGTCACGACTTCGGCGGCAACCAAACTGTCGATTGCCAGGCCGTATTTGCGCACCATCCAGCCAACGCCGGCACCCAGCGTTAAACCGCCCACACCCACCGACTTGGTGTCGCCAGAAGAAAGCGCCAACTGGTGCTTTTGCAACTCCTGAGCAATGTCGCCCCATAGCGCACCGCCACCAATCCGGACGACGTGCCTAACTGGGTCTGTTACCTCAACGGTGTTCAAATATTTAAGGTCAATGACCAGGCCACCGTTGTTCGTACTTAAGCCCGGCCCGCTATGGCCGCCGCTGCGCACCGAAAGAAGCAAGGCATTATCTGCGGCATACTGCACTGCCAAGACGACATCAGCAGTGTTCTTAGGACGAACCACCAAAGCCGGTGAACCCTTAGCCATGAGCACCGTACTTGCATGCTCGTACTGGCTATCCCCCGGCTTAATGATCTCTCCAGAAAACTTGCTTTGCAGGGTTTCAATATCAATACTCATAGGCACCTCCTTTTACACTATTTTACCTTACAATTTCAGCCAGAGTAACCAGCAGTATTTGCACCACGGCCTGCTCGAATTCCTTCAAACCCTGCCCCAGTAACCTGAGCCTGGTATTATTACTACATGGAAACTTTTCTTGACTTGCCCGTAGTATTTTGTGAATCAGCTAGCGATTGGGAAACATGGCTTGCTGGTCATTGCACTGAACCGCAGGGAGCATGGCTCAAATTTGCTAAAAAAGCTTCTGGCATACAGTCGGTCAATTACGCCGAGGCTGTCGAAGCGGCACTGTGTTATGGCTGGATTGACGGCCAGTCAAAGTCGCTCGACGAACACTTCTACCTACAAAGGTTTACACCGCGGAGGCCAAAAAGTATCTGGTCAAAGGTCAACGTCGAAAAAGTTGCGGCACTTACTGCTGCCGGCAAAATGAAACCCTCAGGCATCGCCGCGGTTGAAGCCGCTAAAGCCGATGGGCGCTGGGACCAGGCATATGATTCACCGAGCAACAGCACAGTGCCGCCAGATTTCCAGGCTGCGCTCGATAAAAACCCTACGGCCAAAAAGTTTTTTGCCACGCTCAACAAGGCCAACTCATACGCCGTACTGTGGCGCATTCAAACAGCAAAAAAGCCAGAGACACGGCAAGCCCGCATCGAAAAACTAATTGCGATGCTCAACGACGAACAAAAACTCCACCCCTAGCCGGGCCTGCTACCGGCCGAAACGCGCCTTGGCACGCTCGCGGGCACGGGCCGCCTCGACTTCTCGATCGTGCGGTTCAGCGTTTGTAACCAATGAATCCATCAGCTCGCGGGCGACTTTGGCAGTATTCTCTACAGCTGTATTAAACGCCGCTTCGTTCGCCTGTGAAGGATGATGGAACCCAGACAGCTTACGCACAAACTGGAGTGCTGCGTCGTGGATCTCTTCGTCAGTTGCTGGCGGGTCAAAATTAAATAGTGTCTTAATGTTTCTACACATACTACAAATAGTACACGGTTGCCGCAGCTCCGCCTACCATCAATAGGTTCTAGCCCTCGACTTCGTACTGGGCAACAACGTACATGCTCTCGGACCAGCCGAGCGGTGTGTTTTCGTTCTCTTGGTCGGTGTGCGATAGGTATAGTTCCGGGATCTTCCCGTCCTTGGTGATGGTGTCGGTTGCGCGCTGGAGGTACTCGCGGGCCTTGGCGTCATCGCCGAGCTGCTTGTAGGCTATTGCCAGCCAGGAAAGTCCAAAGCACCATTCGGCCTCCTCGGAGTAGCCGTCGGGGTTCTTATTATAGTAGGCATCAAACTTGTAGCGCATGACGCCTTTATCTTTGGTAAGGTGGTACTCCATGTTAGACAAAATCTCGCGGGCCATTTCGGGGCTCACAACATGGTATGGATAGATAAGCGACACGAGCGCCAAGTCAACAAACTTTGATTCTGATTCGCGCGGTAGCAATGTATTCAAAGCTGCTTCACCACGGTCGATGGCGTCTTGGTCAACATCCATGCCGCCAACTTCTTTCCACTTTTTGAGTGCGGCAAGCACCGCGCCAATGGAGCTGGCGTGGATTTCTTCGGCCTCTTCCCACATACCAGAGTCGGTGTCGTGCCAGTATTCTACGTTGCAAATATAGTAAATAAGCGTCTGAACGGTTTTACGGTCTCTATCGTTACGCAGTACGCTCTTGCCCTTGGCCTCAAAATCCGCGAGCTTAAATAGCACGGCGCCTACGGCATCGTGTTGTTTGTTGCCCCATGATTCCCAGAATTCTTCAAGCGTTTCCGGGTTGTACCGGGCGTGGATGAACTGCCAGCTTTCAAAGGGCTTGTTGGTTACGGCCCAGTTGATTTTGTCGATGTGCTTATCAAAAATATCCAGTAGGGTGTGATACGTTTTGGCAACGACTTCCCATTCGCCAGCGTACTCGAACGCCAATGCTTCGTATACATTATCGCGCAGCCAGGCTTTGTCGTAGCCGGTTTGCACGGTGTGCGACGAGGCTAAAAATAACCCGCTGGGCGTTACCAGCTTGCGCAAGTTGTCTAAGTGGCGCTGTATTTTGTCTGCTTCGATCACTGCTAGTTCCCCCCGTTGTGGCTATGGTCGTAGTCGTCGTGAATGCTCCGTTCGTGCAAAAAACCAAGCAACGTATTGAGTATTTTTTCTGACCCTTGCCCATTATGCAGTTCGGCGCGGAGCTCGGCAGCCCTGGCTTCAAGACTTAATAGTTCCGCAGCCAGCTCTAAGTGCTCCTTCACGACTGCGTCTGCTTCGGCCTCGGCCTTTGCGAGCAGCGCCTGGCTGGCCTGCTGGGCCTCGGCTATCGGTCGGGTACAGCGAGTGCACACATCATATTCGCCCAGGCGCAGGTTATGGCCGCCGTAATCGAATGTTTCCGCTGGCGGAAGCTTAGATAAAACTTGCTCTACGGTATCGAGGGCTTGCGCGGCAGCCGCTTCGACATCTGGATCGTCAGATTGTTTTTTTATCATCTTGGAACCTTTTTATTTTGCTTATTATTTGTGTAGTTGACTTGCCTTTATTATACCACTAGCGGTTTGCAAAATTGTTATGCAGTTGGGGGTTCCGCAGACGGATCGGCTGGGGCATCGGGTGGCATTGGCCGCTGCTCTACTTGCAATGGCGGGCTGGGCTGTTCCAGCGAATGGATGATTTTGACTAGATCCTTGGGTACGATATCTGCCTTAATAACATACCCGTCGGCGTGCGCGGCTAAGGCCACCTCTGCTAAATTCTCTTGCCCGAGGTTAGTTATAAGGATAATTTTAGTGTGCTGGCAATTGTATTGCGGGTCGGTCCGCAGTTTTTTAAGGATATCTATGCCCGACATACCGGGGAGCATGATGTCTAGGAAAATAATGTCGGGGCGGAAGTGCAGCAAAAGGTCAAACGTCGCCGGGCCGTCGCCGGTGAACTCGACTTTATATCCGGCCTTAGTGAGCGTAATGAAATACAGCTCACGGATCATTACTTCATCTTCAACTATTAGGACGTTTTGGAAACCAGCCATGTATGCTATCCAGCTCCTTTGCTTCAGCGCTTGTGTTTGGGTGCTTGCCTTCTTGAAACAAGGGTAGCGTAAAGAAGAACGTTGAGCCTTCCCCTAGCTTAGATACTACCCCAATCTCACCGTGATGCAATGTAATAATGCTTTTTGAAATGTACAAACCAAGGCCTGTGCCCCTGTTGCCTGTGGTCAAACTATTCTCGACACGGTAGAACTTAGTGAACAGGTGTTCCTTGGAAGACTCAGGGATGCCGCGGCCGTCATCGATGACCTCAACGCGCACAAACTCACCAGTCTGGCTGAGCTTAATAGCAATATGGCCGTTTTCTGACGTGTACTTGATAGCATTGGATAGCAGGTTATCGATTACTTCGGCAATCGCGCTCTCGTCGGCGGCAACAAACACCTTATTGGTCGGACCTTCATACGTGATATGTTGTTGGCGAAGCACCACACTCACTTTCTGTTCTTCGATGATGTGGTGGATGAGCAGCACGATATCGACTTTAGAAAGTTTGACCCGCATTGAACCCCGCTCAATGCGCGACACGTTCAGAATGTTATTTATGAGATTACCGAGCTGCGTAATGCCGCTCTGTGCGCGCTGCAGATATTCGATGTTCATAACGGTCAGCCGTGATACTTCTTCTGAACTATTCACTAAGTCCAGATAGCCACGCACGACCGTAAGCGGCGTACGAAGTTCGTGCGCGGCAATAGCCACAAAGTCGAGCTTCATGACCTCAAGCTCTCTGCCCTGAGTCAGGTCGTGCACCGTAATAATCGCGGCAATGTCGCTCATCGCCTCGGCGACCACTACTACAAGTTCCAAGTAAGACGACTTTTCGCCGTGCGGCAGGATAAGGTCATCGTAGTGGTATACGCCGGGCTTGGCCAAATTGAGGCGGAAGGCCTGCTCGTTATGCATAATCGCAAAGTTGTCAGGCATGCTTTTACCAGTCAAATCTTCGGGCTTTTTGCCTATTAGTGCCGCGGCTGGCTCGTTTATTAGTACGACCTCCTGGTTTTTGTTGACCGCTATTATGCCGTCACTAATGCTTTGCAGAATGCTCGCCTGCTTGCGGCGCTCCACATTCAAACTCTGGTTGCGGCGCTGCAAGTCGTGCACAAACGCCTCCAGGCTGCCGCCCATACTGTTAAAACTATGAGCCAGGTTGCCAAGCTCGTCGTCGCTCTTGATAGGAATTTTGTATCTGAAGTCACCGCGGCCAATCCGCAAAGCGCCTGCTGCCATCAATTGGATAGGTACCAGTAATTGCCGCCGGAACAGCAGGCTGCAGATCACCACAACCGCGGCCACCACCACCAAGATTCCAAGACCTAAACGGTAAAAAGCGTTAACGCTGGCAAACACGCTGGACGTCGGCTCTTCAACAATCACCCCCCAGTTAGCGCGGGTGGTGGCCTTGTATGTGCCAAGGACTGGCACGCCCTTTTCCGAAATTGAAGTACGCACATCATGGGTGCTGGTCAGAAAGTCTTTCACTTCGTGCACCGCAGAAAGATCATGGTGCGCTGCCTGGAACGATGCGTCTGGGTGAGCGATTAACGCGCCTTTGTCATCTACCAAATAAGCATACCCGTTGGCACCAATCTTCGTAGAAAGCACCGACTGCCACAAATCACCCAAGTTAAATTCGGTGATTAGCACGCCCTGGATGTCATCTGGTGACCGGTACTTGCCCAGCTCGGCTGTTGATAGATGCGTCAGATCCTGTTGAGCAGTAAAACGGATCAGCGGCACAGCTATCGTCACGTGCGGCTTGCCGTCAACATACACTACTGGGCCGATGTATTCCTTGCCAGCCAAAAATGTTGTCGACTTGAAGGCATCACTACTACTGACGTTACTGTGTTTAGCGATCAGCCCGTTTTGGTCGAGCACAATGCGCTCCAGACCAGTTTTATCTACGAGCGAAACCCGTACCACGTCGCGGTCCTGCTTTACGAGTGCGGCTAGATTAAGGCTGGCGTTGGGTATATCAAATTGACGGGCAGCCGACGTCTGTGACTGAAAAATCAAAATATTGGTCCGCTCAGCCAAGAAACTGTCAACGCGGTCTGCGGCGCTGGTAGCTGCCAACCGCTGCTGTGTTGTGGCTTCGCTGCGCAGCTTTGTTTGAGCGTTTATGACTAAAATAATACTGACCGCTACGAGCGGCCCAAGGGATACTGCCAGCAGCAGCATGAGTAATTTTTGGCCAATTTTGAATCTTGTCATTGTGTACACTGCCTGAAACCAAGCTTGACTCACTACAGTATAACTGGTTATGCTAAAATCATGCCACCGGAATCGGGAGCACCTACACCTGCTCCACAACTTACACCGACACCTCCGCCAACTCCTGTTGAAGTTGCACCTGTAGCCCCTGATGCACCAGCTCCACCGCCCGCGCCTTCCACACCAGTAACGCCGCCAACTGTCACTCCGCCTGTTTTTTCTGCTAATAGTTCTGGGCCATCAAGCCCGCCAAAACCGCGCAATACAAAGCGGATGCTTTTTATGGGCGCCGGCGTTTTGGTATTACTGGCACTACTGGCTGGCGCCTATTGGGCAGGCACGCGTAAACATGCGGCAGCCACCACCACCGAAAAAGTAGAAGAAAGCATTACAATTCCAAAAGATGCAACCGTGACTGCAGAGTGTGCCGACATGCGCGGCAAGCAATACATCATTCCTAAGGACATTCCTATGGGACCGATTTATGACGTGAACCAGGGCAAGGTCGTGGCTATCGAATATCTTATTGGCCAGACCGAGCTGACCAAGCAGAGCGATATGTTCTCTAATTTAGCGCTGCCTAAAGTCGATTACGACCACCTCACTATCATGCCGATGGAGCCTCACGCCGGCGAGAACGAAATACACTTCCATGCCATCGCCTACCTGATACCTCAGTCCGAAGCCGCTAAAATCAAGTGTACGACCGACCAGTCCATGAACATGACCGGCAGCCAGTAGCCTCTCTAGCTACAACTACTTCTTCCAGATCATAGATGCAATAAGCAGTACTAATGCCGCGAGCACAATCGCTCCACCAGCAGCAATGCCAGCATAAAACGCAATGACTAAACCGCTACCCACAGCGACTAAAGCTGCGCCAATAGCCAGTAGAATGGTTTGGCCAAAGCCGCGGGCAAAACGGCTGGCGGTAACGATTGGCATAACTAACAAAGCACTCATGAGTAGGCCGCCAACAATGCGCAGGCTCAGCACGACCACCATGGCAGTGAGAGCAATGAGCGTGTAGTTGAGCAGTGACACCCGGTACCCGGCGATTCGGGCACTGTCTTCATCAAATGCAATATGCACGAGCGCGCGGTAATTCAACGCTACGGTACCTACAGCCAGCGCGCCGGCGATGGCCAGCGTAATAACGTCTGCCTGTGTCGTGGTGGTGATACTACCGAATAAGTAGCTATTGAAGTCTGTGTTGGCGCCATGGGCCAAGTTAGCAAGCACCACAGCCAACGCCAAGCCGCTGCTCATCAGGATGGCCAAACTCACCTCACCGCTTACCTGGCGGTGCTGCCGCAGCCACTCCAACGCTAACGCTCCGCCAACGGTGACGGGCACGGCTATGGCAATCGGGGCAAACCCGAGCAGCAACCCAGCACCCACACCAGCCAAACTCACATGCGCCAGGCTATCGGCAATTAACGAATAACGGCGGGCCACCAAAAAACTTCCGAGCACCGGCACCGCAATGGCAACTACCAATCCTGCTAGCAGGGCGCGCACCATAAATGAAAATTGGAAAATTTCAGGCATGCTTGGCCTCGTGGTGGTGATGCAGCAACATATGCTGCGCCTTATATGCCGATGGCAAATATTTGTCTGCTTCAAAATGTTCTGGCGGTCCGTCGTACAAAATAGTTTGGTTCAGACAAATAACCCGGGTGACGAGCTTAACGACCGTGTCGACTTCGTGCGACACCATGATGATGGTGATGCCTTCTTGCTGCAGCGTATGGAGCAGCGCGTAGAACTCCGCCTGGGAGTGTTCGTCGATGCCGGTTGTTGGCTCATCGAGAATGAGCACGCTCGCGTGGTTGGCGACAGCCTTAGCAATCGCCACGCGTTGCTGCTGGCCGCCAGACAACTCATTGAACCGGCGGCGCGCAAAGCCAGCCATGTTTACTTGTTCCAGAGCCTGGAGTGCAACAGACTTGTCGCCTTTGGCACCAAGCAACACTACTTCAAGCACGCTGATTGGTACGGTTGCGTTGTATAACGTCCCACGCTGCGGGATATACCCGACAGTCGCGTGCTGTTTCTTAACCTTGCCTTTGGTGGGCGATAGCAACCCGAGCACAACTTTAAGCAAGGTCGTCTTGCCGGCACCGTTCGGCCCGATCAGGCCAATAAACTCACCGCTATGAATGCAGAATGATACTCGGTCGAGCACTGTTTCGGCACCATACTGCACCGAAACGCTGTCGACATCTACGAGCAATTCCTTACTTGCATGCAAGGGCAATGCGGAGATTGTTGAGGTTTTCTCGCTGGACACTGAGGTAATCCTTCCCTTGTTTTTGATCTGCTTCACTGAGCCCTTCAAGCGGGTCAAATACTAATGTTTTGGCGCCCGTCTCTGAGGCTATAGTATCAGCTAACCGGGGGCTGGCCAAACGCTCAAAAAAGACGTATTTGATGCCTTTATCTTGCACGAGCTGCGTCAACTCGGCAAGCTTTGCCGCACTTGGTTCTTGGTCTGGCGTCAGCCCGGCAATTGGGACAACATCTAGGTTGTAACGCTTTGCCAGGTAGCCGAAGGCGGCATGCGAGGTAATAATAGTACGCGTCTGGCAGGTGGCCAGTCCGCTCTGAAAATCATTATCCAACTTCCCTAGTTTAGAGACGTACACTGCAGCGTTCGCAAAGTAATACGACTTATTTACGGGATCGGCCTGAGCGAGTCCGTCACGGATGTTATCAACGATGCGCACAGCGAGCACGGGATCGAGCCAAAAATGCGGGTCAACATCATTGGCCGCTGTCTGCAAATTGACTCCTTGACTGGCTTTGACAGCAGTGTGGTGGTAGCCGGCCAAAAACCCAGACGCCCATAGTTCCAGATGCCCGCCGTTATATACGAACACTGAGGCTTTTTGGGCGTCAGCGAGCACTTTAGGCGACGGTTCATAGTCATGCGGTTCGGCGCCGGCCGGCGTGATGTTCGTGACCGTCACTTTATTGCCACCGACCTGACGGGCAAAGTCATATAACGGATAGTAGCTCGCTACAACCCGGACTGTGCCAGCCTTTACAACACCTTGGTTGTTATGTGCAACGGCGATGACTATGCTCCCGATAACTAGGGCCAGCAGCGCGGCCGAAGCAATGATTTTACGTATCATGTGAC
This sequence comes from Patescibacteria group bacterium, assembly GCA_035479615.1. GTDB lineage: Bacteria > Patescibacteriota > Saccharimonadia > Saccharimonadales > UBA4665 > PMNU01. The sequence goes on from DATIIM010000021.1 coordinate 73,115, forward strand.
CTTTCTCTATGACACATAGCGTAGGCCACCACGCTTTTTATTGCAAATTCGTCGCAATTTTGAACAATTTTGCTACAGCGCTGTTCTAACGGCCAAATAATGCGATGAGTTTCGCCTCAGCTGTGGCGCCAGCGGCCACTGGCTTTTCTTCGCCAACTAGTCCGGCTTTGCGCCAATCGGCTATGTCTTTCTTGGTCTGGTTATAGATCGCTTCGGCCAACGCATTATCGATGTGGAAATCCTTTAGGCCAAGCGACTGCGCAACATCCCAGGTGTGCACGGTAATGTCTGCTGCCATTTCGTCGAAGTAACTCTGCGCCGGCACATTGCCATACGAAAGATGTACAACTTTTTCGGGTGGCGTTTTACTGGCTGCCTCACGGGCAGTGGCCGCATAAGATTGCCAGGCTTGGCGCGGATCAGCCCCTACCAAATCACCGTCCAAAGCTGCACCTACCTGGGCGATTGTTTTGCCAGCCGCAAGCTCAGGTACCCAGGCAAGCTCATTGTATAAATGATTGAGTAGCTGGCCCAAATCCCATTCCGTACAGGGCGTCGGGCGCCGCAACATGGCTGGCGACACTTCATTAATCACTTCGTCAGCCATATCCAGGGCTGTTTCAAATACTGTCTTCTTCATCCCATCCCCCTATTCAACTACTATTCTACATCTTCTACTGGCTCATTACTTAGCCTCGGCAGCAAGCGGCGCCGGATGGCCGGCAGCTTCGCGCGCAAGACCGGCCACACCCGGTCAGCAAAGGCATATACGCCAGCGTATGCGGCTACGGCATAGGCGATGCCTAAAAGCTCGTCAAAGGCGTAGTGCTCACCCATATAGACAGTACCAACCCAGATGAGCAACGGGTATATCGTAGCCAGCATGCCCCATTTACGTCCAAAGTAGCGCCACACGAATATCACCAGCAACGTGGCATAGGCAGCATGCAGTGATGGCACAGCCGCCACCGGGTTAGGAGCCATTTTGTTGTAAAGGGATGGAAAATCATGGATACCCATAGCACTAAATACCTCGCTCGAAACGCGGGTAATGTGCGGAATGTAGCCGTTGGCCGAGGCCATCCACGGCGGTGCGGCCGGGTATGCCAAAAACGTCAAAAACCCGGTGAAAGACAGCACCAGGTAGGTACTCGCCACGCGCCAATAATGTTCATCGCGGAATTTCCAAATCAGCACCATCAGGCCAAGCGGCAAAATAAAGTGCAGCATATAGGCGCCATAAAACACAAAATCGTACCACATTACATGGCCGTGCCACAGCAGGCGCTGCAACCACTCCGTGGGCAGCGTGTTCGAAAAGAGCCGGTCGGCATGAGCCATCATCGTGTAGTGCACATGCGTATTGAGGCTCGGGACAAGGCCGCGGAACGATTCATACACCAGTATTATGGCAACCACTGGCCCAATATGCTTGAGCATTGCCAGCGCTTGGCTAAACGTCATGAACACGAATGTCATGAATACCAAAAGCTTGTCGGGCGTTGGCCAGCTCGGGTCACCGATAAATAAAATAAGGCAGGCTATGGTGCCCAGCACACCAATGCCGCGCATAAGCATGCTCAATCGTTCGCGAGATATCATTTGAGTCCTGCGATCCGCGGCCACCACACTTTACCGGTTATCGTGGACATATCCAGCCAGCCAAAATCGCGGCTGTCAGTGCTGAGCCGTTGGTTGTCGCCCACCACATATATGCCGCGCTCACCCACCTGCTGCACGCGTTTTATCTTGTCGCGGCCCTCGTGGCGAATAATCACCACGTCGCCAGGTACAACGCGTTTAGGGCGCGCCCGGGCAATCACAATAGTGCCCGGCGACAGTGCGGGCATCATGCTTTTCCCTACCGTGCGCCGGACCACAACCAGCTTAGGCTTTCTTTGTCTCCCAGAAGATCTTTGCAATTTCATCAATCATATCCAATAATTTTTGTCCTTCGGCCGGGTCGCAGGTCTTTTTGCAGGCGCCTGCTTGCTTGGTAGCCTTCCAGAACTTTTCGTGCAAATCCGGATACTTTTCGGCATGCTCAGGCTTAAAGTAATCTGTCCACAGCACCCAAAGATGTTGCTTAACCAGGTCAGCGCGTTGCTCTTTAATAAATACCGCGCGCCACTTGTCTTCTTCGTGGTCAAGACTCTCGTATTTCTTCATTATTTCGTGGACGCTCTGGGCTTCAATAGTCGCCTGAGCCGGGTCGTACACGCCGCATGGCAAGTCGCAGTGCGCGTCAACCGGCTTGATAAACGATAGTTTCATACACCTACCCTCCTTTTATACCCTTCTATTCTAGCACTTTACGCTGGGCGTACAGCCTAGGCGCTGTGGCTGTTTTCGGCACGCCACTTTTCAATTTCGGCGTGGTGGCCGCTGAGCAGTACATCTGGCACGCGCATGCCTTGGAACTCCTCAGGACGGGTGTACTGTGGGAACTCAATAGACTGGTCGTCGTTTTGGAACGATTCAATGTCAACGCTTGCCTCGCCGCCTAAGACGCCGGGTAGCAGCCGCACCACACTGTCTATCATAATCATGGCTGGCAGCTCACCACCGGTCAGTACGTAGCTCCCAATGCAGTATTGGCGGTCCACCCAATGCGTAATGCGCTCGTCATAGCCTTCGTAGCGTGGGCACACAATGATGAGGCCTGTGTCGTTGGCTGCTAATTCCTTGGCGTCGGATTGCTTATACACCTTGCCGCGCGGTGTTGGCAACAGTACGAGTGCGCCTGGGTCGTTCTGCTTCGCTTGCTGAATGGCCGCTACAACCGGTTCCGGCTTAAGCAACATGCCATCGCCGCCACCGTAGGGTGTGTCATCGACTTGCCGGCGCGGGCCAAGCCCAAAGTCCCGCAAGTTGATGTAGCTGAATTCAGCGATCTGCTTGTCTTGGGCCTTCCACAGCATGCTGGCATTGAGCACTCCGTGGAACATCTCCGGGAATAGCGTAATAATTTGGATCTTTTTCATTCCTACCATTATACCAACACTAGTGTAAAAAGAGGTATTTCGTATACCGGGCCTTCATCGGGTCTGTTAAATTTTTAGTAGCCATACCGCATTGAGCGCGGTATAAATAACGTATGCTTCCTAGAACTCCCGAATCTGTATGTGCCACCGCGCCACGCTGCTTTACTATTGCTGCTTTGGGCTGTCTGGCAGGCGTTACTCAACCACCAGCTAGCAGCGAGCTGTTCCATCCTGCTGATCCGGCGGCACCCGACCGGCTAGATTACGCCGATTTGCTCGAGGTGGCCGCCAGTACGCCGAATATGCCTGAGCCTGGCACCTGCCCGGCAGGCGCTACTTGTTACCGGATCGTTGGCCCGGTGCTCGTAGCCGGCGGAATGCCACCTCGCTCGATAGCGTAGATACAAAAAACCGACTTTTTACAGTCGGTTTTTTGTCACATATAGGGCTCCCAAATTACCGCTTGCGCTGGTAACGTGGCTCGCATGAGCTCTTACGGTTTTTGTTTTAAAGGTGACTCGTCGCTGTTCGACTTATCTACAACTATACATCAAGGTCGTCAAGTTCTTCAAGCTCTTTGCGTGTCTTACTTACAACGCTGCTGGCTGGCTCGTCAGAACTAGTGCTTTGGTAGCTGTCATCTGCAGCAGAACTTGAGCTTTGAGCAGTATCATTACTGCTAGCGCCGTCGTCGCTACTAGAACTGTGGCCGCCCATACCCGGCTCACCATTGTCGACAATTTTTAAGTTGTATCGTGCGTCGTTCTTGGTGCCGAGGGCTCGCAGGAGCGTACGGAGCGACTGTGCAGTTGCACCACGCTTACCGATAACGCGACCCAGGTCCTCGGGGTCAACGGTTAGTTCAAGTAACACACCCTTCTCGTCAATGCGCCGCTCTATGCTTACGGCATCGGGCTTGCTGACCAATGACTTTACGATAAATTCTACGAACTGTTGGTCAATGCTACTCATGTATTGGGGAACTCCTTCATTTTCTGGTCATCTCATTATATCAAATAAAACGGGAACCTTACCATGTTAAGGTTCCCGTATAGGAATTGTCTGTAATATATTAGGCTGCGTCTGGCGTTTCGGCAGGTGCCTCTTCGGCTGCAGGAGCTTCTGCTTCAGCAACAGGAGCTTCTTTTGGCTGGTTCTTACGCAGCTTTTCAGCGTTCTTCAGCTTACCACTGCGGTCAGTGCTGATAACAACCCACTTAGGGAGGTCAACACCTTCACGCTTCATAAGCATAGCCACGCGCTCAGAAGGCTGAGCACCGTTCTTAAGGAACGTAGCAGCTTTTTCTTTATCAAGGGTAGTGGTTTTAGCGTGCGGGTCGTAGCTGCCGAGCAGTGCAACAACCTTGCCGCTTGTAGGAGTCACGCGGGATTCCTGAACCACCACGCGGAACATTGCGTGACCTTTGCGACCAGTGCGTTGCATGCGGATAGCTAACATAATAGGGTTGATTCTCTCTTTCTTAAAACTAGTTAGATTTGTACAACAATCTAGGGGTATATTTTACAGATAAGCTCCCCTGTTGTCAAACTGTTTTAAGGCAGCCATTTATTCTGGCGCAAGGCCTAGACCCTCTATATACCCGGCAAAAGCCTGCTGTGCAGTGCGGGCGTGCCCTGTAAACGCACCGAGAGCACCCTGCGCCTGGAGCAAATGACCATAAAGTGCTCCGGCTGCAGGGTTGTCGCTCTCGTGAGTAGTGCCGGCCGCGATGGCCGTGGCCCTCTCCAGATTTGAACCGGCAGACTGCCCAATAGCAAGCGCCCCAGCCAACTCAGCGCTGCCAGCGCGTACTTCGGCACCGACCCGGCCAACCGACCCCTCCTGCAGGGCTGAACCATCCACCGTGCTATTCGCAGGCTCGCTGGGCTGTGCCGCTCTTGGTAACTCTTTTCGGAATATTGACTGCTTCGTAGGGTGGAGCATGTACCCGCTGCTCGTATAGAGTGCTTCTCCGTCCACCGTCGAGAAAAGCTCCATCGTCGTAGCGCCAAGCGCTACTGCCTGCTGTTCTACGTACCGGAGCATGCGCCTCCCATGCCCCTTACCTTGCTCGCTGGGTTGCACGGCTATAAGTTCTAACCGGGCTACCCCGGCATCCAGTTGGATATGCGGTACTTCCAGACAGGCCACTGCTATAAGGCGTACAGCGTCGCTCATACGGTAATACCGCAAGCGCGGGTCCGGGTTCGCAATAGCATCGACTCCGGCAATATTAGGCTCGCCGGTTGAGCCATGGATGGCAAGCAAAATAAGCTTGGCTGCTGGCCGCACCCACGGGCAATCTGGAGTCAATGCAAACGGTTGGATTTCTAAGCTGGTCAATTTTGGTCAGTTGGTCAGGAAGATATTTTTGCTTCGTAGTGGGCAAGCGCGACTTCGGCGGCTTTTTGCTGGCCGTGCTGCTTGCTTGGTCCAGTGCCGGTGCCACGCAGCTTACCGTTGACGAAAACGCCGACGGTAAAGACTTTTTCGTGGTCTGGGCCTTCTTCTTCAAGCACCTTGTACACAGGAGTATGGCCTTCTTTACTCTGGGCGACTTCTTGTAGGTGTGACTTTGGGTCCATCCACGAGCCGGTCTTTAAGATTTCTTTGAAGGTCACCAGGATACTCTTGGTGATAAACGACTTGGCAGCAGCATAGCCCTTATCGAGGTAGAGCGCGCCAACCACGGCTTCGTAGCTGTTGGCCAGGATCTGGGCGCGGGCGCGGTCGGTGCCGTGCTTTTCGCCGCGGCTCAGGCGCAGTAGCGGTTCAAAGTCGAACTTGGCAGCGGCTGCGCCGATACTCTCGGTGCGCACCAGTGAGCTGCGCCAGTTGGTCAAAATACCTTCAGGTTCGCTGAAGTTGTTGTACAGGTACTCGGTCACAACGAGTTCGAGTACAGCGTCTCCAAGGAATTCCAAACGTTCGTTGTGTTCGCTTACCGTCTTCTTGTGTTCGTTGACATATGAACGGTGCGTGAATGCAGTCACTAGGAGCTGGATATCATCAAATACGACGCCCAATACTTTTTGAGCGAAGTCGGTATATGCGTTAAAGTCTTGCATCTCTAATTTTCTTCATCCCCACCAAAATTAATTTACCAATATCATCGTAGGCAATTTTGTCGATCGCCACACTGGCCGGGAACCACTTAATGTCGTTCAGCCAGTCCTCTGGGTTCAGGTCATTGGTGTCACCTTTGGCCTGGACCAAGTAAATGTGCATAGTCATAAGCACGAGCGTCTGCCCGCGGCGGTACCGGAAACTTACCTTACCCAGCCAGTTAAAGACCTTCATTTCCTTGAGGCCGGTCTCCTCCTGGATTTCGCGCTCTGCAGTCTGCTTTGGCTCTTCGTTTGGCTCAACATGGCCCTTTGGGATAGTCCAACGGTCTTTAGCGTCCTGGATAAGCAGGATTTCTAACTGTTTGGTTTCGGCATCACGACGAAAAATAACGCCTCCAGCGGTTGTCTCGTGGACTACCTCCTGGATGCTTGGCCGATGGCCCGGGATGAACCGGCGAAAACTCTGCATCGGCTTTGGGCGTTTCATGCAACGTCCCCAGCCGGTTCCGGCTTTTCTTTATCTTTTGGCTTGTCAGGTTTACCCTCAGGCTTGTTAAGGGCGTCCTCACCAGTTTGCTGGCGCAGTACCGTGCCGAGCACGCCGTTAATAAACTTGGAAGAATTCTCGCTGCCAAAGGCTTTGGCAAGTTCGACCGCTTCGTTAATGACCACCTTAGGTGGCACGCTTTTGCCATATGTCAGTTCGTAGAGGCCCATGCGTAAAATAACGCGGTCCATGCGGGCGATTTGGTCAATGGGCCATTCTGGCGCAACAGGCTGGAGTACAGCGTCGAGTTCTGCTTCGCGCTTAGAGACGCCTTGAACTAAGTCCGCAATAAAATCGGTGTCATCGACAGTTGCCTCATAGCGTGCAATATTGCGCGCTAGAACCGCCTTTAGATCAAAATCAACGTCGCCGGCACTGCGCCTAAAGTCCTGCTCGAACAGGGTTTGCAGCGCAATGATACGACCGAGGTGACGGTTAGATGCCATGCTGTTAAAGCTTCCTTTATACTCCTAGTATACCGTGAAACACGGGGTAAACTAGGCGGCTTTTGCAGCCTTGCCGGTCTCGCGGCGTGTAGTGTAAGCCTTAACAGGGGACTTAGCATTGACCTGGCGGGCCAAATCTACAACAAGGTTGCTGCGGCGGGTGCCAGTACGGCGTGGTGATGTTCGTTTCTTAGGTTTGCCCATAGGTAATAGTGCTCCTTCGTGTACCGTTTAGGTATGTATAAGTATTACGGCATATTATAGCGGAATTTACAGATATAGCAAGACGGTAAGCTGCGTTGTCGTAGTGTAATCTTTACCGTGCCGCCGCGGTGGTTCCGGTTAGCTGGAAATAATCCCAATAACAGCTCTGTGCGCTCGCCCCGGTTGTGTAGCAGGTCATTGCCGGGGAAACACGGTTTGTGGTGTCGACCGTAACATTGCTAACTTGGAACGGCGTGTTGTTGATGATGAAAAATACGTTTGATGTGCCGCTGCCAGTGGCAGTAACGCGTATTTCGAGTGTTGCCCAGGTGTTGGCGGCAATCGCCACAGTGGACACCGCACAAGTCGCTACCGCGCCATCTCCATAGCAATAGCGCCAGTTAGCGTTGGCTGCCGGGTTGGCTTCCCACCATACTCCGGAAACCGGCTGCGTAGTAGTGCCTGTTTCGGTGTGCAAGCCGACGCGCAGCACCTGGCCGGTTGCTGCTCCGGTTGCTACCGCTGTTTTTACATCGTTGTCCTTGGCTAGAAGCATCGAACCGGCGCTCGCCTCGCCCAGCAAAAGCGTGGTGCCCTGGTTGGCAACAGCCGGGGTCTGTAACCGCAGCACGCCCGGGCGATCGGCACTCGGCGTGGGTGTTGCCGGGTTGAATGCCAAGCTGCCGTTCGCACCAATAGCCGCCGCAATCCACCCTAAATTGCCGATTGGCGAGCTAAACGATGTCTGGCCTGCAAGGAATTCGTCATACAGCGAGAAGCTGTGCTGGGGCTCGCGATCGGCGCAGTTTTGCCAGAAACCGGAGTAGAAACAACGGAAACTCTTCATGGTGCTGTTGTAGTAAGTGCCACCTTCTGCGCCAGTTGCTGGATCACCGGCCGTATTTTTGTTTGCCAAGTATAGAACAACTGGCGTGGCACTGCCGGCCGGGTTGCCGATGACGATCTTGTTATTTACTGCATCGGCCGTAAGCAAAACATTGGTAGCATTGGCGTCCTGGACGACGAAATTATCTGCTTGTGCCGATATCGTGCCCCCCGTTAAGAAATTAGTTATCGACACTGTGCTGCCGTCGGAGTTTGTTGATAACGCCTGGTTGCCGCCAAAGCGCACTGATCGCCCGCTGGACAGGTTCAAATCGCCGCCAGCAATGTCTAGTTTGTATGCCGGGGTAATCTTGCCGATACCAACCCGCCCATTGACGGTATCAACATTGAATATCGTGGATGTACCGGCAGCGTTCTGTACTTGGAGCGCACTCGTGGAGTCGGTGGTGTTCTGGAACGACGCCTGACCGGTTGGGCCTATCACCAAATGTGCCTGGCTGAGTGCACCGGACGTGCCAGCACCCAGGGTGTAGTTCAGGTAAATGGTGTAGACGTTGTTATCAGGGAAACAACCGCCGAACGGGTCAGGCATAAATCCAAAGCCGCTCGTCTTGAAACAAGTGGCCTTGCTGCCAGCGTTGTAGGTTCGCCCGACGGTGTTATCATCGGTGTTTACCGCGAGCCAGTACACGCCGTTAGCTGCCAAGTTAACGTTCGGGATATCAACAGTAGTAAAACCGTTCACCACCGCCACCGTTGACACACTCGATGCCAGCAGATTACCCGGTTTGCTAGGTACATTGCCATCGTCGTCGTACAGGCCCACCTGTACGTGACCGGAGCCGGTACCACCGGTAAACTGCATGGTAATAGATTTGGCGATTCCGCCTACGCCGCCCAGCGTTACTTTGGTAGCTGTTAGGTCATTGGCCCAGCCAGGGCCTGGTGCACTGGAAGCGCCGTTTTGCAGGCCAACCGTTGCCGGCGTGCCAACTGCCACTTGCTGCTGAGCCGTGGCGCTGACCGGGTTAATGTACAACGTGCCGCCATCGCTGTTAATGACTGTCGTACTGAGGCTGCCCACCTTACCAACGCCAGAAATGTTGAAATTGCCGGCCTGCTGCACGCCTGGTGAACCATTTTGTAGCTGCACCCCGTTACCGCTGCCGCTGAGCACATTGGTGATGTTCGTAGTATTCGTATTGTTACTGGTACCGGAAGCTACGTTCACAAACCCTTGCCCGTTATAGTACGACAGCTGGCTGGCAGTCTTGTCGAAGTACAACTGCCCGGCGACTGGATTGCTAGGCTGTGACGACGGCGTCAGAATAACTGAATTGGCTACTTGCAAGCTGCCGTTTACTTTCAGGCTTTTGACGCTACTACCGGAGTTGGACACGCTCAAGCCGTCGAGTGGAATACTGGCTGTCTTAAAGCTACCGGCCTTTAGCTGTGCAGCGTGATTACCGCGCTGCACGATTGCCACAATAGCCCCGGTGAGCAATAACACGGCTACTGCGCCCACGGCTACCAATTTCCAAACACTGCTAAGACCACGACGCTGGTCAAACGTGTCGTAGGTTGCCTCTGTGAGTTCAGTCTGGTCGGTATCGGATAGTGATGCCTCCGGGGAGGTGGCTACCATAACATTAGTCTGGTATGCCGGTTGGCCCCCTAAGCTTTGCACCACATCCACGGAACGCCTGTCCATTTTGTTGTCTCTGTTTTAAGCTTTGTTGTAATTTTACAACAACGGAGTAATAAGGACAAGCGCAATTAGCTTATAGTGCAAGCAATAAATAACTTGCAAGTAGTGTTCCGCCGAGCAGCCCTGCGGCAATGGCTATCATCTGATACATGCCTTTTTTGATAGCGCCCGCAGCCAAGGGGTTGCGCCCAATAGATGTCATAGCCGACCGCACTGATGCATACACTAGTATTCCAATGCTCACGAACCCGATGAGCAGCAACGCCCCGCATAGCAGTACGCGTATGAACGATACCGGGCGGCCTGCCAGGCTATTGGCTAAGTTCTGCACAAATGGCGGCAAAAAATTACTGCCCGGAGCTTGGTAGTACGACACACCAACTTGCAACGGTATAGAACCAATATGTACGGTGTGCTCTTTGCCATGGCTATCGGTAACCGTGCGGGTCTGGGCGGCTGCCGCATCAAAATCGCTTTCGGCTGTCCCAACGACTTGGCTGTCGGCCGTAGCCAGCATGCCGGTGCCGGCAATGGGCGAGATCGTTATTTTGTCTCCGGCATGTATGTCACCATTTATGTCACTTACGAGTACGTTAGTCGTGCCATTTAAGACCACTTGCACTTCTTGGCCGCTGCCAGAAATTGCCACAAATGGGTCGCTATCGACAACCCCGGCCAGCAAGCTTGCCGACTCGCTGGTCGCCAGCTCGACTTGCTTAGCATCTCCGGTCGTAAAACTCACCAATGCTCCGGCCACAATATCGCCCTTGCTGCTATCAGCTGAAAAGCCTTGAGCAATAGCACTGCTGCCTGTTTGCGCATGCGCAGCCACACCGGCAAAAAATGGTGCCAACAGCAATAGTAGCGCTGAGGTACGGAGGATTCGATTCAGGAAGGATTTTTTACTTCGCATATGGGTATGATTCGCTTATTGAAGCATACCATAAGCACGATGCGAACAGTGTGGCTGACTAGTAGCTTTTGACTTGGACGTCAGCAGCTTTTACGTATGCCTGTTTGTGGTTAAACGTAATCTGGTAGTACTTCTCGTTACCTTTGACGATCATGTGGTCGTCAGGCAAGCTGAAATCGATCGTTGCATCATAGAAATAGTCGGTCGGCACTTTGCCAGCGCTTACATAGGTTTGGCCGGCAGGCAGTTGGTATAGTGGCGTTAAGCTTTGGTCAGGGATAGTCGCCGGATATGCTGACGATTCAGGGTAGGCGCCGCCGTACACTGCGATCGATGCCAGGCCTTGCTTAGGAGTTAGGGCTTGGCCATGGCTGACATGTGCAGTGTGCCCTGCTCCGCCAGGGTTGTAGAACCAGCCTTTTTTGCCTCCATACCAGATGGCTGTCCAGTCGCCTTGTTTATCAGCCATGGCGTAGCTGTCGCCAGCCTCAACGGTAGCCGACCAGTCGTCAGCATGATTAGTACCAGGTTCGCCGCCGGTGTGCAAATACGGGTCACTCAGTAATGGTGCAGCCATGCTTGGCGCCGAATGCAGGTACACGCGGTTACTGCCTTGGGCTGGCAAGGGAGCGCAGTCGTCAGTTGGACAGTCGCTCAAAGGTTGCATGATAACCGGTTGATTGGTGGCAAAGTTAGGAGCGATGGTCACTAATTTCGTGCTCTGGGTTACGGCAGGACCATTGGTGGTTGGTGCGTGCAGTAAGTCCATGTAGTGATTCCAGTCCCAGTAGGGGCCGGGGTCCCAGTGCTGCCCAGCCATCCGGCCCGGGGACAGCGTCGGCACGTCGCCGTGGCCAATAATGTGTTGGCGGTCGAGCGGAATGTCATATTTCTGTGCCAGATATTTCACCAGCGTCGCTGATGACTTGTACATTTCTTCGGTGTACCAGGTAGCGCCTTGAGTGGCAACGCCCTCGTGCTCGATGTTAATTGAGTGCATATTCACATACCAGTCGCCGGCACACCACGAGACATCGGTCGGACGCACCATCTCGGTCACCGCCCCGTCGCTGGAGCGGATAATGTAATTGCAGCTGACGTACGAATGTGTATCTTGGAAATGGCTGATGGCGCTCTCGTACGAGCCCTCGGTATCGTGGATGACAATGTACTTTATTTTCATATCGTGCGGCCGGTCGGCTGGGTCGTAGTTGCCGTAATCTGCCGGGTCACTGCTATTAGCAGCATAGCCAGCTGGGATAAACCGGCAATTGAGGGTTGCCGGGCAATCGGTGTTGCCAGCGGCATTGAGCTGCGGCACAGCTGGAGCGCTGAGCGCATTTGGCAATGCAGTATTGACGTGTAGTGGAGAAACCGAAGCGTCAGCGCTTAAGTACAGATCCTGCCCGTCACCGGTGTGCAGTGATGCGCCCGTCTGTATTGTTGCGTACACGTGGTCGGCAAACAGCGTTGCTGCTTCACCGGTGCTGCCACTATAGTCAACCAGCGCGCTGTACCAGCCATTCACCGATGCAGGAAGCTGCCCATTGTTATGTTGTTTGGCATAACTGGCCAGCACTGCCGCGGCACCGCGGATATTTTGCCGTTCATCGGTCTTAAGCGTGCCCGAAGCTACACCCAAAAGTTTTGCTGCGTCATCCAAGGTATAATGCGTGGCAGTAATTTCGCCTTGCTGGGACACCGGCCGTTTGGCATCACCGCGCCCATCTTCAACAACTGCCACAGTTTTAGTGCGCAGATCCATAAGCCCGTAGCCGTTATCGCTACTGGGGGTGTCACCATGCGGTGTCCACCGCGACTCATTGTACGAAACAGCAAGTAACAAGTTAGCGGGTACTCCAAATTCATTTGCAACTGCCGTAAACGTTGCTGTGCGCTGGCCACTGGCCGCGCTTGCCGCAGACGCTAATGCCGTCGGCAGTACCAACCCTACTACAAGTGCCAGTGCAGCAAACAAGCGCACAACAGGGCTTATTCGCTTCCGGAAGTTACCATATATCATCGTCCACCTCCTACTTTTAGTATGTAGGAACAGACTTTACCATCACCCGCAACGTGCTTATGTAAAAAATATTACTGCGTGGACGCGGAGCTTAGCCCTGGACTACAAAACTAACGAGTTTGTTTGGTACGTAAATGGTCTTTTTGATCTCTTTGCCATCAAGGTAGCCAGCAACCTTTTGGTTGGCGCGGGCAGCGGCAATAACCTGGTCTTCGGGCGTGCCGGTTGCAACTTCGACTTCGCCGCGGACTTTGCCATTGACCTGTACGGCGACCGTCATAGTGTCGCTGACTAAGTATTGTTCGTCGTATGTCGGCCATTCACTCGTATGGATGGACTCGTCGTGGCCCAATTGAGCCCACAGTTCTTCGGTGATGTGCGGCGCAAACGGCGCAAGCAGCTGCTGGAATGTTTCGACAGCCCAGCGCCAGGTAGCCGGAGCTTGATCCATTGGTATGGTCTGCTTCAGCTTAAGCAAATCGTTCAGAGTTTCCATCAAAGCAGCAATAGCTGTATTAAAGCCCATGTTTTCCAGGTCGTCGCTGACGCGTTTAATTGCCCGGTGCATTACCCGCCGCAATTCAATAACGTCTGCTGTATCGTCCCCGGCTGGAGTATTTATACTGTCCTGGGTCAGATTCCAAGTGCGTTGCAGGAAGCGGAACGATCCGCCCATGCCTTCGACACTCCAGGCGGCCATCTGGTTCCAAGGGCCAATGAACAATTCCATAATACGGATAGCGTCGGCGCCATAGCCTTGCTCGATCAGGCCGTCCGGTTCAATCGTGTTGCCCTTGGACTTGCTCATTTTGGCGCCATCCGGAGCGAGAATCATGCCATGGTTACGCAGTTTCTTAATCGGCTCACCGTAGTCAATCAAGCCTTCGTCTTGCATAACTTTAAACCAAAAACGAGTGTACAGCAGGTGCATAACAGCGTGTTCGGCACCGCCAATGTAGTCGTCGACTGGCATCCAATACTTGGCCTTAGCGTCGTCAAATGCCCGCTCGTTGTTGTGCGGATCAGCGTAGCGCAGGAAGTACCAGCTGGAGCAGGCAAAACCGTCCATGGTGTCGGTTTCACGCTCGGCTGGGCCGCCACACTTCGGGCAAGTCGTATTTACGAACTCGGGAACACGGGCCAATGGGCTGCGGCCGTCGCCAGATGGCTCAAAGCTCTTGATATCAGGCAAAACCACAGGCAGCTGGTCCTCTGGGACTGCTACTGGGCCATCTTTTGGACAGTGGACAATAGGAATCGGTGCGCCCCAGTAGCGCTGGCGGCTAATCAGCCAGTCGCGGATCCGGTAGCTATGGGTCCGCGTGCCCATGCCCTTTTCTTCCATCAGGTCTTTCATTTTTTCGGTGGCTTCATGGATGTCCATGCCGTCGAGTGGGCCGGAGTTAATCATCTTGCCGGCTTGTTCCTGGACTTGCTCAGCCTCGGTAATCTCCGAGGTATTGCCGTCTGCCCCCACAACCACGCGCACAATCGGCAGGTCGAATTGCTTGGCAAACTGGAAGTCACGCATGTCGTGGCCAGGTACGCCCACCACTGCGCCAGTACCAAACCCAGCTAGCACAAAGTCAGACACCCATACCGGCATGTCTTTGCCAGTCAGAGTGTTTTTGACGTACAGCCCAGTAAAGACGCCGGTCTTGAGGCGGCCTTCTTCTTGGCGTTCAATTTCGCTCTTGGCTAGTGATTTCTGCACATAGTGTTCTACGGCCTGCCAGTGGGATGAGCCTTCTGCAGGTACGATTTCCTGCTGCATTACTTTGCGGACAAAGTCGTGCTCGGGCGCCAGCACCACAAAAGTGGCGCCATAGTTAGTGTCTGGCCGCGTGGTGAATACGGTTATAGCTTCTTTGGTTTTAGCGTTCGTGACGTCGTATGTGATGTTAATACCAGTTTTGTGGCCAATCCAGTTACGCTGCATGCTCTTTAAGGCGTCGGACCAGTCAACATCGTCAAGGTCCTTTTCCAGCCGGTCTGCGTAATCGGTAATCTTAAAGAACCACTGCTTGAGTGCTTTCTTTTCGACCACGCTGCCGCAACGCCAACAGACGCCGTTTTCGACCTGCTCGTTGGCTAGTACGGTCTTATCGACCGGACACCACCACTGCAGGCTTTCCTTTTGGTAGGCCAGCCCGCGTTTGAACAACAGCAAAAAGAACCACTGGGTCCAACGGTAGTATTCCGGGTCCGAGGAGTTAACCTCGCGAGACCAGTCGTAGCTAAAGCCCATCTGGGTCAGCTGGCGCTTGAACTTGGCGGTGTTAACTTTGATTGCTTCTTTAGGGCTAATGCCGTTCTTAATGGCATAGTTTTCGGCGGGCAACCCAAAGGCGTCCCATCCCATGGGATGCAGCACGTTGAAGCCCTTCATGCGGTAATGGCGGGCCATGGCGTCGCCAATGGTGTAGTTGCGTACATGCCCAACGTGCATTGCTGCGCCGCTTGGGTATGGGAAGTACTCCAGAATGTATTTTTTGGGCTTATCAGAAGCGTCTTTTACTTCGTAAATCTTGTCGGCGGCCCACTGCTGCTGCCACTTGGGCTCTATATCTTTAGGATTGTATCGTTTCATATGCGTTTATAGTATCACTTTAAAGTTTAATGAAAATTGGTAAGAGAAAATGAGCGCCCTACTGGGCGAGGAGGTTGAGGTCAAGAAGTTTTTGGCTGCTCATGATTACTGCAATTGTATCACATCTGTTAGCGGCCGTAAAAGAGGCCGGGCTGACCTGGGGCGAGGTCAAACATTTCACTGAATGTCACGAGCTGATAGTTTTGCTGCAGATCGGTGAGCATTTGGTCCAAACCGTCCGCCGTTGGCTGGTGTATGTCATGCAGGTCGACCACACGGCCAGGTTTAGCTGCGGCCTCCACCTTTTCGACAATCTGTTTAGGGTCTTTGCTGTGCCAATCCTCGGGGTCGATATTCCACATGGCAAATGTCAGGGCGACCCGGTTCTTTACCACTGTGTTGACCGCACCGTACGGCGGCCGGAAAAGTGTTGGCGCAGGTACGCCAGCCGCGCCTACCGCAGCTTGGGTCTGGAGAATCTGTTGCTGAATTTGGTCGGGAGACAGTGTGGTGAAGTCCGGGTGCCCCCAGCTGTGGTTACCGATTTCGTGGCCATCTTTATACATACGCCGCAATAGGGCTTCGTTGCCGGGCACATGACTGCCAACAACAAAGAATGTGGCATGAGCATGGTGCCGGGCGAGCGCATCGAGTACTAACGGTGTAACAACTGGGCTGGGGCCGTCATCGAATGTCAGAGCCAGACAGGCCTGCTGGCTGCAATCGACGCGCGGCACGAACGGCGGTGCGGGAGGTGCTTTTGTGAACGCCCCGATGACGTGCGGCGGGTTGGTTTTAGTCACCGCCATCCGCGCAGCCGGCAAAGGAACCGACAGGTAAACACCGGCGGCCACGAACCCGCTGGCCACAAGCCCTATCCAGGCTTGAGGGCGGATAATTAAACTGCGCGAACGCCTCACTTGCCTCATAGTAGTTTTTAGTCTATCGTAAAAATCTTCAGGCGAATAGAGGCTACCAGTGCTAGCGCTACACAATCACCCGTGCGACACTGCTAGACAGGCCGGTAAGTGTTGTGTAGGTGAACTGCCCGTGGTGCAGTTGCAACCCGGCAACGGAGTTCACCCGCGCTGGGTCTTTGCTTATCACCGTCACTTCGTCGTATACCGACAGGCTCGTACCGGTCAGGTCAATCATGGTGTGGTCCATACATACCCGGCCAAGGATTGGCAGCTGTTTGCGCCCATGGGATACACTGCCGGCGTTGCTGAGTGCTCGTGGCACTCCTTCGTAATATCCCAGCGGCAGCACACCAACCCGCATCGGACGCGGCGCAGTAAACGTACAGTTGTAACTTACTTTGTCGCCTTTTTGCAGTTCTAACACTTTGATAATCGTACTCTTCAATTCCAGCACCGGCTTAAGGCCGGCTAGTTCCGTGTGCTGGCGGTCGCTGGTGCCCAACGGGTTAACGCCATAGGTGCCAATGCCCAGCCGCAGGCTATTCGCATACTCGCTCCGGACTTTGGCGCTGCCAGCCGTTTGGGCAATGTGTACCAGCTTGGGTTTGAACCCAGCGGCCATAATATGTGCCACGTGCTCATCAAAGGCAGCCACCTGCTTGCGGTTAAACGATTCGTCGAGCTCGTTGTCGGCATCGGCCAGATGGCTCATGACGCCTTCTAGCTCTAATTTCGGATGGCGCTTCAGTTCGCGGAGATAAGGATCTAGTTCGTCAGGCTGTAACCCAAGGCGGTTCATGCCGGTATTCAATTCGAGGTGGACCCGCACGCGCCGGTGTAACGAGGCGAGTGCCCGCAGCCCGTCTATATCCTGCACTACAAATGAACAGCGCCTAGTATCAAGCAAGCGCACATTGGCAGGCAGAATATAGCCCATGACCAAAATACGGTGCTTGGTAATATGGCGTATGCGATCGGCTTCAAAATAACCGTCGACTGCCAGCATGTCTATATCTGCGGCATTCAAGATTTGAGCAACTTCCAGCAAGCCATGGCCGTAGGCATTGGCCTTGAGGACTGGCATGATCCGCGACTCCGGGTGCTGTTTCTGCACAAAAGCCACATTCCCTACCATTTGCGCCGCATCGAGCTCAATGCGGTTGAGCGGTTTGTACTTTTTTGGGCGAAGCTTTTTTATTGCGTGTACTGCGCGCCGCAACATTATTACCCCCTTAGAATTGTTTGAGGAAATTAGTCGAAAAGACAGTGCTGAGCGTTTGGCGCTCGTTGTGCCGGGCTTCGGCGAGTTCCACCAGCCGCGTAACCAATTCAACGTTACTGATACCCTTTTGCCGCCAGTTATGCGCATAGAGACTGCCAGGCAGCGGGTTTACTTCGTTAAAATATACGTCGTTGGTTTTGCCGTCGATGAGCATATCCACCCGGGCAGTGCCGGAGCAGCCCAATGCCCGGTACACATCCAGCCCAATGGCTTCAGCTTTCTTATATAGAGCCTCGGGTATTTGAGCTGGGATGCTGCTGTAACCTTGTGCACCTTGCTTTGCGCCGCCAGTCTTGCCGCCCATTTTTTTGCCGCCGCCTTGGCTCATGTACTTTGTGTCAAAATCGAAAAAGTCTTCGGCGTTCACGAGCGGCTGCTCAAGGTACGCAGGCGTCAGGTCGTGGTTCCCCATAACGGGCAAAGTGACCTCTATAAGGTTCTGTACGGCTTCTTCTACAATAATGACGTCGTCATAGCGCGCCGCCACTTCTAACCCGTTCCGGAGTTCGGTGTCATTTTTGGCGCGCGACATGCCAATACTGGAACCAAGGTGTACCGGCTTAATAAAAATCGGGTACTTCAGTTCCTTTTTGGCGCGCTTGACCGCTTCCGCGGGGTTTTGCTCCAACTCTTTGTCCGTAAAACTGATGAACTTGCTGACCGGGATGCCGTGGGCGACTGCAATCTGCTTGGAAAGTACCTTATTCATGGCCAAGACACTTGCCTCTAGGCCGCAGCCCACGTATGGCACACCGGCCATATCCAAGAGGCCCATGAGCGCGCCGTCTTCGCCATAGGTACCGTGCATGCTTGGGAACACCACGTCAATTTTGCGGTGCTGCTTGCGGCCGGCCAGCCCACTGGCCTTGCTCAGCGTCATACCGCCGTCAAGCTGGACACTTGCCGGATTGGTGCGGGCAATAAAGTGGTCAATGCCGCCAGAGGTAAACAAATCGATATTTTTGAGCTTGTCATCCCAAAACCAAGCACCTGTCTTGGTAATGTACACTGCTTCGACGCGGTATTTTTTGCTGAGTTCCAGGGGTTTGATGATGTTTGCGATAGCAGTGACGATGGAAACGTCATGCTCGGCCGTACGGCCTCCAAAAATAACTGCGACTGTTTTCATATCTTCAGCATAAACCCGCTTATGCGCGATTACAACCGACAATTATGGCATACAATTAAAAATATGCAGCGTTCTCCCTATAAGGTAGCTATAATAGGGTGACTATGGTAGAAGATGCACAGCTCAGCCCCGAGCTTCGATTATTGCAGCAACAGCTCCAGGTAGCGCGTACTCGTAACGAGGCTGTACTAGCAAAGCAGCGTGAAGGCTCCACAATTCAGATTCCTGGCATTGGCCGGGCAGTGTCTGCCGCGTACGAACAGCTACGCAAAGCAGCCGAGTACGCCGAAGACCATGTGCTGCTCCAGCGCGCCATCCACCGCTTTTTGTACCGCAGCCTTCCCTTCAGCCAAAAACGCGAGCGGACCGGAGTTGGCGAAGAGTTGCTCCTAGAGCTAACCCATGCCGGATACTTGCGCAACAGCACCTACAGCGAATCCTTGGCCGAGAGCATAAATCTATTGGTAACGGTCCACCACGCCCAAAATTATTGGCGGCTGCGCGAAGCGCATGTCTCCCGCGATACGGCAATTGAGTGGACGCTCGAAATCCTATCGGTCGCTATCGAGGAATTACTGCAACCCCACTACCAACGCAACGCCATTGCCACATACGCCCAGTACCACTACTTGCAGCGCTTGCCAAAGGTCAGCTTTTTACAGGACCCAACCGACGACGCCCAATACGACATCTGTTTGTATGTGGCTATCCACAAAGCCCTGTTCAGGTCCGACCTGGCTGCTGTGCGATTTGACCTACTCAACCTCAACCAACAAAGCGTCACCGACCTCCAGGACTTTATTAGCCTCAACAAGAACATCGACCGGCTCTACACCGCCCGGCTCACGCAGCGCATTCAACGCAGTGTACACCGGTATGGCGCGTCGCTCAGAGTGCTGCGGAATTTGGCCGACACCCGCCCGGATCTCCCCGAGCTCCTGCTAGACCAGGCCGGCTTTATGCATGCCTACAAAAAACAAATAGACGACGACTACCAACAACTCAAGCGGCGCATCAACAAAGGTTTGGTAAAAAGCATCGCATTCGTGTTCATCACTAAAATGCTTATTGGATTGTCTATAGAAATTCCGTATGACTTGCTCGTAACTGGCGTCGTTGCCTACGTACCGCTCGGAGTGAACCTCTTATTCCCTCCCCTTTATATGGCGAGCTTGCGGCTCGGGCTGCACACCCCTAACCAAGCCAACGCCCAGGCTGTCTACGATTACATGGAGCATGCCCTCTACCAGCCACAAGACACTATGCAACGGCTGCGCGTCTCGCTTAAAACAGCCCCAGCAACGGCCAAAGTCCTCTACACTATTCTGTTCTTGGTGCCACTGGGCGTCATGGTCAACGGCCTCATCCTGCTGGACTTCAACATATTGCAGGGGATTATCTTCTTCATCTTCTTGTCGACGGTCAGCTTCCTGGGCTTCCGCTTGGCATACATGATCCGGGAGTTGCAGCTCGTAAGCGAACAGCCGAGCGTGCTCAGTACGCTCCGCGACTTCTTTTACTTGCCGTTTATCATGGTTGGCCAGTGGGTGTCGCGTAAGTATGCCAAGCTAAATATCGTTGCCTATCTACTAGATATTGCTGTTGAATTGCCGCTCAAGACATTCCTGCGCTTGTTGCGACAGTGGACACAGTTCCTCAGCGACAAGCAGGACGAACTGCTTTAGCCGCTCGGTACTAGTTATAGTTATCTGGCCAGTCATTTTGCATGACCACTAGGTCACCAGTAGCAACGAACAGATTGAGGTTAGTGTAGAAGTTAAGCGGGTCGCTTTCTACCAGTACTTCACCCTTATACCCACCAGCTTCCAGGCCCTTTTGGATGAACGGTGTCACTGAGTGTTCGATAAGCACGACAATGTCCGGCCCAGCGGCAGCGATCATTTTGCCCATTTCTTCGTGGATAGCGGCCGAGTCTTTGCCTTGGTCAACGAGGCCAGGCGTCACGTAGATTTTGCGCTTGCCGGGTAGGTCCTTTAGCAACTGCGTCCCAGCGCGGATACCTTCGATGTTGCCGTTGTAAGTGTCGTCGATCACCCACGCCCCGGCGAGCGGGTATGGCTGCATGCGGTGCTCGAACGGCTTGGTGTTGCCGATGCCATCCTTGATTTGCTTTTTGGTAAGGCCGAATTCGTGCGCCAGCGCAGCGGCTAGGGCTAACGGGCCGACTTGGTGCCTACCGACTAGCGCGCTGTGCAAGGCCATTTTTTCCGACCCGCGCTGCATGGTAAACCGCGTACCGTCGAGGTTCACACGGATGCCGGTTATCTTCCAGCCAAGGGCATTTTTTTCACCATATAATTGCTGGCCATGCTGCACAAACGGCAGGGCATCGGCTGATTCGCCGTTAATATATACTTTTTCGACTGGAACGATATCGGCCACCGAAAAAATATCCTTGGCTGCGGCTGCGAGCGTTTTGTAGCGGTCCAGGTGGGCCGGGGCGATACCGGTAATAATGGCGTGAGTGGGCTGCGTAATGGCCGCAAAACGGGCAACATCACCGGGTGCACCCTCACCGTATTCGATAATCAAAATGTCTTCGTCGCCCTGCAGTTTGCGGGCGAAATAGGCATGCGAAATCGACACGTTCTTGTTTGCGGGTGTGGCAGCTACTTTTTTACCCTCAGATAGCACAGTCAGGAGTAGCTCCTTCATGCTGGTCTTGCCGTAACTGCCGGCAACGGCAATCTTTATACCCTTAAAGTTGGCAAACGTGCCTTTAGAGGCGCGGACCATGCGGCGCTGCTTAGGCTTAACAATAAACAGCCGGCCAAGTTCCAGCGGCACAACAGCTAAGTGTGCCCACACCACCGGGTAAGACAAAATAAGCGCAGAGCCAAAGGCCAGCCCGCCGACTAAGCTGCTTTGCCACCACAAATATATCAACCCGGCCCCAGCCAATAGTTGGAGGGTCATACCGATGCGCAGTGCCAGCAAAAGCAGACGTGCAGCGCCGGTGCGGTCCAGGTTGCGGCGGTACATGACTTGCTCAAAATGAGTCGTACGCCAAAACCACTGTAAATATGGGCCACTGTGGTACTCCGTGTTCTGGAGCATATATACCAGCGTGGTAGGAAAATGCCAAGAATAGAGGCTTATTAGGCCGCGGATCATGCGATAAACTCCTGGACTAGTTTGTTTACGTCATCTGGGCGGTCAAGGTGCACAAAATGCCCGGCACCAGGCAAAATTTCTAGTGTTGAGCCGTTGATTAGCTGGTGGTATGTTTCGCCAAACCACACCGGAGTGGCATCGTCTTGCTCGCCGTATATCAGCAGTGCTGGCTGGGTGAGCGTGGCAGCATCCTTGCGCACATCGTCGGTCACGACCTTTTTAAACGTCTCTTGCAAACCTTCGGCTACGAGCATATCTGAGCCGACACTTTTGTAAACCTGTTTGCGAAGCTTTTGCTTTACGCTTTTGGGCAGCGGCATGGTCAGCGCCTTGCCGAATTTGGTTATATACCGCAGCGCCTTCACCCTGCCCTTGTACGTTCCACGGATCCCGGCAGCTCCCAGCAACACAAGTTTATCTGCCTGGAGCACGCCTTGGGCCAAACCGCGGATTGCAATGGCTGCTCCGTTTGAATGGCCTGCTAACACGGCTGGCGCTGGTGCGTCTATTTTCTGTAAAAAATGAGCGATAAACAGTGCGTATTCATCAAGCCCCCATACGCCCGACGGCGCTTGTGTGCCGCCAAAACCAGGCAAATCAACCGCGATTACCGTATGGCGCTTAGCGAGGGCAGATTGCAGCTGTTTCATGCCGGCAGCGGTGTCGCCCCAGCCATGGAGCAGCACAACGAGCTTGCCCTTGCCCTCGGTTTCATAGTGCGTAAGGAGTGAATCGACTACGGCTTGCATTACTGCCCATTATACGCGGAACCGGCCGTAAATACCTACGGCCGGTTCATGAGTTTATTGTGTTTTACGAATATTTTTAGAGAGAGATGCCGTTATTCTGCAGCTCGTTCATTATCGTTGTATCGTTACCACCGCTACTCATAAGGAGCTGGCTCATAACTTCCAGGAGTGACTTGGCGCCAGCTGGTTTGGTCACGTTAACTGGTTTGTTGTAGTCGGTAACTGTGTAACGTACGTCGAGCGTTCCTTGGTTGTCTTCGTAGCTAAACGCAATCTGGTCGACAAGCTTAGTGTCTTTGGTGACCCAAACATCAACCGGGTGTTTGCTAAAATCAACATCTTTTACGCTGTTGTTAAAACTATCCAATTCATCTTGGCTCATTTTGACACTGTCGAGCTTTGCGTCTTTCACAGCCTTTACGAAATCTTTCAGCTGCTGCTTGTCGACAGCTATTTTGTAATGGTGACTGTTCATGCCACTAATTTTCTCGTCCTTGAGCGTCTGTTGCACTGTAAGGAATTGGTGGTCCTTGTACGCTGCTGCCAGTTTATCGCGGTCGGCCTGGCTCATTTTAAGTGTGGTAGCGCTGCTGCCGAGCTGGCTGAGCACGCTTTGGTTGATTTCAATCCACTGCTGGTTCAGGCCAGAGATAACCGATGCGTAGGCCGAAGCGTCTGTACCGCCGTAGGCGCTCATAAGCTCTGGCAGGCCTTCCAAGCCGCCAACCTTCAGGTAGTACGTACTGCCATCTACGCTGCGGACATCTAGAGTCACTTTGGTGACAATGGCATCAACAGAAGCCTGCAGGTCCATGGCGCCATCGGTGTTCGCACCGCCGGTAAATGTAGCGGCGATCGTTTGGTTGCTCGCTTTATCTTTTACCGAGACTTTGCCGTTAAAGTGTGCACTCTTAACCTTGGATTCAGAGAACGAGTTGACCAATGCAGTCTTCAGGACATTCTGAGGTTTGTTTGGCACAACGTACCCAAAGTAGGCTGCAGCAGATGCGCCGCCCAGTACAAGCACGCCGACACCAACAACCAAGGCAATCAGCATTTTCTTTTTGCTGGCCTTTGGCGGTACGCCGCCTACGATAGAGGCAGGCATGGGTGTAGCGGGCATAGATGGTGCCGGAGAAGGGTCACTGGCCGCATGCCACGACGGCACTGCGCTCGCAGTGCTTGCTGGTGAATCGTGCTCAGGCGTAGCAGTTGGCTGCCATGGCCGAGCTTGCTCGTGAGCGGCAACATCGCCTGGCCCACCGGCGACATCTTCTTTAGGTTTTTCACTGTCAGGTGACGGTACGGGCGCGTTTTGTGGGTCCATAGCTCTTTTCCAGCTTTAATTTTATAACTCTACTTTAGCGTATACATAAGCAGGTCGTTTTGCAACGCTACTGCTGTAGCTTTGTCAGACGGTCTTGCAGCTCAGTGCCAGTGATAGGCTTAGCTGGGAGGGCTATGGTAACCGGCATGTCATAGCTGGTGTAGGTTTGCTTAATGCCGGCGCTGACACCTTCAGCGGTTACAAGCTGGCGCGAGTGAGCGTCAACAGTCAAACGCATTTCGAACGCCGGTTGGTTGGCAAAGCTATTAGGGTCAAGCTGGTCAAGGTCGTGCAAGCCGATATTCTTCGACAGGTTCTTCATCATATTGGCATACACTACCGGCTGAACTTTAGCGTCATATATAAAGACGAGGCGGCCGTTGAGGTGTTCCTTTTTAGCAGCGGCAAAACTGATTTGGTACACACCTTGGTTTTTGATCTGCTGCACTGCCTTAGCGCGCAGGTCGGAGTTAAGGTTAGCCATCGGCACGGCTACACCGCCGAGTGGCATACCAGTCCCCAGTACATGCTGGGCGAATAACTGGCCCGGGCCCTCACGCTTTGCCCATACGCCAATAATGTTCGACAGGTTCAACGGCTTGCCGTCTTTGCCCTTTTGGTCGGTCTTGACGCTGAGATAGCGGGTGTAATCGGCAGTTGGTGTTGCAATCATTTCATCTACGACTGTGGTGCCTGTTTGGGTAAGCGTGGTCAAGGAATGGCTTTGGTTCTGGGCGCTAAACGAAAATTGAACTGTTTGTTTGACGCTTGTACCATTGTTATCTTGGGACGACTGGACCGTCACGCCCGATGTAGACAAGCTTTGCGAGATCATATCCCAAAACACGCGCTCTGGTTTCATGCTGACATTGCTCCACCATATCCAGCCGGCAATTGCCAGCAGTACGATGCCTGCCCCGTATAAGAAGAATAGAGATTTGCGTTTGAGAAGTTTTAAAGACATGTTGCTATTGTAGCATCTACTTAGTCTGTCGCCGTAATGTCGCCGCACCAAGCAGAATAGCTACTACGGCAAAACCGGCTACAATGCCCACATCCCTCAGCGTCCGCGAAGATATCGTAGCTTCACGGGATATATGCTGCAGCGCATCGACAGCATAGGTAAGCGGCAAACAGTTAGCCAGCCAGTGCAGTATTGTTGGCAGCTGTGCCACCGGCATAACCAAACCACCGAGCAACACTTGGGGCAAAATAAACGCGGGCATAAACTGCACTGCTTGGAATTCTGTCCGGGCAAAAGCGCTGGCAAACAATCCGAGCGACGAACCCAGAATGGCGTCAGCCAAGGCGATGACAATCAAGAACCACTCTGGCCCAGCCACATGCAATCCATACACATGCACCGAAACCATGCTGGCAAGCACAGCCTGCACAATTGCCAGAAGTCCAAAGCTCATTGCGTAGCCAAGCAGGATATCCAGCTTGCCGATCGGCATCGTCAGTAAGCGCTCAAGCGTACCGGATGACCGTTCGCGCAGCGTGGCAATAGATGTAACCAAGAACATGACGGTAAATGGGAAAATCCCGAGCAGTGGCGGGCCAATCATATTGAACACCAGCTTGTTATCTTCAAAAATCCAGGCCAATAACCCCATGAGGACCAGCGGCACAATAAAAAGCAGCGCCAGCGTACGGTGGTCGTGGCTCAACTGGCGCAGTACGCGGCCGCTGGTAGCAAAGGTCCGGCGCGGACTCACGATGCGCCTCCGGCCAAGGCTAGGAAGGCGTCGTTGACTGTCTTTGTATGCGTGCGCTCCAGCAACCCCTCTTTGGAGCTGTGGCTCAGTACACTACCGTCGCGCAGCAGCAATAATTCCGGGCACTGTTCGGCTTCGTCCATAACGTGGCTAGAAATAAGCAGGCTGCGGCCGGATGCGGCGAGCTGCTTAAAAAGCTGCCACAGCGATTGCCGCAACACCGGGTCCAACCCGACAGTCGGTTCATCAAGCACGAGCAGTGGCGGTTCGTCCAAAAGAGCCACCGCCAAGCTTACCCGCGCCCGCTGCCCGCCAGACATCGAACCGACAATTTGCGAAGCCTGGCGCCCCAGATCGACAGCTTTAATGGCCCGCTCAACCTCTTTTTCGCCCAGTCCTAAAATAGCCGCAAAATAATTGAGGTTTTGGCGCGTTGTTAGGTCGTCATAGACTGCCGGTGATTGCGTTACATAGCCCAGTTTTGATCGCAGCCCCTTACTGCCGGCCGGCATCCCGAGCACGGTTAGGGTGCCGGATGTCAGCTGCTGAGCACCGACAATGGCGCGCATCAGCGTGGTTTTGCCTGAACCGCTTGGGCCTATCAAACCAGTAATTTTACCCGGCGCGATGTTAAACGTTACGCCGTTCAGCGCGGCAGTTTTTCCCCAGACAATCCGTAAATCTTTGGCAGTAATAATGGAGTCTACAGCATCTTGCATATGGTTGTAGTATTGGGCGGTTTAGCCCTGGCGTCAAGGCCGGCGGTCAGCACCAGGTAAAAAGTTCAGGTTTGTCTTGTTATGCTAGTTTGAAGTTTCAAAAGCAACGGCAAAAGAAGGCACTGCCGCAGCACCACTTGGGATTTGCGACCAGGCGAGCTGGCCATCATGACGCACCGAACCACAAAGCGTATAGCCGAGGGTAGTTTGAATTGTTCCGTCGGCAGTATGTTGCAGCACTTCGCTCTTTAGATACACATCATCTATAGTGCCGATAGGTTGGTGTTCGCTTGGAGTAAGTTCGAATGTAGGGTTCAAATTATCGCCAGTAGGACTTTTATCGTCATGAAAAGTAGGAGTGAAGGCGTCCCCACCAACCTGCCGCAACTGGTATTGATCCGGCAGCGGTGTGTTGAGGCGTCGGAAGGCAACCCCTCCAGGCGAAAGCCAACTCATGCCCGGTGCGTTACCCTGGGGGTATTTGGTCAAAAAGCTTACCAGCCTCGGTTGAGGCGTTAGCTTCAAGGTAAGGTGAAGCTCATCGCGCATCAGCGTCGCTCCCTCCGGCTCGCGGTGCATGTCGGTAACATTTGTTAGCTTACAGGCATACTGGCCGGTAGCGAGCACTGCGGCACTCGGCACGGTTCCTGCGGGGTAGGCATCTGCCATCTCGGGGTGGCGCACAGTGTCGGCACTCAGTCCGCCAGCAAGCGCAATTGCCAGAGGGACGATAGCAGCACGGGACAAGCGGCGATTCATAGTATTATCATAACATATAAACTATAAACTCGCAATTATACGCTGGGCGTCTGCGCCTGGGTACTACTGTCGTCTGGGGTTATCAAAAAAAGTGGTGGAGTATGGCGGATTCGAACCGCCCACCTCCTGCGTGCGATGCAGGCGCTCTACCAAATGAGCTAATACCCCGTGAGACCCGCCAATTATACCATGATAGAATTGCCCTTTACTTTGCTGTACAGTACGTCGTAGACTAATGTATTCCACAATGAAGGTCCCTACATTTAACCCGTCTGCTCCGGATGGTTTCACCATCAATGAACCGGCAAAAGTGCTCACCAAGCTCCAGCGTTTTGCCCAGGCCGGTGCCGGACATACCTATTTCTTATTTGATTTCGACCGCACCCTCACCACCAGCAAACACACCGGCGACAATACAACGACCTGGGAAATCATGCATGGTCTGCTGCCACTTGAAGGGCAAAAAACCAACAACGCCATTCGCGACAAATACCTTTCGCTGGAATCTGCCGGTTTGTTATCGTCCGAGGATTCACACCGCTGGCTCAGCTCACAACTAGACCTCCACAAAATGCACGGCACAAGCGCGCAGAACATAAAGCGCGCCGCCAAGGCCGTAAGGCTGCGCGACGGCAGCCGCGAGGTGTTTGACGCCTGCAGCGAAGCACACATACCCACTGTTATTCTGTCTGCCGGCATCCGCGACATTATTGAACTTATCATGGCCGAACATAGCATTCACCCAAGCGAGCTGCTATCTGTTAAATTACAGTTTGCATCCAACGGC
Source organism: Patescibacteria group bacterium (assembly GCA_035479615.1). Lineage (GTDB taxonomy): Bacteria > Patescibacteriota > Saccharimonadia > Saccharimonadales > UBA4665 > PMNU01. Next base: position 100,970 of record DATIIM010000021.1, read on the forward strand.
CGCATTATCGGCTGGGACAAAGACAGCACCGTGTTGGCGAACAACAAACGCGAGACCGTTAAGCAGCAGCTTTCACACATAACCGCCGCGCGGCCGTATGTTGTTTTAATCGGCGACACCACAGATGACGCCCGTATGGTAGACGGAGACGACACAGTTTTGCGGGTGCGTGTATGGGACCCGCAGGAAGGCGAACGCAGCGACGCATACCTCAAGCAAAGCTTTAAGGCCGGCTACGACATGGTAGTCGACGAAGACCTGTCACCCTTGGCGCCACTTATTTCGTGGCTGAACGGCGTTCGCGGCTGAGTTCCCAGCGGCCAGTGTAAATACGCGGCTTGCCGGCAGCGTGGTCAACACCAATACCCGCCCACATACCTTCCATATCCTGCTGGTCGTCGCTAATAATGAGCTGCCCAGCGCCGCTGTACATCATGCCGGCGTATTCACCTTTGAGGGAAGTATTTTCGTACCAGGTACCAGTAGCAAGTTTACCGTCAACACTTAAGTGCATGATCATATATGAGCCAACGTCGTTCGGCTCGCTCTCGAACACGACCTTGTCGCCCTTTTGGTGTGCAGTTACGCGATATTCGCTGCTTTCTTCGGCTTTGTCGTCGCTTGTAGGGTACCAATGGTAGGAGTACCAAGTGCCGGTAAAAATATCATCATGTTGTGCCATCGCAGAAACCTCCAACGCCTATCTTATAGAGGTATTTTACCATGTTTCCACCGAATACGGTGAGTTTTCTATCCGGGCAAGGGCGTAAACCCGCCCCAGCTGGAACCGTTCCACGTATTCTTGTACGTTTTACCATCGGCGCCCGTGGCAAATACATCTAGCTCGGAACCGTACTGAATGGCTGTTGGGTCACCGGCTACCGTGTGGGCGGTATCGGTGCTGGCCCAACCGCTCCAGTAGTTACCGCTCGCACTCCAAAACCGTGTATACATTTGGCCGTCGCCACCGCGGGCAAAAAGCTCCATGTCGTTACCATACTGCACCGCATCTGGGTCACCATTCAGCGTACCGGCAAAGTCTTCCCAGTTACCCCACGCCGATCCATTCCATGTCCGCTTCCATATATGATTGCCCGGAGCATTGGCCCAAATCGTCAGCTGCCCGCCATATGCAATCACATCCGGGTTGCCAGCCAAGCAGCAGCCAAGGCTACTAAAACCGCCCCAACCCGTACCGTTCCAAGTGTCTTTGTATACCGCGTTATCCCCGCCCCGCATAATGACATCGAGCTCGGTGCCGTACACCACCGGCGATGGCGAGCTGTCCATGTAATCGCCTAAGCTACTCCAGGCACCCCAATTGCCGCCGGACTGTTTCGTAACCTTGTATGGATGGTTGTCGGTACCAAGCGCAAAAACATCGGTCTCAGTACCATATTGCACCACCCGAGGATTACCCTTCATAGTCTGAGTGCCCATACTCGACCATCCAGTCCAGTTGGTGCCATCGTTATATTTCGTATAAATCTGGCCATCCGCGCCACGCGCAAACACATTAAGCGCGCCGCCATTTATAATGACCGCCGGGTCACTAGCCATATTGCCGCCAATGCTGCTGTAACCTGTCCAGCTTGTGCCGTTCCAATATTGGTTATAGATTTGGCCGTCGCCACCACGGATGAATACGTTAAGGGCGCCGTTGAAGGAGATAGCGGCAGGACGGGCTAAGGTTGCAGCCCCGCCGGACGTTGTCCCTTCAGGCGTGACGCCAAAATCGACAAATTCGGTGAAACCCAACTCAGCCACAGTACCGGTTCGGTAGTCGCCATTGCCGTGAGCATCATGGTTATATTCAGATACCGTAATGTTGTCATTCGCATGGTTGCTGGTGTCTACTGAATTTACTGACTCAACAAATGCCACATGGCCAAATGCATCCGTATTACTAGTAGGTTTGACTGCCGCATCGCCAGCCTTAGCAACTGTTGATCGTTTAGACGCGGGAGACTTGTCATACCACTCACCTCCATTGCCGAGGTTGGCAAGCTGGCTGTTTTCAACCCCGAGGGCGTGCAGCCTCCAACCCACATATGACGTGCAATTCCGGTACTCATAGCCTCGTTCATCAAAACATTCGCCGTTTGCGCCGGTCGATCCACAACCTGTTGTGTTATGAGGCGGGCCAGCTGTGCCGAAAGCACCGTCGCCGTCCTCATCAATATACCAATCGTATTTGTCCGCTGGTTTATTCGGGTCTGTGTTCTGACAAGAAGCCCCGCCCGCGGTTCCAAACTCACAAGGGGCATCCTTCCAAGGGTACGAAAGACCATTTGCAGTAGTGGTAACGGTGGCGTAGGCGGCCGAGGGTTCTATTGCTTCCTCTACGCTAAATGCCGCCAGGGCAGCCCCTGCTGTAAGTAACAGAGCGGCTGATGCCCTGCCTAGCCTTGTCCGGAGGGCAACTGTTGAAGATACATTTTCAGGTACGGTTAACAATTGTTCTGAGGGTACACTAAACTCGGTAGACATGTGTCTCCTTCTTACATAACAGTCCGCCGCACCCCAGGCCGAATGTGTTTAATTAATTGCTATTAGAGATGTCGGTCACGCTTCGCGTGACTATGTGTTTATAACGAGGTAACCGTCTTAAGAATGTCTATTGCAGCCGTATAATTGGAGCCATTCGTGTTTAACTCAGTGTGACATTCGACATGGGGCTGACAATCATTGTTAGTCCCAACAAAATACATGTTTAAAAGTCTACCGTTCTTAAGAACAGGGCTACAGCCCCGCGGCCAACATGTAGTCACTCCAATAACAGTTGGCATTGTTGCAGCACTAGGCTGTTCGATAGCTCCTACCAGCGTGGCCCCTTGACCGTCCTTGGTGGTGAATGTCGACACTTTGATGGCATCAGGATTAAGATCAGTGTCGTTTTTGAGGTTCGCTGCTGCTGGAAATGAACTGAAACCTACCGAAGGGTCGCCTTTTTGGGGACTGGGAGGATCGATCGAAATCGAGAGGCCATCATGGCCATTTGCTGCAGCGACCGGTGTGGGCGCACCCACAGTCCATGTCTTCGGATAAGCAAATTTAAAGCCCATCTCACTATTCTCGTACCAAACCCATCCCTCAGGGATGTCACTGGATTTCTGGCTATTATTCGTATTCTGCTGTGTCGAATTGCCCGACTGTTTAGCAGGTTGCTTGTTCTTGTGCCACACGTACCAACCGCCGAGGCCGGCGGCTAAAACGATTACCAGGGCAATGACTATTTCGATAGCGGAAAATCCTGACGACTGTCTTTTGGTCATAGATGTTTTCATCCTTACTACTTATGTTAAACGCACCGTAGCTGTTTTCCTAGCGCGCCCCTCCTATTGGTATCTATTACTTATGTCAGCAATATATCATGGTCTCTTACATTTGTCAGTGGTTCGCTGTATAGGTAAGCCATACGCTGACAGAGTGAAATCTAAGTCTGTCGATGCTGTATACAAAGAGTTGGGCAACCGCATCGTAAGCGCCCGCAAAGCGCACAATATGTCGCAGGAGCAGCTTGCTGCTGCCAGCGATATTGACCGCTCCCATGTCGGTTTTATTGAGCAGGGCCGCCGCAAGCCCACTGTGTCTACGCTCTACAAAATAGCGAAATCCTTGAACATCAGCCTGGAGCAATTGTTTAAAGGATTGTAGCTCTTCTCGTCATCGGCATCCTTCCGTTAACTAATTCTTTTGACGTCGGCGCAATAGTAGCGTTGGATACCTCGGCTTGCAAGGTACCACTAACAGATGTAGTCGTTGTAGAAAAGTACTACTTGGCGTGCGCCATTAGATAAACCCTGCCGTGCAGTGCGTTAAAGTTGCTCAAAAGTCTGTGCGACAGATTTTATAGTTTCGAGTCCTGCGTTGTTAATTACACTTTCATCAGCAAAATCTTCGTTACTATTTTTGAATACGAGATCCAGGCCAGTGAGCGGCTTACCACCAGGAAGATTTAACAGCAACTGTATTCTATCGCCTGCGATTGTACCCGCATTAATGACCAGAACAGTTCCAAGCCCAGATTTAACTTTTGCCATAATCCTCTCGCTAGGGATCTCAACTTCTTCTGCGGTGTATTTCGCAATTGAATAATACTTGTCACCCTTTTGAATATAACCGCCGCCATAATGCCCCTCATCAGTGCCTACGCTAGTGTCACCGCTCAAGTAATTACCTCGCGGCAGCGCATTTACGTCGCTATTTTCAAACACTGTACGCAGCGCGTGGCCATTTAGGCCATCTGTTATCAGCGATGGAGTGTCATCTCCTGTCCGGACAATAGTCCCCCATTCTTTAGGGTATGCAAACTTGAATCCGATATCTTTATTTTCATAAACTACATAACCGTCGGGTGCTTTATATGTGGCCTTTACTGTCGGGCTACTTACCTTTTCGTTCGAATTAGAACTGGTGTGGACGCTCGGCTCGTTTTTATGGCCCCGCTGCCACACATACCAGCCGCCAAAGCCAGCGAGGAGTACCACCAGTGCTACAACGACCACTTCGATGACTGAGAATCCTCGCGCTGTTTTTGCCATGTTACCCTCGCTACTTAGCATTATAGAGTGGCAGCCTTTATGCTCATGCTCTTCAATACATCTGTCAGCATCACCGAAGGACCTTGCTTAGTGCCATTTGCTGTCACGGTATATTCAAAACTGCCCGAACCAACAATATAGTACGAAAGACCACCTACATACTCATCTCCCCCGTCTGCTGTGATTAGCTTTGCCGGCAATCCAGCAACGGTTGTATCCGAGACTTTGAATCCACTTGCAGCGTTAGCCTGTGTCAGTTCGGATTCTTTGGCCGAGACTGCGTGATCCAGATTCGTGAAAGTGTTATCGACATCTACTTGAACGCCCTGATAAACTCCATCGCTAAAATTATTTGCATTAATAACGGAGGCTACTCTGAAGGTAGCACCTGGTGCACCACCCTTGTTCCCATCAACATTCACGATAATGCCGTACTTTTTGGCTAATGTCAGGGTTAAACCACCTGTTTTTGGGCTATATGTAAAGGTACTGGACGTCGTCGGCTGTTGGGTGGGCGTACTTGCCTTTTCCGCTGCCGACTTAAGCTGTTCTTGCAGGCCAACAACTTTAGAGTTTAGGCTATCTACTTTAGAGTGCTGCCAATAATAAGAACCGGCTCCAATCGCAACAAGTACGATTATCGAAATAATAACGAGTACTGATTTTGCTTTCGACTTTTTGGGCATTGGCTCTGGTTGTTGACTGTCTTCCACGACATCCCTCGCTGCTTAGTTACGCGGATTATCCTGCACGTTGCCTGCTATTGCAATAGGAGAGCTCAAGCTAACGGTTGTAGCTAAAACATTTCGGTGCGTGGTCGTTCATCATGCCAACTGCCTGCATAAAGGCGTAGCAAGTAGTCGGACCGACGAAGCGGAAGCCGTCTTTTTTGAGTTGTTTGCCCATTTGTTTGCTGATCTCGGCGGCAGCCAGGTGGTCGGCCTGCGTGAGTTTCTTGTCACCGATGAAACTCCATAGATATACATCAAGGCTGCCATGTTTTTGCTGCATAGCTAAACATGCCTTGGCGTTCTCGATAAAAGCATTAACCTTGAGCCGGTTGCGGATGATGCCTTCGTCTTGGAGAAGCGCTGCACGCTTAGCTTCGTCATACTGAGCTATTTTTGCGGCATCGAAGTTGTCAAAGGCGTGGCGGTAGTTTGCGCGCCTTGTCAGGATAGTGAGCCAGCTCAAGCCTGCTTGCGCACCCTCCAGGTTAAGCATTTCAAAAAGCAGCCGGTCATCGTGGACGGGTATGCCCCACTCTTCATCATGGTAAGTAGCCATAAGCTCGCTTGAATTCGCCCACGCGCAGCGGTTAAGGCTCTGAGAATTGTCCAAGATCGCCACTTTTTTCATAATGTTTATAGTAGCATGGTCACAATCCACTGAGGCTTGCTAAAATAAGCACATGACAACTAACAAACAACTCGCAAGCATGGACGAGTACATTCAGACCCTCCCCGGGGACGTGCAGGAGATTCTGCAAAAAATACGGCAAATCGTACAAAAGGTAGTGCCGGATGCTCAAGAGACAATTAGCTATAACATGCCTACATTCACTGTGGACGGCAAACTTTTGGTGCATTTTGCTGCCTGGAAAAATCATATTGCACTGTACCACATACCGGCCGGAGACGAAGCTTTCCAGCAGGAGCTGGCTCCGTATGTAAACGACAAGGGTGCAGTACTGCTCCCGCTGAACAAACCGATCCCCTACGACCTCGTGGAAAAAATTATTCGGGTCCGGGTGCAGCAGAAATTAGATGACTAGATGACGCTTGAAGAACAGATCGAACGCAGCTTTGGCTTAAAAAACCCGACGCTCAAACACCTCCATACGCCCGTCAACGATGTAGTCCAGGTAACTACGCCGTCCAGCAAGTTTGCGCTCAAGCTCTACAACAGAGCCTCGCGAGCAGCCAAAGACGTCAAATGGGAACTCGACCTCATTGAACATCTGGTTGAACAAGGTGCTCCGGTGGTACGACCAGTCCGTGGCACGGCCGGCTATGTGGAAGAATTCATAGTAGACGGGCAGCCGCAGGCCGCAGCACTTTTTGAGTGGGCTCCTGGGGAAAAGCCAAAAGCCGGGCACGATACATATATCTTGCTCGGGAAAGCGGCGGCACGTATACACAAGGCCGCGGACAGTTTCGTAGAAGCTTCATCGCGCGACAACTATGATGCACACCTCTTAATTGATGAGCAGCTTGAACGGATGAAGCCCCTGCTGGTCGAGGCAAAGCAGTGGTCAAAAATGACGGCACTTGCTGAACGCTTGAAGCAACATGTAGCAAACCCGCTGCTCGATAAGGGCATTTGCCATATGGACCTAACGCTAGACAACGTGCACCGCGCTGGCGATACCCTTACGGTATTTGATTTCGACAGCGCTGGCACGTGCTGGCGCGCGCTGGAACCATATGGTGTACTGCGATTTTCAGAGGACTACTTCAAAAACTGGCTCGAGGGCTATCGTTCTGTGCGAACATTTAGCCAAGAAAATGAGCAAGCCGTTGCCGCATTCGGCATTATTGGTGATTTACGGGTGGTCGCCTGGAAGCTGGGCGTTGCCCGTTCGTCGCGCGGCGAACCACTCCTTACCGTGGCTGAGCTGCCGGGCGTTGTAGACGAATGGCTTGCATGGGAACGGAACATGCTCCAATAAAGCACAAAAGACGCCAGATGGCGCCTTTTAAAATAATACTGGTGGAGCTACAGGGACTCGAACCCTGGACCTCTTCCATGCCATGGAAGCGCTCTAGCCAACTGAGCTACAGCCCCAAAAACTTTCGGTGAAAGTTTTTGTCGAACTGCTTCACCAAAAACGAATTTTAACAGATACGCACACAAATTTAAAGTGGTTCTGCAGATCTTCACCCCTGCTAATTGTGAAAAAATTATTATACAATGGCCGTAATGACAAGCGGCTCTGAGAGTGTTCCCGGCAGTATTGGTGAGGTGGGATTAGCGATAGTAGCTGTTAATGAAGAACTGCGCCATCCCGGTACAGATGAAGTGCTTGACCCACTGTATCGCGGTCTCGACGGCGTGATAAGTGTGAACGAAGAAGGCGGCGGCCCGCTTGGCGAAGTGGAGGCGCATCTCTTAGAAGCCGTCGAACACCTTACGACAGCCCACGCCGCGTTACACACTGCCGCCGAGGGCCTTACTGCATATGTATGTGAAGTTGGGGTTGACCGGGACCATGGCAGGCGGTTGTATTTCCAAGACATCCCTACTTTTGAAGCCCGCCCCGACACATCGCAACAGTCGCGGTTCTTTGGCAGGGTGTTTCGGGACGCCAGCCCGTGGAAACGTAATGGTGAACCCGCTCCCTACAGCGGCAGGTCAATGGGCGGCACATTTATGGGCGACATTAGAGCCGTCTGGGAATCTGTCGATACTGAACTGACAGCAATATCTGATTCGCGAAGCCTGAGGCTCGATCTCAGCTTCTTACTCCCAAAGTTTGAACGTCCTGTCCGCTACGAGAGCCTATCCCAGTTTATCCAGGACCAGCTAGCGGCGCTGCGTGCCAAGCGCCTCGCCGAACTACGCCGGCTTGGCCGAGAGGTTTTTGGGCCAGTACTCAAAGACCAAAAAATTGAACCCGGCGTCTTATCTGTGCCGCCGTATTTTCAGCAAGGCGACAACGGCGATCCCGATAAGTGGATGGCGCGGGTCGGCTGCATGAATGCCTGTTTTAGGATGGTATTCGGCGGCATCAGCGGTTGGCGGCCTGACGAGTTAATGGTTGGTAACGCAATCATAAACACTGCTAATCGACCGCATGAACACACGATTAACCGCAAATCGACCGATGCACATTACATGCAAGTGTTCCACACTGAACGATTCCGGGAGACATTCCCTGGCCAGACAACTACCCGCATTATCACTGGCGCAGACCTAGCCACAATCGCCAGTTACGCTAGCGCCATCCGCCAGAAAAGACCCAACGCTCAGGTGTACTGCATCGCCAAAGTCGGCACCGAAACCGATGATTTAGATAATCCAGATAAAGCACACGCCGTCGTACTGACAGGCGCCGATGCCGACTATGTTTACTGCCACGACCCCGCACCGTTCATCGGCACAGGCAAAGCCAACCGGCGTATGCTGAAAAGTACCTTTGCCCAGCGCTGGGCAGTAGGCTACAACACGGCACTATTGGTCGTGCATATCCCCGCCCCCGGAGAAGCGTAGTTCTAGAAAATACGCTTGCGGCGGGCAAATACTGCGCCGGAAATAATCAGTACGAGCAAGAAACTATTCAACAGCCAGTACATCCATGGCTCATGCTGGAGCGGCAGCGGCACGTTCATACCATACATGCTATAGAACAAGTTTGGCACAGCGATCAGCACCGTGGCCGCGGTCAGGATTTTCATCGTACGGTTCAGGTTGTTACTGCTAATACTCGTATACGCTTCGCGGATGTGGATGATGCTCTGCATGTTGCTATTACAGGCTTCAATCGACTGCTCGTTGTTCAGCAGCAAGTCTTCCACAATGTCTTGGTCTTCTGCAAACAGCGGCATGTAGCGTCCGAGCAGCAACCGGCGCAGCGTCGCGTTGGTGGGCATCAGGCTGCTCAAGAACTCATTGAGTTCGTCTTCTATCATCACAAAATCAATAAAGTCTTGGTTGGTAATTTCGTGGCCGCGCAAACGGGAGCGGATCAATTTAATTTGCTTGCTGGTGCGGGTAATAAACCCGTCGTACTGCTCAACAATTTGCTGCAATATGAGCAAAATGAGCTTGGCGCGCTGGGTCGTAGCAAAGCTAACTTTGCCGTTCATGAACGCTTCCAATGACGGGAACCGTACCTGGGAGACAGTTATAACAAGGTCGTTGCTGAATATAAATAACAGCGGCGCGGTAACGAGTTCACCCTCGGTACTTTTGTAAGCAAAACGCACAAATATATAACTTTGGTCGCCTTCTTTTTCAAGGCGAGGCATTTCGTCTTCGTCCAAGGCGTCTTGCAAATGGCCTTCTGTTACATTGAACTTTTTGACCAGCAGATCGATTTCTTCACGGCTCGGCGCCTCGACGTACACCCACGAACCAGGCTTGTAAGCATCCTGCTCCTGGACGCGCTCGCTGCGCAAGCTTTTGAAAAAGTATTTAATCATATTTGTTTTCCCTGTTTAGGGTGATACTTACCCATATTGTACTCTATATTGCACGTATTAGGGTAACAGCGTGACTAACTATTGTTCACGACGTACGCCAGTACGTCAAAATCCGGGTGGCACACTTCAAATAGCTGGTCTTCCCGGCCGGGCAGTGGGCGGGTTAAGCCGGTTAAAGGCTTGTGGTGCTTGGCAACAAACGCTTTATAGTCGGGCGCTGTGTAATCGGCGTGGCCAACCTGCTCACGGTCTGGGTCTGGTGGGCGGATGCCAATTTTGCGCACGTGGTGGCCGGCAATATGCATGTCGCAGGCAATGTAGAGACCAGACCCGGGCTGGTTCTCGGCTGCTGAACCATAGCTGCGGGCGATACGCTCTAAGTCCTGATATTCTTCCCCGGTGTGTGCAAATAAACGGACGCTCTCCAGGGGCAAATCTTCGCCAGTTACGGCCTTTAATAGTTCCTGGGATTTTAACGCCACGTATTCTAAGGCTTGGTCGAACTGTACTTTGTTTGTGATTGGGCTAAAGGTATGTTCAGACATCTTGTAGAAACACTTTCATTTTATCGATTGCTTGGGCCCGCATGGAGAATGGGCGCACTTCGGTGTCGGACATTTCGGCGTATGTTTTGGTGGCGCCATCCGGAATAAATGACGGGTTCCACCCAAACGCATCGCCGCGCGGCTCCGGCGCGATCGTACCTGGGACGTGGTGCTCAAAAAACCGTACTTCCTGCCCGTCAAAATAGGCGTAACAAATGGAGGCGACAGCACCAGGGTGCTCGAGGCGGCCGGCCAGGCGGCACAGGCCGTCATTACCAAGCTCTTCCAAAAACCACTTTATGAGCGTCCCTGGCAATCGTCCCATGGCTGTAAAAGTTACGCTCACATCTTCGACCAGCACCGGCTGCTGAGCCAAAGCGTACGCTTGGCGGACTTTGTGCTCAACGACCTCGCGCAGGTCTAGCGACTGGATCTCATCAAGATCGAGTTTGCGATGTTCGATGGGCAACCCCAGCCATTTCGCCAGTTGGTCGGCCTTACCCTGGTTGCCAGTAATAAATATGACGTTTTTCATAAGGCCCAGTTCGCCTTAAACTTGGGTGGCAAGTCTATGCCCGCAAGGGTGAAGTAACTGATGAGTTGCCCATGGTGCAAGCGTTCGTGGCTGATTAGCCGGTAAATATGCCCACTAACAGATGCCCTATGCCCGGGCCATTGCACGTTTGGAGCGCTGTCTGCAATCGCATCTGCCCATGCTGCGCTTGATTTGGCAAATAGTTTGCGTAATGCCTCGCCGGTATTCTGTTCAAATTTACTGGGCAGCGATGGGTCGCCAAATGCGGCAAAATCCATGCTGCCTGTTTTGAGTGCCTGGGCGTACACCAGCTGCGTGCGTGCCATGCAAGCAAACTGGTAATATAGTGGCTGCCATTTTTCACCCTCTGGAACAAAGGCAAGGTCTTCGTCACTCAGTGCGTCAAGCAGCTCCATTGTTTCGGAGCGCGCAAACTTCCAATCGCCCACTGCTTCGTCGTTCGTTTGCTGCATTATTCCCCTCCCAACAGTTTAATAAGTTCTTGTTCGTCAATTTGCTTTGTACCTAATTTTTCGGCTTTGATTAATTTCGATGCGCCGACATTTTTACCTACAACTAAGTAACTAGTATCTTTGCCTACCGAGCTCTGGAACGTACCGCCCAAGCTGCGGATTTTATCAGCGGCATCGTCGCGGCTCATATGCTCAAGTGTGCCGGTGACCACGAAACTCTTGCCGTGCAGCGGGCCGCGGGCGCGGGATTCGTAGTGCGGTTCTACGCCCAGTTTTTCAAACTTTTCCAGCAGCGCTTCGTTGTCTGGGTCGGCGAACCAAGCCAGGACCGACTCAGCCACAATTTCGCCAATGCCCTCCACTTGGAGCAGCTCATCGAGCGTGGCGTGTGCCAGTTTGTGCACTGAACCAAAGTGCTCGGCCAGGTCGATAGCTGTTTGCTGCCCTACGTGGCGGATGCCCAAACCGTAGATAAAACGCGGCAACTCCGGCTTGCGGGCAACGTCGATGGCATCAACCAAATTCGTGGCCGAAACATCGGCAAACCGGTCCAACTCCAAAACCTGTTCTTTGGTAATCGCATAAATATCGGCCATGTCTTTTACCAGGCCAGCGTCCACCAGGGCGGTAACATTCTTTTCGCCAAGGGTGTCGATATCCATAGCTGCCTTGCTGGCGTAATGGCTCACTGCGCGCTTCAGCAACAGGCCGCTGGTCGCACCTTTAACCCGGTACACAGCCTCGCCTTCAGGGCGTATAAACTCCAGCTCTGGGTACTGGCGGAGCAGTTCTCTTTCCATATCAAATTTTTTAGCATTTTTGGGACGCAGCTCGGGCAGCACTTTGAGGACTTGCGGAATGATATCCCCGGCTTTGAAAATAACCACCGTGTCGCCGACGCGAATATCTTTGCGGGCGATTTCATCGGCATTATGCAAGCTGGCGTGCTGCACCGTTGTGCCCGCGACTTGCACCGGGTCAAACACTGCCACCGGAGTGGCCGCGCCGGTCCGGCCAATACTCAGAACAATATCCTGGACAATGGTGGTCGCTTCTTCGGCTGCATATTTGTAGGCGACTGCGCCGCGCGGTGCTTTGCCGACCACACCCAATTGGACATACAGTGCCCGGTCGTTCAGCTTCACGACCAAACCGTCTATGTTGTAGGTCAGTTCGCTGCGCATTTTTTCCCAGCCAGCGGCAAATTTCATAAGGTCGTCAAGGTTCGAAAAAACTTCAGCCTGATTGTTGGCCGCCAACCCGAGGCCACGGATAGTTTCGTAGGCTTGTTTGTTCGTGGTTATGTCGGCAGGATCATCACGCAGAATCTCCCAGCCACGGAATCGCAGCGGACGGGCAGCGGTAAGCTTGGGGTCTAGCTGGCGGATACTGCCAGCCGCCAAGTTACGCGGATTAGCGTACAGTGGCAGGCCATCTTTTTTACGCTGTTCATTCAGCTTGTCAAAATCTTTCTTATAAATAATGACTTCGCCGCGGATTTCGGTGCAGCCCTTCAAAAATTTGGCAAATTGCGGGTCGCTGCGGAGGTGTGTTGGCACGCTGTCTATGGTACGGACGTTAGTGGTCACGTCTTCGCCCACAAATCCATCACCGCGCGTTACCGCTTTGGTGAGCACACCGTCTTCAT
>DATIIM010000022.1:0-17141 GCA_035479615.1 Patescibacteria group bacterium
CCTGCCGGTTATCGGCGACGACATCAAAGCCCAGGTGGGTGCGACCATTGTGCACCGCACGCTCGTAAACCTATTCCTGGACCGCGGCATGAAAATCGAACGCACCTACCAGCTCAACACCGGTGGTAACACCGACTTCCTGAACATGCTGGAACGTGACCGCCTCAAGCACAAAAAAATATCCAAGACCGAAGCCGTCACATCACAAATTGAAGCCCGCGGCCAAACCATTGACCCCGACGACGTACATGTTGGCCCGTCAGATTACGTGCCGTGGCAAAAGGACAACAAAATCTGCTTCCTGCGCATCGAAAGCAAGCACTTCGGCGACGTGCCCATGAACCTCGAACTGCGCCTGAGCGTAGAAGATTCGCCCAACTCGGCTGGTGTGGCGATTGACTCCATCCGCTGCCTGAAACTGGCGCTGGATAACGGGCTAAAGGGCGCGATCATCGAACCCGCCGCCTTCTTCCAAAAGCACCCGCCCAAGCAAATCGAAGACCGCACCGCCCGCGAACTCGTCGAAAAGTACATCAAGACCTACGGCAACAAATAACCAGAACTAAATCGGGCGCTCTTTAAGCCCGAGCAGAAAGCCGATGTACGTTGATACCAAGTGTACGATAAGCCACAGGCCGATCAGCCAGCCGTACTGGAATAATGTAAGGGTTACAAACGGCATGGTAGCGATGGCGCCGCCGATGATGTAGTCGGTTTGGTCGAAGGGGAACCAACCGTGGCCAGGCGGAACGCGGCGCTGGCGCTTAAAGAAGCTCTCGATGGCATCGCCACCCAGTGCGCCTAGGCCGAACAGCGGGCCGAGGATCAGCGTGGGCAAAGATGGATAATCTACCTGCGAGGTCATGGTGTGTATCCACGAGCTGTGTTCGACAGCGAGTTGCTGCAGCCAGAGGGTAATCGTAGCGAACAGCAGGCCAGATATCAAGCCGCGCCAAGTTTTGTGGGAACCGAGTAATCGTTGGCCGCGAAAGGTCAGGCCACAGTCTATGGGAGCATCGAACTTACGCAGCCACGGTATGTGTGCGGCAAAAATAGGCACCACATTCGCCATGGCGGCGGGCAAGAAGAACCACAGGGCAAAAAATAAATCTTTAAACATGGGTGAACATTTTCCTCAATCGGTTATATTTCGGGTATAACATCCCGCGTAACCCCGGGCCACGGACCCGGTACTGTGCTGCGCGCAACGACGAAGCAAGCGTTTCCGGGGTAGGGGTACGGTCTATCATACTATACGTTTTGCCCCAACCATGCCAACCATGCGCGTCACTGCTGGCAGCGCCAGGCTTGTTATTGGCAGTCGCCCAGGTTTCGGCCTGGCGGCTTTTATTCTGGAACACGGCACGGCCATTATGCGTTTCGACAATATCTATTTGGTCGACGAGCGGGGCCAAGGCCGCCGCACTTACGCCTTTGCGGGCTGTTTCAAACGGATGGGGCAGGTACACCAGGCCGCCTTGGGCGTGGATCTGCCGCACGGTTTCGGCCAGGGGCAGCCCTTTAGGCACTACCTCGCGCAAAAACAGGCCGATAACTTCGCCCTCTACTGCAGTGATTTCTTCGCCAATAATGATCTGGCTGCCCAGCGTCGCCTGTATTTGCTGCGCAATATCGATGCGGTTGTGGTCGGTGATGGCAATGTAGTCGAGGTGCTTTGTAGTAAGCATCCGCCGGTAATGGTCAACCGTAAGTGAGCCGTCGGGTGAAGCAATGGAGTGGGTGTGCAGATCTACGGCGAGCATTAGTCGAGAGCCTTACTTATACGCACCAGTCGCTGCACAGCCGTATAGCTAGCCAGGATGGCAATTGCTATTGTGGCCACGGCCAGTTGGCTTACGAGCAGGCCGACAATGAGCACGAACATGCGCAGTTCAAATGTCAGGAAACCGTCTTTGAATAATTTGTTAAGCGTGGCGTGCGGAATGGTGCGGCCGCTGGTGGCTATAGCTGATTCACCCTTGGCTTTTACATAGCTGACGCACAGCGAAGCGCCGCAGGCTGCCACAGCCCAAACAGCAGTGGCCGGGTGAGCGCCCAGCGCCAGCGTATACGCGGCTCCAGAATATAGCAGCACTTCCTTCATGCGGTCGGTTGACGCATCCAGCAACATGCCGCGGGCCGAATCGCGCTGCTGTAAACGCGCCAATTCGCCGTCCAACGTATCGAACAAACCAAATACCAATAAGAGCAGGGCGGCCCAGGCGTTGTAGTGGCCAAGGCCAATGAGGATGGCGATAGGGACGTGCATCCCAAGCCCGACAATAGTTACTACGTCCGGGTGCAAACGGCCGCCGGTCAGGCGATTCAAGCCTCGTGCCAAGACCGCCATAATACGGCGAATGCGTACACGAATAGCATCGATGAGCTTCATCATTACCAGCATTGTACCATTTGCCGGGGCGACCGGTGTATATAGGCGGCGGATACGGTACTATGGCAGGGTATGATTCTACCGATTATTTTTGTTGCATTACTGGCCGGGATCGTTGGCGGCTCCTACCTGACTAACCCATTCAATCGTTTCACTATTGTAAGACGGCCGTTCGTGGTGGCGACCGCGCTCGGCACGCTACAGGCAATCAACGAGAACCATAAGCTGCGCGTCCGCCAAGCCTACCCCTGGAAAGTATTCGTTATCCTCAAAAATTTCGTGCATATTTTATCGTCGCGTTACGTGAAGAGCCCGCGCAGTTCTGCAAAAACAGTTGATGGAATTATTGCCGGCATCCACGCCCATCGGTTCGACCCAGCAAAATTGCTGCTCATTTCGGGCGACCACTTTAGCTCATTGTTCGTCCGCAATCTGGGTGTGTTTTATTACCCCATGCTCGACACGCGTATAGAAAGTACTGACCGAGACTGGCACAACCGCCAAACAGTGTATATACAAACGCTGGCCTACGCGCTTGGCGTGTACAAACAATACCCAATACCTACGACGACGGTTACCTCAACCGGCGCGTATCGCGCTACCTGCACTAATATATATGCCTACCCACCAGACACGGTGTATAGCTTGCTGCATGCGTTGGCTGCGCTTAACGGGAAAGAATCAGCCGCACCAGCCCGCTATGGCACGCCGCACCACACGCTCGATACCGTACCGGCCACCAAGCTATTGCTGGACGAATACACGGACACTCTGCGTGCATTGTATGAGCACTACCGCGCCACTGTTTTTGACCCCTCTACCGGGTTGATACGGCGCGGCCTGCATTTGTCTGGCGCCAAAGATATCACGCGGCGCGACTGTTCGTTTTACGATAACGTTGTCTTTTGGAAAACAACTGCGCTGGCTATGGACCAGGGGCTTATCCCGGCCGACAAAGCATTTCTGGCAACACTTAAAAAGCGCATCCTCAAAACGTTTTGGCTAGAAGAACCCGGGCACTTCCTGGAGGACCTATCGGAAGAGGGCGTAGCGCGTGGTTACTATTCGTCCGAGTGGCTGATTGTACTGATTACCGGTTTCTTGGACCCAGCCGACAAAAACGAACAGCCATACTTTGCCCGCAGCGTGGCATATATTCAGAAGCAGGGCATCGACCAGCCATTCCCGCTTAAATACCACCACGATACGCGCAGCCACCGGCAATTCTTTGCTGTCCGGATCGCCGTGGCATCGTACGGCGGTGACGCGATATGGAGCTTCTGGGGCATGGAATACATCAAAACGCTCTTGCTGTTGCATACGTATACCGGCGACCGTGCATACTTGCGCACCGCAGACCAACATATAAATTCCTACGAACAAAACATGCTGCGTTACGGTGGCTTCCCTGAAGTATATGACCCCCAGGGCAACCTGTTGCAAACACCGCTGTACCGCAGCATCCGGCAAACGGGCTGGGTAATTGGTTTTGAGCAAGTCCGCGCCATGCGCCAAGCCATGAGGAGTAAATAATGAAACCGCGCTCCCATCACAACCTACGCCACACCCATCTCGCGTTTACCCGCGCGGTTGTTTTACGCAACCCGGTTAGTACGCACGCCGAGCAGTGCAAGCGGCGCATTGCTGAACTGCAAGGTATTTTTGGCCACGAAAACGTGACTGTGTTCGACACGGCCAAGGGTGGCATGGCCGCGAACCAAAAACAACTGCGCCTGCACATGGAACTACTGGGCCCACACACGCTGCTGTGCGTTGCAGCCGGCGACGGCACGGTTGGCATGGTTATCGAAACGCTCCTGCAGGACCCCGGCCTTTCGGAACTTGCCCGGCAAACCCCGGTGCTGCCGCTGTGGGGAGGCAATGCTAACGACCTGGCGCACATGCTGAATGGGCAATCGTACCGCACCAGGCTCCGTGATGTCATTGAGCAAGGCGACATCATTGCCATACATCCGCTTGCTTGCAGGCTGACCACACCGGCCGGCAAAACCACCACCCGTATTGCCGCGTGCTATGCCAGTTTTGGTGCTTCGGCTTTTGCCACGGTCAAACTAAATGAACCGCGCATCCGCAACCATCCGCTGCACCGCATTCCCGGCGGCCGCCTTATTAATGAATTGCTGACTGGCTTCAGCGCGCTTATGGAGGCGCCGTCATTCACTATGAAAGAACAGGGCGATTTAAAAGTTGTGTATGAACGGACGTTCAGCAACGGCTCACGGTTTGCCAAAATCGACCGGCTGCCGCTTAAACTGACCGATGACGTATTTTATTTGCAAACGCTTGAAAACCGGCGGATCCTGTCGATTCTGCCCAAAATAATGGCTTCGATGCAAAAACGGATGTCTGCCAAATTTATGCATACCCACGCCGATTTTACAGTCCAGGAAACAACGCTCGCCCAGTTTGATGGCGAAGCAGCCGAGATCCCGGCCAATACAAAAGTTGCGGTTACATTATCCGAGCAGCCGTTTTATGCGGTCAGCACGCTGCTCGGCCACAAATAACGTAACAATTTGTTACAATGAAAAGCATGAACGCAATACGCGACCGGCTGCTCTGGATTATCATCGGCCTTGAAGTCGCCGTGCTTGTAGTGATTCTGACGCTGGCTATTGTCCACCCGCACAAAGCCGCCGCACCTGCGCCAGCCGCGGTCCAAACGACGACCCCGCAACAGCAGTTCAACGCTCCAGTTATCGAGCCGGTATTATTCGCTAAAGGCCTGGCTTCGGCCACTTCGATTGTGGCAACAGGCACACCGGGCGACAAATCGCTCTTTGTTACTGAACGCCAGGGGTTTATCCGCACTCTGGATAATAAAGGGGTAGTCAGCGGGCCCGTCCTGGACATTACTCCAAAGGTGTTAGATAACGGGGAGATGGGCCTGCTTGGCTTGGCCTTTCACCCTAAGTTCAAAGACAATCACTACTTTTATGCGTACTACATCAACCGCGACAAAAAAACAGTCGTGGCCCGCTACACTATGGACCCGGCGACCAACACCGCCAAAGCCAGCACCGAAAAAGTCTTGCTCACATTGCAGCAGGTTTATGGCAACCACAAGGGCGGGCAACTGCAATTTGGCCCAGACGGCTACTTATATATAGGTATCGGCGATGGCGGCAGTGCAGGCGACCCAGACAACCACGGGCAAGATACCCATACCTGGTTTGGCAAAATCCTGCGCATCGACGTTGACCACGGCGACCCATACAGCGTGCCATCCACCAATCCGTTTGCCCGCAGCACCGACACGAGTGTAAAGCCAGAAATTTGGGCAATGGGCCTCCGCAACCCATGGCGCTTTAGCTTCGATAGCAAAACCAAAGACCTGTACATCGCCGATGTCGGGCAAGACAAATATGAAGAAGTTGACGTGCAAAAGGCAAGCAGCAAGGGCGGCGAAAACTACGGTTGGCGCTGTTACGAAGCAACGCACAGCTACAACGCAGCCGGCTGTAAAGGCGCTGACCAATACGTTATGCCAATGCTGGAATACGCCCACGACAACAAACGCTGTTCGATAACTGGCGGGTATGTGTACCGAGGCTCAGCCGAGCCAGCACTTGTTGGTAAGTATCTATATGGAGACTACTGCACTGGTGAAATATTCTACGCATCGGTCCAAAATGGCGCCTGGACGCAAACCCTGGGCATTGACACCGACAACGCGATTAGCACCTTCGGCCAAGACAATAGCGGCGAACTGTACTATGCCGACGTCGCCAACGGGAATATCTACCACCTGACGGATAGTGCAAACTAGGGTCAATCTTAAGCAAACGCTATATACTAGAAGAATGCGCAAAAAGCATGCAAAATCAGCTGGAGCACTAACGGACCACCCCGATAACCTATTGGACTTAAACCGGTCGTTGCCCAATTATGCCTACCACCCGGAAAGTAAAGGAGAACCGCCCTTGAGGACCCCAACCCCCGAACCTGAACCGCGGAAACCTTGGAAGAAATTTATACTGTGGTTTGTGGGCATCGTGCTCGCCGTAGCTCTGTTTACCGGCGGATGGGTAGCCTGGAAATTATTGGCTAACGAAATTAAAGTCTTTGGCTGGGGCGGATTGTTTAGCCTGCTGCACAAAACCAAACTAAAGGGCGAAGACAGCGGCCACGTAAATATTCTGCTGGCTGGCAACTCGGCCGACGATGCCAACCATGGCGGCGCCCAGTTAACCGATTCTATTATGGTGGTCAGTATCAACACCAAGACTAACGCCGCGTTCATGCTCAGCGTGCCGCGCGACCTCTACGTAGACATCCCGGGCTATGGCCACGCTAAAATCAACGAAGCCTACCAGGACGGCGAGCGAGGGAACTTTAGCGAATCCGGCTATGCCTCAGGCGGCATGGGTTTGCTGGAAAAAACAATTTCTGAGCACTTTGGCATGACGATCCACTACTACGCTTTGGTGAACTATTCCGCAGTCCGTGACGCTGTGAACGCCGTAGGCGGCATACAAGTTACCATCGCCAGTACCGACCCGCGCGGCCTGTACGACCCCAGCCCAGACCTCAACAACAACTACAAGCCGCTCGTAAAACTGCCCAATGGCACGAACACGCTGAACGGCGTGCAGGCCTTGGCCTTGTCGCGGGCAAGGGGTGACCATTACGGTTCCTACGGCTATGGCCTGAGCGACTTTGAACGCACCAAAAACCAGCGGTTAATCTTACTTGGCCTTAAAGATAAAGCTGAATCGCTCGGCACCCTGGCTAACCCGGTCAAAATGGGTGAACTATTTGATTCGGTTGGCAATAACGTTAAAACCGACCTGACCCTGGGCGAAGTACGGCGGTTGTACACCCTCGGCAAGGACATACCAGACGGCAGCATCACCTCAGCCGGCCTGAACGACGCCAACGGCCAAAACTTCTTAATGAGCTACCGCACAACCTCAGGCCAAAGCGCCTTGGCGCCACGAAAAGGCGTGGACGACTTCAGCGAGATCCAAGACTTTGTTGATACGCTCATCAACCCGCCCGCGCCCGCTACGCCAGCCAAAAACTAACACGCTGGCCGTGAGTAAACATTCGCGTTTAACCCACGCTTCATAATTCTCATGCTATAGTTATGGCATGTGGAGGGTCATGGTTTTATCTTTGCTTGCGGCCGTACCGAGCAGTACGAATTATAAGTTGCAGACCTATGATTTTGGCAACGGCGCGGGCAGCGGCAGCAGCACGACCTACAACCTTCAGTCATCAGCCGGTAGTAACGGCACAACGTTGACCAGCAGCTCATATACCTTGCCGGTTGGTATCCGGTCGTCCGATACGGTGCCCGTGCCCAGCGCTCCGACTTTTACCAACCCCGACAGCAGTTATGACCGGCTCAAAATTGTCATCAACCCGGGGTCATTCCCAACCGATACAAAATATGCCATCGCCATCAGCGACGATAACTTCGTGACCACCAAATATGTCAAAAGTGACCAGACCATCGGCACCACGTTCGCCATTGCTAACTACCAGACGTACAGCGCATGGGGAAGTGCGAGCGGCATATTTATACTTGGCTTGGCGAACAGCACTACATATAAAGTAAAGGTTGCCGCGCTCCAAGGCCCTAACACCGGCAGCGGCTTTGGGCCGACGGCCACGGCGGCAACCAGCGCACCGAGTGTCACTTTTGGTTTAGTCACGTCGCTGACGTCAACCCCGCCATTCGCAGCTACGTTTGCCAGCCTGCCAGCCGGGAGCGTCGTAAGCGCCGATGCCACAGTCACTGCAACTATTTCGAGCAACGCCGAACAGGGCGGGGAGGTGCTTATCAAGGACGCCAACACCGGTCTTACGAGTAGCACCGCCTCATACACACTCGCTTCGGCCACAGCCGACTTAAGTGTGGCCAACAACGGATATGGCGCGCAGGCCGGGAGCACGTCCCAGGCTAGCGGCGGGCCAATGGTATCGGCCAGCCCGTTTAATGACACGAGCAACTCAGTTGGTGTTTTGAACACATCTTGGCAGCGATTAGCCAGCTTTGCCGCACCCGTCACCACTGGCACGGTCACGTTCTCACTCAAGGCCAAGGCCGACACAACAACGCCAGCCGCCACAAATTATGCAGATGTTATAACCCTCTCGGTTTCACTATTATTTTAGTATTCACAGATTAAATTCTTCTTGCTTTTGTGTGAAATTTTTCATAGTATATGGGTAAGAATAAGCATAATAAGGGGATACTCATGCACCTACCGACACAATTAGCTCTTAAGGGTAGAAAAGCGAGTCTATACTCACTTTCTGGCCTGCTGGCTTTTACGTCCGTCTTTATTGCCCTACAGAGTTCGGTTTCTGCTGGCGCACTAACGAGCGTAACAGTCCGCTTTGACCGTATGAAGATTTCACAAGCCACCACCGGCACGGTTTGTGCCAAGACCGCCACCGTTGGCGCAGAAACGCAAGTGGTTGTGACATTCCCGACCGGCTACACACTGGGCCTTCCGGCTACATTCACCACCAGCACCACGAACCTGTCGTGGCCAACTGGGGCAAACCCCTGGCCGACAATCCAGGCCTCGGCAACAAGCGTTGTAGGGCAGGTAGTTACGTTCACCTCGGGTGACTTAACCGCCAGCACCCTCTACTGCTTCAACTGGACGAACTCCGCAGCCGTGCAAATTAAATCCAGCGCTACGAGTTCAAACTCAGGCACTGTTGCTACCAACCTTGACTCTGCTTCGTTCAGCACTGCCAGCTTGACCGAAGACTCCATTGCCGTGAGCGCCAGTGTACCGCAGGCCTTTAGCTTCGCCTTAAGCGCCACTACCACCGACGCACTCGGCACCTTAAGCAGTGGTTCAGTAGCCGTGAGCCCAACGCCACGCACCGCAACAGTCAACACGAATGCCGGCGCAGGCTGGTATGTTTGGGCCAAGGACACCGGCCTGACTTCCCCGAGCACAAGCAACACCATCCCGACCGGTACAGCCGGCACGCCAGGGGTTAACGGTACGCTTTCTGCTGGTTCAGAAGGGTACAACACCGGGGTTACCAGCTCACAGACGAGCGGTACCGGTACTATTACCGTAGCGACTCCGTACGTCGGTGGCGTGACTGGTAAGGGCGGTGGCCTCGACACCACGCTTCGTACTCTCGCAAGTTCCAACGGAACAGCTAACGGCGCAGTCCTGACTTTGACCAACAACGCCGCCATTAGCGCCACCACCACCGCTGCAGCCGACTACGCCGATACGATCACGGTTGTCGGTGCAGGTATGTTCTAAGTTCGATCGATTTACATTAGAAAGAGCAGTGTGAGATGCCATTCAACCATCTGTCCCAGTGGTTGCGTCGTAAGGGAGTTTGGGTATTACTAGCAGTTGTAATGTGTGCAATGCTAGTTCCGGGCAAGGCTTTGGCCGCCGGTAACGATTTTAATATACAGGTTTCACCGTCACCACTTGTGGTAACGCTAACGCCAGGCAAACAACAGACCGCCTCCCTCACCATACGTAACCTTACCAACCATCCAGAGACCCTTTACCCGAAACTGAACGGTTTCACCATCGACAAATCCAGCAAAGACGTCAGGCTGCAAGATACGCCGCCTGTCGGCATGGACCAGTGGATCACCTTTAAGAGTCCTTCGATAACGCTTGCCGCCGGCGCCACCCAAACCGTAGATGTGGTGTTCAATACGCCAAACAACGTCGGGTTCAGCTACTCGCTCGCCATAACACTGGCACGAAAACAGGACAATGTCATAGATAAAGACGGCGTGCACTTGCAAGGTGCGGTCGCGGTATTTTGCCTGGTTAACATTGACCGGGCCGATGCCAAGCGCGAATTATCAATCAGCAGCTTTAAGGCTAACAAATCGCAGTACCAGTACCTGCCGGCCAACTTTACGCTAACCGTTAAGAACACCGGCAACATCATCGACCAGCCCAAGGGGACGCTGTACATCCAACGCTCTTATGGGAGCAATAAGCCGCTTACCACGATGCCGATTAACACCGGCAGCAATTATGTATTGCCCGGGACTTCACGCGACTTTGCCAGCGAATGGAAGAGCGGCTTCCCGGCCTACGTAAAGGGCGCCGACGGCAAGCAGCACTTAAGCTGGGATTGGAAGCACTTGAGCGACCTGCGCTTTGGCCGGTATGTAGCCAAAGTAGTGTTGGTATATAACGACGGGCACCGCGATGTGCCGCTCGTAGCAAGTTACACCTTTTGGGTTATCCCTTGGACACTTATCCTGATACTCCTCGTACTAGCAGCTATATTGGTCGCCGGCTTTGTTGGCTGGGGACGGCTGATTGTAAGCGGCACTAAGAAGGTCCGGAAGTATGCGCACCGCAAATAAAGCCTTATTGGTAATAGGTATGGCAGCAGTGCTTGCTGGCGCCGCAACACGGAGTAGTTTGGCGGCACCTGCATCCGGCGGCGTCACTATTTCGCCGGCAGCCCCCACGCTTGAGTTAAAAAAGGGCGAGCAACAGGCTACAGCCAAATTCATGGTCACGAACAATTATCCGGCCACAATTACGCTTCACTTTGCCTTTGAGCAATCTGCCAATAACCCGCTGCATGTTGCTGACCCTCGCGGCCAGCTCAGTTTGGCAGGCAGCGACATCACGCTGGAGCCGGGCAAGGGGGCCGAACAAGTCCTCACGCTCCGCGACGACCAGGCAATGACGCCAGGCAGCCAGTCCGTGGACCTTGTTGTGTCACAGCAAGGCGTGAGCGGGCAAAACGGAGTAGGGGTCTTGCCGAGCATGCGCCTGCCAGTAACACTTATTAAAGACGATGGCGCCGTAACCAGTCTTGGTTCTGCAACAATTGCCGGACCAAGCTTGGCTATGGGCGTGCCTTCGGCCGTAAATGTCACACTGCACAACACCGGTAATATGAACGTCATCCCGCGCGGCGTTGTAACGGTGGAATCACCTACTGGCGCCGTACTGGCCAAGGGTGTGTTGAATGAAGCTTCCAAAGCTGTTAGCCCCGGCGCGGCTATTACCCTCGCAACCAAGCTCACCATACTGGGCGGGGCAACAGTGCCGGGTTCGTACACGCTACGTGTTTCGTACGGGCAGGGCGGCGACGCAGCCGCGCAAACCGCGGCGACGCAATTTGTATTTGTGGCCTGGTGGCACATTGCAGTAGTACTCGCATTTGCCTATGCTGGCTGGTTTATTGTCAGGCATCCTGACCGGTTCCGCAGAAAACCGCATCGCAAAGAACACGCTCCGCCTAAACGACCATTACTGATCGGGAGGGACATTACATGAAGCGGCTACGCCTAGCAGCTTTCATTGTGTTTTTAGCCGCCTTTGGTTGGGCGCTGGTCTGTGCACATCCGGCAGAAGCGACAATCACTAACTTTATAAGTTTCCAGGGCAAGCTCACCAACACCGATGGCACAAACGTTACCGACGGCAGCTACAGCATCCGGTTCCGCATATACAATGACCCGACCGCCGACGCCGCCAACACCTGTGTTGCCAACAGTTGTAAATGGGAAGAAACCCAGGCGACTGTCGCTGTTAGCAGCGGCTTGTTCCAAGTGAACCTCGGCACCGGCACCACGCTGCCGGGCAGTGTGGACTTTAATACCAGTGCCCTGTACTTGGGCATAAAAGTCGGGAGCGACGCCGAAATGACGCCACGCGTCCGGCTGACTGCTGCACCGCAAGCCTTTAACTCAGATATGCTCGACGGCTTGGATAGCACGAACTTCGTACAGCTGTCTGCCGGCAATGTGAACATTGGCAGCGGCACGATTACATCAGGGGCAGTCAATGGCGTCACCCTGGGGGCAACTATCCAACCATCGGCAGCTGGTGTACTGACCGTTAAAAGTAACGGAGCCAACGCACTTGGCCTGGACACCGGGGGCGCAGCAGCGATTAACATTGGCGGCACCAATGCGACTTCGGTCGTGGTTGGGAACGGCACAACAAACCCAAACATTAGCTTCAGCGGGTCTGGTACATTTGGCACGACATCGGGCGCAGTTTCATTAAATGGCGACACTACCATTACTGGCACAAAGGCATTAACCGTCAGCGGCGGGCTGACGACACTAGGTGCTGGGCTGACCTTTAGCGGCACCACAGCGCGCACCATTACCGGGCCGGCAACTGGCGGGCTGACCCTTACCGTAGCCACGGGGCCGCTGGCGCTTAGCACGACAACCTCAGGCACGCTCAGTGTCACATCAGCCGGTGCGTTATCTCTAACCGGTGGAGCGGCATCTACATGGGACGTAGGAGCCAACACGCTGTCGCTGCAAACGGCCAACAACGGCGCTATAACTACCGGAACCGGCACGCTTACACAGGGCGGGAATGTGACGTTCTCTGGGACCACGGCACGGACACTCACCGGGCCAAGCACTGGCGGGCTCACCGTTACGGTGGCAAGTGGCCCATTAAGCCTGTCGACCACCACCTCGGGCACGCTCAGCCTCACTTCGGCTGGAGCGCTCAATATGACTGGAGCAGCGGCCTCGACATGGGACATTGGTAACAACACGCTATCATTGCAAACTACAAACAACGGCGCGATTACTACTGGCACTGGCTTACTCACACAGGGCGGGAACATAACTTTTAGCGGCACCACTGCTCGCACCATTACCGGGCCGGCAACTGGCGGGCTGACGATCAACGTCACCAGCGGGCCGCTGACACTTTCGACAACCACATCCGGCGCACTGACCATCCAGGGCAGCAGCGGCGGGGTAGTCATCACCAGTGGTGCCAACATAACCATCGGCGCCTCAGACACGACCGCTACTCAGTTCGTGCTTGACTCGCGGAGCGTATCGGGCGAAACCGGCGCACCAGCCGTAACAGGTGTAAATGGCGGCATGTACTACAACAGCGCCAACAACAAATTCCGCTGCTTTGAAGCATCAGCTTGGAAAAACTGCCTGAATGGCACCGGCGATACATTCTCGACCACCGCAGGCCCGGCAACCACGGCGGCAACGAAAGCTGCAGCTGGCACAATCCTCATTGCGCCAATCTACGTTTCCGGGCAGACTACGGTCAACGAACTTCGGGTCAGCGTTATTACCACGCTGCTCGGGGCAGCTGGTGATGTTGGTATCTACAACGCCGCTGGCACGCTGGTGCTCAATGGCGGCAGCAGCAGTGTGACAACAGCCGTCGGCCTCAAGGCAATTGCACCGGTTCAGACTGGTGTGGCTCGCATTCTTGAACCAGGCCAATACTATGCGGCAGTGACCTGGAACGCCACCACCGGCTCGGTTTCTGCAGCCGCATTACCGGTCGCCGGGATGATAAAGCGCGTCGGTACCATCACTGGCGGCGGGTTAGTATTACCTTCAACGCTGACGTTATCGAGCATTACCGCTGCGGTCAACATGCCGGCTATCAGCATAAATAACTAGCGGATAACGGCGCCTTACTGGCTGCTTACAAAATCGTAAATCGTCTTAGAGATATCGGCAATAAATGCATTAGCCTGGTCTTCGGGCAACCCGACCATGATGCAAACAATGTACGGTCGCTTAGGAACATACACAATGCCGCAATCGCTTTCGGCCCACGAAGCGTTATACACCCCAATCTTATGCGCGACCAGGACACTTGCCGGCAGGTTCTGGGTCAGGCGATTCGTGGCCGCAGACTTAGTAAGATAACCGAGCAGCTCCTGGGAATCTTTCTTTTCTAAATACGAAGAAAAGTACAGGCCTTTAAGCACCGAC
The DNA here is from genome assembly GCA_035479615.1 of Patescibacteria group bacterium. Classification (GTDB taxonomy): domain Bacteria; phylum Patescibacteriota; class Saccharimonadia; order Saccharimonadales; family UBA4665; genus PMNU01. The sequence continues at coordinate 14,118 of DATIIM010000022.1, forward strand.
GAATATGACTTGGCGTTAATGACGGCTTGGCCGGCCTCCATGTCCTGGTCGATATCAAGGCGAGCAAGCGATTCTTCATCAGGCTGCAGCAACCCCTTGATGTTATCAAAAATAACGTGCGTTGCCGTGTTGTCTGATTGCTCCAAAGCCATCTCTGCTGCTTTGCGTAGGGTAATCGTTGTGCCCGGGCCTTGCTTCCATAGGTCGCCGTAGGCGTTATCGAGCTCGCTATCTGTGACGCTTACTGTCTTATCTAAATTAATACGACCGAGCTCTGCAGCGCGGTACAAATTCATTGTAAGCGGCACTTTAATGAGCGATGCGGCCACAAGCTGGTTGTCGCTACCGACACGGACCGATGTGCCGTCAGGCAAGTACTCAAAGTAAAAGCTTTTTTGGGCGTTGACCTGACCAAAGCGGGCTTCCAAGGTTTTGCGCAGCGGAACAAAATTAATAAGAATATCGTTCGGGTTGTCCGCCAAAATGCGTTTAGAAAGGAGCGGGTAAGCGCGCTGCAATGCCAGGTCGGACGAAGTCTTTGCAGAATCTGCCTTATCCCGCACGATCCAGCCGATGTTGCCAATCAATAAAAGTGCACAAGATACTAATAAAATCCGCGTAAAAAGAGGTTGTTTCACCATGAACTACTAGTGATTGTAGGGGTACGAACAAACATTATCAAGCTGGGCTGCCGTGGGCGTGGCGGTTACAGGCTTCGAGCATGTAACGGGCGACCGCGCCCACCGCTTCGTAATGGAGGTTGGGGCCGGCACTCTTATCAAATTCTTCGCTGATTCCCATTTCGGCGGCAGCCACCGAAAGCTGGAAGCACACCGTCAGCTCGCGCTTGGTAACGGCTGGGCAGCGCTTTTTAAGCACCGCCTCAAAGCTAGCTATAAACTCTTCCCAAGCTGTTTTATTAAGCTGCCGGAGCCGGGGGTTAAACTTTTGGGCATACAGCAGCGGGTAACGGCCGTTCAGGCGGGCGTAGCTTACCCATGAGTCCACCATCAGTAACAGCACTTCGTCCCATGACAGGTATTTCAGCATGGGGTGCTCGCCGATCGATTCAAATGCAGCAGTGAGATCGGCAACATATAGGTCGGTAAGCGCTTTAACAATCGAGTCTTTGTTGGGGTAGTAGCGGTATAGCGAACCGATAGGTATGCGAGCCTGGGCTGCGATATCGTTCGTGGTAACCGCCTCGATGCCGTAGCGTTTGAACAGTTCGAGGGAAGCCGCCAAGATAACGCGAACCCGCTCCTTGCCGCGCGCTTGCAATGGGCTGGTACGAGCCGCCTTAAACTTGTCGGGATTGTACATAGTACGCTCTAGTATAGAAAACCGTACAAATGTTCGCAATAAGATAGTTCTTGGACAATAGTGTAACCGATAGGGTATCATGGGATATACATTATGGCTCCGCAGAATTCGTCGTTAGTATTTTTACAATATCTGACTACTGTATTTGATGCGTTGGACGAAGCAATCTTTCTTTTAGCAGTCGAGCCAGATAACGCTTTCCGGCTCCTGACTGCCAACGAGGGGTTTTCCCGCGGGACCGGACACTCCACAAAAGACATTGGCAAAACAGTACAAAAAATCGTATCTGCAGAATCGTATAAAAAGCTTTTGCCAAGGTACCAAAAAGTGGTAAAAACGAAAAAACCGCTCAAGTTTACCGAATGGTATTCGGTGCCGCTTGGCAAACAATTTTATGAGGTAAAACTCATTCCTATCTTCAATGCCGTGGGCGAATGCGTGCAGATTGCCTGCATCACCCGTAACGTGACTGAAGTCCATAATCTACAGCAGCAACTCAAAGAAACTGCCGAGACTTTGGAACAACTTACATTCAACATGCGCAACAAATAGCAGCTTTTTTGGTTGTGGTATTATGAAATTACCGTAACCGTTTTGAGAAAGGAGGCTCCAGGGAAACAGCACGTGACAGGCAACTGAAATTCTTCGGCGAATTATTTTTTATTTTTGATTTATTCCCGCCGCGGAGAAAGGACGCCTTATGGCCAACGAAGGCCGCGTTAATATTATTAGTACAAACCTTGCTATGCGCCCCTCAGAAGTAGTTTTGTGGAGCGCAGACAAATATAGAGAAACACTGCAACGACTAGGGTACGCGGGTATGGCCTACGTACCAGTCAGAAGCAGACTTGGCTGGCAGATTGCCCATGGGGCAGACGTCAATGGGCTGGTGGTAGCCACTCACCAGCCGTTCCGTGAAGAAAATGTGGGCGGCGTAGCCCTTAAGGCAGCACGCCGGCTGCCAAACCCGGTTGCTGCCGGGTTCGAGTTTGCCCTTAACATGGACATGCCACGCATGGCCCATGGCGACCGTTTAGCTGCGGCCGCACAGTACGGCCTCCGGCCAGAAAATAGAGGGCCGCACGTCGTACACCCGTATGGCCAGGAGATAGGCGACCGGTTAGCAAATGGCCGTGGGCGGCACCAATTGCACCCGCGTCCGAATTACCATGCACTGGCCGCAACCGGCCCGTTTACCGAGCTGCAGTGGCAGTTCACAATCGAGCACGCCAAAAACAATGGCACATACTCGCAACGTAACCCAGAACGGACCGCCGAAGACACCGTTGCCGCTGCTCAAGAGCAAGGGTTAGGCCGCGTAGCTGCCGATGCCAACCACCTATTAGCGGTACGGCAAGGCGACCAATTTTCGGTCGAAGAAGCCGAAGCCATCGTTGGCTGGTTGGCCCGCAACAAGCAATTGGGCGTGTTTGAATTTGGGTTGCAACCCAACCTTGGCGGTGACGTTCACGACTTAAATGCCATATTGTCGGGCGATATTGCAGATACTGGGCACGGCCGCCTATTGGCCGTCGCGGCACAAAACACCAGCCCGGACGAAGATTTCACGATCAAGGTTGAAATCCCAGCCTCGGCGTTCGAAGCTAAGCCAGAGCAGGGCGGATTGGGCCTGGATTACCAACTTGGTCACCAGCGGCTCATCCCAATTATCGGCGAACACGCTGTGAATAATTTAGCAGC
>DATIIM010000023.1:0-57294 GCA_035479615.1 Patescibacteria group bacterium
CATCGTTCAGCCAAAGCATCCAGCAACTGGAACACGCGGCTGGACTCCCGAGCACCGACATCCGATTAACCAGCGAAATCATGCAACGCATGCGCAGCAAAATCGCCGCGCTTGGTCTAGACCCGAACGATACTACCGGGCCTGAACTCTACAACGCGCTGCACGAGCGTTTAAAGGCCGACGAAGTAACAGTCCGTAAATCCCTTTCAATTAGTGAAGACGCAGCGCCTGACGATGTCATACAGCGCGTGCAGCAGTATTTAGACAAGTATGATATGCCGGGTAAGGTGTTTGCCTTAAAGGGCAGCGTTGCTAAGCGCCTGTTAAAGAAGAAAATCCCCAAGACAGTTATGAAGAAGCTGGGCTACCGCTCGGCAGATTCTATGCTGAAGCACGAGTCCGTGCCGGCATTGTATGCTGCCGCCCTTATCGCTGAGCCAGACTCCTGGCACCGCGGGTTCCGTGAGCAATACGCCAGTTTGTCGCCGAGCGACTTCGAAATGCGCGACATTAGTATTGTGCACCCAAAGACAAAACACTGGCAGCGGCTGGCCGATTCTTTTACTACGACAGCCAAGCACAACGTGCTGACGTTTTCCGAATTAGGGAGCGTGGTGCTGCTGCCGCTCAAAGACGGTGTTGATGGGCTGGCCATTACCACGTTGTTATTATCGCTCGAGGAAATGAACGGCATCCGGGCACATAGTTCCTACGCTAAGCTACAACAGGTGAAGCCAGACTTTGGTAAGCTTATCCAGTCGTCCTCGGCCAGCGAACCGCTTACCTCGGCAACACTTGCCGGCCAGGCTGTGCCATGGCGGATGATCCAGCGTTACTACGCGCGTTTTAGCGGCGCCTTCCACCCCGAAATATTTGAACCGCACGTTCAGCCCGAAGATCTGCAGTGGTGCGCCCCAGAAGAAATACTGGCATCTATTGAGCCGTCCCTTAATTTTTGGCAAGACACGCAGTGCCTGGGCCTGCTGCACGAGGGGCAGGTAGTTTCGTGCAATGTCCTCGACGTGGCGCTGAGCTACTGTAACCATTTGCCATTTGCCGACCGGATTGTGCACTTTGTACGCGACAGCGTGTGGCACGAACTAATGATGCGGTACTTGAACCAAGAAAACTTGGAGCGCGCCGTGCACCAGCAATTATCCAACGAGCTGGCTAACCCGCTGGCATTAGCTGAACAGGAAGCATACAATGAAACATAAGGATTTTAAGAATTAAGCATATGGCACCAGATCTCGCAGACCTAAAATATTTACGGTACTCCATTTGTGTATCCGGCGCAGCCGCCGGGCCGACCGTTAAGGCCGACCACGATGTAGCCAAGCAAGCCGGTGCGGCCGTAGCTAAAAGCGGGCACATCCTGACGACCGGCGCTACCGTTGGCCTGCCATACTTTGCGGCCCTGGGCGCCAAGGAAAATGGTGGAGTGAGCATTGGGTTCTCGCCGGCCAGCAGCCTGCGCGAGCACGTGCTTAAGTACCGTTTGCCGTACGATGTCTTTGACTTCATCAATTTCACCGGCATGAATTACGTTGGCCGTGACCTCTATTTGGTGCAAAGCAGCAACGCAGTGATTACCATTGGCGGCCGCTTTGGCAGCCTGCACGAGTTTACCTCGGCACTTGAAGCCCACAAGCCGTGCGGGGTGCTTATCGGCAGCGGCGGGGCTGCAGACGTTATCCCAGACCTGATGAAAATTCTGCCGCCGCCAGCTCACGACCTCGTCGTATACGATGCCGACCCGGACCGCCTGGTTAAGAAGATCATTGCAATTCTCGATGATAAGTACAAAGATATCAATGACCAACTGAAATTCCATGACCATCATTGGTTCCTGCGCGAAACATCAACCAACCCGCCGCCACACGCCGGCTAGAGACATATGAACAACAAGGTGATGCACATGAATTCTAAGGAACGAAGGGAACTCGCCATCAGCGAGATCGTTCTGATCGTCATCGGTGTCATCGGCCTTGTGGCAGTGCTCTGGATCGCCTGGTTTAAGCCGCTCGATAGGGATGCGGGCGTAAACTCATACGCCACCTGCGCAGCCGCCGGCAACATAATCCAAGACAGCTATCCGTCGGTGTGTGTCGCCAGGAACGGCAAACGTTACAGCAACCCAGACGAAAAGATCCAAAAGATACCAGGCGCCAACGAGCAGCAGATGCAGCCTGTGCCTGCCGAGCAACATTTGATTATCACCGAGTGGAGAGTTCAGCTGCCGCTGACCAAAGGAATAGTCGACGCTTCTTATACGATAAGCAGCGAGGGCGTTGCCTATGTTAGCACCCCAGCACTCAAGGCCGCAGTTGCTAAGATAGAAGGCTGTAAAACTGGTCTCCACGGCCTGTACATCGAACGGCTTAAGCCGGGCGACCCGCAGTCTTACGGCGCTACATGGAGCGAACAGGGGCTGCAATCATCGGGCGCGACCAAAGTCGGCAGCTACTATTATCACGAGAAGCCTTTAATCGAACCACTATGCGCCACTCAAGCAAACACCGACGCCGTTGCTAAAATCGGGGCCATTCAGACCGAATTGCGTGCGTCTTTAAAGGCTGTCGAAGCCTCGCAGTAAACAGTAACGACGTAATCTTGTACAATATATAAGTGACGAAGTTTCAGCTTAAGAGTGACTATCAGCCAACAGGCGACCAACCTACGGCTATTGCCCAACTAACTAAGGGCGTGGAAGATGGCTTGCAGTACCAGACATTACTTGGTGTGACCGGTTCGGGCAAGACGTTTACCATGGCTAATATTATTCAGAATACCGGGAAGCCAACGCTGGTGTTGTCGCACAACAAAACGCTGGCTGCCCAGCTGTATGGTGAGTTTAAGAATTTCTTTCCAGAGAATGCTGTCCATTACTTTGTAAGCTACTTTGACTACTACCAGCCTGAGGCCTACATTGCCCGGTCCGACACGTACATCGAAAAAGACTCGCAAATTAACGAAGAAATTGACCGTTTGCGCCACGCCGCTACCGATGCCCTGTTGTCGCGCAAGGATGTGATCATCGTGGCCAGCGTGAGCTGCATTTATGGCATTGGTTCGGTCGAAGACTACGACGGCTTGAGTATTAAAGTGAAGGTCGGCGAGCGCCGCCTCCGCGACAAATTCATGCGCCACCTGTCCGACATCCAATACCAGCGCAACGACATTGACTTTCACCGCAGCACCTTCCGGGTCCGCGGTGACGTGGTCGACGTGTTCCCGGCCGGCGAAGAAGTCGCCTACCGCGTGGAGTTCTTTGGCGACGAAGTCGAGCGCATCTTAAAGATCGACCCGCTGACGGGTGAGATCTTAGGCCGCCCTGACACCTTTACGGTTTTCCCGGGCTCGCACTACGTAACACCGCAAGATAAATTAAAAGTCGCGTTAGGGCATATCGAAAGCGAGCTGCAGCAGCGCCTAGCCCAATTTAAAAAAGAAGGCAAACTGCTAGAGGCCCAGCGCCTGGAGCAGCGCACCCGTTTCGACTTGGAGATGCTTGAAGAAACAGGCTTTGTAAAAGGCATCGAAAACTACAGCCGCTATTTGACGAACCGCCAGCCAGGCGAGCAGCCCGCTACATTGCTGGATTATTACCCGGATGATTTTTTGATGCTCATCGATGAGTCGCATATGACCATTCCGCAAATCCGCGGCATGTACAATGGCGACCGCGCCCGCAAAGAGGTGCTGGTAGATTACGGCTTCCGTTTGCCCAGTGCGCTCGATAACCGGCCGCTGACTTTTACGGAATTTGAAAAACACGTCAACCAGGCAGTGTATGTTAGCGCCACGCCAGCCGAATACGAATTGAGCCGCAGCCCAGAACCTGCCCAGCAAGTCATCCGGCCGACTGGGCTGCTTGACCCGCCCATCGAAGTGCGGCCAGTTGACGGCCAGGTGGACGACCTCATTGCCGAGATCCGTGCCACTGTTGCCAAGCACCAACGTGTGCTGGTTACTACACTGACCAAGCGCATGTCCGAAGACCTGACCGAGTATCTGAAAGAGCTAGGCATCAAAGTGGCCTACCTGCACAGCGACGTTGACACACTGGATCGTACCGACATTTTGCGTGACTTGCGGCTTGGGGTATACGACGTGCTTGTGGGTATTAACCTGCTGCGCGAAGGCTTGGACTTGCCTGAAGTTTCACTGGTGGCCATACTAGATGCCGACAAAGAAGGCTTCCTGCGCAGCTCGCAAGCGCTCATCCAAACGGTTGGCCGTGCTGCCCGCCACGTAGAGGGCCGGGTTATTATGTACGCCGACCGCGTGACCGACAGTATGAAGAAAACAATGGATGAGACCACCCGCCGCCACGCTATCCAAGAGGCTTACAACACCGAACACGGCATCACGCCGACCGGCATTAGCAAAGCGATCGAAAAGGGCATGCGCCCCGACCTGCCCGAAGAAGCCAAGCGGGCCAAGCTCGACCTTAAGAAGATTCCTAAGGACGAGTATAAGAACCTGCTGAAAGACCTGAACGCCCAGATGGAAATGGCGGCTGCAAACTTGCAGTTCGAGACCGCCGCCGAGCTGCGCGACATTATTGCCGATCTAAAATCTAAAATGTAGCATGAGAATTATTGACCATCGCCAGTTCCAAAAACCACTAAAAAAGCAGCGGCCCTGGCGGCGGTATGCTTTGTATGGTGTTGCGGGCTTAGCCGGACTATTTTTGCTGGCTAATGCAGTGATGTGGGTTGCATACCGCGGTAAGGTGTTGCCAAACTACAAGCTGGGCACGGTTGATGTGAGCAGCTTGAGCTTTAGTGAACTAGATAAGCGTTTTAGTGCAAACAGTCTGCTGCCTGCAAACGTCACGCTCACCGCTGGCACTGCCAAAACAGCGGTCACACCGGCCAGCATGGGTGTGTACGCCGATAAAGTGGCAAGCACTGAGGCGCTCAAAAACTCCCGCCCGCTCCTGCCGCTGCTGAGTTTTGTAACACACCACACTGTTTCGCTTGCCCTGCGGGTAGACGACACAGGTTTTAACAACGGCACCAAAGCCATAGAACCACTGTTTAATTACGCGCCGCAGCCATCGCACATTGCATTGAGCGGTAGCGCCTTTGTGATAGTTGACCCATCAACAGGCCAGCAGATTAATGCCTCTCAGCTCAAGGTCCAGCTGCAACAAGGCCTTAAATCTGGTCACTCCAGCGTGACTGTGCCAAGTACTGTGCTAGCTGCGCCAGCCCCGACCGACCTTAAAGCAGAGCAGCAAAAATTGCAAAAACAACTCGCTGCCAAATTAACGTTCGTGTATAACGGCAAAACTGTTGCGCCTACGGTCGGTGATATAGGCAAGTGGTATGCGGCCAGCGGCCAGACCATGGCACCGGCAGATGCGCAGATCGGTACTTACCTCGATGGCATTGCGGCAAGTGCGGCCAACCGTAGTGATCTGCTGCTGGCAATAAAATATGCGCTCGGCAAAGGCCAGTCGTTAAACTTCGCCGTAGTACCTAAGGGTGCTATAACGCGCACCTATTGCACAGCCACGCGCGGGGTAGGTGAGGCTGCGCTCGACGAAATGATCGGCAAATTGGCAGCTACCTACGCTGATACTCGCGGCTGGAATGCCGGGGGCAAGATGGCATTCGCGCACGTGGCCAGCGGCTGTGATTACACCGTATGGCTGAGCGCCGCCAACCAAATGGGCAGCTTCGGCGATATCTGTGACGACTACTACAACTGTCAGGTCGGCAACAGCGTCGTGGTCAATAACGACCGGTGGACACTGGCAACTGACCCCTGGAACGCAACGGGTGCTAGCTTGGAAGATTATCGTACGCTCATCATCGACCACGAGACCGGTCACCGGCTTGGCTTCTACGACGATCCGGTCTGCCCGGTAGCCGGAGGCCCGGCACCTGTCATGATGCAGCAGTCCATAGACTTGCATGGCTGTACCTTTAATCGCTGGCCAACTGCTCCAGAAATTGCCACTGTTCTAGCCCGCAACGGCCTGTAGCCCCCTTATACAACATTATGAAATCTGATATAGTTATAGAAATATGGCAGATCTATCGCGCGAAGATGTATTAAAATTGGCCCGGCTTGCCCGGCTCACCATCACTGATGAGGAAGTTGAGAAGTACCGCACTGAGCTCAGTGAGATTCTTCAGTACGTCGAACAGCTCCAGAATACTGATGTAACTGGCCTGACGCCTACATCGCAGGTAACCGGCCTGACTAATGTTATGCGTGAAGATGAAGTTGTTGACTATGGCGTCAGCGCCGATGATCTGCTGCGCCAGGCGCCGAACAAAGAAGGCCGCCTTATAAAAGTGAAGAGGATGATTGGATGAGCCAGTGGCTTCCTATTGCTGAGCTGGCTGCCAAGGTGCAGGCTGGCGAACTAAAGGCTGTTGACCTTGTAGAGCAGGCGCTTAAAACGATTGCCGATAAAAAAGAATACAACGCGATTATAGCGACCACCGAGGTCCGCGCCCGGGAGCGTGCTGCAAGCATTGACGCGGCAGTAAAAAACGGCCAGCCGGTGGGGCGCCTTGCGGGCGTCCCATTCATTGCCAAGGATAACTACCTAGCATTTGGGGCAGAAACAACGGCCGCAAGCAATATGTTGCGTGGCTTTATTGCCCCATACCAGGCAACGGTTATTGAAAAACTAGAGGCCGAAGGCGCAATCTTGGTTGCCAAAGCAAACCTGGACGCCTTTGCCCACGGAGCTTCCACCGAAAACAGCGACTTTGGCGTTGTAAAGCACCCGCTCGATATGGAGCGCGTGCCAGGCGGTTCATCCGGCGGTTCGGCCGCGTCTATTATTTTAGACCTGGCGCCGTTTGCCCTTGGCAGCGACACCGGCGGTTCAATCCGTCAGCCCTCCAGTTTTGTTGGGTGCGTTGGCATGAAGCCGACATATGGCTCAGTTTCCCGGTATGGCATCGTGGCCATGGCCAGCAGCACAGACGTTGCCGGCCCCTTGGCTCGCACTGTTGATGACGCCGCCCTTGTATATGATGTAATTGCCGGGCGTGACCCGTTCGACAGCACAACTGTAGAGCGCGACGAGCACGGGTATGTTGATTTGCAGGCCGACCTCAAAGGCAAAAAAATCGGCGTTATTAAAGAGTGGATGGCCGAAGGCCTGGCCGACGGCGTCAAACAGCAGGTAAGCGCAGCGATCGAAAAACTCAAGGCGGCCGGTGCAGACGTTACCGAAGTCAGCTTACCATCATTACCACTGGCGCTGGCTGTGTACTACATTGTCGTACCCGCCGAGGTCAGCAGTAACCTGAGCCGTTACGACGGGCAGCGCTACCCATACAGCTTCCAAGAAGCAAAAGACCTTGAAGAAAGCTACACTGGCTCGCGTGGCCGCGGGTTTGGGGCTGAAGCTAAACGCCGCATTATGATCGGCACCTATGTGCTCAGCAGCGGCTACTACGACGCCTATTACACCAAGGCCCAAACCGTACGCACCAAACTGATAAACGAATTTAACGAAGCATTTAACCAAGTTGATTTTTTGGTTGGCCCAGTCGCGCCCACAACCGCGTTTAAGATTGGCGAAAACACCAACGACCCGCTCGCTATGTACCTGGCTGACGTCATGACAGTCGGGCCAAGCCTTGTCGGCATCCCAGCTATTAGTATCCCGGCTGGTGCGAACGACAACCTGCCCGTCGGCTTGCAGGTGATGGCCCGGCAACGCGCCGACCGCGCCTTGCTTGGCGTGGCTAAAGCAGCTCAGGAGCTATTACAATGAACGACAAGTTACTAATTATCGCGGCTGCAGCTGGGATAGCGGTTGGCATTGGCGTTATTGCGCTTATTATCTGGCGCCGCCGGCCGAAAGCACTCAAGATAGACCAATTCCAGGACCAGTGGCAGGAGCTCCAAAAAATGCTGCGCGATAAAACCAAGTGGTCCGACGCGATCGTAAATGCCGACAAACTGCTCGACGTAGCACTTAAAAAGAGGCATTTTAAAGGCAGCAGCATGGGTGAACGGTTGGTCAAAGCCCAGCGTTTATTTACCGACAACGACAACTTATGGTTTGGCCACAAGCTGCGTAATAAAATTGACGCCGACCCGACTGTTAAATTGAAAGAAGCCGAAGTCAAACAAGCCCTGATGGGCATTCGCCAAGGGCTTAAAGATATAGGAGCGCTCCCCAATGGTCAGCCCGGAAACAAGAAGTAAATATTCTGCCACCATCGGTATTGAATGCCATGTGCAGCTCAAAACAGCGACGAAGCTATTTGACGCTGTAGGTAACGACGCCCGCGAGGCTGACCCAAACACCTTAATTAGCCCGCTCAGTTTCGGCCTGCCTGGTACATTGCCGGTCTTAAACAAAGAGGCCGTACATTTGGCAATGCGCGCTGGATACGCCCTGGGCACGGTGCCGCAGAAGTTCAGCACCTTTGACCGCAAGCATTATTTTTACCCAGACTTGCCACTCGGCTACCAGATTACGCAGTTCGAGCACCCGATTGTGCTCGGCGGCGAAGTGTTCGTTGACGTCAACGGCGAGCAAAAGCGTATTGGCATTACCCGTGCGCACATCGAAGCCGACGCTGGCAAAAGCACCCACCCAGCTGGCAAAGACTATAGCCTTGTTGACCTTAACCGGGCTGGCACACCGCTGATCGAGATTGTCTCCGAACCAGACATGCACACCGCTGCCGAAGCCAAGGCCTATGCCCGCGAACTCTACCTGCGTATGCGCTACGCCGACGTGTCTGACTGCAACCTATACTACGGCAACATGCGCTTTGACGTGAACGTTAGTGTCAGCACCACTAGCGAACTTGGCACTCGTACCGAATCCAAGAACCTCAACTCGTTCCGCTCAGTTGAAAAAGCCGTTGAATACGAAATTGACCGCCAGATCGAACTGCTGGAAAAGGGCGAAAAAATCATCCAGGAAACCCGCGGCTGGGACGACGCCAAGCAGCGCACCTTTAGCCAGCGCAGCAAAGAGGACGCCCACGATTACCGCTACTTCCCAGACCCAGACATCCCCCCAGTCGAGCTGGCCGACGACCTCATCGAGGCCGTAAAAGGCGAAATGCCGGTCATGCCTGACGAGTGGCGCACCCGCCTCAGTACTTTGGGTGTCGACAAGCCAGCCATGGAATCACTGCTCGAAGCCGAGTTAGACGACGCCGAAGTACAGTACTTGGCTTTGATCGAAGAAGTTATTGCCGACAAAGAGTTCGCTAAAACATTAGCTAACTGGTTTGTGAACCTCGAAGTGCCGCTGCGCCGCGACGAAACAGTTGCTACCAATGCCAAGCTTACCAACCAAGGCCGGCTGCAGCTGTACCGGGTGGTGAACGAATTAGTAAAAGCGGGCAAACTCAGTTCAACCAACGCCAAGGCACTCATTACCAAGGTACTGACTGCTGGCGAGCAGATCCAAGATATCGAAGCCTTTGCTAAGCAGCACAACTTGATTCAGGAATCCGACACTGGCGCCATTGAAGCAATTGCCAAAAAAGTAATTGAAGAAAATCCCAAGGCCGCCGAAGATGTTAAGAATGGCGAGATGAAGGCCATTGGCTTCTTGGTGGGCCAGGTCATGAAGCAGAGCCAGGGCCGTGCCAACCCGAGCCTGGCGCAAGAACTTATTAAAAAACAATTAGGCTTGTAGGTGTCTCATGCTCGTGCCTACACCAAGCGCTAAGGATACTCCGCTGCTCGTCTTGGTAAGTGGCGCGCCGGGGTCTGGTAAAAGTACGCTGGCACGCAGGCTGGCTGAGCATATGCGGCTGCCGCATATTGAGCGCGACTTGGTATTTTGGGGCATGCGCTACACCGCAGATGGAGTCATCGACCAGTCTAAAGAAGGTATTTCGGCCTACTATGCTACGATCACCGGCATGTTGCGCTGCGGCATCAGCGTCGTAACCGACGGCACGATGTACCGCGGTATCTCCGAAGAAGACGTCCGCGAGCAGCTAGTACCTATCGCCCGGGTGGTAAATGTACACTGCCGGGCCACGGGCGAGCATGAACGCTTCTACGCCCGTGAAATGAATCGCCGGGGCGGCCCGCCAGACTGGCTGGAAGACTACATGCCAAAACTGAAGAAGATTTATCCAGACACTGCTGAGCCGCTTGATTTAGGCTGCCCGTTGATTGAAGTTGATACAACTAATGAATACGCACCGACCTTGGACGACATTGCCGCCCAGCTGGAAGATAGAAATAACAAAGTTCGAAAGGGACACCCATATGCAACCAAAACGTCCAACTAAAGCGATTATTGCCGCCGCCGGGTTCGGCACGCGGTTTTTGCCGCAGACCAAGGCCATGCCCAAGGAAATGCTGCCAATCGTTGACAAGCCGATTATCCAGTACGTTGTCGAAGAGCTGGTCCAGGCCGGCATAACAGATATTATTATTGTTACTGGCTATAGCAAGCGCAGTATTGAGGATCATTTTGACACCCCCAGCGGCGAGCTTACGGCCGTGCTCCAGGCCGGCGGCAAAGACGAGATGCTGCAGAGCTTGCGCGATATCGCTAACATGGCAAATTTTGCATTTGTACGCCAAAAGGAACCGCTCGGCAACGCTGCTCCATTAATTGACGCCGGGCACCTGGTAAAGGGTGAGCCTTTTATCTACACCTGGGCCGACGAGTTCGTGCAGGCCGGGCCAACGCGTGTTGCTCAAACAATCGAAGTATATGAGAAAACGGGCGGGTCGGTGTTCTCCTGCATCCCCGTGCGGCACGACGAAGACTATGACCGGTACGGCATTGTCGCGGGCGAAACGCAAGAAGACGGATTGATAAAAATGACCACCGTGATCGAGAAGCCGGGCAAGGACAAAGCGCCGTCCAACCTGGCAAGCGTCGGTGGCTATCTGCTGACCCCGGACATCCTGCCGTATATTGACCGCATCGCCAAAGAGTACGACGGGCAGGGCGAGCTGAAGATCCAAACCGCTATCCAGCTTATGATGGACGACGGCCACCCGTTCTACGCGTACGAGATCAAAAATGGCAACTACTATGACGCCGGCAATAAGCTGGAGTATATGAAAACGGTGGTGGATTTTGCGCTCAAGCGCAAGGACATCGGGCCCGCTTTTGAAGCCTACCTAAAAGAGCGCATTTGTAAGCCCGAGTAAATAGCAGTATACTAGTAATGCTTATGAATACAGCCGAACAAATTCTTGTCGTAATACTTGCAGCAGCATTGGCACTATTCTTAACCCTCGCCATTATCGCTACGGTATATGTGATTCAACTCGTTAAAACATTACAGAACATTGCCCTCAAAGCCGAAAACCTCGTTGATTCCGCCGAATCAGTCGGCAGTATGGTAAAGCAGGCCATTGGACACGTGAGCATACTTCGTTTTGTGCGCAGTGTCGTGGACCTCGTACACAACAAAGTAAAGTAAATAAGGATAATATAATTTATGAAGAACGCTGCTAAAAAGTTTGCCATCGGAACGGTTATTGCAGCAGCTGCTGGCTATGTTGCCGGCATCCTCACTGCGCCTAAGAGCGGCAAAGAAACCCGTACTGACATCAAAAACGCTGCCGAACAAGGGTTATCTGAGGCTGAAAAGCAACTAAAGAAGCTACACACTGAACTGAACACGGTTATTGCCGAAGCTAAAGTTAAGGGCGCCGAAGTCAAAGGCAAGGCCCAAGAAGAAATCGACAAAGCCGTAGCAGCCGCACAGGTTGTTAAAGAAAAGGCCCGCGAGCTATTAAGCGCCGTCCACGAAGGCGACGCCGACGACAAAGACCTCAAGAAGGCAATCAGCGACGCCACCAAGGCCGTTGACCACCTCAAGGCCTTCCTCAAAAAAGCCTAAAACTACAACACCTTACTATGAGAAGCGCTCGGATTTCCGGGCGCTTTTTAGGTATACTGATATGAGGAATGAGGAGGGTTTGTGCTACAGGCAAGTGATTACGTACATCTGCACAACCACACCCAGTACAGTTTGCTGGATGGGTTGACCAAAGTGCCGTTGCTGGTTGACTATGCCAAAGAAGCGGGCATGGTGGCTGTTGCGCAAACCGACCACGGGACGCTCTCTGGCGCTATTGAGTTCTACAAGGCAGCGACCGAAAAAGGCATTAAGCCGATTATCGGTATGGAAACGTATGTTGCGGCACGAACCATCGCCGACAGGGACCCAGGCAAAGACAAACAGTATTACCACCTTATTTTGCTGGCCATGAACAACCAGGGCTATAAAAACCTCATGAAGCTGTCGAGCGTCGCCAACCTCGAAGGTGTCTACTACAAACCGCGCGTCGACCATATATTGCTCGAGAAATACAGCGAAGGTTTGATTGTACTCAGCGGCTGTATTGGTGGTGAAGTAGGCGATGCCGTGCGCCAAGGCCAATACGACAAAGCGGTCGAAATCGCCTCCTGGTACAAAAAGATTTTTGGCGACCGCTACTATATAGAAGTACAAGACCACGGCCACCCGGAACACCCCAGCAAGTGGGAAGAGCAGGTGCGGGTAAACGAACAGCTGCTCAAGCTCGCCAAAGAACTCGACATCCAAGCCGTGGTCACCTGTGACGCGCACTATTTGAAGCACGAGGATCAAACAGCCCACGAGATTTTGCTATGTGTGCAAACCGGATCGTTCCTGAGCGACGAAAAGCGTATGAGCCTGGCTAACTTTGAGCTGCATGTGACTGAACCAACTGAAATTATTGCTCGTTGGGGTAAGGAATACCCGGACTACGTTAGGAACACACGGGTAATTGCCGACCGCTGTAATGTTGAGATTGAACTCGGTAAGATACTTATCCCTAAGTTCCCGGTGCCAAAGGGCGAGACCGAAAAGTCATTCCTCGACAAGCTGGTGTTCCAGGGCTTGGCCGAGCGCTACAACGGCATGGACCGCGAGCAGGCAACGGCTATGAGCAACGATGACGTCCGAAAGATCCTGACGCCTGAGGTTCTGGAACGCACCGAATACGAATTAAAAGTTATTGATGGCATGGGCTTTAACGGGTACATGCTGATCGTCCAGGACTTTATTAACTGGGGTAAAGACCAAGGGATTATCTTTGGGCCGGGCCGCGGTTCGGCTGCCGGGTCGATCATTGCCTACGCGCTGCGCATTACCGACCTTGACCCGTTGGCATACGGGTTGCTGTTCGAGCGTTTCTTGAACCCGGACCGCATCAGCATGCCGGACATTGACGTCGACATCCAGGACACCCGCCGCGACGAGGTAATTCAGTATTGTTCCGAAAAATACGGCTCCGACCGCGTTTCCAACATTGTAACGTTTGGTAAAATGGCCGCCCGCGCGGCAATCCGCGACGTTGCCCGTGTCCTGCAAGTGCCTTACGCCGAGGCTGACCGCCTTTCTAAAATGGTGCCTGCGCCGTTGCAGGGCCGCCACATCCCGCTGAAACTGAGCATCGAAAAAGACCCGGACCTCAAGCGCGAATATGAGAACAACGAGACCTCCCGCCAGGTGATCGATTTGGCGATTGCGCTGGAAGGCACTATTCGCAGCCATGGCGTACACGCCTGCGGCGTGGTGATCGCGCCCGGCGAGCTGGTGCAGTACGTGCCGCTCGAAATGGCCCAAAAGGGTGTCGTGGCCACGCAGTTTTCCATGGGGCAGATCGAAGAGCTCGGCTTGCTCAAAATGGACTTCTTGGGACTGTCGAACTTAACGATCATCAAGAACGCTATGCGTATTATTAAGCGCGTTCACGGAGTAGACATCGACCTGAACACAATACCGCTCGACGACCCGGAAACATTCGCGTTGCTTGGGCGCGGAGATACCACCGGCGTGTTCCAGTTTGAATCTTCGGGTATGAAGCGCTATTTGCGCGAACTCAAGCCGACCGAATTCGACGACGTCATTGCCATGGGCGCCTTATACCGCCCGGGTCCGCTGTCTGCTGGGCTAACCGACAGCTTCATTAAGCGCAAGAACGGGCTGGAAGAAGTCAGCTACGCCCACCCGCTCATGGAAGCGGCGCTCGGCAACACCTTTGGCGTGCTGGTGTACCAGGAGCAGGTGATGCAGATTTCCCGCGATGTCTGTGGCTTTACCGGTGGTGAAGCCGACACGCTCCGCAAGGCGATTGGTAAGAAGAAACTTGATGTTATGCAGAAGATGCAGGTCAAGTTTATCGAAGGCGCGGTTAAAAACGGCGTGCCAGAGCAGGTGATCGAAAAGTTCTGGAAAGACTTGCTCGGGTTCGCCGACTACTGCTTCAACAAGTCCCACTCCGCCTGTTACGGTATGACTTCCTACTGGACTGCCTACCTAAAGGCGCACTACCCGGCCGCCTTCATGGCCGCCCTGATGACCAGCGACTTTGACGACACCGACCGCTTGTCGATCGAAATCACCGAATGCCAAAAAATGGGCATCGACGTGCTGCCGCCAGACGTCAACGAATCCTTCCACGAATTTGCCGTGGTGCGCGACAAGCAAAACCCAGACAACCGCAAGGCGCCGATCCGCTTTGGTATGGACGCCATTAAGAACGTTGGCACCGGTGCCGTAGAAGAAATTCTGCGCGCCCGCGGCATGGACAACGGCTTTGAGTCGCTCGAAGATTTCTTGGCCAAGGTAAACACCCGCACCGTGAACCGCAAAGCTTTGGAAAGCTTGGTAAAAGCTGGTGCCTTTGACCGCTTTGGCGACCGCTCGCAGCTGCTGCACAACCTCGAAGTCATGCTGGCCTACGGCAACCGGTTGCAAAAAGAAGCACTCAGCGGCCAGACCGACCTGTTCGGCAACCTGCTGGACGAAAGCATTACCAAACCGCAGCTGACGCTCGAAAAAGCCGCGACCATCTTTAACGCCCGCGACCAGTTATTGTGGGAACGCGAGCTGTTGGGTCTGTACCTGAGCCAGCACCCGCTCGCCATGTTCAAGGATTACCTAGAAGAGCAGACCATGCCGCTCAATGCCCTTAAACCCGAACACGACGGCCGGGCAGTGGTCGTTGGCGGCGCAATTGCCGACCTAAGGGAAATCACCACCAAGAACGGCCAGAAGATGGCATTCATAAAATTGGAAGACCAATTCGGCGAGCTGGAGCTTATTTTGTTCCCCGGCGCCTACCAGCAAACCGCCGGCCTGTGGGAGCGTGACCGCATCGTGCTGGCCCGTGGAAAAATTTCAGCCAAAGACCGCGAAGGCAACATCGGCGAAGAGTTAAAAGTCTTAGTAGATGACGCCCGCGAAATCACTGCCGAACAAGCCCAAGCCTACCAGCCAACCGGCAAACGCATAAAACTCCCCGGCGAAAAACGTGCCGCAGCCGCCGCCATGGGCAGCCGTACCAAGTCCATCGCCGCAGCCGCCTCCAAGATTCCCAAGCGGTTATATGTAAGGCTAAACGACAGCAGCGACCAAGCCATGCTCGTATCCCTAAAGCAAGTCATCGACGGCAACCAAGGCAGCACCGAAGTCGTACTAGTGCTCGGCCCCGCCGACAGCAAGCAGGTAATTAAACTGCCGGTAAAGTGCAGCACAGAAGAGCCCGCGCTTGCTAAACTGCGGGATATTGTTGGGACGGCGAATATAAAGGTGCAGTAGCCGCCTGAGGCAGGGCTGGCGTAAATAGTGCGTCGTGGGCGTAGTAGGCGACGGGCTGGCGTCCATCTCGCAGTTCACCCAGGTGTTCAATAGGAGTCCGCTCGAAACTCGAATGGCTAACGAACAAGCCATCTCCTACGACGATGCCCGAATGCCCAAAGCCGGTTTCGTCGGGCTGCACATCCTCACGGAATCCCCACAACGCAATAGCTCCTATGGCCGCCTCGTCTGCAGGGAACCATCCCCGTTGCTCCATGGCGCCAAGCATGGTGCCAATCGTGGAACGAGTGCGTCGCATGAGGCCGTTTGCAACCAGTACGTGAGATGCAAAGGATGCACAGGAGTCATCGCCGTCATTCGCGACGTCAACAACTCGCCACCCAAGCAACGCGTCCGATTGTCGTATCGGACGATAGCGATGCCTAAAGCGGGTAGATCCAATATACTGCCGAGCGGTTGCCGCAATGGTGTGCGCCCGCTCACTAAACGTACTGCTCATTCAGCATATTATAACATAATTACAAGTAATCACATAGTTCTGATCATGCTCAATGCTTTTAGACAATGAGGTTGCATCATGATGCGCTTTGTCGTTCTTCCGGCGTCAGCTTGTTCGGGGGATTAGGAAACAGAAAGATCTTTAAGAAACGAACTGATGCTATCCGCTAATTCATCGGGGTGGCTGACCATAGAGAGGTGACCGCCTGCAATGTCTGTGATAGTTACATTGGGCAGTAGCTGAGCCATGCTAGATTGTAGCTGAGGTGATACCTGCTTATCGTTGAGCGTGCGAATATATGCGTACTTTGCAGAAGGGAGTTTATCAGACGAAGTCTTGTCTACATATAATTTACGCGGTTCAGGAGTAAACGCCTCGACAATTCTGTCTGCCTGGGCATCGGTAAGGTCACTACAGAGTGTCTTTCGGATTGCGGAAGCTGGCGGTCTGGTTCCTGCTAATGTAAGTATTATTGGCATGAGGAGCCGCTGGGGAAACGGTAACGTAGAAACGAAGGATTTGCCCGATGCTGGAATAGTGGCACTCACTGCTATAAAGCCGGCGAGCTTATCTCCCAGTTTTCGTGCTAGCTCTACGCCTATTACCCCGCCCACTGAGTGAGCCACAAGAACATACCGCTTTGCTTGGATGGTGTCCAATTGAGCTAGAGCCTCTTGAACAACGCTTTCTAAGTTTGTCGTATTGTCCCGAGTATGCGTGAGCACTGCATCTTTAACAGTGACTTTGGCTCGTACACCATCCCAAATCGCCGAGCGTAAGCCTGCTCCACTAATGTAGATAATGACAAGGGGTGTGCTCATATAGTAAGTATAGCAAAACGAGCTTTTTGCTATAAAGGTTTCGAACTAGTGGATTACGCCCGCAGTGCGCGTCAGCACGAAGCCGATAACTGCTATGGCGATGAGGGCGCCGTCGAGCACCTTGTGATGGATGAAGAAGGCTTCACCCTTTACGAGCGTCCGGTGCCAGAATAGGCCGTGGCGGAGGATGAACACTCCTATACATACGGTGGCGAACATGGTTACGACGAACGTGCTCCAGGCGGCTTGGCCGTTGGTGAGCAGCTGGATGCGGGAGACGTTTTGGGCGGTGACGGTTTTAGTATCCTTTTTGACCCCGGTTGCAGCGGTGGTGGTTGTTTCTTTCGGCTTGGAGGCTGCTGGTGTGGTTTCGGTTGGGCTTGCAGCTTGTGGGGTTTCAGCTACCGGTACAGGGGTTTGGGTGGGTGCAGGCGTTGCGGCCTTTGGCTTGGTGGCGGCCGGGGCAGGGGCGGCGGCAGTTGGCTGCGGGGTGCCGTACATGGCGACCACAATTGTCTCTGGGCCAGTGCCCTGGTAGTTGGACGAATTGGCAACGCCAAAGCCGACTTCGGTGTAGTTGCCGAGGATATTAGCCTTGTGCTCGGGGCTGTTCATCCAGGCGGTAATGGTGTTGTCGCTGCTGTCGAAACCGTAAGCTAGGTTTTCGCCAGCAGTTTGGTAGTTGTAGCCGGCGCTAGCAAAGAACGTCCACGGCGTGGCACCGTCTGGAGTGTTGTGCGACCAGTAATCGCGGGCAGCCATGTCGTTGGCTTTGGCTTGGGCAGCTTGGTTGAGTTTGCTGTTGAGTGCAAGGCTCCCCAAGCTGGCGGCGGTGCGCTGGTTGTTGGTGCCGTTCAGCAGATTGGTAGTGCTCATCTCGGTGGCATAGCCCAGCACGCCTTTTTGAGCCACGCCCCACAGGTTGCTGAACACGAGGCCGACGGCCACTATTAATAAGAGCGGTATATATGGCCAGTATGGGCGCAAATATCGCTCATCCCTCTTGTGGTGGTGCCCCTGCCGTCGTTTGGTACGAATCGTAGTCGGTCGTTTGGATTTACTAACGAGAACCATCTTGCATACAGTGTAGCATATGCGGGATGGCCGGCTGTACTTGTATAAGTAACAGAGAATTGTATAATCATTAAATCGAATCGAAATAGTACGTAATAATTTAGGAAATAATATGGCGAGCGTTGGAGACCTGGGTGAAGGTGTATTGAGTATTGTGGACGAGATGGAAGCCCGGCTGCAGCGCGCCCAAGCCGAACTGAGTGGTGACGACGGCAAAGGCAACATAGAAGACCGAGCCCTAGCACTTGGCGAGTTGGTGATGGACAGCAGCAGGGAAGACGTTCGCGAGGTAGCTGGCCAGGTTATGTCTTCTACTACCGTCGCTGTTGATGCAGTCGCTACCGCGCTCCAAGCGCTCGCGATTGCCCGGCAATACGCCGCCTCCCTGTAGTACATCTCCCGAACGAACTCTTTACAAAATATGAAAAAAGTTCATATTGTAAAAGATAAGTAGGGAGCGCATATGTCTGATATTGGCGAAGTTAGGTCACAAGTGCTAAACCATGTGGAGGAAATAGACTCACAAGTTGCGGCGGTCATGGGGCTTGTTGACGGAGAGAATGGCATAAAAGAACATGCGCTTGAGGTTGGAGCGGCAGTAATGGGGACCGACCGCGAAGATGTAAGGACTGCCGGTGAGGGGCTGATGGACGCGAGTGACGTGGTGTTGGACGCCGTGGCTGCTCTGCAGACGTATGTGACTGCGTTGCGCGGCTACGCCGAAGCACTGTAGCCCTAGATATTAGAAGAACCGGCAGTGGTACAGCACCATTGCCGCGGCTTGCACCACATTGAACGACTCTTTTTTGCCGAACATCGGTATTTCGAGCGTGGTGTCGCACAAATCTAAAATTTCTTTCTCGATGCCTTCGACTTCGCGGCCAACGATAATGGCGATCTTTTCAGGCGCGTGATATTTAGGCAGATCCTTAGAGTCTTCGGCCTGTTCGACAGCCGCGACGGTCCAGCCGTTCTTTTTAAGTTTGGCAATAACAGCCGGCAGCTCATGGTGGTAGTCCCAGGGCACCATGTCTTCGGCGCCCAAAGCTGTTTTGTGGATCATGGCCGTGATTTTAGCGGCTTCGTGCGGCAGGCGCCGGTCATTGGCGTGAGCGGGGTGGGGCGTGTAGCCGCTGAGGATAACTTTGGAAACGCCCAGGCCCTCGGCAGTGCGCAGCAAAGAACCAACGTTGTGGCAACTCCGTAAATTGTGGGCGATAAGAATAATCTCACGCATGTGGTTATTACTATACACGTTTTTAATGAAACCGCTCATGCTATATACTTGAAGCATGAGTCAGGATGCCAGGCGCGACGAGGAAGTTGCCACCCAGCGACGAGCCCGTATATTAGGGTTCAATTATTTCGATACCTCCCAGCCCGGGCAGAAGGTCTTATTTAAAGACATTCTGCAGGTCGGTGAACTGTACAGCATGCGCATTATCCCGTTGCGCGTCGAAAAAAGCACGATCCTGTTCGGCATCGTCAACACTACTTCCCAGCAAGTAGTGCGCACCATGCAGCAGCGCTTTAGCGATATGCGCATTTCGTTCGCTATGATTTCTGATACCGGCTACCGCGAATATATGCGGCTGTATGATCCGCCAAAGACCATCACCTACCAAGACATCGCCATTAGCCCGTCGACTGACCAAAGCATGCTCGACGCGATCTCCCAGACGCTATCGCAGGTGCGCTCCGACGACATCTTGGCGTACCTTGTACAGCAGGCCTTCCGTTTGAAAGCGTCAGACATTCACCTAGAGAACCAGGGCAAGTATGTGCGTATTCGTTTCCGTGTGGATGGTGTGCTGCACAGTATTGCCAAGCTGGACGACGCCAAATACCACCAGCTGCGGTCTTCGATTGCTAGCGCTGCCAATGTGTCGTCTGATTCCCCGGACGCCCAAGCCGGCCATATTAATCACAAGTACCGCATGGCAACCGGCGACGAAGTGGAAGTCAACTTGCGTGTCGAAACTGTGCCAACTGTGTACGGCCAAGACATCGTGATGCGCTTGTTTACGCTGAAGATGGAACTGCTGGGCTTGGATAAGCTGAGCCTGTCCGACCGCGAGAGTACGGTTGTCGACGACATTATTAAGCATCCGACCGGCATGGTGCTGGTAGTAGGGCCAACCGGTTCTGGTAAGACGACCACGCTGTACTCGTTGATTAACACACTGAACAGCGACGAACGCAAAATTATTACGCTAGAAGACCCGGTGGAGTATTTTATGCCCGGCGTTGTGCAGATACCGGTATCTGGCGACGTCAATAATACGAACTTTGCCGAAAAGCTGCGGGCCGTGCTGCGCCTTGACCCAGACATTATCATGGTCGGTGAGATCCGCGATGCCGACACAGCCAAAACTGCGCTGCAGGCCGCATTGACCGGCCACCTTGTGCTGAGCACCTTCCACGCCTCGTCGGCCGCTGCCGCGCTGACCCGTATGATCGACTTTATTGGCATTAACCCGCTGTTTGCCTCGGCCATGCGGCTCATTATGGCGCAGCGTTTAGTGCGCCGCCTCGATAAAGACACCCGCGTTCCATACCAGCCAGATGACGCGCTCAAGGCCCAGCTGCAGCATGTTATTAGTACGCTGCCGCCCGGTATTGAGCGGCCTGACCTTAACAACGTTACGCTGTACAAGGCAGGTAAGTCGCCACAGAATCCATTTGGGTACGCCGGCCAGATCCCAATTCGCGAGCAGATGCAGATGACGCCAGGCGTGCAGCAGATACTCAAGTTGCCGCCAGCACAAATTACTACCGATGTTCTCCAACAAAAAGCAATCGAAGACGGCATGCTCACCATGCTGCACGATGGCGTGCTCAAGGCGCTGCAAGGCATTACGACACTCGAAGAAGTCTACCGCGTCGTCAGCTAGATCAAGTTAAGCCTGCGCCGGCCACAAGGTTAGTAACTATACGATAACGCGCGAAACGCTGGAGACAAGCCGCGGGTCAAGCACGCTGGGGATGATATTTTCGGCGTCTGGCTTTTCTACCAGTGCGGCAATCGCTTCGGCCGCGGCGATCTTGTGCTCATCGGTAATTTTGGTAACGCGGTTGTCGAGTGCGCCGCGGAAGATGCCCGGGAAGGCCAGGGCATTGTTGACCTGATTCGGGAAGTCGCTCCGCCCGGTTGCCACCACGGCTGCGCCGGCTTGGAGTGCAATGTCTGGCATTATTTCGGGCACGGGGTTGGCCATGGCAAAAATGATTGGGCTCGGGGCCATGGTTTTAATCATTTCGGCAGTGAGCAGGCCGGGCTTAGACACGCCGATGAAGATGTCGGCACCCTTGAGCGCGTCGGCCAGTGAGCCGCCAGTAGCAGTGTTGCTAAAGCTCAACAGCTGCTTTTTTTCTTCGTTTAAGTCGGTCCGGTCGGCGCTGATGATGCCCTTGCTATCCACAGCAACAATAGTCGGCTTGCCATACAGGTGCAGCAATTTAGCAGTCGCCACGCCCGCGGCCCCGGCGCCTACCAGGACGATTTTGCAATCCTTGAGGGCTTTGCCCGTTACTTTGAGTGCGTTAATCATGCCAGCAAGTACGACGATTGCGGTACCGTGCTGGTCGTCGTGCATCACTGGGATGTTAAGTTCATTCTTGAGCCGTTCTTCGACCTCAAAACAAATCGGCGCGGCAATATCTTCTAGGTTGATGCCGCCAAAACTGGGGGCCAGGGCTTTTACCGCGGCCACAATTTCGTCGGCAGAATGGGCGTCGAGCACAATCGGCACGGCATCGATACCGGCGAAGTGCTTGAACAGCATGGCTTTGCCTTCCATAACCGGCAGCGCGGCTTTGGGGCCGATATTGCCAAGCCCGAGCACGGCTGACCCGTCGCTGACAACGGCAACAACATTATTAAGCCAGGTGTAGTCACGCGCTTCATCCGGGTGTTCGGCAATGTAGCTGCTGACTGCGGCAATGCCGGGAGTGTAGTAGGTACTGAGCTTATCGCGGCTGTCCAGGGTATCTTTAAGAACAACTTCAAGCACGCCCCGTAATTCCTTGCGCTTTTCTAATGCGAGCTTGCCGTAGTCCATACCAAATCCTTCCCATTCACGTTTTCAAACACTTTCATAATAATAACAGATGTGCTATACTTGGTCGAAAGCGAATATTAGTGTAAGGTTTGTAAAAGTTATGCAATCTGTTATCCAAAAAATCGAAGCCAAGTTTAAGAAGTCTGCCGTTGTTGACGTGCAGAGCGGTGACACCGTTAAAGTACACCAGAAGATCCGCGAAGGCGGCAAAGAGCGCGTTCAGATCTTCCAGGGTATGGTAATCCGTACCGACCGCAAGGGCAGCCACACCAGCCGCATTACGGTTCGCCGTATCGCCAGCGGTATCGGCGTTGAAAAAAGCTTTTTGATGCACAACCCTCTTGTTTTGAAGGTTGAAGTCACCAAGCGTAGCAAAGTCCGCCGCAACTACCTCACCTACATGCGTGAGCGCACCGGTAAGTCTGCCCGCCTGAGCAGCGTTGACTTCGACAAGGAAGCGGTAAACTCGGTCCACGACCGCGCAGCCGAAGCAGAAGAAGCCAAGTTGGCTGAAAAAGTTGCCGCCGAAGCCGAAGCTGAAGCTGCCAAGAAGGCCGCTGAAGAAGCTGAGCGCGAAGCAAAAGTAGAAGCCGCACTCGCAGCTCACAAATAAGCAAATCATTTGATGCTATAAAACCGCCCGTCTCCGGGCGGTTTTTTTATGATGCAATGCCTGTGCTAATGGCCGCCAGCAGGAGCTGGCAGGCACTCGGTGTTGCCGATAGAGCCATGGACAGAAGCGAGCGCTTGGCCTTGGTCGGAACCTGGGATGACTGCATCTTGTTGCCAAGGGATGGACTCCGGTGTGGCGTTGTGGTTGGCGAACATATGCGACAGCCCGGCCAAGTACCTAGCCGTGTATGTTACCTTCGCGCCCGCAGGTGGTGTGCCTTCGGTGATATATGTTTGCAGGGAAAAGTTGACGCCGGCTTTTTTGAGCAACAAGGCACAAGCCAGGTGTTTGGAATGGGGGTCGCGGTTGGCCCATTCACCGCCAGTTTCCCGGCTGGGCATGACAACAGGCGCGGTGTTGGCTCCAGTGTGCGGTGTTGCGTCGCCGCCATGAAAAGCTATCCATCCCCCTAAAAGAGCCGCTCCAAGAGCGGTTGTCTTTTTATATTTCCACAATAATCGGGGTATAGAACGTTTTTCTGCCATATAGTTGTCTCTGTTGGAACTTGATTGTATAGAGTATGTCATCTTCTTGCAAGCCTATATATCACGGATGAACCTGTGCTAGACTGACGGTATGATCGTGGGGATAGATGAAGTTGGGAGAGGGTGTTGGGCTGGTCCGTTGGTAGCCGGGGCAGTTTTGTTGAATAAGCCGATAAAAGGACTCAAAGATTCCAAGCTGCTCACAAAACTAGCCCGCGAGCGTCTGGACGCCGAAATAAGGGTGTCGGCCGCCGCATTTGGTATTGGCTGGGTAACACCAGCCGAACTTGATGGTTGGGGCCTGACCGAAGCAGTGCGCATTGCCATGCGCCGGGCCTTTACAGCAATTACCGCGCCGTACGAACGGATTATCATTGACGGTAATCATAACTTCCTTGCCGATGTGCCACTGACTGAAACGCTAATTGGCGCCGACAATATTGTGCCGGCCGTGAGCGCTGCCAGCATTATTGCCAAAGTTGCCCGCGACCGGTATATGGCCGACATGGCCATGCAGTTCCCGGGTTACAGTTTTGAAAAACACGTTGGCTACGGCACAGCTGCCCACCGCGCAGCGCTCAAAATGCTTGGCGCCTGCGAACTACATCGCCGCAGTTTTAAACCGGTGCAAGCTTTTGTAACGTGACCGGCATGACTTCTGTTGCCACTGGCCAGCGGGCCGAAGGTGTAGCTGCACGGTTTTTGGAATATAAAGGCTGCCGTATTGTCTGCCGGAATTGGCGGACCCGGATGTGCGAGATCGACATTGTGGCTGAGCGCAACGGCACGCTCTATTTCTGCGAAGTCAAATACCGGGCCAGCGCCCGCCAAGGCACCGGGCTGGACTACATAACTGCCAAGAAGCTACAGCAAATGCAGTTTGCGGCACGCAGTTGGGTGCACGCCCATGCCTACGCCGGCGACTACCGGTTGTGCGCCATTGAAGTATCTGGCCCGCGGTTCCAAATAACAGCGGCCATTAATGACTTAACGGTCTAGCGACTTAAAGAATAGCCGGACGGCAGATTCATCGCGTTCCAGCCAGGTAATCCGGCTTTCTAACTCCTCGATGCCCATGGCAATGTTGCGCTTTAGGCTGGTGAGGCGGGTGAGCGGTTCAAAGAACTCTTTATATTCTTCTAGCCGGGTGCGCGTGTTTAAAGCAGCCGCGGCAAAGCGCGGGAAGTAATCAAACGACAATGAGCTGGCAAATGTTGCCTCTACCCATTCCCAGTTGTCGCGCAGCCAGTTCCAAGCGCGTTCTTGGGTGTAGCGGTTGCGGAGCAAGAAGGCGATCCAGCGGTATACGTCGTGCTGGCGGACTTTTTTGAAGTCCTTAAGCCGGGCTAGTAGCAGGTCGCCCTGGGCTTCGGAACGAGTTGCGGTTAGGGCGCCCATCAGTTCTTCTTTGAGGTCGACGTTGGTGGTTTTTTCTTCGAGCTGGAGTAAGTATTCGAATGCATCGCCAGTGCCATGGCGGACGGCGGCGCTAAAGACAATGCTGCGCAGCTCTGAGCCGATAATTGCCGGGTCGGATTTGTACGCGTCAAAGAGTTCCAGTGCGCGTTTAGCAATGGCCGGGTGTTCGCTGTAAACGCCCAAACCCAAGATGGTGGCGCGCATTTTAGTGTCCAGGCTGGGTTCATTAGGCTTTTCGTCCCAGCCGAGGCGCTGGTATTCGGTTTCGATAAGACCGCGGATGAATTTTTTAATAGCTGGCTCAAGTTCCGGGTCGATGTCGATAAAGCGGCGTACGTCGGCAATAATCAGGGCGATCATTTCCCATACCGATTCGCTGTCTTCTTTGGTGTAGTGCTCCAGCAGTTCAAGCGTGGCAGCAAACGAGAGTATACCGGCCCGCGCCAGCATGGTGTTGTCGTTCAGTAAAATGAGGCGTTCGGCTTCGCTCAACGCCTTGCTGCTGACTTGCTTGGCAATGGCTGCGGCGTGGTCTGGGTTCACATAATGAACCAAGTAGTGCCCCATGGCGCCCTCGTTCAGCTGCACGAATGCGTCGTTTTTGAGCGTGACTTGCAGATGAGCTTTGTCGAGTAGTGCCGGAACCTCCGGGCTGGTAGAAAGCAGGGGCACTGGCCAGATCCGTTCCGGGTCGGCTTTAGAGAGGTCGAGCAAAAAGTGCGATTGGGTGATGCTCAGCGACGTGCCCTGCTGCTCCACGTGCAGGACCGGGAAGCCGGAGCGGTGCAGCCATGGGTTCATAAAACTGGCAATGTCTTTGTTGCTGGCTTTGCCGAGCGCCGCCCACAGGTCGTCGCCGGTGGTGTTGCCATAGGCATGTTTTTCGAAGTACAGCTTTAAGCCTTTGCGGAAGTCATTCTCGCCGATCCACTGAGTCATCATACGGATGATGCGGCCGCCCTTGGCGTACACGATGTGCGGGTCAAACAAGCTGTTGATCTCATCAGGGTGTTTTACTTCTTGCTTAACCGACTGCACGCTGGGGATGGCATCGCGACGGAAGGCTGCCAGGCCGTCGCCGGTCACGGCGCTATTCCAAATGTGCCATTCCGGGAATAGCGCGTCAGTACCGACGTATTCCATAACGTTGGCAAAGCTTTCGTTCAGCCATAGATCGTCCCACCATTTCATGGTTACTAGGTCGCCGAACCATTGGTGAGACATCTCGTGGGTAATGACGATCGAGGTAAATTCGCGGCTGGTCTGCGAGGCTGTGGCCGGCTCGGATATTAGGAATGGCTCGCGGAAGGTGATATTCCCCCAGTTTTCCATCGCTGCAGCAGTAAAGTCGGGCAGGGCAATAAGGTCACACTTGGGTAGCGGGTACGGTACGCCGTAGTATTCACTAAAGAATTCGATGCTGCGCTGTGCTGTGTCGAGCCCGAAGTCTAATGAGGCAGGTGAGTGTGCCCGGGTAGCCCACACGCGGACAATTACGCCATCCTTGGTTTTGGTTTCGCGCGATTGCAGGTCGCCAAACACGAAGTTGAAGAGGTAGGCAGACATGCGCGGTGTTTTTTCGAAGGTGGTGTGAAGCTTGTTGTCTTGCTCGATTTGCGACGCAGCTGGCGTGTTGCTGAGGGCGGTTTCGTCCAGCGGGGAAGCGAGCGTCAGCTGGAACGTGGCTTTGGCTTCTGGTTCGTCCACGCAGGGGAAGACTTCGCGGGCGTGGTGACTTTCGAGGTCGGTGGCTACCAGCGCCTTGCGTTCGCCGTCCAGGTCGTAGTTGCATAGGTAGATGCCGTGGATGGAATCGTCGATGACACCTTTGTATTGCAGGGTAATTGTGTATGAGCCAGGGTACAGCAGCTGTTCGCTGTGCAGGCGGACTTCGTTCAGTTTGCGCTGGTGGTTAATGCGGCTAACGGTAATTTCTTGGTCGCCTTTTTTGTCGTGTTTGACCACAGTCGCACTGGTAACGGTCAAGCCGTTTTGGTGGAGTGTGAACCGCTGACTGGGCCGGCCCTTTTTCTGGCCGTTCACCGTGACCGTGCCGGTCACTTTTTTGGTTTCGCGGTCTGGGTTTATGAATAGGGTGTAGTGATCAGGGGCGAACCCTTCGTAGAGGCGGCTAGCTTTCTTCATTAGCTCATTTTAACAGATTAAATCAGATGACGGAGCGAATGGTGCGATATACTCATATATATGGATACGATTGTGATTGGTGCAGGTATGGCAGGGCTGACCGCGGCCCACGCGCTTGCTGAAGCCGGGGCCAATGTTGTGGTGCTGGAGGCCCGGGAGCGCATTGGCGGCCGTTTGTATACCCGCCGCGACCTGGCAGATACGCCA
Organism: Patescibacteria group bacterium; assembly: GCA_035479615.1. Taxonomy (GTDB): domain Bacteria; phylum Patescibacteriota; class Saccharimonadia; order Saccharimonadales; family UBA4665; genus PMNU01. Next base: position 26,948 of record DATIIM010000023.1, read on the forward strand.
GTTGAACTCGGCGGTGAACTAATCCACGGACGCGGCGCTGCTACATGGGCTTTGGTAGCGGGTGAACCACCGGTGAAGACCGCTGAACTACCGCATGTTGAGGATGAGGGCACTACAAAGGCCCCGAGCATCAAGGAAGTTGACTTTGCCTCTCTGCCTACGCCATTGCAAACCGAAAATTTGGCCGAGTACATAGACCGCGCCGGCCTGGGCGGCGAGCACTTGCCCGACGAACTCCGTTATATGGATATGGACGAAGAGCCGCTGCGGCTAATGAGCGCTGCATATGTAATGCAGTGGTACCGTGGTTCGGTTGAATCCGGGGAGCTGTATGGCGAGCACGACTTCCGGATTCCGGGCGGGTACGACCAGCTGTTGGAGCCGTTGGCCAAGGGGCTGAATATCCAACTGGGCGCCCGCGTCGAGCGTATTGATTGGTCAGACTCCGAACACGTCACCGTCAGTTACTTTCAAGCCGGGCAAGTACACACGGCAACGGCCCGCGCAGTAGTGTGCACTTTGCCGGTTGGCGTGCTGCAGCATAACGATGTGCAGTTTGTACCAGCCCTGCCAGCTGAAAAATTTGAGGCCATGCACGCTGTAAGTACGGTCGACATCGCCAAGCTTATATATGTATTTGATGAACACGTGCTGCCAGAAGTCACCGGTCAGCTTTTTGCCCAGGATCAGAACCCATCCATGTGGTGGAACGGGACATTTGGTAACTCCATGGCCACTGGAGATATCGTGATTGGCTGGGCTGCCGGTACTAAGGCCCGGGAATTACTGGCAATGGATTATGCAGCCGCACTTGAATATGGCTGCAAATCGCTCGGCGCCATCCTGCGTAAACCCGACCTAAAACCAAAAGTGCAGATTATGCATAACTGGGCTGGCGACCCATACGCCCGCGGCGCGTATAGCTTTGTGCCGCCGGGTGTGGCGGCATCGGTGCACGACGAGCTTGCCAAGCCGACCGCCAATAAGATTTTCTGGGCAGGCGAGGCTACCAATGGCAAAAATCCCTCCACAGTACACGGTGCATATGAATCCGGTTTGCGCGCCGCAACTGAGGCCCGCAGTGCTCTGGGGTTAAGTTGACAGTGCGCTATCAGATTGATATACTACTAGTGATTGGTCGGCCGCAGCGGTCGGCTTTTTTCGTACAAAGCCCCTGAAATCAGAAAGGATATACAGATGGACTTAGACTTTAAACAACTGGCCGCGGCCATAAAGGCAATTGCCGAAGAAAAAAATCTCCCCGAAGACACTGTTAAAGAAGTAGTTGAGCAAGCACTGGCTGCTGCCTACCGCCGTGACTACGGTGAGCGCGAACAAGAAGTACGCGTAACTATGAACCTCAACAGCGGTGACGTTGACGCTTACGTCATGAAGGAAGTAGTCGAGAATGTTGAAAACCCAGCATACGAAATTACTTTGAAGGACGCTGGCGTTATGCAAAAGAACGCTAAGCTCGGCGATTTCGTGGAAGTCCACGAAAAGGTCAACGACTTTGGCCGTGTTGCAGCCCAGACCGCTAAGCAAGTTATTTTGCAGCGCTTGCGCGAAGCAGAACGCGAAATCGTTATGGACGAGTACGAAGACAAAATCGGCACCGTCATTAACGCCCTCGTTTCTCGCGCCGAAGGCAACATCGTACGAGTTGATCTTGGCAAAGCCCAGGGCATTATGCCCCGCAGCGAACAGATCCAGGGTGAGCGTTACTATCCGGGCCAGCGCCTCAAGGTTTACTTGAAGGACGTTGAGCGCGGCATGCGTGGGCCGCAGTTGATCGTTTCCCGCGGCTGCAAAGAGTTCATCGAATGGCTCTTCCGTGCTGAGGTTCCAGAAATGGAAAGCGGCGCCGTTGAAATCAAGGGCATGGCCCGCGAAGCCGGTATCCGCACTAAGCTGGCAGTAAACAGCACCGTACCTGGCGTTGACCCTGTCGGTACCTTCGTTGGCGGCCACGGTACTCGTGTGAACGCCGTTATGAGCGAAGTTGGCGAGCAAGAAAAAATCGACATCATCGTCTTTAACGAAGAACCTGTTGAATACATCAGCAGCGCGCTGAGCCCAACCAAGGTAACCAAGGTTATCCTTGACGAAGCTAACAAGAAAGCCCGCGTTATTGTTCCCGAAGACCAACTCAGCATTGCTATCGGCCGCGGCGGCCAGAACGTCCGCCTTGCCAGCAAGCTGACTGGCTACGAACTCGACATCGAAGCTGAGAAGAACAGCGCTCCAGCAGCAGAAGAGGTTAAGGCCGATGAACCAAAGGCTGAAGCTCCTGCCCGTGCCGCTGCACCTGCTGCGCATGTACCTACCAAGCCAGCTGGCCCAGTCAAGCTCAAGAAAAAGAGCGAACTGGAAAACAGCCTGCTTGAAGCCATTGAAGAACACGGCGAATAGCCGTTCCTGTTCAGCTCCGCGCGCCGGTCAATCTGGGCGCGGAGACTAAACGGAAGCGCAGCCGGAAACAAAAACAGCGAGACCTTAGGCTCGCTGTTTTTCGTTACCGCGCGTGAGCGGTCTCCGCAGACAGATTGACCGGTAAGCGGATACGGCAAGAATGGCTAAACCGAACATTTTGCGATTGACTCTTATGTTAATTATTGGTTAAATCGCAGCAATGAGCTTGCCCAGTCTCGCAGAGATAGCAACGGCACCCTACGCTTCTGGCGCAGAAATCTTACTGACCGACGATGAAATCACGACCGCTGCCTTGGCGGCACTGACCATAGAATTGCCGCAAATTGCCGAGCGGGCGACGCTCTATCTTCCGGACAGGCAAGTGCTGCCGGTTGAAGCTGAGCTTACTGAAGCAGAAGAGGAGGCCATGGCTTTGTGCTTGGCTATGGGGCGGTCGGCGCTGACACGTGGCAATCCGCCGGTCGGCGCTGTTCTTTTAGATAATGAGCGCGGCTTGAGCTGGGGTGCAATGACTATCGATAAGACGACGCCGCACATATTGGGGCATGGTGAAGTCCGGGCCTACGGCCAGGCGCACGAGGTCGTTGGCGACCAACTGCAGAACTGCACACTGGTTACGACAGCCCAGCCGTGCAATACCTGCACGTGCCCGTATGCCGAAGGGCAAATTGGCCGGATCGTATTTGCTGCACCGCGGTCGGCGATTTACGCAGTCAGCGGCCTGATGCGTCCGCGCGAAATAAATATGCCTGACTTACTGCGGGACGGGAATACGACAACCGTCGTTATGCAAGGCCACCGGGCACGTGACGCTTTGGCAAGTTTTGCTACCTGGGGTGAATTACACCGTACAGGTAAGCTCCGAAAATAGTACAATTAGCACTCTTGACGTCTGAGTGCTAGTCCTAGTATTATTATTTGTATGACACCAAACTCCGCTGACTTCCAAGACTTTTTGAACCACCTGACGAATAATGCGTTAGAGAGTTTAAAGCACGCTGACGCCATTGCGCGCAGTTTCGGCAGCGCCTACGTGGGCACCGAACACTTGCTGCTGGGCATCTTGGCTCAGGACACGAGCGTCGGCGCCAAAATTCTTGAAGGTGCTGGCGTAACACTCGACCGCGCGCGCTTGGCTCTGAATCTTGCCCCTAAGACACTCACCCTGAACGCTGGCGCTAAAGGTTTGAGCGAAACCGCCAAGCTGACACTCAAAATGGCGTACGACACAGCCCAAGATTACAACCAGGATTTTTGTGGCACCGAGCACATTCTGACTGCATTACTCAGCCAAAAGAACGCCCGGGCTACTATTTTGCTCCGCGCCATGAACATCGACATCGAAGCACTTGGCAGCGAACTGGAACAGTTCCTGAACCGTCAGCAATACGATGACGAGGATGGTGCTGCTGGCACAGACACCAAGCGCCGCCGCGGCGGCAAGGGTCGCAAGACTGCGCTCGATTTCTTTGGCACCGACATGACCGCCGAAGCACGGGCTGGCAAGCTTGACCCGGTCGTAGGCCGCGAAGCGCAGATCCGCCGGGTCATCACTATTTTGAATCGCCGTACCAAGAACAACCCAGTGCTGATTGGTGAGCCAGGCGTTGGTAAGACTGCCATTGTAGAAGGTCTTGCGCAGCGCATTGTATCTGAGGACGTACCGGACAGCTTGCTGGACAAGCGCCTGATTATGCTCGACTTGGCTGGAATGATCGCCGGCACCAAATATCGCGGTGAATTCGAAGAGCGCCTTAAAAAAGTTATGGGTGAGCTAGAGCAAGACAAAAACACGATTGTGTTCATCGACGAGCTGCACTTGATTGTGGGCGCTGGCGCTGCCGAAGGCGCTATGGACGCCGGTAACATCTTGAAGCCAGCCCTGGCTCGGGGCAAAATTCAGCTGATTGGCGCCACGACAACTGCCGAATACACCAAGCACATCGAAAAAGATGCCGCCCTAGAACGCCGCTTTCAACCCGTACAAGTCCCCGAAGCGACTGTGCCGGAAAGCCTAGCTATCCTTAAAGGCCTGCGCAAGCACTACGAAGCATTCCACGGCGTAACCGTTAGTGATGAAGTTATTGACGACATCGTCCACCTGGCCAAGCGCTACATTAATGACCGTTTCATGCCCGACAAAGCTATCGACTTGCTTGACGAAACTGCGGCACACCTGCGGGTTAACAAGGGCAAAACCAGCCCCGAAGTGCGCAACCTCCAAAAGGAACTGAAGCTGGTCATGGGCCGCATCGATGACGCGGTTGACGCCGAAGATTACCAAAAAGCTGCCGAACAAAAGACCCGCGCCAGCCAGATCAATGAAGCGCTTGCCAAGCTTCAGGCCGACGACAAGAGCGCTAAGCGCATTACGCTCAGCAGCGATGACGTCGCCGAAGTAGTTGCCCGTATGACCGGCGTGCCGGTTAAAAAAGTGATCCGCTCCGAGGCTAAGTACTTGCTGCATCTCGAAAAGAACATTGGCAAGTTTGTCATCGGTCAGAACGAGGCCGTAGAAGCTGTCTCCCGGGCTGTGCGCCGTAACCGTTCAGGTATTAGCAGTAGCAGCCGGCCAATCGGGTCATTCATATTCCTTGGCCCAACCGGTGTTGGTAAAACAGAACTCGCCCGGGTAATGGCCCGCGAATTCTTTGGCAGCGAAGACGCCCTGGTTAAGATCGACATGTCCGAATTTGGCGAACACCACAATGTTGCCCGGCTTGTTGGCGCGCCAGCAGGCTATGTCGGGTACGAAGATGGCGGCCAGCTGACCGACAAAATCCGCCGCCGCCCGTACAGCCTCGTACTCTTTGACGAAATCGAAAAAGCCCACCCGGATACCTTTAACATGCTGCTCCAGATCTTGGAAGACGGCCAACTGACCGACGCTAAGGGTCGCAAGATCGACTTTACGAACACCATCGTGATTATGACCAGCAACATTGGCGCCGAAAAGCTGCAAAAAGAGGCTAACCTTGGCTTCCACGCCACCGACGCCAGCGGCAAGCGCGACCTCGACGAGCTGCACGAACTAAACCGCGATAAAGTGCTCGACGACCTCAAGAAGCGCATGCGCCCCGAGTTCCTGAACCGCATCGACAAAATTATTGTATTCCGCGCGCTGACCCGCAAAGACATCTACAAGATTGTTGACCTGCAAATCGAAGAACTTGGCGCCCGGCTTCAGCGCCATGGCCTTGGCATCCAACTCAATAATGCCGCTAAGCAGTATATGCTTGACCACGGTTATGACGCCCACAATGGTGTGCGCCCGCTGCGCCGCCTGGTGCAGGACGAAATCGAAGACCATATCGCCACCGGCCTCTTGGGTAATGATTACCAAAAGGGCGATATTATCAGCGTTGGCGTAAAAGATAAGCAACTTACTTACACAACCACCCACGAATAAGCTACACTATTCGTATGACACCTGACGACGCACCGCGTGTTCCAGATGATATCCAGAGTGAAGTTGATTCGCCGAAGGTAGGCGAGAAGGTTGAGCCGGTACTGCCGCCAGCTCACGGGAATGTAGTTGCCGCCACCCAAGGCCCGGCTGCTTGGTTTAGGCGCCTCTGGCCACCAGTGGTGCTGGTACTGCTTGTGGTCGCCGGCGGTGTGCTGTGGTGGCAACAAGATACACTCATTGACTGGCTCCAGTTGCGCGGATATACGCCGCCTAACAACATTAAAGAGCTTGCCACCCAGGATACTATGACCAGCTACGCCCAGCGGCTTTTTTATGTAAATAAGCCAGTAGTAGAAGACAAAACGGGCTTCAACCAACACTGTCCGAACGCCTCAAAAGAAGTTGCGGTGCTCGGCTGCTTCCGTGGCGACCGGCTGGGCATTTACGTGTACCAGGTAACAGATAAGCGGCTGGACGGTATCGAACAAGTCACGGCTGCCCACGAAATGCTCCACCAAGCGTATGAACGGCTCGGCACCAAGGAACGGAAGCGCATTGATACTGAGCTCAAGGCCTACGCCGCGACAGTTACTGACAAAACACTGAAGGGAAAACTTGACGCCTACAAGACACTGGAGCCGAACGACCTGACAAACGAGATGCACTCCATTTTCGGCACAGAAGTATCCGATTTACCGCCTGCGCTAGAAACGTATTACAAGCAGTACTTTACCGACCGCCAGCAATTAATTGGCTACCACGACCAGTACCAGTCGGCATTTACGCAGCGCCAACAGCAAATTAAAGACTATGATGCGCAGCTCGCCGACCTCAACCGGCAAATCACGACCGCCAAGGCTGACCTAAAGACAGAGGAAGGCCAATTACAAGCGCAGCGGACAACCATGGATGGTTGGCTCAAAGATGGCAAAATTGCCGAATACAACGCCGCCGTGCCGACTTTTAACGCCAAGGTGGCGGCCTACAAGCAGCACGTTACCGCAGCAAATAATCTCATCAACCAATATAACGATCTTATAGACAAACGAAACGCCATTGCCGTGCAGGAGCAGGAGCTGCTTAAAGCTCAGGATAGCAACGCATCATCAGCTGATGCCCAGTAGGCAGTGGTACAATAGGGGAACATGGCAAAAGAGAGAGTTCGGTATGTATGCACAAACTGCGGTGAATTATCGCTGAGCTGGGCGGGCAAATGCCCCCAGTGCGGCGCTTGGAACACCTTGCAGCAAGAAGCAGTTCTAGAGACCGGTTTTGGAACAACGGCCACGAGCGGCCACGCCCTGACCGCAGCGTCTGTCAGCTCGCTGACCAGTCATGACCAATCTCGTTTAGTCTCTGGCATGCCAGATGTAGACACTGTGCTGGGCGGCGGCATTGTCCAGGGTAGCGTGAACTTGATTGCCGGCCAGCCGGGTATCGGCAAGAGCACCCTTATTTTGCAGCTTGCCGACAGTGTTTCTAAAAAGCATCGTGTACTGTATGTGAGCGGCGAAGAGTCCGGGCATCAAATTGGTATGCGGGCCGAACGTCTCGGTGTAACCGGCACCAAATTACAGCTGGCCACCAGCACTAACACCGACGACATCGCCGCCTCTATTTCGACCAAGCAGTACGATTTAGTCGTCGTTGACTCCATTCAGACAATTGCGGCGAGCGGCATTGCTTCGGCCGCCGGCAGCGTTTCACAGATTACAAACAGCGCCCACTTGCTTATCCAGGCGGCCAAGCAATCTAGTACAGCCGTGATATTAGTTGGGCATGTTACTAAAGAAGGCTCGATTGCCGGGCCTAAAGTATTGGAGCACGTCGTTGACGTTGTGCTGCAGCTGGAAGGCGACCGTTACGGTGGTTTTAAGGTGTTACGCGCAACCAAGAACCGCTTTGGGCCAACAACCGAAGCTGGAATATTCGAGATGGATGGCGAAGGCATGAAGCCGGTCACCAACCCGTCGGCCGCACTGCTTGCCGAGCGCCAGGTAAGCGACGGTTCCATCGTGCTTGCTACGCTCGAAGGCACCCGCCCGCTGCTGGTAGAAGTCCAGGCTCTGGTAAATAAGACGAGCTATGGGTATCCTAAGCGAGCCGCCAGCGGCATTGACCTAAATCGGGTTAATTTGCTAGTGGCGATGTTAGAGCGGCGCACGAAGTTATCTTTAGCCGACCAAGATATTTATGTTAATATCGTAGGTGGTATGCGCATTACGGAACCTGCTGCCGATCTTGCCGTCTGTATGGCAATCGGCTCTGCTGCAAAAGGTTTACAACTAAAGAGCAACGCCGTCGTATTTGGCGAAGTTGGCTTGAGCGGCGAAGTCCGCCATGTGCCATTTATAGAAAAGCGCATCGCCGAGGCAAAGAAGCTTGGCTTTGAAGCAGCCATCGGACCGCTCCAAAAGAGCGGCAAAAAGACATCATTTTTGCGCAGCGTGCCGGATATCCGGACTGCGCTTAACCAATTTTTAGAGAAGGACTCATAAACCTAGATGCTTGATTTCATTGAAATTTTATTACTGGCGGGGATTGTGTGGGTACTCTACTCACAAAAAAGCGGCGCCGGCATGCGGTTGTTTGCGAAGCACCGCAAGCTTATCTTGGACAGCTGCGCGCTCATCGACGGCCGCATTGTCGAAGTAGTGCGCGCTGGTTTCGTGGCCGACGAGCTGGTCATCCCGCAGTTTATTTTGAATGAGCTGCAAATGCTGGCCGACGGCAACGACTCCCACAAACGGGAACGCGCCCGCTACGGCCTGGACATTGCCCACGAACTGCAAGACAGCGCGCCTATGCGCGTTACCATCGACCGCACCGTGCTGGCGAACATTTCTACCACCGACGACAAGCTCGTAGAACTTGCCAAGCGCCTCCATGCCCAGCTGTACACCACCGACTACAACTTATCTAAAGTAGCTGCCGTAGAGGGCGTACAAGTACTGAACGTGAACGAGCTAGCCCAGGCGCTCCGGCCTATTACGCTGCCTGGCGAAACCTTGACTATTAAGATTATCCAAAAGGGCAGCAACCGCGACCAAGGCGTTGGCTACCTCGATGACGGCACCATGATCGTTATCGAAGGCGGTGCCCGTTTTGTAGGCCGCGAAGTACCAGTAACCGTGACCCGTATGCACCAGACCGTAGCCGGCAAGATGGTCTTTGGCCAAGTCCGCGAAGGCCGCAGCCACCCAACGGTTGCCAATACAACCCCCGTCGCTGCTCCAGCCATACAACGCGCCGACCACCCCGAAAAGCGCCAAAGCCCCATAGCCCACGCCAAAAACAAACTCCACGCCCGCCTAACCATGCCCCGCCGCACTTCACGGTAATCTCTGCCCTAGGGCGACACGACTAATTCTAAGTCAGGTATTTGACTAATACAAAAAAGCTTGTGCTATAATTTAAGTGGTGATGTTCCCAGAGGTGGGGCGGGATATAGAACCACAAAAGGTCGAGTGGCGTGTTGCTCGTGCTACAAGGGGTTATAAAGAGCAAGAAGGGGATATAAGAAGATGACTGCACAACAGATCTACAATGAGATCCTTGCATATACAGGACCAACTGGCATTGCAAATTGGTACGTCGGTATTACTAGTGATATCGAGGAGCGGTTGTTTGGCTACCACAACGTTCACCGTACCGACGGTGCGTGGTACCATGCACAAGCGCTAGATCACACGCACTCGCGTGCTGTCGAATCGAGCTTATTAGAGCTTGGTTTTGATGGTGGTGTCGGGGGCGGTGACCATACTGCAACCTACGTCTATGCGTTCCGTAAAGACTTCGGTACTGTGCGCTAAGAGGGGTTAATGGAAAAGTGGCTGGTTTATAGAGAGTATGCGGAGTCAACGCGACCCCAATCGCGCTAGAAAGGTCACACCTCCCAAAAAAACAGGGCGAGAAATCGCCCTGTTTTTGTCTAAATTCGTAGTAGGCTCTTAATTTGTCCTGTCGTGCGGTGGCCGCGGAAGAAAAGTGTATGTTCGTCGCGCGCAGTTCGCGGAGCGCTGTTTGAGCACGTCGAACATACACTTTTCTTCTACGTGACAGGCTTATAGGTTTAGGTTGAGTCGGTTATCGCTAATGGTGCTTAGGCGGTTTTACCACCTGGACATCTCCTCAGTGGGAGACAGTGACAGACTTGGTGTCGGACGAGCCATACAGGACGCTGTCGGCAATCGTGACCTTGACCGTGAGTGGGTCATTTGTCGTTGGGGTGTAACTGAACGTTGAGTTGTAGGCATCGGACGAGTCTGTTGGGATGGCCTTTGCATCTACCTGCTGGTCATTGATGAGGAACGTGATCATGCCAGCCGGTGCAGTTGTGTAGGTGCCGCCAGACAGTGGGTGCGTTCCTTGGGTGACTGCTACAGTGAACTGGCAGACAACTCCAATGCTGCAGACGGTCGGGCCATTGAGCGTGATGGAAGGCTTCGAGTCGTTACAGTTGTGGACGTCGTCGTTAGCCGTGGAGTCGGCGTTGGTGTTGGTGCCGCCACCGCCGCGTGGGTCAAAGATGTCGACCGAGAAGATGTTGGCGTTGCCGCCGCCTTCTGTCTTTCGGGCTAGGTCAGGCGTGCAGGTAGTAGCTGTCTTGCCAGATACGAGGTCGGTAACACGGCTCGCGTTGCCACCGTTCTTGGGCGGGTTGTACCAGGCTGGGTAGAGGTCTGTGCTTGGGCTTGGTTCCCTTGACCCAATACCAATGTGGTTGGTTATAACAAAGGCAGGAGCGCTCTTGACGCCGCTTGGCTGCTGCCAGTTAACGGGCTTCGTATTAAGGGCGTCGTGTGCACCTTCCATCCAAGGGCGAACGATTGGTTCGGTCATGAACTCCATTCCGCGGCCGTGCATGGTCTTGTTGCGGGTGTGGTACCCAACCCAGGCGACTGCGGTGTACTGCGTTGACCAGCTGGCCATAAGGCCGTCAAAGCCGTCGTTGGTGGTACCGGTCTTTACTGCAAAGTGCCAGCCGTTGTAGCGTTGGAACTTATATCCGAAGGATGGCAGCTTCGTACAGGTTGCCTTATCGCCGGTAGTACAACTGCCTGGCAGGTAGCTGGCGTTCGGGTCAGAAGCCATGTCGGTTACGATGTAGGCTGTGTCTTGGCGAATGACCTGCTTGCCCACGGGCTGTTTGAATTCGTCGAGTGTCTTATTGCTGGCGTCAGTAATCTTAAGGATGTAGGTGTGCGGGATAGATGCACCCAGGCGGGCGATGCTGGCGATGCCGTTGGCGTGGTCGTCCAGGTGCAAGTAGGCACCGTCGCCGATAGCCGATGCACCATAACATTGCGTTTGGGCGGCTTTGAGTTTGGCAGGATCGACACCCGGAGACAGGTCGGTGTCGCGTTCGTAACAATTGTACCCATCGTCATTGTTCATGAGCGCTTCGGCAGTGGAGATAGTCTTGTTAATAGAGTTAACGTGCCCGGTACTCTTATCGTTTGGAACGGCAGAGAGCATTGCTTTGACCCATGGAATGTTACGGGAACCACCAAGTGCATAGCGCAAGGTGACAGGGCCTGGGAAGCGGCCGTCGTAGTCGGTTAGGCAGTTTCCTGTGCCCTTAGGCGGCGGTGGGCCGGTGTCGGTGCATGAATAACCGGGCAAGGCATTTTTGGGCGTCCGGTCGTCGTAGAACACTGACCCAGCACCGGCATTATTGTTCTCGATGAACGTAGATGCGTCATATGGCTTAAACGTAGAGCCTGGGGAAATATTTACGTCGGTAGCGTAGTTGATCTGGCCGTGATCTGCATCGTTAAAGTCTACGCCGCCAACCAGGGCTACGATCTGCCCGGTCTTGTTGTCTTCGGCTACAAACGCAGCTTCGTCACCGCCCTGGTTGTGAATTTCGGGCAAGGCGCCAGCCACTGCTTTTTCTGCCTTGTCTTGCAAGCCTAGGTCAACAGTAGTAATGACTTTCCAACCGCCAAGCTTAACGGTCTCAGTGCCGTATTTAGCCTCAAGTTGCTGCTTGGCTGCCATGACAAAGTACGGGGCTTTAATGCCGTTAAACTTCTGTGAACGGGGCTTTACTTGCGACAGGATGTCTACTTTTTTAGCTTCATCAGCCTGTGCCTTGGTGATCATCTTTTGGTCAACCATTTGGTCCAGGATGTAGTGCTGCCGGCCAATGAGCTGTTCGGCGCTGAACTTTGGCCCATATGGTGAATAGGTGTTCGGTGATTTGGGTATGGCGGCTAACATAGAAGCCTGGGCAAGGGTGAGGTCTTTGGCGTCGATACCAAAGTAATCATTGGCCCCAACCTGGGCACCGTATTCCACTGGGCCATATGGGGCGATGTTCAAGTAACCAGTAAGGATATCTTGCTTGGAATACTCACGTTCAAGTTCAACCGCTAAAATGACCTCTTTAACCTTGCGGGTAATGGTCCGGTCGGCTGTCCAGTCTTGGTTTAGCTTCACCAGCTGCTGAGTAATGGTTGAACCACCTTCGGTAGTCCCGCCGCCGCCAAACACGTCGTGGACACCGGCGCGGGTAATGCCGCGGACGTCAAAGGCGCCGTGCTTATAGAATGACTTGTCTTCGATGGCCACCGTGGCGTTCCGGAGGTTGTTATTAATAACGTCGCCACTGACCGGGATACGCTTTACGGCGTCATAGTCTTGGAAGAGTACAGTTTTGCCGCTGCGGTCGTAGTAAGTAATGCTCCCGCCGATGTTGGTACCAGAAATATCTTTAATGTTTGGCAGATCTTTGCGGAAATAGGCGAACACACCAACAATAAGCACGAACATAACAACAATGCCCACACCCAGAAGTTTTAAGGCCATAATGGCGCCGTCGCGGCTAAACCAGTAGTGCGCCAGTACGCTGGGCTTCAGGCGGTACAACATGCGCTTAAAGCGGTTTTTAGGCAATGTGCTCAGGAATACAGCTCGCCGGCGGGCTTTAGCTTCCCGGCTGGCTTTAATGCGCTCGCCAATGCTGCGGTTCAACTTAATAGTACTACCGCTCTTGGTGGTAAAGGTGTTCTTCCCCGGACGCCGGCGTGGCTGGGGTTTTCGCATGTCACTCATCCGTTGTTATATGCTCCCTACCTTGTAGTGATACTCTCACGATTATAGCAAAAAAAGGCCGCGTACAAGCCAAAAAGCTCGTCACCCCTAGGGCTTACCTTAAGCTTGGGCTATACTTATACACATAATTATGAAAACATCCGACCCTGTACGCCACCAATACTTATATAGCCGCTGATTTGTGAGCGTGTATTATTGATGGTAAGGAGAACAACATGTCGGACATGACGTTAGCTGAAGAACTTGAGTGGCGCGGCCTGGTAAAGGACCGCACCTTTGAAGACCTAAATTGGGTGAACACCCCGCGGACATTTTACCTGGGGTCAGATGCCTCGGCAGATAGCTTAACGATCGGCAACCTGGCGATTTACATGCTGGCCCGCCAGCTGGCATCGCACGGCTGGAAAGCAGTGATGCTTGTGGGTGGCGCAACGAGCCTCATCGGCGACCCAGGTGGCAAGGACGAAGAGCGTCAGCTAAAAACAAAAGAAGAAGTTGAGCAGAACATTGCCGGCGTTGCCGAACAAGTGCGGCGTGTTTTTGCAGGCAATGAGTTTGAACTTGTTAATAATTACGATTGGTTTAAGGATTTAGGCTACCTCGACTTCCTGCGTGACGTTGGCAAGCATTACAGCATGACTGAACTCGTGCAGCGCGACTTTATTTCGACGCGTATGGGCGAGGGCGGTGGCGGCATTAGCTACGCTGAGTTCAGCTACAACCTGATCCAGGGCTACGACTACTGGTGGCTGTTCAAAAATAAGGGCGTGGAGCTGCAAATCGGCGGTTCAGATCAATGGGGCAATATGCTGTCTGGCGCGCCGCTTATCCGCAAAAAAGAGGGCAAGGAAGTTCACGCTCTGAGCATGCCGCTCGTTATTAACAAAACTACGGGCAAAAAGTTCGGCAAAAGCGAAGCCGGTGCGGTGTGGCTCGACCCGAAGAGGACCAGCCCGACACAGTTCTACCAGTTTTGGATTAACTGCGACGACGAAGGTATTGAAGACTACCTAAAGATATACACGGTGCTTGGCCGTGCAGAAACTGAAGATCTCGTGGCAAAAAGCCGCGAAAACCCCAAAGAGCGCCTGGTACAAACCCGTTTGGCCCAAGAAATTACTCGTTTGGTTCACGGTGATGCCGAACTGGTGGTTGCCGAAGCAGTCACCCAAGTACTGACGGGCCGTACGCCGGTAACTGAGCTAGACGAAACCGCACTGCGGGCCATGCGTAACGAAGTTCCGGCCATCCATGCTGCGCCAGGTGCCGAAATCACCGAATTACTCGTGCAAGCCAATCTCGCGGCATCAAAATCCGAAGCTCGTCGCCTGTTGGAAGGCAACGCAGTTTCGATCAACGGCCAAAAGACTCAGAAAGAAAACATCGACGCTGGCGACTTCCAGAACGGCCGGTTTTTACTGCGCAAAGGCAAAGCATTTAAGGATTCAGCTCTCGTCGAACAGGGCTAGTGGTATACTTACGTACATATGAAAGAACAGCCAAAGAAAGCGGCCGAGCCAAAAAGGCGCGCCGATCAATATAACGACCCGACACATAACTACGTAAAATACTGGGAAGGACGTGATTACGAGAACGCTTCCGAGGAAATGGCCATCAAGCGTTTGCTGGAAGGCAAGCACTTCCGCCACGCTGCCGACATCGGCGGCGGGTTTGGCCGCCTATGTCTCTTGCTTGAGAAATATGCCGACAAAGTTACGCTGACAGACCCGAGCCAACAACAGCTCGATCTGGGCGCCGACTTTTTGAAGGATCACCCCGAAGTCGACCGCAAGCTCATGCAAGCCGACGACCTGAAGTTTAAAGATGGTGGCCTGGACTTGATTACCATGATCCGTGTAATGCACCACTTGCCAGACCCTTCAACTGAATTTTCCGAAATCGCCCGCGTACTTGCCGATGACGGCTATGCCATTATCGAGGTCGCTAACTATGCCCACGGCCGCAACCGCCTCAAGCATTTCTTAAAGGGTAAGAAACTGCCGGTTGAACCAGTGGACATCCGTTCTAAAGCGAATAAGAAGAAGGGCGAAATTGCCTTTGTAAACCACAACCCGAACACGGTCATTAAGCAATTGGCTCACGCCGGGCTAAAAGTTGACCGGATTTTGTCGGTGTCTAACTTGCGCAGCCAAGCGCTTAAAAAGATCATGCCTCGCAGCGTTATGCTCGCTATCGAAGGTGTCCTCCAGCCCACGCTCGCCAAAAGTTTCTTTGGCCCAAGCGTGTTCTTCCTAGTTAAAAAGGCCTAGATAGTATGGGGATTCCATCTGAACGGCTTACGACGCTTGTTGACCAAATTGCGGAGCATGTTCCTGGGGCCCTCGAGAGCGACGTTGATATTAGCCGTCCTTTGCAGAGCGGCAGGGGTGTAAAAGTTATCCTGCGGGCTACTGTTCAGCCACCTTGGGTTGAAGTTCGCCACGAATTAGACTGGGAACCAAGCGCGCAGCGACCGCGGGTTCTTAAGACATGGGCTGCGAGCTTGGCGCTTCGTGACCCGGCTCAGTCGTCAGAAGGCCAGGAACTGGTTGTACGCGATCGCCAGGTTTACGCGATTTCTCCTGCCGATGCGCTGGCTACCGGCCAACGTAACCCTGTTGAAGTCGAAGGTGAACTGCATGTTGCCGAACACGCACAGCTTACGTTTGTCGAGGAAGCGGTCCATATAGCAGTTGCAGCCGCGCAAGCCGAACGACAAGCCGCCTAGATAATATATTATAGCTTTATAAACAACTTTATGGTATTGTAGGGTTCACTATGAGTGAAACCAGCGCCTACCAACGTCTTTACCAAGGACTCTTTTGTGAGGTTGTTGGTCTTGGTGGTGCAGATGGACCGGTTGAAGGCCAGATGTTGCCGGCCGATGAACCTGACGGCACCGAAGGCAAGCCAATCGAGGTTATCTATAAAGCTGAACTAGACCCACCGAGGCTCACCAAGGTACAGCTGGGTGCCCATTCGGTCGGTGCTATTATTCTGCGTTTTACCCCAACCGGTGGCGGTATGCCCATCGTCGAAGGTGGGCATACGCATGCTCCAGTTGAGATCATGGTGGATGCCGCTACGCGTTTTGCCCAAGCAACAGCTGGCGTGGGCATGGAGCAACTCCCGCCAGACATCGCTGAGCTGGCCCTCGAGCAAGCCCGCGTCGATCTTGACGCCTTTGCCCCGTACTAGCCGCCGTTCTGGCCTGTGTTTGCCGTATACTAGGTGAGTATGCAGCTGACAGAGGTAAAAGGCGTTGGACCAGAGCTAGTAAAAAAGCTGGCCGTGCTCGGCGTGCATTCTGTTGAGGACCTTATTCATAACTACCCGCGGCGCTACGACGATTATTCCGAAGTTGTACCTATTAAAAAATTACGCCCGGGTACTGTCACGATCAAAGCCGTTATTAAGCAGGCTAAGGGCCGATATGTCCGGCGCGGCATGCACATTACCGAAGCAGTAGCTTCCGATGATACTGACAGCGTGCGCCTGGTGTGGTTTAACCAGCCGTACCGCGAAACCGGGTTGAAGCCGGGGCAGGAATACTACATCGCCGGTCCATATGAACTGAGCCGGCAGCGGTTCGCCATTATGAACCCGAGTGTGGAGCTGGTGAGCGAGTTCCCGATTAGCACAGCACGGATCGTGCCGATTTACCGCGAAACCAAGGGCCTGACCAGCAAGCAAATCCGCAAGTTGATCCGTGAACTATCGCCTACGTTGGCAACCTCTCCAGAAACACTGCCGCCGTGGCTCATAAAGCAAGAAAAGCTTATGCCCCGCGGCGAGGCGTTACAAACCATGCATTTTCCGGCCAGCCGTGAGGCATTAGAAGCGGCGCAGCGGCGGCTTGGTTTTGAAGAAGTGTTTGAACTGACCCTGGCCAGCTTGCTCAACAAGTACGAATTATTGCAAGACAAAGCCCTAGCCATACCGTTTGATGAACAGCTGGCCCGGAAGTTTGTCGGCCATCTGCCGTTTAAACTGACCGATGCCCAGCGCAAAGTCGTTTGGCAAATTTACCAGGACATGCAAAAAACCAGCCCCATGAATCGTCTAGTGGAGGGGGATGTGGGGTCAGGCAAAACAGTTGTGGCAGCCATGGCCGCGGTCATGGCGATGGCCGAGGGCTATCAGGTGGCGCTTATGGCGCCTACTGAACTGCTTGCCCGGCAGCATGCCGACACTGTCTATAAACTATTGACGCCCCTAGGCTTGCACAATAAGGTCTCGCTGTTGGTTGGCGGCATGAAACCAAAAGAAAAGGAGGCGGCCAATTCCCACATTGCCAGCGGTGACGTACAAATGATCATCGGCACGCATGCCCTGATCCAGGAAAGCGTGGACATGCATAAGCTGGGGCTGGTGGTTATCGACGAGCAGCACCGCTTTGGTGTGGAGCAGCGCAAAAAACTCATGGCCAAGGCCGGGCACATGCCGCACTTGCTGAGCTTGACGGCTACGCCAATACCCCGGTCGCTGGCGCTCACGCTGTATGGCGAACTGGATATCTCGGTCCTTGATGCCAAACCAGCTGGCCGCCAACCTACGGTCACGACGATTTGTTCACCTAACTCACGCGCGGCCATGAATGCTGATATCACCAAAGAACTAGAAACCGGCCGCCAGATGTTCGTGGTCTGCCCGCTCATTACCGACTCGGCGGTGAGCACGGCTAACTCGGCCGAAAAAATATATGAGCAGTTCCGCACCAAAGATTTTAAAAAATGGCGGGTGGGTTTGCTGCACGGCAAAATGAAGCCGGCCGAAAAGAACGAGATTATGAACCGGTTCGTAGCCCATGAGCTGGATATTTTGGTGAGTACCACCGTCATTGAGGTCGGCGTGGATGTACCCAATGCCAGCGTCATGCTCATCGAGGCAGCTGACCGCTTTGGCCTGGCTCAAATCCACCAGCTGCGCGGCCGGGTCGGCCGGGGCGGGCACAAGGGCTATTGTTATCTGATGATGAGCGACAGCAAGGCGCCGCCCAAACGGCTCGAAGCCCTGGAGCGCAGCAACGATGGGTTTAAACTGGCGGAATTAGACTTGGAGCTGCGCGGCCCAGGCGCAATATACGGCACCTCGCAGCACGGCGAATTAGACCTGCGCGTGGCCAAATTAACAGATGTGCACTTGATTGCCGCCGCGCGCGCAGCAGCACAGAAGTGTATCGATACCGGCGAAAATCTGGTACAATACCCTCAGTTGTACGAGCACGTAACGCGGTTACGCGCCGTCACCAATTTAAACTAGAAACATGTATTCAGGAACAACACTTACCCCGCTTTCAGGGCGGATGTTCGGTGCCCACCAGAAAATTGACAGTCTGGCGCGTGGGTCACTCAAAAAATTGCTTAAAAAAGATGCCGTCTTCCCAGGGAAACGGCTTATTTTGCATTTTGAAGGCATAAACGGCCCAGACGCTATAAAGCGCAAAAGCCCGGCCCAGGACGAGCCATGGCATTACTATTCGCCGTTCGACGAAGCAGACACCCAGCTCCTAACTATTATCAGCAACCACTATGATGCGCTCGTCGAAGCGTTAAAGCAGCGCGATGAAGTACGGGCGAGCTTTGAAGCTGCCTGGTTGGCGCACGCCATTGTTGACGGGCTGACGCCGCCGCACCACCATCCATACGAAGCAGAATTGTCGGCCTTGCGCGGTGGTGAAGGCCTTGAAACGCGCAACACCATCAAAGGTAAATTGCTCATGCCAGGCGACACCCGCCTGCAGCAGGTGAGTAACAACTGGAAAATGTGGGGGCCGCACGGGCTACTCGCTGCCCACGGGTTCTTTGAATTTGGCGCTGCGGCGCTCATTAAACCATTTACACAGAAACAGGTTGAGCTCACACCGGCAGACATCGCTGAGCTCAGCGAGCATGGCGTGCTCAAGCTGTTCACCCGTAAAGCCCGCGAAATTGACGCACTCGGCATGTACGAGTCGTACAAAAAACATGGCTGGACCCGCAACTTGGTTCGCCAAGCCCGCCGTACCATGGTTCCGGCGATGGTCCATATGGTAACGTTGGCCTGGTATGCGGCCTGCGTCGACGCAGGGCTGGCGCAAAGGAAAAAGCCGTGAGAGTGATCGCTGGCCGCCTTGGCGGACGGGTATTTGACTCGCCCGGCACCAACCGTACGCACCCTATGAGCGATAAAGCCCGGGGTGCGCTGTTTAATATCCTGGGTGACATCGAAGGCTTGCGCGTGCTCGATGCCTTTGCCGGCTCTGGCGCCCTGAGTTTTGAAGCGGCCAGCCGCGGCGCCGGACATGTTGTGGCGATCGAGAGCGATAAACCTGCGCAGCAGGCCATTGTGCGTAATATTGAAACCCTTGGGCTCGGCAAAGACGTGCGGCTCGTTACGGCGACTGCTAACGCCTGGCTGAATACAGCAGCCCCCACAACGTTTGATATTGTGCTGTGCGATCCGCCCTACGACGACCTGCAGCAGCCCCTCCTCACGAAACTGGCAGAGCGGGTTGGTGAAGGTGGGTTGTTCGTACTGTCATGGCCGGGCAATACCGAACCGCCGGCTTTTGACGGTTTTGAGCAAGCTTCCCAGCGTAGTTACGGTGATATGCAGCTGGTTTTTTACCGGAAAATTTGACGATAAAATTATATTTACACCGGACGAGCTTATGCTATACTCCGGCCATGAGCCGGGGAAAGCCGATAACCACCGACAATATTGAAGCGATTATAACGCCTATCATTACACGTATAGTTACAGAAGTAGTAGCCGAAGCGACCACTCAAATATTGAATGTCATGGAAAAACGCTTTGATCAGGTAGATATGAGGTTCGAGCGCCTGGAACAGCGGCTTGGCAATACGGACGGGCGTATTGATGACCATGAAGTACGGTTACGGACTCTCGAGGCCAAGCCGGCCTAGGTCAGCCTGAGGGTAGTTTTTTGCACACTTTTACAGTAAAATAAACTGGTTCGCTACCAACTGGTCGATGTGGCCAATCCGAGTAGGAATACTCACATTGCCGCTGGCAATGTTCCGGGCGAGTGGTGGAATGGTAGACACGCTAGCCTTAGGAGCTAGTGAGGCAACTCGTGGAGGTTCAAGTCCTCTCTCGCCCACCAATTAAAATTATGACCGACAAAATCGCAACCACACTATTCGTACTCGCTGCCTTGCTGTTTCTGACAGCAGTCGTGTTCTTTATACTTACCTGGCGCAATAGTAGTTGGCGCAATGTTATTATTGCCGTGACTACCCTTGTACTGAGTTCGGTTGCCATGTATTTTGCCATGCAGCGCGCCCAAAGCGTTGAGATTTTCAATACAGACGATGCAGTTGTGCTGCCATCACATATGTTGCCGGAGCAAGCCGGTTAGATTAGTTACTTTTGTGTAATTAAGCGCCGGTTTGCCCGGCGTTTTGTTTTTATTACCCGATTACACTATTACAAGGAACTGACATGACCGTTACTCAAACTTTACAAAACCAACCCACACTATTTTTGCCCAAAGGCCGCAACCGTGAAGCAGCAACGAGCTGGCTTATGCGGCAAGGGGTGGATATCCCCGCGCTGGCTGGCCGCCGGCTTCATCGACCCGAACAACAATAACCAACGTGTTGCATTGCAGCGCGATAAAGACATCCCTCGGCTGGTGGACCGGCTGGGCGGCATTGGCCTGATGGGTTCAGATGCCTGGCTCACCCAGAACCCTAGCCTGCGCGCACGGCTAGCAAGTACTCCACTGCTGGTGTTGGAAGGGGTCCGTTTTGCACTCGCCGCTCTAGAAGAGCGCGCGCCTGACGTCCGGCGTAAACGCCAGTCCGGCGAGCCGCTGACTGTTGCCGCTGTGTACCCCGCCTTAGCACGAGCTGCCCTCGGACAAGATACAGTGGTTATTTCTTTAACTGAGGGCGGCCTCGAAGCACTTCCCAAACTCATGCCTGAGCTGGATGGGACATTCGACCTTGTGGAATCTGGGCAGACAGCAGACGAAAATGACCTGGTCATTATCGAAGATAACCTGGTGCCTGTGACGCTTGACGCGGTATGGCCCGCCGGGCAAGGAGCATGGCTGAACAGCGCATTTTGAGACAAAATGTGCTATCGTCTGTAGACAAATATGGAACAAGCTGGTGATATAACAGGTTCTGGAACCGGAAACGCGCAGGCTGAGGCTGAGGCCGCTCAAGCGTATAGGGCGCTGCAAGTGCAGGGCGGTCTGGCAATGCGTGCCGTTGCTGAATCCCATGACATAAAATGGGTGGTTAGCGATGTCACTGAAAAACTTGGCCATGAGTCGTCACCCTGGTATCGCCGCCATGCCAAGCAGGACGAACGCTGGGATGCTATTGTCGGTGAGCAAGAAATAGCCGCCGAGCACGAGAACAATGAGTTTGATTGTGGCAGTCGCCTTGCAGCCTGGCTGGAGGACGATCTCTCACCAGAAGAACGGGCCACGCTGCGCATGCGGCCGGTGGGTTATGTCGACGACTATTGTCTAACGCCGATGCAGTTCATAACTAGCTATGACGGCAAGGAAAAGACTTTTCCGCTAGGGCAAAGTTTTAATTTCCGCAGCCCGGCACCTATACCCGATAATGTGCCGCCACAGGTTCATGGCAGGCTTCGCCGCCCGGACTTGAGCCTCCTGCCTGAGGATGTCCAAACATTCCTACAGCAAAAGCGTGACTATTGGGCAACCTTGGGCGTCCATAACGGCGGCGAACTCGAAGCATTCGTTGATGAGTACTTCACCACTACCGAGATCGATCTAAAAGAAAGCGAGCTGCCCGCCGAAATAGAATGGCTGTTCGCTTCAATGCCCGAAGCTAAAGATATCCTGCGTGATATCCTGAGCAAGTATGGTGTGGTCCGGTTGCGCCAGCTTAAGGGTACACCGCCTGCCGTGCTAGATCACATTCACGCCGTCAGCCAGTCGCAGCACAAACTCATTAGCTGGCTCACGCCGTTTGTTACTGAGGGTATCGAACCGATTGTCCACGAATCCGACTATGCCAAGATCGAAGCCCAGCGGCAAAAAGAACACGATCGCCTAGAACGTAACACGAAGGTAGGGTTTCGCCGTGAATTGCTGGAGGCGCTCGCAGACGAAAAGGCCGCTGAAGAGCGTGACTTTGAAGACTCATTCTTGGGCATTACTAATTTTGCCGAGATTGCTTTTGGTATTAAGGCGACAATCCCTGACGGCCTAACTGCCGATGAGCGGGACAAGCTGCTGGTAGATATCGGCGACATGAACGGGTACCTTGATAAAGAATTCGGGGGCGGAATTGCCCTGGAGCACATGCTGCGCGACGTGAGTGGCCGGAATTCGGAAGGGATCCTCAAGACCCTTAAACTGGCTGCCGGCCTGATTATTACCGGTGAAACACTCCACCTTATCTATGAGCACCACCCAGAATGGACGCCCCTGGCTGTTGCTGTTTTCTTGCTAGCCCTTATGGAAGACCCGGCGAGCGAAGCCGGTGAGGCATTCAGCCAGCAGGCGCTCGGCTATAGCTGGCGAGAGATCGCTCCGCGCTACAAACTCATCGGGCCAGTGGCCATTGGGAGCGTTGCCGCAGGGTTTACGGTGAAATGGGTCGGTGATAATTACGGTGAATCGCTGGCCGCGCTGGATTTCGCAATAGCTAGTTGCGCTACCACTGGTGCAACGCTGTTCAAGACCATCCAGAGTTCGCATCGCGCTTACCGCGCACAGGTAGACGAGGGTAAAGTTCAGGGCCATATAAACCTGGATGAAGCCGGGCAAGCCAAAGTACGGGCGGCGCTCACTGATGCAGAGGGCCATGAAGATGCCATGCTCAGCGTGCGTGAGATCATAAACGCCCAGACCAGCGAGGAAGTTTCTGAGGATGACCTGAGAGTGCTCTATAAGGCTATAGAAGAAGCCTTAGCCGATGGCGACATCGATGCCGCCATGAGCCGGGTGAGTGTTCCATTCCGCCAGGCGTTGAAAGCCGCCTGGAATGAGTCCTTTGGTACTAACCCAGCACGTAAAGGCAAGCTTGTCGGTATGACAGCCATGCTGGGCAGCGCCCCTATCCCGGTGGTCGCCCACCTGGTGTTCACCGAAGCAATCGCTACCATGATGTTCAGCATGGGTGAGCCGCTCGCCGGCATTACAGCCAACTACATCGACAAATTTCTCGATGCGCCACTCCGAGCTGCCCGCGCCCGCAAAGAAGCGCGCCGCTTGAACGCTGCCCGGGCAGCAGACGCTAACTCCGTTTAGCACACTTTTTGTTGCAATTACACACAACGCGGTATGATCCGCCGCACAACGAAATCTGATACAATCTAACCTGAAGGAACCGATCTATGGCACTATCTACCCAACCATATAAGGGCGCGCGTGATTTCTACCCAGAAGACAAGCGCCTGCAAAAATACATGTTTAATATCATGCGCCGCGTGTCGGAACGCTTTGGCTACGAAGAATATGACGCGCCAGTACTTGAACCGCTAGAACTTTATTTAGCTAAGACCGGTGAAGAAATCGTCAACGAGCAGACCTACACATTTGAGGACCGCGGCGGCCGCAAGGTAGCCATCCGGCCTGAAATGACGCCGACCGTCAGCCGCATGGTTGCCGGCAAGCGCCAGGAACTGGCATATCCGCTGCGCTGGTACAGCATCCCCAACCTGTGGCGCTATGAGCGTCCGCAGCGCGGCCGTTTGCGCGAGCACTGGCAGCTCAATGTCGATATCTTTGGCGTTGATAATCTGTTAGCCGAGGCTGAGATTATCCAGGTGGCCGACGGCATCCTCAAGCAATTTGGTGCCACGCACGACATGTACACGGTGCGCGTCAACAGCCGCAAGCTGATGGACTTTATCTTTAAGGAATACCTGCACCTCGACGGCGTACAGATCCACATGGTCAGCAAGCTCATCGACCGGATGCACAAAACGGCTCGCGAAACATTTGTGGCCGAAGTTGATGCCGTGTTCAGCCCTACGCAGCGTGATGCCGGCGCCAGCAACAAGCTCATCGGCTTGCTGAAGACTAAGACCATTGAACACCTGCCAGAAGTAATTAGGCAAAGCAGCCCGGCATTAGAGCTGAAAGAACTGCTGCACGTACTGCACGAAGCCCGCATCCCGAACGCCAAGTTCGACATTAGCATCATGCGCGGGTTCGACTACTATACCGGCGTGGTTTTCGAAATCTTTGACGAAAATCCAGACAACAACCGTTCCATGCTCGGCGGCGGACGTTACGACGGCCTTGTTGGCCTATTTGGCGTGCAACCGCTCCCGACGGTAGGGTTTGGGTTTGGCGACGTGACCTTGCAGAACTTCCTCACCGGCCACAACCTTATGCCGGCCATCCGCCCGGAAACAGATGTCTATGTGGCGCTGATCGGCAACGTATATACCGAAGCCCAAAAGATTATCGACGACATGCGCGAGATGGGCGCCAACGTAGCAGTAGACGTGACCGGCGCTAAGCCAGATAAGCAGATTAAAACTGCTGTTAAAAAAGGCATCCACTATGTGATGTTCATTGGCGAAAAAGAGCTTAAAGAAGAACAATACGAGATTAAGAACCTTATTACGGGCGCATCCGAACGCCACAGTGCTGCCCGCATCGTCTCTATTGTTAAAGACTATCGTGGCGACATAAGAGAGTAGGTCCGCATGGCTGCAGAAAATGGCGACGCCGGGAGCACGGCAGAGTTACTTATTCAAATTGCTGGAGTGCAACAGGGGGTAGAAGGGTTACCGCTGGGGCAAACAAGGGAAGCGCTTGGTGCAATACCAATGGCAGGCATTGTCGCGACGATCGAAGGCGTGCCAGTATTGCAAGCTGAGCGCGATACTTACCGCGCTGATGTCGGGGAGTTAGAACATGCCGCGTCGAACCTTGCCGGTGTACTTGCCGCTGTACTTAACGAGACAAACAACCCGCATGCCCTAGCTGCGCAGGATAACCTGCAGGCCATATCCGGCCATACCGAAATGATGTCCCGGCAAACGGTCTTGGCTATGAACTCACTCGACGCTGCATTTGTGGCTATTAATGAAGCACTGATGGAAGCAAAGAAGGCAAGAGATTTGATCGAGGCTGCCCGGCGCGAAGCGGAGCTAGCCGAAACCTCACGCGCTGCGTTTAGCGAAAATATTGGCGGCTACATCGCCGACATATCTTAGGAGACGACAGGTGGCAGAGCATGGCGACCCGGCTAACCGGGCAGAATTACTTCTCACGCTCATGGGGCTGCAACATGAAGTCGCTGTGCTGCCGTTGGGCCGGACTGCCTTTGATTTAGGGGAATTACCGTTTGATGCTGCCCTGGAGGGGTTAAATAGCGCGCTGCCAACCACAATCGAATCGGGGCTGGTGGATCAGGACGCGCCAGAGACCGCTGCGTCTGCCCAATCGATTATTGACCGGCTCAGCCAGGCTCTGGGCGGTACAACGAACGAATCGGCTAACGAAGCG
The DNA here is from genome assembly GCA_035479615.1 of Patescibacteria group bacterium. Lineage (GTDB taxonomy): Bacteria > Patescibacteriota > Saccharimonadia > Saccharimonadales > UBA4665 > PMNU01. The sequence continues at coordinate 52,306 of DATIIM010000023.1, forward strand.
TTGGTGACACTGGCCGGGCTGCTTGGCCATGCCGAGGCTATGCGTGACCGTAATGCTGAAGCAGCGGCGGTAATGGGCGAAGCGCTGGTGGCAATTGAACTGGCGGCGGCGCTGGTCAAATATGCCGAGTCATTAACGGATGCTGCGCGCAGCGAGGCGGCCGCAGCCATGGAAGGGCAAGCCGCCTTCGATACTCAAATAGGGACCTACATAGACGGGATTACCTAGATTATTGACTAACTTCAACAAATAGTTTATAATTCGTCTTCTAAAACACCGCAGGGTGTTTATTTATTTGTAAAAAATTACGATAGAGATCGATTGTGGCAGAAGCAGAACCCCTACCCATTATTCCTGGTGCCGTTGACCCTGCCACTGGCGTGCCCTTGCTCCCGTTGGGGGACGTAGAAACTCAGCCTGTACCTCCACCGGAAACGGTAGGTCCGGTCTCTGCTGTGGGGCTGCCGATTATCGATAAGCCGGAACTCCAGACTGACCTACTCGGAACAGGACAGCTTTTCGCGCCAGTAGATAGCCTTCGGAACCGGCTAATTCTTGGTGCGAGCAGGCTTTTGCCAGAGGCTCGTGCTGAGCGGTTCCGCGCCGGCAGGTTGGCATTCACGGCGCTCGGAAGGGCCGCTTTAGCCGGTGTTGTCGAAGTGGAGCTTCCAACTGATCCAGACGCTGCGCCAGCTCCTGCTGCCGCCCCCACGACCGAGGCAGATGCCAGTAGCGAAGAACGGCTGGTCATCGAGGCACTGGAGCGTCTGGAAACCTTGCAGACTGACGCTGGCGGGGTAATGGCTGCCAACTTGAAGCGTTCACTGGTGCCATTGATCATGTCGATGGTCGGTGAACCTGCTCGCCGCGAGCAAATGTTGAGCGTTCTTGCTAACGCTGAGCGTCATGTGTTGACGGCCGACAAATTGGAAGCAGAACAGCGTGTTTTGAACCCGCAAGAGCGGCAGTACATGGAACAATATGGTGAGCTGACAGCAGCTAACCCATGGCTAGCAGCTGCCGCCGAAATACCAGAAGCAACCAATGTTTGGCTCGACAGCTATTTTGATAACATGGACCGGCAAACGCAGTTTGAGCTACCAAGCGGTTCGTACGTCCCAATTATCGTCAATGGAGGTGGTTTGGCGGGACTCATTAACATGGCGGTGTTACTAGCTAAGCGTCCTGACCTTGTCGGACAAGTTATGCTTGCAGACGGCGGTGAATTTTTAGGTGGTGTATTTGGTTCTCCTAACGGACGTGCTTGGCTGTTGAACAGTAAGAAGTTGGTCGGTTCCAACTACTTTGAATTGCCCGATGACAGCACTCGCGACTTTGACACCAAAGTCCGCGGCCTTCTTGGCGGTATCTTCCGTTGGTACCCTGGCGAGCGCAATGACGACCCGGCCCAGGCGCGCAGTGGCAGCATTAACCGATTAGGTGATTTATGGCTGCCGCCGGACGTAATTGGTGAGAACAACTACAACGACAACTTTGAACTAGCGGTTATGATCAAAATGCAGATGGCGCTTGCGCTGAGTAAGTACCAGAAGAATTTGACACTCAAGAGTGTAGAAGTGAACGGCGACGCCGGTACGCGGGGTACGTATAAGCTATCCTATACGCGCACTACCACGGAAGGCGTGTCAGAGGACGTTATTTACTATACTGACTGCCCGGCATTGCCAGTTGGGCCCGGTGAATTTGCGACTAACCTTACCGTGGACGAGAAGTTTACGGATGTAGTAACCGCCGGCATAGCCAAGGATGGGATGCCCTACTATATGAACGGCGGTCAGTTTTATCGCTATGCTGCCGACCGCGCCCAAGGTCCGATTGAGCACGGCACCCGCTGGATGGTTGGCGGTATTGGCGACACTGGAATAACAGTGGCCGAAATTCTTGGACGCATTTTTAAGACGACCAACCTGCATAAGATCACAGCCGAGAATGCAAGCAGTATTGATACGATTTATCTCGTTGCCAGCAAAGATCAAAGCCTGCGCGGCCGGTATGCCGGCTCCTTTGACCTCCGTACACGGGAATTGATCAATAACGTCAACGCTCAGCTAGAGGGTCTTACCGGACGCGCAAATATTTTGCAGATTATTGGAGGCCGCGCGGGGAGTCTTGAGTTTGTCAGTGGTAGTAAGAACCTGCAGGTCCGCTATGAGGATGGTTCGGTTCTGCTTGATCCGCGCAGCAAGAAGCCGGCAGTCGTTGACCACTATGTGGAGTGTGTAGGTGTTGAACCATCGCTTGAGCCAGTGCTTGAGCCGTTGCTTGCCCAGCTCGGCAACGCAACACTCGGACAGCTCCTGAATACTGTAACCTTGCCGAATAACCCCGGCGTTCCGGTTGCCCAGACCATCCGGGGCAACAGAGAAATACATGTTACCGGCACCGCCACCGGCAACCTCTACAATGCAAATAAAGAGGCTGTTGTGCCGCCGGGAACACGCGTGGTGTTGAGGGATGTTATGGCTAACCGGGTATCTATTGGCTTGCAAGGCCCAGACATCCAGGCCGGCACGTCGTTGTATGTCGAGAATATAGTAGATGCCGTGTTCCCGCCGATCAGCCTGGCTCCAGCACCAGCACCTGAGGTTTTTGATGTGACGCGTGAAATGGCGGGGCCAATGACTATGGATTTGGGCGGCGCACCAACTCTCCGCCGTGATCGGTTCGTAAACCTTGAATCTGGCTTGCTCATGACACTGTTACTCGGCCAGGTCGCCGATGGGCGTATCTCTACCGCCGACCGGCGTGCTATTGACGCGCACATTGCTATTAAGGGCAACCAGGTAACGATAAGCCAACCGCGCCGCGGCGCAGATGACGCCGGAATGCCGCTCGGGTTGGCACGGAAGTTGGCCGGTTCGGCTATGAACACAGCAGTCAAAGCGTATCTTGAAGAGGCCATTCGCACCCGCCGTGGAGCAACCGGCATTGATGTGCACATGGTGTACGAAGACGGCCAGCTCAAGCTCGAAGAGAGCTTTGCGCTTGCTTCCTAGGCTAAGCTCGAATCAAGAGAGTAGCCAAATGGTTCCTGATCTGTTACAGTAGCTAACTATGCAAGTTACAAAAAAGAATCTCACCGACACCAATGTACAACTAACCTTGGTTGCAGACGTTGATCTGCTCAAAAAGGTAAAGCACGAAACCCTGCAATCTTTTGCAGCTAATATGAAGCTGCCTGGCTTCCGTTCAGGCAAGGCCCCGCTGACTATCGTAGAAAAACAAGCCGACCAGGCACGCCTGCAAGCCGAATTTCTAGAAGCTGCCCTAAACAGTCTCTACACTGCGGCACTCGATCTGGAAAAACTGCGCCCTGTTGTCCAGCCTGAAATCAAAATAACTAAGTTTGTACCATACGAGACACTCGAAGCCGAGGTCGTAGTGGAAGTAGTTGGCGCGGTAAAACTGCCTGATTACAAGAAAATTAAGCAAGCTCAAGAAAAAGTAACAGTTACCGCTAAAGATATCGACGAAGTGGTAAGCAACCTGCGCACCCGCGAAGCCGAGAAAAAAGAAGTTACGCGCGCAGCCAAAGAAGGCGACGAAGTCGTTATCGACTTTAAGGGCGTAGACGCTAAGACCAAAGAGCCGATTAACGGTGCCGACGGCAAAGACTACCCGTTGCAGCTCGGCAGTAATACCTTTATTCCAGGTTTTGAGACCAATGTTGTAGGCGTAAAGCCTGGCGAAGAAAAGACTTTTGTTCTGACTTTCCCTAAAGATTACGGTGTTGCAGCACTGCAGAACCGCAAGGTGGAATTTACCATCACCGCCAAAAAAGTCAACGAGCTGGTTGAACCTAAGCTCGACGATGAGTTCGCCGCTAAGGTTGGCCCATTCAAGACCGTTGACGAGCTAAAAGCCGACATCAAAAAGCAGCTTGAGGCCGAAAAGCAGTTCCGTGCTGACCAAAAGTACGCCGATGACCTGCTGACAACCATTACTAAAAAAGCTACGGTTGCCATCCCCGAAGTGCTCATCACCGAGCAGGTTGAACGCATCGAGCGCGACCAACGCCAAAACCTGATGTACCGCGGCCAAACCTGGCAGGAATTCCTGGATGCCGAAGGCCTCACCGAAGAGGAGTACCACAAGGCACAGCGTCCGACAGCTGAACTCCGCGTTAAGGCCGGACTAGTATTGGCTGAAATTGCCGACCAAGAAAAAATTGACATCACCGCCGAAGAGCTCGAGGCACAAATGAACGCCTTGCGCGCTCGCTATCCAGACGCCCAGATGCAGGCAGAACTTGCCAAACCCGAAGCTCGCCGCGATATTGCATCGCGCTTGATGACTGAGAAAACATTAGCTAAACTTACCCAATACGCAACTAAAGCATAAGACTTAAAACTAAGTAGGGTATTGAGGGCTAGCCATGGAAGTATATGGTGATGGTAAGAAGGTAACTCGACTCGTTGTAGGCGAGGGCAACGTGCCATTTTTGCGGGGTGCGCAGATTAGCGAGGCGGCTTTTGTCGCCTACGTGCTCAGACGAGCCATGGACGATAAGGCAGGGAAGATCGTCGAATCGATGGTCGTGCCTACGAACGCCTGGCGGTTGACCGATGACCAGATTAGAGCAGAGAGCCAGCGTGTCGCGCGGTTGGCTCGTGAAGCGGAAATATGCTCCGTCGGATCGCAGGAAATTGAGGTTTTAGGCCGCCGGCTGTTTGAAGGCGAAGACGCACAGATAGTCTATGAAACGTACATGGCGTATGGTGCGCCTATTGCTGCTGAAAAAAGCCCGCCCTCTGCTGAGCCGGTAACAATCCAGGATAGCCGGGGCGTGGATTTAGATATAGCTGAGGCATTCCGTGGCAGCGTGCAGCACCTTGCCGAACCTTCTGTCGAGAACCGTGCGCCTGTCCCAGACAGGTTGTCGCCCGCAGAGACGATTATCGATACGCCCTCATCCGATGTCGGCTCGGTAGTAGAAATTTTGAACACCGAGGCGCAAGCCCTACGTGG
>DATIIM010000024.1:0-60121 GCA_035479615.1 Patescibacteria group bacterium
GCCAGTCTTGAACACTGCGTCATTAATAACAATGGGGAGGGTGATGTGCTGTGTGGTGACAAAATTCAGCATAGGTGGCCAAGCCCGGCCGCCGCGCATGGCTTGCTGGGCCTGTGCGGTATCGAGCGACGCGCCCAGCTCGCTCATGCTCATCGTACCCGATGCGCCCTTAAACGTAATGGTCAGGGCCCGACCCACAAATTGGCCGCTCTTAACCTGGGCTAAAAACTTTGGGTAGGTAACGCTGCCGATACGCTTGTCGCCAATAGCAGCATGCGAGTAGGTGCGCCCGTGGTAGGCAAGCGCCACACCGGTGTTGCCCAGTATTAAAGCCAACAGGATACACGCTGCAGTAACCTGTTTGGTTTTGCTGCGTTTTGGCTGAAAACGGTCAGGATAAATTGGCTTACGCATTGCTTCCCCTTGCTACTACATGATTAGGTTCTGGGCGGTTGCTGTCAAGGAATATACATGCAATGCCGCTCGCACATGAGACAATGACTTTATGAAAGATCTCGCGGCCTACGGCTGGAACGACTATTTCGCAGCTCAATGGCAGGCAATTGATTTGCCCGGCCATATTCCAGCCCGGGTAACCGCCGACTTTGGTACGTCACTAAAAGTCGTCACACCGCTCGAAAAAACAGCCGAACTTTCAGGCCGGTTGCTGCATTTCGCCAAGCCCGAGGACTTCCCCAAGGTAGGCGACTGGGTTGCAGTGCAATTGTCTGGTGAGCAGGGCGCGGTTATCGAAACCGCCCTACCGCGCCAAAGCGAGATAGCCCGGGCCGCAGCTGGCAATAAGGCACGCAAGCAAATTATGGCAGCCAATGTTGATATAGCTTTTGTGCTGCAGTCGCTGGACAATGACTTTAGCCCGGCTCGCATGCAACGGTACCTGTACCAGCTCACCCAAAGCCATGTTGAAGCAGTGCTGGTACTGAACAAAGCAGACCAGGCAGGTGACCTCCAGCCCTACCGCGACGCAGCTGCGCCGCTCGGCGTACGCGTTATTGTTTGCAGCGCGGCAACCGGCGACGGTGTAGACGACATTCGCCAAGCTATTGCGCCGGGCAAAACAGCTGTACTATTAGGATCTTCGGGCGTGGGCAAGTCGACCCTCACCAACTTATTACTGGGCGGAGACGTGCAAAAAACCGGTGCCGTGCGCGAGTCTGACTCAACCGGCCGGCATACCACCACCCACCGCGAACTCTTTGTGCTGCCAAACGGCGGCCTACTGATCGACACGCCCGGTATCCGCGAACTGCGCCTGTGGGGCGCCGAGGAAGATTTAGACGAAAACTTCGACGACGTGGCCGAACTAGCCACCCAGTGCAAGTACAGCAATTGCCGCCATGGTACCGAAGCCGGCTGCCGCATCCAGGAAGCCTTGCGCTCCGGTGAACTCACCCGCGCACACTACGAAAACTACTTAAAAATGAAGCGCGAGCTTAAGCACCTGACCGCCCAGCCCGACACCCAAGGCGCAGTACAAAAGCGCAAAGCCCAAAACAAAATGTACAAACAGTCAGACCGCGACGCCCGTAACGACGACCTGCTGTGATCGCGCTCGCACTTCTTACTGGTACTGCCTGGTATGTTGGGTTTATGAGCTTCCGCGTAATCCGGTCTTTGCGTGCCTCGCACGCCCTTACTAAGACCACCCAGCCGTTTATGCGTTTTGCCGAAAACGCCCACCAACGTATTGCAGTGCTCGGGGACAGCACGATGTACGGCGCGGGTATTGTTGACCCGGCAAACACCGTGGGCGGTTTGCTTGCCGCGCAGTTCCCGGAAGCGAGCATAGAGACGCTCGCCACGAATGGCGCAAAAATCAGGGACATGCGCGCTCAGCTACAACAGGGCAGGCATGCGCACTACATGCTTTTAATAGCAGGGGTTGGCGGTAATGACATCGTGCGCTTTACCAGTCGTGCAGCCATCCGCCGCAACCTTACCGAATTCCTGGACGAGGCCAGCCATCGGACGCAGAAGATTGTTTTATGCCATTGTGTAAATGTGGGCAACACCGGGTTTTTTATATTTCCGCTCAACTACTTATTTGATTATCGCTCCCGTCAACTGAGTAAAATATATGCCGAGGTATCTGCGCAATTTCCCAAGGTGCAGTATGTTAATTTTTACCGGCCGATGCACGATGACCACTACACCAAAGACACCCGCAAACATTTTATTGCCGGCGATGCATTCCACCCCAGCGACTACGCCAACCGGCACTTTTTTGGTTTATTGCTCGGTGCCATCCGTAAACCGTGATAATACTTGACGTGCTTATGTTTGGGGGTTAGAGTTAAGATTCAGGAGGTCACAACATGAACGCCTGGAAACCGACAATTAACGCGAATTTTTATCAAGGATAGAGCCCTAAGGGGCTCTTTTTTTAAACTCTTTTTTAAGGAGAAATAATGAACACACTCGGCCTAACGATCGAAAACAAAAAAACTAAACTAGGGTTTGACAACCACTTCGCGAATTTGGTTCGGATTAACCAAAGCCTGAACTTTGGCGCGGCCAGCAACTACCGCAAGCGCGGCATGGTACACGTCGAAGTCCCAGAGATTGTAGGCATAACCGGGGCGTGCGAAAACGTTGACACCTTATTTAAAATCGGCAGCCGCCAAGGCCTGCCGTTATTTTTTACGCAGACTGGCCAGCTATCGCTGGAGCAAGCCCTGCAATCGTTCTCTGGAGCCTGGACGGTCATCCATTCCGGCCGTGACGAAGAAGAGGAAGACGTACGCCACCTCCGCCAATTCCGCCTGACCGAAGAAGAGTTCGACTGCACAACAATCGGCATGACGCGCAAAAAATACGATGAAGACGCCATGTACGAAGCCTTACTCGCAAACATGCAGGGCACGGTGCAGGCAATGCTCAAAAGCATCCTGAAAGATAACGACAAAACCCTGCACACCATCTACAAACGTGATGTAAGCAAATTGCGCTACGCCGCCACCCACGATTTTTTGCGAATCAGCTACGAAGACGCGGTAAAACTACTGCAAAAGAATGGCTTCCCCAAAGTCAAATTCGGTGACGACCTGCTAGCCCACCACGAAGCTAAAATTGTCGAGCTGCTGAACCATGGCAAAACCGAGCTGCCCGTATTCATAATGAAATACCCGCAGGAAATTAAGTTCTTCAACATGAAGGTTTCAGAAAAGGACCCGCGCGTCTGTTTGTCGGCCGACCTAATCTTCCCCTATGCAGGCGAAGGCGCTGGCGCTGCAGTGCGCGAGCACAACTTTGAACGGCTCCAGGCCCGGCTCATGAGCTCAACGATGTATGACCTGCACCTAAAGCGCGGCGGCAAGTACCAGGACTTTAAATGGTACTTGGACATCATGGAAAAGCAGGGTACTAACCCGCACGCCGGTTACGGCATGGGCAATGACCGTATCCTGCAATACATCCTCGGCGAGTCAGACATCCGCAACGCCTCGGTCTTCTCGCTCCTAAACATGCAGACCGGCGACTGGGCCAAGTAGCCGCACGCTGCCGTGTGTTGTATCATAAAGGGCATGAATCTTGTCTTTATATATGGCCCGCCCGCGGCCGGTAAGCTGACAGTCGCCACCGAACTAGCCGCGGCCACCGGCTACAAACTGCTCGATAACCACAAAGCAATCGACTACCTCATCGAGATCTTTCCACGCTCCGAAACCAAATACGACAAAGTCCGGAGCCGGCTGGGGCGCCAGCTGCGGCTCGACATGTTCGCTGCCGCAGCGGAAGCGGGCGTGGATCTCATCACCACGTTCGCACCACTGTCGCCTGGCACGCTTGATTTTATGCGTGAGGTACAGGCGGCAGTAACGGGCGCGGGCGGCACAGTATTGTTTGTTCAATTGCTGCCCAACCGGGATGCGCTTTTGGCGCGCGTGACCAGTGAGTCACGCAAAAACCGCAAAATCGACACCACAGAACGCTGGCACGAAGTCGTCGCCGGCAACGAGGCTGCCTTTGAGACATTCCCAGATTTGGAACACTGTGTTATCGACAATTCCGACATGTCTGCAGCCCAGGCCGCCCAAAAAGTCATCAGCTACTACAGTCTGTAGTCATCAGCGGTGATATAGTAATTCCTGATGGGCCTCAAACAAAAGATCTATACCTACCGGTTCCTTGACGACTTTATTCTTATATATCCGCTCTATGCGGTGATGTTCTCGGATAAGGGCCTCGATGCCGCACACATTGCCAGTTTATTTTTTGCCTGGTCCTTGACCGGTATTCTGTTTGAGATTCCGACCGGCATTCTGGCTGACAAATTCTCGCGCCGCAAGCTGCTCGCTATCGGGCAAATTATCCAGGCCATTGGCTATGCAGCCTGGCTCCTGATTCCTAACTACTGGGGTTTCTTAATTGGTTTTGTGTTGTGGGGGATTAAGGGTGCTCTAGACTCCGGCACCTTTGAAGCACTGCTGTTCGACGAAATGAAGGCAGGTGGCGAAGAAGGAAAATACGTCCGGGTGATGGGTACGGCGCAGAGCTTGAGCCTAGTGGGGAATATTGTCGCCACCGCACTGGCCGCGGCAGCCATATTGCTGGGATACTCCTTTGTACTCGTGGCGAGTATTATCGTGCCGCTGCTCACTGCCGCAATTGCCATGACCCTGCCAGAGGCAAAAAAGCAGGAATCGCTCGAGGAAGAGGAGGAAAAGTACCTGCATACTATCGTCCGGGGTGTAAAAACAGCTTTCTCCAACCCGGCAATTTTGAGAATCGTTTTGTTATTGGCGTTCGTAGCCGTGATATACGGCGACCTAGAAGAGTATTTCCCGTTGTTCGCCGCCAATATCGCCTTGCCGAAATTCGCCATACCGCTCGTGCTCGTTGGCACTGGCCTGGCCGCGGCACTGGGGAGTTATTTGGCCTACCGGTATAACAGGGCTAACCGGCTACTCATTGCCACACTGCTCGCCGTTTCTGGCTTGTGTTTAGTTGTGGCCGCCAGCTCAACCAAAATATTAGCGGCGGCAATCCTGGTGCTGTTCGTCTTCTTCATCCAATTATTGCTGGTCGTGTTTGAAGGCCGCTTACAGCACGCCATAGAAGGCAAAGCCCGGGCGACGATTACATCGGTGAGCAGTTTTGTGACAGAAATCGGCAGTATGCTGTTCTTTGTGCTTTATGGCTTTTTTGCTCAGCGCCACGGTAACGTGGGCACATTTAAAATAGCCGGCTTTGTAGTGTTGGCCGTCGCGGCCATAAGTGTTTTTGCAGGGTTGCCACGACAACGCCCAAAGCAGACAGGAGAATCCCGTGTTACATAAGCGCACACTCCTAGCCCTGGCAGTAGTAGCGGCCTGCTGGATAGTCTCCCCGGCTACGGCAAGTGCCCACGAGCTGATAACCGACACCGCCGGAAGCACCAAGGCCATACTCCACATTGAGCCAGGCGATGACCCGGTTGCCGGAAAGCCCAACACCTTACTTTTTATAATTCAAAACCACATCAGCTCATTACAGGACTACCGCGTGTCGCTAGTTATACGCGACGCCCAAGGCACCGCACAAACAGTGCCGGTTACAGCAACCGATACCACCGCATCGGCTACCTACACGTTCCCATCCCAGGGTCTATACAGCCTTACACTCCAGGCCGTACCTGCAAACCCGAATGGGCAGACTGTGCAATTTGACCATTCCTTACGCGTCGCCCAGGGTTCTAACGGTTCTGTGAAAGCCGCCAGCACCACGGCGCCAGCCAAGCCTTCGCACAAATGGGGGTACATAGGCTTTGCTGCTGCCGCGTGTGTCCCGGCAATCGTAATAGCTATTTCGCTCGCACTGAGAAAGAAAGATTAGGTGATGTTTGGCCCGCCTGGGCCTGAGGGGTGGAAAATTAAATATATTAGTGTATAATAGTGCTTAAGTATTACTGTTGTCGCAACAAAACTTCATCTCGTACTACAACCCGGACAAAAAAACTTATGGAAAAAACTACTTCATTCGATGTGCTCATTGTGTACTCAGGCGAGATTGCCTGTAGTGCCCGTTCGCTGAACGATGATAGTTCGCCGTTTGGCGCCTCTGGAACTCGTACCCATTACGATAGCGCCTATGCTTACTTACTCGAGATGTGTGCTAAAAAAGGGCTAACAGCCGCCTTTAGTACCTCGCTCGACATTACCGGGCCAGGCACCTGCAGCAGCTATTGGCTGTACAGCGACAACGCCTGGCAGCGCGTGCAGGAATCCTGCTCGTCGCGGGTTATCTTTGATAAGTTCTCGTCACTCAAAACCGAGCTGCGCCACCACCGCGACCTGCTTTTCTCCGACGGTGTGCGGCCATTTACAAACGATTATCTGCTCCAGCTCTTTGGCGACAAGCTCAAAACATACGACGCGTTTCCGACCTTCGCTATCCCGACAGTTATCATCGAGGACGGGGCCGAAGCCAGCATTCGCGACGCTATCGACAAACTAATTTTGCTGCGCTCGCTGCACCCGAATGGTAACGACTTTGCTCATTCATTCGTGCTTAAAAATCGCTTTGGCGCCGGCGGCAACGAGATCTACAAAATTGCCAAGCACGTACCACACCAGGCAATCTTCGACATCATGGACAGCGACAAAGCGATATCATTCATTTTGCAGCCGTTCACCAAGTTCGAGAAGGGCTACAGCCACAACGGTTCGCAGCGCCCAACCGACATCCGGTTAATCTATCAAAACGGCAAAATTGTGCAGACCTATATCCGCGAGGCTAAAAAAGGCGACTTCCGCTGCAACGAACACCAGGGCGGCGACCTTACCTATGTCTCGCCTGAAAATATCCCTACGGCGATCAAAGAATTCTCGCAACAAATCGCCACAGTATTAGCCGATACTGATTCGCTCTTTGCGCTCGATTTCATTGTCAGTAATGACGGCAACATCTACTTCATCGAAGGGAATAGCCAGCCGGGCATCGACTGGAACCTCAGCTTGGCTACAAACGAACGCGAAGCCAAGCGCCTGATCCGGGGCATTGTCCGGGAACTACTCCGCCGCGTCGAAGCGCAAAATCCAGCCTACACTGCGTAGGTCTAGACAGCCTTTGGCTTCTTTGGTTTCTTGACTGCTTTTTTGGAATCTCTGCCTTTAGACATGGTGGCATCCTTTCATGTTCGTTTTATGGTATCTACTGTAGCACGAGCTGCTAGTACGGGCACACTTTAGTAAGAGTCCGCAGCTGGATAGGCTGGCCGTCGAGTACAAATGCATGCTTGGTCCAGTACACCTTGCTGTTGGCTGTTTCGTTGGCGCTTCCTGGGCGTGGCGGATTAAGCCGGCCGACCCAAGCGTCGTCAAGTTCATAGTCGCCATCTGCGTCGCGGCGCAAAACGATAGACAGGTAATTGGTAGAAAGCGGCGTACCGTTTTTAACAAACCGGGTGTAGGCATCGTCGTGCAGGCGCTGAGCGTACACAATATTGTCTTTATCGGTCGTTTCTACCACATAGCTGTAGCCAACTGCACGGCCCATGTCGTGCTCAATGCTGATTTCTGCCTCGGTAGCGGTGATGGTTGCTAATAGTTCTTTTACGAGGCCGAGCAAATACGGTTGCCGGGCGATGTGTGCGCCAGCCTGGGATTTGACCAAGTCAACATATACAGGAATGCCATTGCGGGTGCTGGTAATGGGGTGCTTCATAAGATTAATCAACGCCCTGTTACATTGGTGAGATATAGGAATGCGGCCGCTGCCTTACTGATTACAGTATACGCCAGCTTTGGCCGCATCCCTAATTGTGTGCCCCGGCGTAAGCCTGCGGGCAAGTGGTATTACTACCTAGCGGCGCTGGAAGCCACCGCGGAAGTTGTTGCCACCGCCGGCGCTGCGGTCTTCTTGTGGGCGAGCAACGTTTACTACGATGCTGCGGCCTTCAAAGTCGTTGCCGTCAAGTGCGTTGATAGCAGCCTGAGCTTCTTCGTCTTTTTCCATTTCGACAAAGGCAAAGCCCTTGGACTGGCCAGAGTCACGGTCCTTGATGACCTGTGCGCTAACGACAGTACCGTACTGTGCAAACAGTGTGCGAAGGGTATCGTCTGTCGTTGAGTAGGAAAGTTTTCCTACGTATAATTTTGATGCCATGTTGTTAAAGCCTTTCTATGAGCTAATATTGCGCTAGACAGGGTCTTCGCTATAGCCGAGATAGAGTGAGCTTTGTTGTGCTTCAAATTATGCAGCGGATAGAGTGTAGAATAACTTGCACATGTATTATACCTTGCTGGGGAGGCTCAGCCTAATCGGTCTGGCAGCCAAAGCAGATGCGTATACATCATTTGACCTATTTTACAAGCGAGTTTTTAATAGAAAGCATCTATGAAATACAGTAGCTTTGGTATGAGCATGGCGAAACACTTCGTTACCGGACTAAAGAGTATCTACCGTTCGCTGTATTTCCCCCCGACCATCATCGCCGTTGCGATCCTGGTAGCGACAGGCATAACTTGGCGTTCTTCGCGCTTGTCACTGAACCACGACATCCAAACCGCAGTGAATAGCCGGGCGGCAACAACCGAGCAAGCCATCCGCAGTACCATGATGTCGTACCAAGAGATTTTGAAGGGAACTGTAGGGCTATTCCAGGGTTCGACCGACGTTACAAGCAGCGACTGGAGTAACTTCCTCCAGGCATTTAACCTTGGCCAAGACTTCCGGCGGGCCCAGGCATTCGGGTTTGCGCGTGTCGTACATAACGACCAGCTCGACGACTACCTGGCGTACATGCGCGACCAAGGGTTGCCAGACTACCAAATATCTCCGGCTGACCCGCCGCGTGACATATATGCGCCGGTGACGTATGTGGAAACGGTCTCGCCTAAACCGCCGCGCTATGGCTACGACTTGTACACCGACAAAGCACGCCAGCCGACCATGCTCCAGGCACGTGACACCGGTCATACCGCTATTACTAACCGGGTACTTATCTCGCCGACAGGGGACCCGAATGTGTATAACGGATTCGTCATGTACCAACCGTATTACGACCCAGGCATGCCCACCAACACTCCAGCAGAACGGCAGGCTGCAATAAAAGGCTATACCTTTGCCGCCTTCCGCGGTGACATATTCTTTGACGGCATATCTGCCACGTCTGACTCAAAGGCCAGCGCCTACCGCGCAGCAATTAATACCGACAAAACAGACGTGTACCGCTCGCCGCATTTTGAACACGTGAGCAAGCAGGCGAATGTCATCCATGTGGTGCGCGGCTTGAACATGTTCGGCCAAACTTGGAATATCGAATACGTTTTTGACCGCAAAGGTCTGGTGAGCGATGTGCAGCTCCGCCGTCCGGTCTCGGTGCTTGTAGCCGGAACGTTTACCGCAACGCTGATTAGCATGGTAGTGTTCTTGCTGCTGCGCTCCCGCGCCCAGGAATTGCTTATCCAAAAAGAGCAGGCGGTCGACTTAGCTAAAGACGAGTTGCTTTCGCTGGCCTCGCACCAGCTGCGAACGCCAGCCACGGGCGTTAAGCAATACGTCGGCATGGTCCTGCAGGGCTTTTCCGGCAAGGTGCCCAAGGAGCAGCGGTCACTGCTCGAAAAAGCCTACGCCAGTAACGACCGCCAGCTGCGGGTGATTAACGAAATATTGCACCTGGCCAAAATCGATTCCGGCCGCATTGTGCTGGCCCGGCAGGAAACCGATTTGAACGTACTGGTCGAGGACATCGTGGGCGAACAAAACCCCGATATCCAAGCAGCCCAGCACCGCATCACACTCCGGCTCCCCAAAAAACCAATCCTGCTGTATGCCGACGCCCACACGCTGCGCATGGCGATCGAGAATGTGCTGTCTAATGCCGTGAAATACACTCCGGAAGGCGGCGAGATAGGCATCCGTTTGCGCAAAGACGCCGAATACGCATACTTGCGCATCAAGGATAACGGAGTCGGCATTGCCGCAGGCGACCTCGACAAGCTGTTCAAGCAGTTCTCGCGCCTGCCAAACGAAATGAGCCTGCGCGTTGGCGGCACTGGCGTTGGCCTGTACTTGGCAAAGCATCTCGTGGAACTCCACGGCGGGCGTATCGACGTCAAATCCACCCTGCACGAAGGCTCAGTTTTCACCATTGTCATCCCGTTAGTTGACAGCGGCAAAGATGAAAAACTATAAAATTTTTTACAGTGAAAAATGTCGTCCTAGGGTATACTGAAGGCGTAAAGCATTATGGCAAAAAAATCTAAACCCCGGTCTGCTACCATTCTCATTGTTGAAGATGAACGGTCGCTAAACGAAGCATATCAAATGATATTGCGGAAAAGCGGCTACGAAGTCTTTGCTGCTTTTGACGGGGAAGAAGCGCTGGAAATGACCTCCAAAGTCGAACCGGCTATCATCCTGCTGGACCTCCGCATGCCCCGCATGGATGGCATTGGTTTTTTGCAGCACTACAAGTTAATCCAAGAACACCCGGACGTCAAAGTAATTGTCTTCAGCAACTACGACATGCAAAAAGAGATCGACGAAGCCTACCGCTTGGGCGCCGAACGGTACATCCTCAAAGCGTGGGCCTCACCCAAAGAACTACTCCAGGTTGTTGAAAGCACCCTGGAAAGCAGCAACTAAAGCCTAAACGGGCGGCTCCTGCTAGGTAATTTTAATGTTGGCGAAGTTATCTTCTCCAAGTGCGCGCTCAAGCGCCTGTTTGTTAACGGTGTAGCGCTGCGTGTTGTAGTTTACGATCTTCTGGATGCGCAGCTTGCCGAGTTCGGTTGCTGTCGTCTCGCGCGTCAGCCCGACCAAACTGGCGATAATACTTTGGGTCAATTGTAACTGCAACACGTAAACCCCTTTGCGCACCTCTTTGCCGTAGCGGAACATCAAATAATACAGGGTGAACATGATCTTTTCGCTGGCCCTAGATTGCTCCAGAGCGGTGACACGCATCATAAGTCCGGTGTAATTAGTAACGTAATAGTCCAACATGGCACTTATGTACTCCGGCTTTTGGTAAAGAACTTCACGCATTTGGTCTTTGCCGAGCATCAGCACGTCACAGTCGGTTAACGCTTCGTAGTAGTACAGCGTGGTGGACGCCTTATTGAACACCCATGCGCCAGGGAATATATCACCATAAATATGGAAGGCAACTACCTGTTCCTCGCCAGCGGTGTTCAACGAGTAGACTTTAACGACACCTTCCAGCAAAAGAAAAACCGAGCGAGGGGCTTCACCCTGATACAATAGGATGCTACCTTTTTTAAACGTTCGTTTTACTGACACGGGCCGGATAGCAGCAATAATGTCTTCCATAGTTTTGTCCTTTACTACGTTATCGTTGCTCTTCTTATTTTACCATTAGTAGCAGTCTGGTGCGTGCAGCGGACTTTTTGCCATAAGCTCTATGGCATATTGCCATATCATGGTATACTGTGTCTGCTAGAAATATGCTGCTGAACATAACAGTTTTCTAGATTGTATTAACGTATCGCTAGAGGAATCAGCTAAGTGGCAGTCACCTGTCGGCTTACCTCGGGTGAAAGAAAGAGGAAAGCTAGATAATGGCTACCAGACTATTCGTTGGCTCATTGAGCTACAACGTAAACGACGACCAACTTAAGGAAGCTTTTGAAGCTTTCGGTACCGTCGTATCCGCTAAGGTCATTGTTGACCGTGACACCAACCGCAGCAAGGGCTTCGGTTTTGTAGAAATGGGCTCTGAAGAAGAAGCTCAAGCTGCAATCCGCGGCATGGACGGCAAGGACCTCGGTGGTCGTTCCGTCGCTGTGAGCGAAGCTCGCCCACAGCAAAAGCGCTAGTTTTACTAGCCTTGCAAAAAATGCACTCGCTTGACGGGTGCATTTTTTGTTGGGCAAAAGTGCAGGAAAGCGCCATACAATACGCCATGAAAAGCATAAGAAAGGACTTACATGAACGTATTCAGTCGCGGGGTGCGCAATGCCTTCCGGAATAGTATCCGTACCGTTGCCATTGTCGGCATGCTCGCACTCAGTATCGGCTTGGCACTCGCCATGCTGCTCGCCAACCAGGCAGTGGGGCAAAAAATTAACACGGTCAAAAAACAAATCGGCACCACGATTACCGTCGCGCCCGCTGGCATCCGGGGATTCCAGGGTGGCGGCGACGCTTTGACCAGCGACCAAATGAAAACGGTTGCAGCCGTAGCCCACGTCACAAAAGTAGACCCGACATTAACCGACCGGCTGAACTCGTCGAGCACCAACTTGCAGTCATCCATAGACCTTGGCAGCTTTGGCAAACGGCAAATACGCATCGACCGGGGCACCAGCACCAGTAACGGTGACACCGTAGTGGTACCGCCGAACGGCGGCGGTGACGCTCCCGACATGGCAAATTTCAAACCACCGCTGACCGTTATCGGGGCCGACAACTCTGCGACTGCAGTTGAAGCTTCGGCTGGATCAACACTTACCATCACCAGCGGCAAAACGTTCGACGGGACCAAGGACGCCTTAGTCGCGCTCGTTGGCAAGTCGCTTGCCACAAAGAACAACCTAACGACCGGCTCAACATTCAGCGCCTACGGCCAAACCTTCACGGTAAGCGGCATATTCGATGCCGGCAACACCTTTGGGAACGACCAGATCATCATGCCGCTCCCCACAGTGCAGCGCTTGAGCAACCAGGCAAACGCCGTCACCGGCGCCAATGTACAGGTCGATTCTGCCGACAACCTCGACAGCGCAACAACGGCCATAAAGGCAGCACTCGGCGACAAAGCCGACGTCACCAATGAGGCCGACCAAGCAAAAGCAACACTGGCATCACTTAAGAACATTCAAAATGTATCGCTGTTCAGCTTGATTGGTGCAGCTGGGACTGCCGCTGTCATCACCTTGCTGACCATGGTCATGATCGTCCGTGAACGCCGCCGCGAAATTGGGGTGCTCAAGGCCATTGGCGGGTCCAATATCCGCGTCATGCTCCAGTTCACGGTCGAAGCGATTACCCTCACTGTCCTTGGGGCACTGATAGGCGTGATCATCGGCGCCTTGGCAGCCACGCCAGTCACTAAAATGTTAGCTAACAACGCCGACAGCAACGCAACATCTTCCGAAAATATCACCCCTGGTGGTGGGCCGCAAGTGGTCCAGTTCAACGGCAAGAGTGGCCCTGGCGGATTCCGGTCGCGTTTCCAGAACAATTCAGTGACTGAGGGCGTCAAAAACCTGAAGGCCAACGTCAACCCAGGTATTCTGGCCTATGGTTTGGGCGGCGCCGTACTCATTGCCATCATCGGCAGCACGGCAGCAGCAGGATTAATTGCCAAGGTTCGTCCGGCAGAAGTAATGAGGGCAGAATAATGTTACAGGTACATAAACTCACGCGCACCTTCCAAAGCGGCGACAACACGGTCACAGCTGTAAAAGATATCAGTTTTGAGATTCCGCAGGGCAAATTTGCTTCGATTGTCGGGCGCAGCGGCAGCGGCAAATCCACGTTACTCAGCTTGCTCGGGGCGCTTGATGCGCCCACCAGCGGCACTATTACCGTCGACGGCAAAAAACTCACCGGGCTGCGCGACCACGCGCTCATCAAATACCGCTGTGAAACAATCGGCTTCGTGTTCCAAAACTACAACCTGATCCCCAACCTCACAGCAGTCGAAAACGTCATGCTGCCTATGGAGTTTGCGGGCGTGAGCCCGGCAAAGCGCAAAGAGCGCGCCACACAACTGCTAAATGCCGTCGACTTGGATGCCGAAAAGCAGCAGCGCAAACCCGGACGCCTCAGCGGTGGGGAACAGCAACGCGTCGCTATTGCACGGGCCCTGGCCAACAAACCTAAGCTCATACTGGCCGACGAGCCAACAGGCAACCTCGACGAACAGACCGGCACAATGATCTTTGAACTCTTACATTCCATTAGCCGGGCAGAAGACACCACGATTATTGCCGTAACGCACGACTTATCAATCGCCGGCCGGACCGACGTTACCTTCCGTCTGCAGGACGGTAAACTACTTAAGAACTAATTACTCTTTAGGTTTCTTGGTTTCGGCGGCCTTGTGGTCGGCTGGGTGGGACATAATAAAGTGCTCGCGGACCTGGAACAGTAAGAAGGCGCCAATAACTGTACCGACGGCCGAGGCAAAGAAGTTTACAAAACCGGCACCGCTCGTAAATAGCTGCAGCACGGCAGCCACTGCTTCGACAATAACGCCGTAAAACAGCAAGTCCCAGCCGCCCTTTTTCATGGCCTTAAGCTGCGGCGATGCCAGCAGCATCAGTACTGCGACCGTAGCCATGCTCAAAAGCGACAGGTAATAGAACATGCCTAGGTGCCGCACGTACACGCCACCGGTGTAATAATTGACCGCGTTAATCAGGTTATCGGTCGCGTGGCCCCATTGCCACAGCGTAATTGCCGACCAGAGTTGCAGCAGGCCCACAACCAATGCAATCCACCACAACGCATGCGCCAGGCCTTTGCGCCCATCGGCTGGTATCTTAACGGGTGCCTTCTTGTCGAACATCTCATCGAGCGATGTTTCAAGTTTATCCAGTGATCCCATGTGGTTTATCCCCCATTAGTGTTTGATGTCTTCAGCATAGACCCAAAGACTATGGCGCTGCAAGGGAGCCTACGACGTAGAAAGTTTTTTTCGCTCGGTTTCCCAAATTGCCGAGGCTTGCTGCAAAAAGCCGGCAATCAGTTCTAGCTCCTCGCGGGAATAGCTGGCTACGAGCGCGTCCTGGGCAATACGTACTGGCATAAATAAAGGGCCGACCTTTGTCTTCGCATCCTTGGCAACAGTAATGACGCTGCCGCGACGGTCTTTGGGATTAGGGCGGCGTTCAATAAGACCGCTTTTTTCGAGCCGGTCGAGCATGGCGGTAGTAGCGCCCGAACTTAGGCCAGTGTAGAGCGACAGCTCGGTTGGGGTTGCCAAACCCTTAAAGAACAGGGCGCCCAAGCATTCCATGTCGGTCACATTCACACCAAGCATCGCACCCACGGCATGGCGATACAGCACGGTGTTAATGCCGTATTCCCGCGCAGTTAAAATGACTTGTTGTTCAAGGTCTTTTTTGGTAATTTTTTTCATAAAAATTGTTGACAGTACCTTTATTCTAAAGTATCTTGATTATAGAACTAATTAATTGCGAAAGCAATGGGGGTAGGGCAGTTATGGACATGAAAAGTATCTCAGGCTTAACCTGTTACGTGAGTGACTTGGCTCAGACAGCCGACTTTTATAAGGAGTTGGGGTTCCGCTTTGGCAACCAGGACGAAAACGAACTCATCATATATTTGAACTGGTTTTCGATACGATTCCTAACGAAAAACGCCGCAGACAACCCTGGCTCTATCGAAGAAGCTTCGGCCAACAGCAAGGGCGAGGGCATATTTATCGGCATCAAGGTGGGCAATGCCGATGACTTTTACCAAGGTTTGCTTGCAAAGGGCCTCAAGCCCGAAACCGAGCCGCAGGCCAAGCCATCAGGCAGCAAAGAGTTCGTACTGCGCGACCCAGACGGCTACAAGCTCGCGTTCTTCGAGAAAAAATAGCCCGTTTGTTTGGCCGGCTGCGGCAGGGTGGTATAGTATCCAGGAACAGTCACTACGATGCTTAAAGCGTACTACCACCTCACCAAACCGGGCATTATATATGGCAACTCGATCTCGGCGATTGCCGGATTTTTGCTGGCTGCTAAAGGTCACCCTGACTTCTGGCTTTTGCTGGCGGTACTGGCCGGGACGTCGCTGGTGATCGCCTCGGGCTGCGTGTTCAATAACTACATTGACCGTGGTATTGACGTTAAAATGGCCCGCACCAAAAAACGGGCACTGGTAACCGGCGAAATCTCCGGCCGCAATGCATTGGGGTATGCCACGCTGCTCGGCTTGGCAGGGTTTGCGGTGCTCATTGCTTGGACTAACTGGCTTGTAGTGCTCATTGGCTTCATTGCCTTGTTCTTTTATGTGGTGCTGTATGGGATCGCCAAGCGCCGCTCGGTGCATGGGACGATTGTCGGCAGCGTATCTGGCTCAGCCCCGATCGTAGCTGGTTACTGTGCAGTGACCGGCCGGTTCGATACCGGCGCCGCACTGCTATTTCTGATCCTCACTGTCTGGCAAATGCCGCACTTTTACGCGATTGCCACCTATCGGTCAAAAGATTATGCCGCCGCCGGACTGCCAGTGTTGCCGGTTAAGCAAGGCGTCAAAAGCGCCAAGCGCTACATGCTCGGGTACATTGTGGCCTTCATTGCCGCAACACTCGCCCTGACAGTGGCCGGTATTACCGGTGTTGTATACGCCGTCATCATGCTGCTCGCCGGGGTTGCCTGGCTGTACAAATCGGTGCAGGGCTTTAGCGCGCCAGACGACAACAAATGGGCACGCAAACTCTTTGGTTTTTCGCTGCTTGTGCTACTGGTATTTTGTTTTACTATTTCGGTCGATTCATTCTTACCGTAAGCTGCGCTATACTACCTACATGGTAATACTCTTTCATATTATTGCGGCCCTCATAAGCATTATGCAGGCCACCTATCTATTCTTTATCCCATCCAAGCGGCAACTGCGCATTGCGTACGCCCTAACTGCGGTAACTATCGGCAGTGGAACATACCTGGTATGGCAATCCAAGGCGCACATGGTGCAGTCTTGCATGAGCGGTCTCGCATACCTAGGGTTTGTGTCGCTCTGTATTGTTGTGGCACACAACAAACTATCGCGCGAAAAGCTGTAGCCTTTAACCAATAAGCCCTAGAACTGGTCGCGGATGTGGGAGAAGCTGTAGTCCCAGTCGGCGTCTGATTTTTTGTGCGGGTTAAAGATATTTTGCGGGTCAAATAGTTGCTTTGTTTCTTTAAAGATCGCAAACACTTCTTTGCCGAATTGCTGGGTCAGCCATGGGCCGCGTACCAGACCGTCGTTGTGTTCGCCGCTTAACGAACCCTTGAACTTCAACACGAGGTCATCGACCTCTTTCATGGCTGGGAGCAGTTTAGCCCGCTCCTGGGGCTCTTCGATCTTCATG
The DNA here is from genome assembly GCA_035479615.1 of Patescibacteria group bacterium. Lineage (GTDB taxonomy): Bacteria > Patescibacteriota > Saccharimonadia > Saccharimonadales > UBA4665 > PMNU01. Next base: position 16,997 of record DATIIM010000024.1, read on the forward strand.
AGCGGAATAATGTGGAAGTTGCCATCGCCAATGTGGCCCTGGACCGTAGCCAGGAACTTATACTTTTTGACGATCTTGCGCAGCTTAGGCAAAAAGTCGGCCAGATATTCTGGGTTCACTACTAAGTCGTCGATGAACGGAGCTGTGTGCTTGTCCTTAACTTTGCTGCGGAGCAGGTTAAAGGCGTTGCGGCGCATGGTCCAGAACTTTTCGCTTTTACCTTCGGTCGGGTCTTCTTCAAAGCCGTTGACCTCATAGCGGGCGCGGTAGGTTTTCAGCTCGCGGTGCAGGGCTTTGATTTTTTCCCGGACTTCGTCCTCGGTTTCACCGTTAAACTCAATCATCAGGATCATCTTAGGAATGCCGCGGAGCAGCTGGAAGCCATCTGGGATCAGGCTGAACAGCAGGTGAATGAACTTCTTTAACCCGAGCATCTTTAAGAAGTAGGGCATAAACTTGATGGTCAGCAACAGCGTGGCGTCGTCAAAGCATTCAAAAGTTGCCGGTTTGGCCTCTAGGACCTTTGGTATGAGTTCCCCAAGGCGGTCAATGTCGCGCAGGAATAGCACCAGGAGGCCGGAGTGGGCGCGGTGTGGCACCAGACGGTACTTGATGTCTGTAACGAACCCGAGCGTGCCCTGCGAGCCTACAATGAGCTGAGTGAGGTCAAAGATACCGGTCTCCCGGTCCCAAACGTACCACAAGTTATAACCCATAGAGTTTTTACTAACTTTCGGCTCAGCGGCTTTGATGGTTTCGTAGTTCTTTTCGATCAGTTGGAACAGCTTCTTATAGAGCTGGCCTTCGTAGTCCTTTTGAGCCATCTTCTTGATTAACTCGACCCTGTTGAGCGGCTTGACGGTGTATTCGTTACCATCGGCAAAAACGACCTTGAGCTCATTGACGAAGTCTTTGACCTTGCCATACTCCAAGGATTTTTCGCCACCGGAGTTATTTGCCACCATACCGCCAATCGTGCACAAGTCGCGTGAAGCAGGGTAGCTGGGCATAATCGCGCCGTGTTTTAGTGTCTCTTTCTCGAAGTCGCGGTAGTACACCCCGGGCTCGGCATGAGCTTCGGTTGCGGTGACTTTTTCGATCTTGGTGAAGTGCTTGGTGAAGTCGACAATAATGCCCTCGTTGATGGCGCCGCCAGACATGTCGGTCCCAGCCGACCGGGCAGTCATCGAAAGCTCTGGCTGATGCTTTTTATTTTGGGCCACGAGCTTCACGAGCCGTTGAATATCCCGGCTGTTTTTAGGCATTACCACTAGCTGCGGTTTTACTTCGAATAGCGACGCGTCGTGACTATAGAATTCTCGTGTCTCCTCGGTGTCATCGACTTCGCCGCTAAAGCCGAGGCCCACCAATCTCTTTTTGAACTCATCCATGCACTAAGCTTAACCGTATTGTAGGCCTTGTGCAATCGTCGTACTATTTATATATGATCGACAATACAACCCTTCCGCCACCTGATCCGTTGCCAACACCATTGCCTCCGCCGCCACCGGCCCCGCCACTTACGCCGGCGACACTGCCGCCTAAAAAGTGGTCAAAGCCAATGATTATTACGGTGACTGTTCTGCCGTTGCTCGTGGTACTGAGTATTGGCTGCTGGTGGCAGGCAAACGCTGCCAAGGATAAGTACACCAAAGATACGGTAACCTACGAGCAAGCTGTCACAAGCGCCTTCAAGTATTACCAAAACAGCACCGATGTCAGCAGCCACGTCAAAGACATCGAAGACAAGCTGAGCGCGCCGCTCGCCAACAAGCCACAGCAGCCTAAACTGTTATTCATCGGGCTCACGCCGCCGGCAGCTAGCAAAAAGCAGGCCGACCAGCTCACAGCCTCGCTGACCAGCGTCCGCGATTCGTTCAAGAACCTGCACGACCTTGATGCATACGGCACAGACCTGCTCAAGATTATGTCTGCCAGCACCGGCACAATCAGCACGCCGACCGATATGCAGAACATTAAGCCCGTCTTCCAAAAAGCCGCAACCGACATTCAGGCCCTAAAGCCGCCAAAAGGCGCAGAGACCTTTCACTCCCAAAAAGTCCAAGCGTATAAATCGCTCGTAACCGATATCGACACCGCGCTCAGCGCCTACAGCAAAGGCGACAGCACCACCTACAGCACCGCTGTCCAAAAGCTAGCAACCGATGCCAAGGCCGCCAGCCCTAACGCGGCCGCACAGCAGCTCAAGGACATGTACGACGCTCGTTACGACACGCTGGCAAAGGATTACGACTCCCTTGCGACACTACTTGGCTTATAAGCTCGCCCGGTAGGGCTGGCGCTGGCCACGGTGGGCGTATTACAATCATGGGATGGATATCGGGAAAATTCTCAAGAAGGTTGACGCATGGCAGCAAAAACGGAAGCGCACCAGCTTTCCGTACGCCGTATATAAGAAGTACGGCGAAGATAACGGCGGATACCAAGCAGCGCTACTGACATACTACGGCTTTTTGTCGCTTTTCCCATTGTTGCTGGTGCTCATCACCGTGTTGCAAATATGGTTCAACAACGACCCGGTTGTGCGGCACGACATAAGTACCAGCGTTGGCCACTTTTTCCCGCTGCTGGGCGACCAGCTGGAGCGCAACATCCACGGCATGCGCCGGGCAGGGCTGGGGTTAGTTATTGGGATACTCTTTACGCTGTATGGTGCCCGCGGGGCCGCTGACGCATTCCGCTACGCCATCGACAACATGTGGCAAGTGCCTAAAAACAAACGGGTCGGCTTCCCTAAAAATATTTTGCACAGCATGGCAATCGTAGGGGCCGGGGCCGCCGGGTTCGGGGCAACTGCAGCGATTTCTGGGTTTACGGCCGACCTGGGGCACGTTTGGTGGGCCAAGCTGCTCGCCAATATCCTCGGTGCCTGCATCCTGGCGATTGTCATTGGCTACACCTTCCGAATCGCGACTGCTGGGCGGCTGCGCTTGCGCTATATGTGGCTCGGTGCCACCATGGCCGCGGTGGTTATTCAGATACTATTGTCGTCTGGCGGCATCTTGGTAGCGCACGAGTTCAAAAACCTTAACTCGCTCTACGGCACCTTTGCCGTGGTGCTGGGTATGCTTTTTTGGATTTACTTGCTGGCGCAGGTCGTGCTGCTCTCGGCAGAAATCGACACCGTGCGGCACTTTAAACTGTGGCCACGCAGCCTAACTGGCAAACTCCCGACCGAAGCCGACACTGCCGCGACTGAACTATTCACCCAGGAAGACAAGTATCTTCCCAACGAAACAATCAAAGCCCGGCTGAAGCTAAAGTAATCTTAGATCAAAGCTTCTTGTGGCTCTGGCACGCGTTCTTCAAAGCACAGTTCAAACGGAGCGCCCGGGAAGGTAGCCAGCACATGCACACCCATGTCGCGGCTCGCTTGTACTCTAAAGAGTTCGCCTGGCAAAACAGTCATAAGCGCAGCGGGGAGCTCAGGCAATGTATCGCTCGTACCCAGATAGACTTCTTGGCCCTCCGGCGACTGACCCATAAAGAGCCAGGCGTCAAACGTACCGCTGCCAGCTACGGTCGATTGCTCTTCGTAATATTTACCGTCACCTGCGTCCGGCAAAATGTGCCACACTGGTGACTCGCCACCGGCCGGGACCGACAACAAGCAGGCGCGGACCTGCCCGTCAGCATCTTCGTATTCAGTCAGGCTGTGGCCGTATTCGGCGTCGTCGTAGCGCGGGCGTGGGCTTACCGCTACCCAATGGGCCGGCTGTGCTTCAGTTTCGTTTACCAGCACGCCGCCGCAGACATCTGCCGGATCAACAGGGTAATCAAGCACGATGCGTTCGGCAGACAAAGGAAAATTTTTCATAGCTAAACTATTACACTTTTATAAAAGTCTGTCAATTTAACTTCTTGACGACTGCGTATTAGATCTTTTCGTAGAATACGAGCTTGTACATGTCGAGGTCGCGCACTACGAACTCGCGGTTGCCCCATGGCCAGTCGCGCGGTTCGGTGGAGGTAATAACGCCCTTGTCGAGCAACTCGCGGTAGTAGGCGTCAATTTTCGTAACGGCTACATAAATGTACAGGCCGGCGCCTTTGGGTTCGGCCAACGATTCTTTACGGAAGTACGGGCCAGGTACGGCATTTTTGTCGTGGAAGTGCAGCTCGAAATGGCCAAGCGATACGGCTGCATAGTCTTTGGTAACTTCTTTGGCAGCAAAGCCAAGCGTCTCATAAAATGCGGCGCTCTTCTTGACGTCAGTTACATAGAACATCAAAGAATCAATACCCTTGAGGTAATTCATACTTGCCAATATAGCACATTCTGCCCATTGTCAATGTGATACTATCGACATTATGGGTAACAAATTAGGGCATCTTATATACACATACAATAATTTGGACGATGCGTACATTCAGCAGGAGCTGTCTAAAAAACTGTACGCTCAGCAGTTCGGGGGAGTACAACTGGTGCACGCCTATGACGGCAAGCCAGAGTTCGGGTACAAAAAATATCTAGAGGACGAATTAATAACCATCGACAACCCCGGGCACTTCCGCGGGGCGACAGCACTCATTAATACCGGCCTCAACTATTTCATGGAGCATGGCGACCCGGAGGTGCAGTATGTGCTTGTTGCGGCCTCTGATTCGTGGCTATTAAACGTCGGCTACTTGGAAAAAATAATTGCGACTATGCAGTCGGAAAATCGGGTGCTGGCGGCGAGCTCGTGGTTTTCGGCCTACCCGCAGGAAATGCGCGGCTTTTCTACCGACTTCTTTATCATCGATATCACCTGGAACCGCGAGGCCAAACTGTTTCCACTCGGCTACGACGCATTTGTGAAGAAATTTGAAGACGTACTGGCTTTGAATGGCGAATTCCCGTTTATGGAGCGAGCAGTACAATACTATTTCCAAAAGTACCTTATGGCCAACTACGAAGATTACAGCGCCAAGCACCACGGCAACGAGCTGATGCTGCGCATAACCAGCCGCGAGCCTGTCGATGGTGACCAACGGGCGTACAACAGGGAAGAGATCGGCCTGTTTACCGCACCTGACCCAGCACCAAAGCAAGCGGCGCTCAAGGCACTCGGCATCGAGCTTGGCCCGCACAGCAAAAAGCTCGTAGAGGCAACCGACCTGAGCTACTACAACCTTGGCCGCGACTGGCAGGGCACTTACCCGGTTATGGCTACCATATAGCTTTTAAAGGCCCACTCTGTATAATCAAAAGCATGAGCGAATCTACATCTAAGAATCGTGTGTTGATTGTGGGGGGCGGCTTTGCCGGAACCAAGGCTGCACTCGAGCTATCGAAATCGAAAACTTGTGAAGTCACGTTACTAAGCGATCATAAACACTTCCGTTACTATCCGGTGTTGTACCACGCAGCAACCGGCGGTAAACGGGCCGGGGCGCGTATTCCGCTCGAAAATATCCTGCAGGGCAGCGGGGTAAAATTCGTGCGCGGCACAGCCGAAAAACTCGACCGCGCGAAAAAAGAGATTATCACCGACAGCGGTAAAAAGCTGCACTTCGACCAGCTTATCTTGGCACTTGGAAGTGTTACGAATTACTTTGGCATTAAAGGCTTGGCCGAATATTCTTACGGCATAAAGTCGAGCGAAGAAGCCGACCGCTTTAGGATGCACTTGCACGAACAGTTTATTGAGCATGGCTGCCCGGACCTCAACTACGTTATCGTCGGTGGCGGCCCAACTGGCATCGAACTGGCCGGGGCGCTGCCTGCGTACCTGCAGGAGATCATGAAAAAGCACGGTGTCGAAAAGTGCAAACTGAGTATCAAAATCGTTGAGGCTGCGCCGCAGCTTTTGCCACGCTTGCCAAAAGACGTAGCCGACGCCATTGCCAAACGCCTTAAAAAACTGGGCATCGAGGTCATGCTTGGCACAGCCGTACAAGGCCAAACACCTGACATGCTGATGGCCAACGGCGAGCCGCTCCATAGCCACACTGTTGTTTGGACGGCCGGGGTGGCCCTTAACCCGTTCTTTAAGGCAAATAACTTCAAGCTTACCGACCGCGGCAAGGTGGAGGTAGATGAATTCCTTCAGGCTGAGCCAGATATCTTTGTGCTCGGCGACAATGCCGGCACACAGTACAGCGGTATGGCCCAAACAGCGCTCTTTGACGGCCACTTTGTGGCAGCCAACATCAAACGCCAACAAGCAGGCGCAATGCCATCATCATATGTCCCGCCCGAGCCAATCACGGTTATTCCGGTTGGCAAAAACTGGGCCAGCGTGGTCTGGGGCAAAAAACACTTTAGTGGTTATACTGGGTGGATACTCCGCTCACTGGCTGACCTTGTTGGATTCCACGATTTGGAATCATGGCCAAAAGCTGGCCAGCAGTGGATTGCGTCGATGAAAAACGACGACACGGACTGCCCGAACTGCGCAAAAAAATAGCATACAAGGTGGGGATTCTGTATGGGCTATCGGGACGGATTTCACTCAAGCGTAATCGCAACCAAGTACACCGCATTTAGCGGCCGGATGCTGCCGGAGCTGGCACTCTACGGCATTATTGACGACGAACGGATTGCCGTGCTCGGCGGTTTATTGCGCCCCGAAAACCCGGGCCAGGCCGCCCGGCTGGGTATGGTCGTACTCCGCAACCCGCAAGGCGATTGCACGACGTATGATGACCGCGTGCCGCGTACCTCTGTTATCAACTGCGCGAGTTGCGAATGGGGGCCAGGACGGGCGCTATGGCTCAGCGATCAGGGCGGGCGTATGCCGTACGGCACGCTGGCTATCCACGCCGGACATACAGTGTTCAAACAGATATTCCCAGCTGGCGGAACACGGGTGCACGACTTCGTTCCAGTAGAACCGCCGTCCGAACTGGCAGCGGTCGGGTTGGATGTAGCCCGCTTTAACGACCCATGCGAAGAGCTGCTCGGTTCCATACTCCTGGACGACAGACTGCTCCAAGATGTCGTACAATAGACACACATGGGACGTTATGAAGAGGCATTCGCTGGCTTAAACACGCCACAGCGGGACGCGGTAACCACAATTACCGGGCCAGTGCTGGTGGTGGCTGGGCCGGGCACTGGTAAAACACAGTTGCTGAGTGTGCGCGTCGGTAACATTCTCCAAACCGACCCGGGCATGCTGCCAAGCAATATTCTGTGCCTGACCTTTACCGATTCTGCCGCGGCAAACTTGCGGGAACGCCTGATCGAAAAAATCGGCCTCGGCCAAGCAGCGTACCAAGTGGCCATCCACACCTTTAACTCGTTCGGGTCATGGATTATGAGCACCTACCCGGAATACTTTTTTGACTGGCGCGAAGCTGCCACCGCCGACGAACTCACCAGCTACCGCATTATTGAATCGCTCCTGGCCGAATTGCCAGGCGACCACCCCTTAGCAGCGCAGGGCTTTGACGATTCATTCTTTGCCATCAAACAAGTCCAAAATTTTATTAGTGACGCCAAGCGTGCCAACCTGCCTCCCGAGGCCGTCCGCGCCGTATTGGATGCCAATCAAGCTACCTACGAGCTGTTCCTGCCGGTCATACACAAGCACTGGCCGGCCCGCATGAGCAAAGACGGGCTGGCAGACATCAAGGAGTGCATTGCAGCCCTAGATGCCATTGCAGTGCCCAAAGTACAGGCCGTAGACATCACCGGCCTGGCGGCGCTGGTCCTGCAAGATTTACATGTGGCGCAGGCAGAATCAGAAACCCTGGAAGGCGCAGCCAAAACCAAACCATTTACCGCTTGGAAAAACGACTGGCTGGAGATCGGCGAAAACAAGCAGTGGATTTTTAAAGCCGCTAAGCACTACGACAAACTGTACGCCGCGGCCAATATATATGAACAATATCAGCAGAAACTGGCCGAGCAGGGGCTTGTCGACTTTAACGACCAGATCGTAACCGTGCTTGCCGCGTTAGAAAAGCACGAGGCGCTCCGGCTCAACCTACAGGAACGCTTCCAATACGTCATGATCGACGAGTACCAGGACACGAACCGCGCCCAGCTCCAAATGGCCCGCTACCTCACCGACGCGCCAGTGCACGAGGGCCGGCCGAACATCATGGTGGTTGGTGACGACGACCAAGCCATTTACCGCTTCCAAGGGGCCGACCTCAGCAACATCGGCGCGTTCGAAGCGGCCTACCGCGACCCAAAGATCATCCGCCTCGACCAAAACTACCGTTCCAACCAAGACATTCTGGAACGCGCCCGCAGCATCAGCGGCCAGATTGTTTTGAGCCTTGAAAAACTCAAGGGCATTAGCAAGATATTGGGCATCAACGTCGCCAAAAAAGGCACCGGCGCTGCCTTGCACGAATTTGAGCACGAAACCCAACACTACGCCTGGATAGCAGCTGAAATTAAACGCGAGCTGGATGCTGGCAAAACTGAGGGGCGCGAGATTGCCGTATTAGCCCGCCAGCGTTCCCAGCTCGACGCGCTGGTGCCGTACTTACGTGAGCAGGGCGTGCCCATCGATTATGAACGGCGCGAAAATGTCCTCGACCAAGAACACGTCGCAGCACTCATGACGCTGGCGCGCTGTGTATTTTATTTGTCAGGCCAACACCTGGCCGAAGCCAATGCCGCGCTGCCAGAAGTCCTGAGCCACCCCATGTGGGGCATCGCCCCAGCCGACATATGGCAGGTAGCCCGCGAAGCGCACGCCACTAAAAAATACTGGCTCGATGTTGCATTTACGCAAGAAGGCACGCGCCTCCGTGAAGTAGCCGATTTCCTCTTTGCCCTGAGCCAACGCGCAGCTGCCGCACCGCTCGAACACATGCTGGACGCCCTTATTGGCATCAGCGAGCAAGCCGAAGACGCTGCGTTCCTGTCGCCGTTCAAACACTATTATTTTGGCGATGACTTATTCGACCAACACCCAGCAGAATATTTAACGCTTTTGTCGCACTTGGCCTGCCTGCGCCGCCACCTGCGCAATTACCAAAAGGGAATTCAGCGAATGCTGACCCTGGGCGACCTGGTGCAGTTTGCTGACGCCTACCAACGGGCCGGGCTGACTATGACCGACACCTCGGCCCACCGCGAAGACGCTCAGGCCGTGCGCCTCATGACTACCCACAAAGCCAAGGGCCAGGAATTTGACACCGTGTTTGTTATCGGCGTGGTCAACAGCGTGTGGCATAGCATTGGCAGCAACCGGCAACGGTTCAGCTATCCGCGTAACCTGAACGAGATCAAACCCAGCGAAAACACCGACGACGACGCCTTGCGCCTGCTGTTCGTGGCCATGACCCGTGCCCGCCAAAACCTGCACATCTGCTATTTCAAAAAGACCGAGGAAGGCAAGGCCGCCCAAGCCTTTGCGCCGCTGCTGGCCATGGAGCTAGAAGCCGACACACCCACAGTACCCATGGACGCGGCCGCATTAGCTGCCCAATACGAACAGCGCTGGATCGCCCGGCACGCCGGGGTAGAGCACGCATCCAAGCATGCGCTGCTCGGTGACCGTTTGGAGCGCTACCAGCTCAGCGCTACGCACTTTAGCAACTATTTAGACGTCACGCGCGGCGGCCCGCTATTCTTCCTAACCCAAAATCTGCTGCACTTCCCAAACAGCCTGAGCCCGCAAGCCTGCTACGGCGTAGTCGTGCACGACGTGCTCCGCCGCGCCCACGAGCAAGTGCGCGAAGGCAAAAAACCAAGCGTCACACAATTGCTGGAAACATTTAAAACGCAGCTGGCTGCCGCAACACTCAGTGAACATGACCGCGCCCAGCTGCTGCACCGCGGCGAAGAGCACTTGCGTGCCTTCCTCATTGCTGCGCTGCCTGGTTTCCATGCAAACCAGCGGCCGGAAGTCGATTTCTACGCCCAAGGCGTGGTGCTGGGCAACGCCCGGCTTACCGGGTCGCTTGACCTTATCGACCTTGAGCCAACCGGCCGCACCATCATGGTTACCGATTACAAAACCGGCAAGCCATTCAGCAAGTGGGATTTACCAGCCAGCACCTCAGCGCATGAGCGCATCAAGGCGCACCGCTACCGGCAGCAGCTGCTGTTTTACAAATTACTTGTCGATGGCTCCAGCGAGTGGGGAGCGAACGGCTGGCGGGTTGAAAAAGGGCTGCTGCGGTTTGTCGACCCCGACCCCTATGGCAAACTGCGCCACATAGAAATTGACTACGAGCCAGAAGAAATCGAACACACCAAACAACTCATACAAGCTGTCTGGAAACGGATTATGGCGCTCGATTTCCCAGATGTCAGCGAGCAATACAGCCCGGACCTGGAAGGAATCGTAAGATTCGAAGCAGATCTCCTTGCATGAGAATTAAGCTCACGTTACAATAGGGCACTGACAAGCATAAGCGAAAAGAGAGTAAATACTCATGTTTTAAGTGAGTGCTCTCGCTGTGCACAAGGGTGAGGCAAAAAATACTACATTTTACACCTTACCGCTGTGCGTAGTTGTGCTTGACGTTAGAAGCAACCACGCCTATTGTTACGGCAACGAAACAAGTGGTTCGCCAGGTGCAAGGGAGGGTTTATTTAGTATGTCTCGGCTTCCAAAACCGGGTGGCGATGATGACGTGTGGGGCGAAGTCCTCAACGATTTTTTGCGCGCGGAACACAACGACGACGGCTCACATGTCGTCGGCAATGGGCTGAGTAAAAATGGGGCCGCAATCCAACTTGGGGGTTCGCTCACCAGCAACAGTTCTATCGGGCTAGCTGGCAAAACGCTTGAATTTGCCAGCAGCACCACAGACAAAACCGAAATTCAGCCCAGCGGCTTTATAAAAGTCACCCGTGCGAGCGGCGGCAACAGTCTAATGGAAGGCTGGCGGAGCGGGGAACTTAATGCCCGCTATTATGTGGACGGCTTTGGCTCAATGCACTTTGGCGGCACTGGCACGACCGCAGCACCGCACGTACTGTCCAAAGACAGCAACAATGGCGCATGGCTAAACTATTCAAACATTAACGGCCCAGCCTCGGTAATAATCGTAGACTCCGACGCCAGCACAGGCAGCAACGCCGAATCGACCCTGACCATCCGCGTCAAAGTCGCGGGCGGCAGCGAGTTCATCGACCGCTTTGCCAACCACTACAGCTCCAATGGTGATGTCGGCTATGGTGAGCTGGTCCAAAAAACCGGCGCGGGCGCCTACCGCGAATATTTATTCGGCTACTACGATGCAGCAGACACCGACCCGCTCAACCAAATAAAACAGGCCGAACGGTTTTACCGCATCATGCCTCAAGCGCCAGCAGGCAGTACCACCGCACGCAGGCGCGGCCAAATATACTTTAGGCCGCCAAACGGCACCGCGAACCCATCGGCACATTTACACATAGGGCAGGGCATCGGTGGCGCAACCGCCGGTACAGCGCCACTCAAAATTGACGCTGGCTCTTTGCTCACAACGCCGGAGGACGGGGCCATAGAATACGACGGCGCGCATGTGTATGTCACAGTGGGCAGCACCCGTTACCAACTGGACCGTCAAACAAGCGCGAGTGGCGTTATCTACACTGCCACCGCCACAGTCAACAACCAAAACACCCTGAGCGAAACAAGCCTGATTGGCGCTGGCGTCGGCAGTACCACACTTGCCGCTAATGCACTCCAGCCTGGCAAATCTATCCGCATACAGCTCAGTGGACTATTAACCACTTCCACGGCACCGCCAACGTCTGTCTTTAAAGTAAAACTGGGTTCGACTATTATCTGTACCACCGGCAGCTTCACGCTGCCCGCATCGATGGTGAACCGCCAGTTCACACTGCAGGCACTCATTACCTGCCGCACCGCCGGCGCGAGCGGCACGGTGCTTGGTGAGGCTCAGCTCCAGTTCATGACCGCAGCCAATGGCACGCCAACAGTGTACGAAATGGCCAACACTGGCACCACGACCATCGACACGACCGCAGCACTCGCCATCGACGCTACACACACATGGGGCACTGGCGCGAGCAACAGCTACACCGTATCGAGCAAACTCGCGACTGTTGAACTTCTGGGCTAGTAATTCGGCAGGTATTTGAGCGTGACGCGTACCGGGCCAGAAGGTGTATCCGCAGGCGTCTGTTGGTGCACGAGGCCGAGCCGTTTTGTGCCAGCGGCATACAAGTTGTACTGATCATGCCGCGAGAAGGCCACACCTGCGACGCCGGCGGCAATCAGCAATACTGTGGCAAGCGACGCCACTGGCCGCCACCCAACCCGCCCCTGGTGCTCGCCAGTCCCAAACAAGAATAAGTAGGCCAGGTGTATGGTTTGCGACAGCAGCGCAGCCACAAACAGCAATTGCAAGAACAGTGCCGTCTGGCGGCCCATAGCTTCGTTCAGAATGGCAACCGACAGCGTGCCAGCGTAGATAACAATAAAGTAGAACGCCGAAAATATTTTTAATTCCTGGAAGCGATTGTGTTTTGGCCCGTGCGTAACTCCGGTTGCTTCCCAGCCAAGCGGCCGCTTGGTAATCAGCAGGTACAGCGCCTGCACGAACGTATATGCCGTTGCCATGGTAACGATAATCGTTGCCAGACGCTTACGCTCCTGCCGGAACACGTAGGGCGTGACTACCAAGCGCATTATGATCTGCGGAATAAAGGCATACAGGTACACCCACTGGTAATTAGCGTGTTTGGTCAGCGCCAGGCCCAGGAGCTGCAGCGGCATAGCCAGGATACATATGGTGTACAGGTAGTAGAGGCAGTTAGAAAAATAAATCAGTTTTTGCGTCGGGCGGATAACGCGCGAGAACATCGTCCGGCGCGAGAACACTAAGCGGAAGCTGCCCGTTGCCCAGCGGCTTTGCTGCTTATAAAAAGAATAGTAGGTGTCCGGGCATTCGCCAGTCGCCAACTGGACTGGCAAGTAACGGATGCGGTATGGCTCACCATTGTCCCGCACAAAGTTCAGCATCTTGAGTCCGGTATTCACGTCTTCGCTGTGGTCTACTTCGGCATAACCGCCAACGTTATCCAGCGCCCGGCGGTTATACAGCGCGTTGGTGCCAACGCAAATTGCGCTACCAAACCGGTTGCGGCCTACTTGGGTGAGCCGGTAAAACTCGCGCTGCACAAATGCCGCCCCATACTGGATTTTTGATTTTTTAAAAATCTCTTTGGAAGTCACAAAATGCTGCGGCGTTTGAATAATGGCAATGTCGCTGGCGGTGTAGGGAATGACTTCGTGCAGCATTTCGGCCCGCGGCACAAAATCGGCATCCAGCACCAATACATGGTCGGTATCTGGCGTGTGTTGCAGCGCATAGTTCAAGTTGCCGGACTTTTTGCCCTGGCCGCTGTGCGGACGGTGAATATACTCCACGCCGTGCGTTTTGGCAGTCTCGCGGTATATTCCGGCAGGTGTATCGTCCAGAATATAGACCCGTTTGTTGGCGTAGTGCATTGCGGCTGCCGCGCCAGCTGTTGCGCCCACAACCGTCACCGGCTCGCCAGCGGCCGGGATAAACACCGCGATCCGCGGGCCATCGGTGTGCGCCAGCCAATAGTTACGTACAAACGTGGCGTGGCGATGGCTGTCGAACCCAGGGTAAAACAGCTGCAATATAGCACCGACCACAAAGTATACAAACACAATCAGGAAGGGCAGGCTCAACACAATAAGCAATGCTTCAACGCGTATAAAACGATAGTAACCAAACCCCAGGCACAGCGCACTCGCCAACCCGAGCAGGCCCATCAGCCGGACAATCCAGGCCTGGTCCTTTTCGATGACGTACTCATATTTACCGACGCGTTTCTTAATCCGAAACGTGTGTAACTTGTCTTTAAAACTCGTACCTTCAAGCTCGCCAATAATCATTACGATGGGTCGGTAAGGGAATGGGCCAATGTCTGTCTAGGGTGCACCGTACTGTTTCTTTCTACTCCAAGACATCACACGCCTTGATTTGCAACTATTCTAACATACGCGAAGGGTGCAGGCGAAAATAAAAAACCGCTTCTTTGCAGAGGCGGTTTTTTAAGAAACAGTTTAGCGGTTTACTTGCGCTTTTTAGGGCCCGCTTCCATCTTGACGAGTTCCTCGGCCGGAGCAAACAAGAGTGCGTATAGGTTAAACCCGATCACTGCACCCAAGACTGGGCCAAGTGCGTATGTGCCCCATACCCAGGAACGCATACCAAGTGCAACTGCCGGGTTGATGATACCGCCGGATACAAACGATGCGGTCAGAATACCAACTGCCAGTGAAGCACCGACCACTGCGGCTGCCTTACCGCCCTCGTAGCGGTTGTAGAGCGTAGCTGCCCAACCAAGCGAGAACACGAACGCACCAGCAGCCTCAGATACGAGGATGCGGCTGTCATAGTGCCCGCTGTTTGCCACCCGGTGGTTTGTAAGGTAGCTAAAAAGCCCATAGGCGGCCAGGCCGCCTAGTATTTGCATGGCCACGTACACCAAAGCTGGCAGTACCTTAACCCGGCGGCAAGTGAGCAGCCCGATGGTGACGGCTGGGTTCAGGTGCGCCCCGGATACTTTACCAAAGATCATGGCCAGCGCAGCAAGCGCCAAGCCAACACCGATGGCGATAAAGTATGGGTTGCCCACGTTTGTTGTTACCGACAATGCGATGGTTGTCAGAATTGCTGTACCTAAAAACTCCGCCAGTAGCATGGCGATCTTGTGTCGTTCGCGAAGCATATCCCCTCCGTACGTTATTATTAACTTAAGCGTAGAACAATATAAGGGGTTTGTAAACAAACTTACTAAGAAGACCTGTACGCTATTTCGTGGTAGCTTCTCTTATACGGCCCAAAGAAAACCTTTACGTACAGGCGCATAATGCTCACGCCCATAACCATGTAGGCCAAACAGAACAGGGTAATCTGACTAACATCACCCCGTGGGATAAAGCTCAAAAGAATGTCCTGAGCCAAAAATGACGGGCTAATAGGGAATGCCATAAACAGAAGACACACGATGAAGAAAACGTGCCCCAGCTTTTTGTATGCATATATGGTGCCGTGGTAATCCCCGAGCGCAGTCGACTCGCTATTCGTCTCTAAGTACCAAAGGCAAACATGGCCTACTATGAATGCCGTCACAACCCCTACGCCATACATAACCATATACTTCCAGCTCCCGGACGACGCTACGCCCAAGAAAAATGTCGTAAAGAGATTCCCAAGCATTATAAGGTTCCAGCATGTCCGGGCAGAGTCCTTGGTTGCATATGCGCGTACGTAAAAGGCAATGCCGAGGACGGCGAGCGCATCAGAAAGAACCAACCTTACGTCGGCAGAAAGTGTCGCAGACGCAGCAATGACCGCAAGAACCGCAAATAAGACCACGGAGGACGCCTGAACAGAAAGCCTATCCAGGAAAGCGAATTTCTGCCCAATGAACTTAAGGGGCTTCCAAAGGTAATGGCTCACTGCTGTGTTCATATTCCATTCCTTGATACTCAAGATATAGACAGTGGCGTGGAGCTTGCCTAAGAGGGTGTTCTTGATTCTTTGGGCAGGAGGCACAAAGTAGAAGAACTGATCGTGGACAAGGTAACTTACCACGGATGGGGAAATGAGCAGCTGGTACGCTCTTAAAGCGGCGTTGCTCGCAAAGTGGATAAGCACCAGCCAACGCAGCCCGGCGGCGAGTTCAATAAACATTATGCCGATTTGCGTGATCGAGGCGTATGCGATCTGCGTCTTAATAGACGACTGGACACGAGCAATGGACGAGGCAACGATCGCCGTGATGAGCCCCGAGCAACCAATGAGGATCCGGAGCCAGACGCTGCCTTCCCAAAGCGGGAACGTCCGGAGCAACAGGAACAACCCCATGTGCACAGAAAGCGCGCCGTAAAAGATCGCACTGGATGTAGTAGGGCCTTCCATGGCGCGCGGCAGCCAATACGAGAATGGGAACTGCGCAGACTTAATCAGAGCAACGATAAACAGGAAAAGGCCGAGCAGCGCCAGCTGGTCGCCATGCTGTGCGACAAGAGCTGGGAATTGAGAAAAACTGACACTCTTCTCAAAAATGTGGTGCGCATACCAAATGGCTACGAGCAGGAAGGCGTCGGCAATGCGATACAGTGAAAAAACTTTCAGCGCGTTTCTTGCCGGCAGAAACCGGTCCCGGTAGAAGGCAATAAGCAGTACGGAACTTATGCCGATGAATTCCCAGCCCAACAAAAGCACTTCAAAATTACCGGCAAGAATGATGAGCGACAGCCCGATAAAGAACAAGAACAACGTGTAATAGAATCTTTTAAACCCCTGTTCACGGTGCATGTAGTATCTGCTAAACGCAAAAACGAGGGCCGTCATGATCGTGGCCATTCCTAAAAATACCGCTGAGAGTGCATCAAAATAAAAGTCAATCGAGAAGGCGTAATGCTGGCTTGTGTACAGGGAGCCGATGCTCGTCGATACCGGTGCGGCACCGGCGCTGAGCCATTGGTAGCCAAACACAAAGAGCGTCACAAGCTCCAAAAGAATGGTCGCTATCGCGATAGCAAAAATTGCCCGTTCCCGTTTTTTGGGAGTAAGAACACAGCCAACGTACCCGATGACCGGAATGAGAACTAATGCGCTGAGATATTGTGTCAACATATGAATCATTTACCGTCTAATAATATGCACGGGGAGGTTCTCCTGCGTGGCATCCAAAATATGATTTGTTTTCATCTTGAGGGCTGCCTCAATCATGCTTGATAGGTCCTGCACAACAGGCAGTTCTTTAGTGAGCGGGTCATACGGTACAAACTCTCCCTGTTTGAAGACATAGAGTGCTTTCTTTTCTGGATGGAGGGCAACTAAATGAATCCACTCATTCGCAAACCATTCATACAAGTCGGGGTTTGACTGGATGACCTTTTTGATCACCTCAGGGTAGTGCTCAACAATCATAAGGAGCCGTACCGGGTCATGCACTTCGATCATTTGCAGGGGAAGCCCGGAACGTAGGTCGCCGTCACTGCTGTTTGCAACACCCACAAGCCCCATGACGTTGTGCGGCAACTTTGTGCCTGCGCCGAGCTTGTAGTTGTCCATCCGCGAGAAGAAGTATTCCAGGTTGATGCCTCCACACACGATTCCCAGAGGTGTCAGTACATTGAGCAACAACTTGCCGTCGGGGTCGTCCGTGTAATCGTAGGAGTTCAAAAACGCTCTGCGGTCGAGGAACAGATGCTTTGTGCGGTCCCGCCTACCGACAATACACAGCGCATTCGTGCCATGCCCCAGTTCAGGCCTTGGCTCATAATACGAGACCGAGCGTTTTTTAATGTCGCTCCTGATGCCCTTTATGCGCTGCTTTGTGCTAATAGACATAAACCTGCGCGACCGTTCCTTGGCATTAAGGTCGAGCGCGTTTTCGAATAGTTGTTTGTCTTTGTGGTGCAGCTTTTGATTTTCTTTTGTAAGAATCGCTTCGTCGTAGAATTTGATTTCATCAGATGCCGTGTCGTGCAAGCAGCCCACGAATTGCGTAGTCTGCGGTATGACCAGGCCGCGCGCCTTGAGGAGGTCGCGTACTGGCTGATAATTTGCCATGTGGGCGAAAACGCGGGCGTTAACCAATCCGGGCCGGCCGCTGCAAGCACCGCAGTCGTGCGCACCATGATGCGGGTTGTTGGCGCTGCTCGATCCATGGCCTACAACATACACAAGCGGGGCAAAATTACGGGTCATGCCAATGCACCGCAGCAGTTTTTCAACGCGGTCGGTCATTTCTTCTACGGTAAAACCTACCTGCAATCCCTTTTCTTTGTCGTGCTCTCCGGTATACAGAACGGTTAAATCAGCGCTTGGATCCATGTGCGCAAAGGCGTCGGCAATTGCCGGACTCATCGTCGGGTTTACCAGGTTTGCGATCAGTTTGCCCAGTGCCGGAATCCCCAGCAGATAAGAAAAAAAGAAACCTCTGACCAGCTTGTGTGAATGCTTGGTGTACATGATTTCTTTTTCGGGTGTGTGTGGATGATCTTTAGGGACTTCTTTAATAAGGTACTTCGGGGTGACTGGTGCTGGGCAGAGTTTGTCGTAAAACTTTGCGTGCGCTGGGTGAAAATAAAACTCTACGCCAAAAAATCCGGGCGCACCAAATGTTTCGCAGTGTTCGTCCAGGCTTTCGACATATGTTCTAAAGGAATATTCTCGTTCGTCGATGCAAAAGATAGATTGGAAACTCTTTGGAGTCCGTTTATCCGCAGCCTGCCTGGTGGGCAGCGTCAGCATCAATCCGGAAAGCACCGTGTCGTAGTAGCTCCACTCAAATGCATCCTGCCAGATTTTGATAACTTCTTGCAGCTCGCTGTCGGGCTCGTCGGCGAACACATCTACTGGCGGCTCGGTAACGCTGCTCCCCAGTGGTTTCCATGCTTTGCCCAAGCGGCTCGTCAGCGTGTCGATTTCGAGCAAAAGTTCTAGCTTAATCATGTCTTCCAAAGAAATCTTCTTTGGGTACAGCAATGACTCCGGCTTATCTTCGAGGGTCGATACGATACCCGACCATCCGCGGTGTGCAAACTGCTGGTCGTAGATATATTGTTCAAAATATTCTTGGCCGCCTTCGCCCACTATAATTTCCAGTAGTTTTGTTATGGTGCAAGACTTGTCGTACAGAAGATCGCGCGCCCGTTTAGTCTTGAAAAAGCTTATCAGGCTGTGGTCTTCCAACCCGCGCACGGCGTTGAGGAGACCTTTATCTTCAAAGGGGAAGGGTGAAATGGCAATACCCTGGTCGATATAGCTACAAACGATGCGAAAGAGGAGTGGTTGTACCGCATTGTCCATGTCGATGTGATACAGCCGCTTCCAGTCACCCCTCAGCTTGCCGATGCGCGATTCGACCGTCCAACTGTACATTTTGTGGAGAGCCTTAGCTTGCCATTCTTCAAAATCTTTTGCGCCTTTTGTTTCCCATATTACCCGGTTCAAAGTCTCTGGGGTGATCCGCTTAATCCTGTAAAGATCCCGGTATTCGGTGAGCGAGAATGTGGTTTGGAATCCAAAAATAGCTGACGCCTTAAAAATGGCGTCATAAAACTTCATATCCTGGAAGGCGTGCAAGGTGTTGTGGTGTACAAAATCCTTGAGCGGGCCTTGGGTGGGCAGATAGTGCTTTAACACCTTCAAAAGGTGCTGTTCATCGAAATGATTTTTGTGTTTTTGAGACATAACCTAAATAACTTCGGCCTGCGCTGCAACGACCGTGCGAGCCGGGGTGATGTTTTTAAAATTGGCAATTATTTGAGATAGGATTGCGTACATACAAATGCGGTCTTAATAGGACCCCACTAAACTTTTTCAGGTCTTCAGGAAGCATTAAATACCGTGGCAGCCAGCGTAAGGATGCTCACGGCAAATAACCCGCTCCTGAATCTGTTCGGTACAATCATACTCCTACGATCCTTGATAAGTAAAGTGTTTTTTTGCAAAAATCTATTGCAGCAAAAAATGGCGTTGTAATTTGACAAGCGTGGGTGTATATTAGCTTCTTGTATTTCTATAAAAAAGGCCGCCTCGGCCAGCTTAATTAAAGGCACTATGGACGTATTAGTAGATACAGAACCTGTATATGATCTTCGGCTGCTCGAAGAAGAAGTTCGCGGCCGCCTTGAGCCGGTACCCCAAGGAACATCCGAAGACGCAACACTTGTTTGCATTGATGCCCGAGCAGGGCACCCAGAATGCAAAGTGCTGGGTATTGACCACAAGCGCCACGTCGTACGCCACGCCGGCGCACTCGCTGGAGCCTGCACTGACTTAAACATCGCATATGCCACCGTAAGCCCGGCTGAATATGCGGAAGGCGATGCTAAATCGCATGAGATTAACGCAGAAATAGCCGCCGCACTGGCCGAGCTCGGTTTTGTATCGACCGTCCACGAAGAATGTGCGGACATGCACGCCACCCCTGAGACAGTGGGTGCGATGTCGGAATTTGATGAAGAAATTTTTGAGGTTGCCCGGGATATTCTACAGGGCGACTTGGAACGCCGTGAATATGCCCGTGTTGTTGCCGGGGCCAGAGTTGTCGGCTTTGACCGCATCAGCCACCCGGAAGCCGTGATGCAACACTTCCGTTCCCAGCGTATTCCAGTAGCCAAACTTCGCAACACAGACGCACCGCGCCGCGCGCTCGTCGTCAACACGACAGACAAACAACTTCCGCCAATGGAATTCAATCAAGACGGCGTTCCCCAGCACACCCTGGTATACGATGCCGACACAAACCTAGTAATCCCCAAGCTCACTGCCGTTGCGCGAGAAATTTTGACACCAAAAATTAATCGCCGCACTCTCGATGTAGTAGCGGCGACTCATTTGGCAGTGCTTGCAAAAAAGAAATTGCAGCTGCCCGTCCTGGTAATAAACTAGCTCCGGCTTCTTCCAGCTTTTTACTAGCTCTTGCGGTTGTGCCGGCGGCGCAGCTCAGCAACCTGTAAGCGAACGCCGTGGCGTTCAAGCAAGGTTTGGGCACGGTCGAGTTCGACCTGCGTCTTGGCGTCCTTGCGCAGGGCAATGGCGGCATCGTGGGCCTTTTGAGCCTCGGCCACATTAATTTCATCGCCATGCGTAGCTTCGTCTACTAGTACGCGGACGCCAGCTTTGCTGATCTCTGCCACACCACCGTACGTAGCATAGTGCTCAAGGTGGTAATCGGCATCGCTTTTGTTGCGGCGGATGATAATAACGCCGGGCACTAGCTGGGTGAGCAGCGGCTCGTGGCCGGGGAGGACGGTAATCTCACCGGCAGCGGTCGGCAAGATAGCCGAATAGGCATCGGCCTTAAACTTTACGCCATCGAGCGTTACGAGTTCAAAATTCATTATTGTTGACCCTCCCCGATGCCACTTTCGTTGTAATCGGCAGCGACTTGCGATTCATCATAACCCGGGACATTACCGCCTTCTACATACCGGCCGAACGCCTCCAGGGTCGCAGCGGGGTCCTCGCCACCATCGGCAGCAGCGGCCATAGCATCTCGGAAGCTGAGACCGTCACCCAGAACAGCACCAATTACACCAGGAGGAAGGTCGGTTAGACGGTGGGTCGGTTCTGTAACTTCTGGGCCTTCGCCCAAAAGGGCAGCGAGCTCACCGCCATCAGCCTGGACCGCAGCCCGTTCTGCGTCAGACAATACCGGTGTAGCAGTAACTTCAATTGTCGGCACGCTGGGAAGATAACCTAATCGGAAGCCGGCACCTCTAACAATACGGACCATGTCAGAAGCGGGACCCTCCTCAGAACTAGCACCAGGAATTTCCGTACCGCCAGAGTTGCGACGGCGAGTCATTATTTGACCTCTTCGATGCCGCCCTTCATGTAGAAGGCGCTTTCTGGTTTGCTGTCGTGCTTGCCGTCGAGGATTTCGCGGAAACCCTTGATGGTGTCCTTGAGGCTGACGTACTTACCTGGGTTGCCGGTAAAGATTTCGGCCACGTAGAACGGTTGGGTCAAGAAACGCTGGATGCGGCGAGCGCGGGCAACGGTCAGTTTGTCTTCGTCGCTGAGCTCGTCCATCCCAAGGATGGCGATGATGTCCTGCAGGTCCTTGTAGCGCTGCAAAATGCGCTGTACTTCGCGGGCGACGTTGTAGTGGTCTTCGCCAACGATCTCGGGGTCAAGGATGGTCGAGTTAGAGTCAAGCGGGTCAACGGCCGGGTACAGACCGAGGTCGGTCAGAGCACGGTTCAACACGATTGTGGAGTCAAGGTGGGCAAAGGTTGTTGCCGGAGCCGGGTCAGTAAGGTCGTCGGCGGGCACGAACACGGCCTGCACAGAAGTTACTGAACCTTCCTTGGTAGAAGTAATGCGTTCCTGCAAAGCACCCATTTCTTGCTGCAGGTTCGGCTGGTAGCCCACTGCGGATGGCAAACGGCCAAGCAGTGCAGAAACCTCGGAACCGGCCTGGGTAAAGCGGAAGATGTTGTCGATGAACAACAGCACGTCCTTACCTTGGTCGCGGAAGCCTTCGGCAATAGTCAGGCCGGACAGGGCAACGCGCAAACGGGCGCCTGGCGGCTCGTTCATCTGGCCAAAGACCAGGGCGGTGTTCTTAATAACACCGGATTCTTTCATTTCGCCGTAGAGGTCGTTACCTTCGCGGGTACGCTCACCAACACCGGCAAATACTGAGTAACCACTGTGGAATTTGGCAATGTTGTTGATGAATTCCTGGATAAGCACGGTCTTGCCCACACCGGCACCACCGAACAAACCAACCTTACCACCCTTAAGGACAGGGGCGATGAGGTCAATAACTTTAATACCGGTTTCCAAGACTTCTACTGAACCGGATTGGTCGTCAAAACTTGGGGCTTGGCGGTGGATCGGAGCAGTTTGCTTGAATACGTTGTTTTCTTGGATGCCGTCGATTGGTTCACCAATGACGTTAAACATGCGGCCGAGGGTGGCGTCGCCAATAGGTACGCTAATTGGAGCGCCGGTGTCGGTCACGGTGTTACCGCGCTTCAGACCGTCGGTGCTAGCCAATGAAACGGTACGCACAACGTTTTCGGACAAGTGCTGAGCTACCTCAAGCAAAAGGTCTTTGTCGTTTAATTTAGTCTTGAGTGCGTTGTTAATTGCTGGCAGGTGGCCCTGAGCAAACTCGACGTCTACAACCACGCCGACGACCTGCACAACACTACCGGTTGCGGTCTTGGTCTGTTCCTTCGTTACTGTTGCCATTATTGTATCTCCATTTTCATAAATCTTATCTCGCTGCGTTTGTTCCGGGTTATGCTGCGGCTCATTTCATAGCCTCCGCTCCACCGGTGATTTCGGCCAACTCTTGGGTGATGGCGGCCTGGCGGGCGTTGTTGTATTCGAGCGTCAGGTCATCAATAAGGTCGGAAGCGTTGTCGGTGGCGTTCTTCATGGCGAGCATGCGCATTGACTGCTCAGAGGCAATTGCTTCCAGGAACGCCTGGTAGATCTGGGCCTCGAGCAAGCGGAGCGCAGCTGAACGCAGCAGTGAGCCGGCGTCGGGTTCAACATCGGCATGGGCCAATTCGTCGTTCAGCTCAGTTTCTTCAAAACCAGCTGGCAGCAGGCGCTGCAACTGGATTTCTTGGCTGATGCTGGAAACGAACTTGGTAAAGATCATGTCGACTTGGTCTACTACG
Source organism: Patescibacteria group bacterium (assembly GCA_035479615.1). Lineage (GTDB taxonomy): Bacteria > Patescibacteriota > Saccharimonadia > Saccharimonadales > UBA4665 > PMNU01. Next base: position 40,075 of record DATIIM010000024.1, read on the forward strand.
CCGTCAGCAAACAGCCCAACTACACTCGTGAGTATCGGGCGCAGGTCGTCGGCAGTCGGCTTGTCTGGCATTTTGGTGTATGCGGCTTCGACATCTAGGCCGGCAATGTGTGAGGCAGCCTGAGCGGCCTTGCGGCCGATAGCTACAACACTAGTTTTAATGCCAGCAGCGCGGTCGGCTTGGGCCTGAGTAATCAGGGTGCGGATGACGTTTGCGTCGTATGCACCGGCAAGGCCGAGGTCTGAGGTGATAGTAATAATCAGCCGCTTCTTGACCGGGCGTGCCGTAAACAGCTTAAATTCGCTGTCATCGGCAGCCAACTGGCGTAAGCGAGTCATGATTTCACGCGCCAATGCAGCATATTCACGCGGACGCAACACTGCTTCCTGCGCGTGGCGCAGTTTACTGGCGGCCACCAGTTGCATGGCCTTAGTAATCTGCTTGGTGTTCTTAACCGAGCCAATCCGCTGCTTAATTTGCTGCCGTGACGCCATCTAGACTACTCCTTAGCCTTTGTCGCCTTAGTAGACACTACGTAGCTCTTGGCTACTTTTTCGGCAGCCGCAATGACGGTCTTTTCGATGTCTTCGGTCGGCTTGTCACCCTTGTTCAGTGTCTTCATAACAGCGCCATGCTTGTCTTCCATGTAGGAGATGAGTTCTGCTTGGGCGTCTTTGACTTTAGCGGTCGGGACAACGTCGAATGGGCCTTTAGTGGCAGCCATCAGGCTGACGGTTTGCTCGGCAACGGATAGCGGCTGGTACTGTTTTTGCTTCAGCAGTTCAGTCAGGCGCTGACCGCGCTCGATGCGGTGCTTGGTTTCGGCGTCTAGGTCGCTGCTGAACTGGGCAAATGATGCCAGTTCGCGGTACTGAGCCAGTTCAAGGCGCAGGGTACCGGCAACGCTCTTAACCGCCTTGGTCTGAGCGGAGCTACCAACACGGGAAACCGACAAACCGACTGAGATAGCCGGGCGGATACCCTGGTAGAACAGGTTAGTTTCAAGGAAGATCTGACCGTCGGTAATCGAGATTACGTTGGTTGGAATGTAGGCGGAGATGTCGCCGGCCTGAGTTTCGATGATCGGCAAAGCGGTCAGCGAACCAGCACCAAGCTCGTCGTTGAGCTTAGCGGCGCGCTCCAGCAAACGAGAGTGCAAGTAGAAGACGTCACCAGGGTAGGCTTCGCGGCCTGGTGGGCGGCGCAGCAGCAAGGACATCTGGCGGTAAGCAACAGCGTGCTTGGAAAGGTCGTCGTGAATGATCAAAGCGTGCTGGGCGTTATCGCGGAAGTATTCACCCATAGCAGTACCGGCGTATGGCGCCAGGTACAGCAGTGGTGCCGGGTCAGCAGGGCTGGTAGCAACGATAATCGTCTGGTCCATCACGCCTTCGCGCTTCAGGCGCTCTACAAGTGCGGCAACCTTGGACAGTTTTTGACCGATGGCGACGTAAACGTTGATAACGCCAGTCTTTTGCTTGGCCTGGTTGATCATAGTGTCAACGGTGATGGCGGTCTTACCGGTTTGGCGGTCGCCAATGATAAGTTCGCGCTGACCGCGGCCGATCGGAACCATAGCGTCAACAGCCATAAGACCGGTCATCAGTGGTTCATGCACGCTCTTGCGGGCCATAACACCAGGAGCAGCGCGTTCTAGCAGACCACGTTGCTTAGCTTTGATTGGACCCTTGCCGTCGAGCGGTTCACCCAATGGGTTGACCACGCGGCCGATAAGCTCAGGGCCAACTGGTACGTCAAGGACGTGACCGGTCATCGTCACTTTAGCGCCGGCAACAACTTGGCTGTCGTCGCCCAAAATAACGGCACCAATCTCGTCTTCGAGCAGGTTCAAGGCAAACGCGGTAACTTTGCCGCCCTTGCGGGTTTCGATTTCGATAACTTCGTTATACCCGGCAGCGCGCAGGCCATAGACCCAGGCAACACCGTCACCAACGCGGGTGACAATACCGGCTTCTTCGAGGCCTTTGCTGGCGCGGAGCGATTGGATCGCGTCGCGGAGCTCGGCTGATAATTCTTGGATTGCTAATTCACTCATTGTATACGTCTATCTCCTTGGCGTGTTACAGGCTTGCCAGTTGTTTTAACTTGGTTCTCACTGAAGCATCCAGCTGTGCATCTGGGGTGCGGGCGATTAAGCCACCGAGCAACGATGGATCGATGTGCTCAATCAGCTCAACCCGGGTTGCCCCGGTTTCCGCGCGCATGCTCTGCTTTAGCTCGTTACGGACGGCATCGGACAGCTTGCGAGCGCTGGTTACGTCCACTAGTAGATGGCCGCTTTGCTCGAACAGCTCGTGAGCAATGTCATTGATGATGAGATCAATGTCTGCTGCCATGTTCTGCTCCAGCAAATAGGCGGCCGTCACTTTAATCCAGTGGGCTTGCCGGCTCGGCTCGGCCAAAAGCTTGGCGGCTACGGTGTGGGCAATAACTCGTCGTGAGACCTTGTTGTTCATGCCTTATGCCTTCTCCGCCAATGCTTTTTTAACGAGCTCTGCATCCTTTTTGTCGTCCAATTTGTCGCCAATGATGCGTTCGGTCGCCAGTGCTACCAGCTCGACAGTGTCGCGCTTAAGCACTTCGCGGGCCTTGGCTATATCAACACTCAGTTGGGCGCGGGCGTCGGTAATAATTTGCTCGGCGCGCTGCTTGGCCTTACTTTCGGCGTCAGCCACCACGGAAGCAGATTCCTGGTGTGTCCGAGCGAGAATGTCATCGGCGTCTTTACGGGCTTGTTCCAATAGTTCAGCGACTTTTGCTTCGGCTTGCTCTAACGCTTCCTGGCTTTGCTTGGCTTCTTCGAGGCCGGCTTCAATAGAAGCACGACGGTCGTCGATAGCCTTGATAAGAATCGGGTAGACGTATTTCGCCATGATGCCGACTAAGATCAAGAAGGCGACAGTCTGCGTAATGAGCAGCTTGGGGTCAAGCCCAAGTGCCTGGAACAGGCCGGGGGATGACGCGCTTTCGGTTGTTGCTAAAATTTGTAGCATTGCTGCCTAATTCTTCCTTATTTCAAGAACTTAACAATCAAGGCAACGACCAAACCAATGATGGCCAGGGCGTCCACGAAGGACATAGCCAGGATCATCAAGGTACGGATCTTACCAAGTGCTTCTGGGTTGCGGCCAGCTGCCTGTACGGCACCGAGACCCACAAGACCAAGACCAATGCCACAGCCTGCTGCGGCAATCGCGTAGGTCAGACCAAATGCTAGGGGGGTGATATCCATTTTGTATTAACTCCTTATTTAACTAATTAATTCGCTTTACCTGCGGCTGCTTCACCATGTCCATCCTCGTGTTCTTCACTCGGAAGACCCAAAGATATAAACGCAACCGTCAGCATAAAGAACACATACGCCTGGACGGCGCCAACAAATAACTCAAGGACATAGAACAAGGGGAGGGAAATAAATGCCGCGTAACTACTAAGGTACGCAATGACCGCCAGCAGCACTTCGCCACCGAACACGTTACCAAAAATACGAAGCGACAGGGCGAGCAAACGGCTGAACTCAGCCACGATCTCGAGCGCACCTTCAAAGCTGTGCAGCGGGTCCTTGAACGGGCTAACCAGGTAGCGGCGGATGTTACCAAAAAAGCCGTGCTTTTTGATAGCCCAGATCTGGGCAGTGGTCATAGAAATGATGGCCAGCGCAAACGTGGTGTTCATGTCGGCAGCAGCGCCACGGAACAGTTCGTGACCATGGTACGTAACAGAACCAACGATCGGTAAGATACCCAGCCAGTTGTTAATCCAAAAGAACAGCATTAAGGTCACGGCCAATGGCAGCACCTTGCGGGCAACTTGTTTGTCGCCAATAACTTCTACGGTTGTGTCGTAAAGGCTTTCAAATACGGCCATAACGGCGTGCATAAACCGGCTGCGGCTGCCTTTGCGGATGGCGCGCACGGTGCCGAACATAATCGCCAAAATAATCATCGTTCCTATGAAGCCGTAAACCTGTGAGTTGGTAATTGGCAGCGGTCCGACATGAAACAGCGTTTCGGGCGCGACGCTTACCGTGGGGACTTCAGATGCGAACAGGTGTACCATTATTTTTTCTTCTCCGCTTTTTCTACATTTGCTACAGCTTCAAGCTGTCTCTTTACCAGCAACACCGCCCCGGCAAAACCAATCACTACACAGAGCAACGTTAGCCATGGTTTGGTACCTAAGTGCAAATCTGCATAGATACCGATGAAGGTAAACAAAACAACCGGGGTGGCGATGCGCCAAGTAGTGTCCAAAAAAGTAAGTGCGACGCTACCGGCTCCGAGTTGGAGGTCTCCACTAGTAGTAGGAGTCGTCTTGGCGGCGGCTGCTTGCTTCATTTCTTAATTACTATATCAAACAGGGGTAAGGTATGCAAGTATAGCCAACAATTATGCATTAGTGGTATATTTCGACTTTATGGATTCTGTCGAAAACCTTGCCGCCACCCTGGATGAGATTAACCAAGGCCTGCCGGTCGACGAATTACTTGCCGCCAAGCAACAGATGCAGACCGCGATAGGAATAATCATTCCGGAAGCAGAAGGCTCGTTCGGCATGGAGGCCGTTTTGGGCCATTTGGATGATGCGTCCGAGCATATGGCCAACGCGATGGGCCATTTGATGATGACGCGAGGTTCGATATACAGATACTTGACGGACATTCTTGCCGGCCCAGAACCATTGGGCCCGCTCCATGTTCCAGACGTTCCCGCTCTGCCCCAAGAGGCAAGAACGGAGCTCTGGGAGGGCACGGCAATGACCGCCGCCGAAGTCCGGGCCATATTCGCCGACTTGCAGGAGGGCAAACCAGTCAGGTCTGGGGCAACGCCGATTGGCGCGATAGGCCTCACGCCCAAGGAACTGGCCCTTATAACCAGACGGGATGTGGGATACCGGACAATCGATGCGAGCCAAGGATTTCTGCCGCGCGTCATAATGGACAAAGACACCCGGGCCACGGTTGAACGCCTCAAGGCTGAGTTTATCGCGCTCTGCCAGCAAGACATCGACCGGGGTGGATTAGGGTTTATCGACATGAACGAGCCCTTCCTGATCCGCATGGGATCATTTAGCTCCACGGACGAGCTCCGCTTGCATGTCGACCCCTTCAATAGGCCAGCAATCCGGTATGTTGTCTCGTTTGGCACGACCGGCAGCACCATCTTCAGCGATATGGTGATTACCAAAAACGAACTCGGCCGCGCCGGCTTTTTAAAGGACAGCGCGCTTGAACGCGTGCAGCCGTTCAGTCACGGGACCGGTGTGGTATCACGCTTCCTTGGCAGCAGCGGCGTCCATGGTACGCCCGTAACCCCAGGCCACCGCCTGTTCATGACCCTTACCGCCAGCCTGCGCGACTAGCCCTTTTGCGCCAAACCGGTATTTTCATGTACCTTATTAGTATGAATTCTGTGGGGAATTTGGGCGGAATGATCCAGGAAGTCAGACAATCGCTGCCCATCGGTGACCTCTACGAGGCAACGGCCGGTCTACAGGAAACCATCGAGTCGATCGACGGGGAATTGGGGCCATATAATGCGATTACACCACATCTCGATAGAACCAAAGATCATGCCGCCCGGGCTATAGCGCTGTTAGTTGATGCCAGCGTATCCTTGGCCGGGTACCTCGACGCCGTAGGTTATGGGGGTCACGCCCAGCCGGACGTGCCAGCTGCCGCTTCTAGCAGGCCGACGGCCGAGACCGCGGCAGTCGGCGAACTCACCGGTCCGGTTCTAACCCGCAACGAAGTCATGAGCCAGTTTGTGACCTGGAAAATGGGTAAGCCGGTTCCCTCAGAAGCCGTGGCGCTTGCCACTGTGGCACTGAGCCCGCACGAGGAAGCAGTGCTCGCTGGATTGACTAGGGCATATGACGAGTCTCCGCCGGCTGACTACCATCACGAGATTCCTGGACTGAACTTTGCACTCACCGCCGAGCAGCGGGCTATTCTTCACCGTATACGCGCCGATTTTGAACGACTCGTTAAACAAGATGGCGCCCGGGGCGGCTTAGGGCCTATCGACCACAACGACACCGTCATTCGTGCTGGCATTTGCAGCGGCGATGAGGCGGATAGCGAATGGCACGTGGACAATTACAGCGAAGCGGCTGTCCGCTACGTCCTCTCTTTTGGGCAAGCCTCTACCGGGTTCGGCAAGGGGACGATAACCCGCAACGACATTACGAATTTCGGCGATCTCCGACCGGGGATTACCGTTGGTGAAGGCGGGCAGTTTATACCCGAAAACCACGGGGTAGGTGTTGTATCGCGATTCCTGGCCAACCAAGGCGTACACAGCATGCCTCCACAAGTTGGCTGGCGCGTGTTCTTCACCGTCAGCATCCGGCTCGAGGGCCAACCCTAATATCTAGGCGAGGCTTAGGACGATGCGATTAATTTGTTGTACGCGACCACTTGTTTGCTGTATGTTCTATGGTTATGAGTACTGTCGAACAAATCGCAAATACCGTTTCCCAAACCGCTGCTGAACTCCCTGTAGGCGAGCTCCGGGCCGTGGCCGCTCAAATTACCGAAGCGGCCGGGCTCGTAGACGCTGCGTCTGCCGGCAATTCGCCGGCGCTTGAAGATGTATCTGCCACACTCCTCGCCGCTGCCAGCCGGGCGGAAGCAGGGGTAACAGCGCTCACTGAAGCTCGGACCCACCTGGGAGACTACCTAGGTGCAATTGGCGCCGGCCACTTTCTAATTACCCCAGCCAGCGCTCCATCTTCCGCCACAGAAACGCGCGGAGCCGCCGAAGTGCCCTTGCGGGACGGTGAGCTTATCCCCGACACTGCCTTAACCCGGGACCAGCTCCTTACCGACCTGGCCAAGTGGCAAGCAGGCGAAGCAGTTCAATCCGGCGGCACACACATCGCTACGCTCGAACTGACCGACAGGGAGCGTGAGGTATTAGCCGGCATATCAGTTCCGTACACCTATCTGACCGCCGAGGATTTGTCTGATTCGCCACAGGGCGGCGGCAGCGAACGGCGCCATAGGTTTACCGAAGAACAGCTGGCAGTAATCCGGCGCATACATAGGGCATTCTTAGATGTCGTGAATAAAGACGGCGAGCGCGGTGGCCTGGGCCGACTCGACCCGAACTTTTCGTTCTTGGTCCAGGCGGGCATGTTTGAACCTGACGACCATGACCTTGGCTGGCACGTAGACGCCTATGGGCGTCCAGGCGTCCGTTATGTGGCGTCGTTTGGTGATGCCGGATCGACAAACTTCGGAGCTGGCGAACTGCACCGCGGACAGGTTACAGCCCATGGCGACTTTGACGAAAACATTGCGGTGGCCCCCGGCGAACCAATACAACCCCAAAACCATGGCGTGGGCGCTGTCTCTCGCTTCCATGCCAACACCGGGCTCCACAACACACCGCACACCCCTGGCTTCCGCTTATTTATGAGCGCCAGCATCGTGCCTAAAAACGTCTAGCGCTATCCTGACTACACCGTAAGTGGTATAGTAATAATATGGAAAATAAAGTGATCGTCTACGGAGCTGACTGGTGCGCCTTTTGCCATGAGGCAATGCGTTACTTTGATAAGCTCGGCGTAAAGTACACCTACAAAAATGTCGACCTAAGCCCCGACGATGCCCGCGCATCGGTCGAAAAGTCTGGCCAAACCGGTATTCCGGTACTCGACATGGACGGCGAAATTATCGTTGGCTTTGACAAACCAAAAATCGACAAAACGCTGCACGATAAAAAACTCGTATAACCTCTGACCGATGGCTTTTGAAGATTATAAAACCAAAGGCTCGGTAGTCATCGTTTATACCGGTGAAAGCAAGGGCAAAACAAGCGCTGGGCTCGGGCTGTTGGTGCGTGCCCTGGGCACGCGCTGGAACGTAGCGTTTATCCAGTTTATAAAACACTGGGGCGTTGGCGAGCACGTGTTTATCCGCGACATCATGCCATTGTTCAAAGACCAGTTGTACTTCTACAAGGGGGGCAAAGGGTTCTACAACGCTGGCGAGATGAGCGCCGAGTTTGTCACGCCGGAACAGCACAAAGCTGCTGCCCGCGAAACATACGAGGAAGCGCTGCGCTGCACAACATCCGGCGAATACGACCTGGTGATCTGTGATGAACTCAGCAATGCCGTGCACGACGGGCTGCTCACCCAAGCACAGCTCAAAAAACTCATCACCGGCCGCGATCCGCGTACGAGCATCTGCATCACCGGCCGCGACTTCCCAGAAGCGCTGCTGCCGCTAGCCGACATTGCGACGAACATGACCAAGATCAAGCACCATTTCGACGACAAGTTTCTAGCAAACAAGGGCATCGATTTTTAATTTATTGACAATTGTGTCATAACGCATAGAATGACTCGTACTAATGAGTAATGTTCTTGCGCCCTTCGAGGGGCACCCGCTTAATGACATTGAAGGCTTTGTAGTCGTCACTAATAGCATGAGTTCGCATGGTGCGGACGGCATGGCGCTGGCCGAAGCGATCCAAGCCAATGAACCGCACCGCGAAGTTACAGTCGTTGACATCGATAAAGACCCGACCGTCAGCCGCGACCGGTTGATCGAAGGTATGCAAAGAGGGGGCGTCCTCCAAAAGCTGATCGTGATTGGCGGCGGCGACGGGAGCTTGCATTACCACACCAAGGCTATGTTCCACCCGGATATGCCAGCAGACCTCCAGGACTGGCCGTTCACCGCCACGCCACTGGGCAGCGCCTTTGACGGGTACATGGCAACCCATGACGGCTCCATGATTGGCTACACTCCGGGCATCTTAGAACACCCCGATGCCCACATCATAGACGTACACCCCTTGGAGCTGACCGACGAAGACGAGACGATCCTGGAGCACGCCCTGCTGTACCTGACAGCCGGCCCGACTGCCGCAGCAGCCAAAATCTATGCCAGCCCCGAACACCGCGCAAAAAAGGCCGCCCACGCCGAACGTCTGGGCATGCTTATAGACCTGGCCGGAGGCTTGCCAGCGATGTGGCGGCCGGAGCAATTCCTGGTGGAGGTTGATGGGCAAGTAGCGAAGATGACTGAGATGCAATTTATAAACGGCGACCGCATGGCCATTGAGGCCCGCTACGACACCCGGCTATCGCGGCGTGAAATGCATTTTGGCTACACCCGCCACAACAACCCGGCAGCCATCGGAGCTACCGCGCTGCGCATGAAACTTGGCGTTGCCCCGGGTCGCAGGCAAGTTGAGCCAGTACAATTCACCATCCGCAGCGGCAAGCCAGTGCCCGCCCAGGTCAACGGCGAATACTTTGAACTCCCCGGCGGCTCCACCTATATCGTTCGGCCCAGCGAACGCCGCGTGCGCATGTGGGCAACCCGCCCCGACGCCTAAAATCGTTGTCTAATGCACATATTGACTCTTCGGCAGGCTGCTGTCTAAATTAATCTTTATACGTAACGTTAGAGGTGGAATGCATGACCGAAATACCGTCCGTCCAAGTGGTAGCCAGCGAGTTGCAAGCTGCTCTCAGTGAAATAGAACCGACAGCCCTCGAAGGAGCACTCGCCAATCTACAGTCTGCCGAAACCGAGATCCGCGCTGTGGCCGAAGGCTCAGAGTCGGGCCCAGCCGCTGGCATGGTAGCTGGTATAGCGCTCGCCACAGAAGGTTTACAAAATACACAAGAATACCTGGCACTGGGCGCCTCACTATTAACGGCGTATCTTGCCGACATTGCCGCTGAGGGCGTCGCAATGCAGGAGGGAGCCGTAACCGCCACAGCCCACCCTACAGGTGAGACAATCCATCCGCTTACTGCAGCCGCTCAGGCCGAAGCTCAGGCCGCCCGGGAACAATTGGAAGGTCAGCGGACCAACGAACGGCTGGACATATTGCGCGGGTTGTCCGATCCCGCACTGGCCGAACTCCTTCGCAGTGGCGAGCCGGGAGCCGGCGACGTACTTATCGAGCGCCACCAGGGACTACTGTATCTATTTGCACGCACCGAACTGACCAGAGCTCAGCGGAGTGGCGATGTGCGCGGTATGGACGTCGACGACTTATGGGTGGAGGCAGCTCTGGAGTTTATAGAGTCGGCTCGCCGCTTTGATCCCGCGCGCGAAACTCAGTTGTCAACATTCGCCGGAAGCAATGCCCAATACGCGATTAAAAGCGCGTTGGCCGAGCAAGGACACAACGTGCGCATACCGACCGACTTCCGCAACAACATCTTAAGAAGGGTCCGCCAGCTTAATACCGAACGGCTCAATGCCGGTCGGCCGTCGCTGACCCCAGCAGAAATTGCGCGCTTGACCGGGGTCGAGGAAGAGGAAGGATCATATCTCCGAACTGTCGGGGACGTCTACCGAGCCGCACTCCTCACTACTCATTTAGGCTCGTTAAATAGCGGCTACTCAGGCAGGGAATTGGGCGCCGATGCCGATATTAGCGACCAGCTCCCCTATACTCCAACGAGCGGTACTGTGCCGCCTGGCCCAGAGGAGACCGTCATGCGAGAGCTCTTACGGGAGGTCATTGAGGACATGCTTAAGACACTTTCTACAAAGGAAGTACAGTGGATACGCATGCGCTACCTTACTGATGAGCCCAAAACTCTCCGAGATGCAGCAATTGAGATGGGATTCAGTATGGAATGGGGTCGTCGGCTTGAAGCAAGAGCGCTTAATAAGCTCCGCCACCCGTACCGCCGGGTCCACGTAGACAGCTACAATATGGATGCGTAGTGTTGCCATGTACACCAGTTTCGTCGTACGCTGGATAGATGAATAAGCCCACATTGTTCCTTATGGTTGGTTTTCCTGGCTCAGGCAAAACCACGGCTGCTAGAATCATCCACCAGCTAACCCAGGCCGAGCATTTGTGGGCTGACCACGAACGCAAAAAAATGTTCATCAACCCAACGCACACCCATGCCGAGAATCTCAAGCTCTACGGAGTATTAAACGAAACAGCCAGCAAAATGCTGGAAAGCGGCAAAAGCGTTATATTCGACACCAACTTCAGCTTTTACAAGGACCGCGAAAAACTCCGGCAGATTGCGGCCAAGCACGGCGCACATACGGTTGTGGTGTGGGTCGTCACGCCGCGGGATACCGCCCGCCTGCGCGCCACTCAGGACGCCCACAAACAACACACCCGCGTCTTAGGGGATATGTCGGTGGCCGACTTTGAGCGGATGGCCAGCAATATCCAGCAGCCGCGTACCGATGAAGACGTCATCCAACTGGATGGCACGCGCATCAGCATGCCCATGGTTGCCCATGCCCTTGAGCAACACAGCATGACGCACGGAGCATAAGCGCGTATACTTGCGGCGTGAGCAAGCGTAGCATCAACCGTTGGATTAGCCTGGCAACCGCCCTTATTTTATTGGCTGTTGCTGTCGGACAACACTTTGGCTGGTTTGGCAGCACTGCGCAGCAAGCCGAAAAATCACAGCCCGGCCTCTATGCCATTGACCACTTTGTAGATGGCGACACGATCGCCGTAAACATGGACGGCAAAGTCGAAACCATCCGCATGGTCGGTGTAGACACCCCCGAAACTCATAAACCGAATTCGCCAGTGCAGTGCTATGGCCCAGCCGCGGCCAGCTACACCAAAACTCTTGTTGGCACGAACAAAGTCCGGCTAGAAGCCGACGAAAAAAGCACTAACCGCGACCGGTACAACCGCCTGCTACGCTATGTATATACGCCAGATGGCAAACTCGTGGAGGCCGAACTGATCAAGAATGGCTACGGCTTTGCCTATACCGACTTCCCATTCACTAAGTCGGCCGAGTTCGTACAGGACCAAGCATCTGCCAAGGCAGATAACAAAGGCCTGTGGGGCAATTGCCAGCCGTACCAGCTCAGCAGCGGGCGTTGGCAGACTAATAACCAGTAGGGCGGGTCACCACACCACACCGAGTGGCATCGGCCATTGCTGGGCGCCCGACTGTTGGTTGTGCCACCGTACTCGGGATGCTATACCATCCACGTTGATATACCCCATATTGTGTATGCTGCGAATGTCGCCAGATGACGGCACTCTTGGGTAAACTTTTATAAGCGCGTGCTGCAGCTTAGTGAGCGTTGCCCCAGCGACGTGCGTGGTTGGCTGAAACCTCATAGGAATGCGGCGGCGGCCATCAACCATTTGGGGCTGGCCACTTACCCGGACCCGGGCAATAAAGCGTACGGCTTGTTGCCCCAGCATTAGTTCCATAACCTCGACATGTTCGGCTTCGTGGTCGACATTGAAAGCAAGATTAGGCTCGGGGTTCTCCACCCCAGCTACCTGAGCAACGGCAACATACAACCGGTCAAGATCCTGCACAGTCGGGACCTCAATAGTATTGGGCATTGCCACATACGGCGGCATAGTAAATACATGGTCGTCAGGGTGGGAGGAAGCAGGGAACACAATCGGCATACCCAGCGTCGGGTCGGCAAGCGTTATGCCGTGAGTCAGCCGGTACAACTGGCGGTCCACTTCTTCTTGGGCCAGGCCGTATATTTGGTCGTCGGTCAGCGGCCCGGCAAGGGGTTCGGGCGCTACATATACCTCAGGTTCGCGCTCCCGGACAACAGCCCTCACTGGCCGAGCCTCCGGTGCGCCCTCCAACCCAATGGCCGCCATGTAACCGCCCAAGTGGCGCCGGGCGAGCCGCCAGGCATAGTTGGCGTCGTCCAGTTTTTCTGTTGCTGCCTGCAAGTGGGCGACAGCTGCCAACAGTTGCTCAGACTCACTGCCGTCGCTTGCTGCGACAAGGGTATCGGTTGCGCTTTCAAGCAATTCAGAGGCTGCATTAAGGTCACCACTTAATACGTCCTGGCGGACCCCCTCCAGCACCACGCCAATCTCTCCGACACTTCCTACCGGGCTTTGTTCAGGCATACTCATAAAAAAAGGTATTGTACCCCTGGCGCGCCAAACAGACAAACTAAAGCTGCTTAGTCGGGCAGGGGTTGCTTACCGGTACGGCGAGCCAGCCATTCGGCCAGCACCAGCACATATGTGGCGCCATACAACAGAAAGGCGCCAAAAAACCAGCAGATTGGCCAGGTCCATTTGTGGTGCAGGCGCAGGGTGCGCGGCCACCATTGCAAATACTCCCACAGCTCATCGCGGTTGGTGCGCACCCGGCGCATATGCGCGTTGGTGGTTATGTTACGGTCGTACGTTATGCCAAAGCCGGCGTCATGCAGGTGGATGGTCAGGTCCAGGTCTTCGTGAATGTCGTTACGCAGGTGCACGGTGCCGTGTACTTGTTGCCACTGCGCCTTCGTAATCGCCATGTTTGACCCCCACAGCGTGGTGTGGCCGATGAGCAGTATGTTCAGCCGGAAGGCCAGCAGGGCGTAGGCCCAACTGACCAAATGAGGCATACGCACGTTATAAAAATAACCGCGGCCGCTCCAGGCTTGGCGGCGGTTGGTTTCGTCGGCGTAAAAATTCTCGATGTAATCAACCCAGTTGCTGGGCAGCCGGATGTCGGCGTCAATCCGCCCGATGATATCCCCGCGAGCCGCATTAAACCCGGCATTACGGGCAAACACCCGGCCTTGGCGGCGCTCGTGCACCACGCGTACAAATGGGTAGCGCAAGGCGATTTCGGCCGTTTTGTCGGTGGAATTATTATCGACCACAATTGCTTCCAGCACCGGTGTTGACTGGGCCGCGATGGCATCAAGGCATGCAACGAGATGGCGCTCCTCGTTGTAGGCTGGTATAACTATACTGACGCGTAAGCGTGATCGCATTGCCATAATTGTACCCTATGAACAACATCAAGAATAAAATATCAGCATACAAGCCCCACCTGAAGAAAGCCGCCACACATCCGCCCCGGATGCTGGCCCGCTATTGGCGGCGCAGCTGGTTCACGAAACTTGTCGTGGTGTTATGTGGGCTGTTTTTGCTCACCCTGGGCACGATGTACGGCATTGCCCGCTGGTATATGGCCACCGAAAAGAACAAGCCAACAGAGATCGGCGTGTCGTTCATACCGGCCTACGCCCAAAGCCTGGGGCTTGACCCGCAAACTACCATGGACGCGCTCATCAACGACCTGGGCGTACGCCGCTTCCGCCTGGTGAGTTACTGGGACCAACTCGAACCGCAAAAAGGGCAGTACGACTTTAGCTTGTTAGACTGGCAGTTCCAAAAGGCCGAGGCGTCGCACTCTAAAATCACGCTGTCTTTGGGGCTGCGCCAGCCGCGCTGGCCGGAGTGCCACACGCCACAGTGGGCCATTGGCGAGCCAACGTCGCAGTGGGAGCCGCAGCTCAACGACTACATCACTGCCGTGGTCAACCGCTACAAAAACTCGCCATCGCTGGAGAGTTACCAGCTCGAAAACGAGTATTTCTTAAAGGGTTTTGGCTTGTGCACCAACTTTGACCGTGACCGGCTGGTGGCCGAATACAACTTGGTAAAAGCATTGGACCCTCACCACACGCTCATCGTAGCCCGCAGCCAAAACGCGCTCGGCATCTCCGTGGGTGACCCGCGGCCCGACGAGCTTGGTATGTCAATTTACAAACGAGTTTGGGACTCAGCCTACACGCACCGCTACCTGGAGTACCCGTTCCCAGCCTGGTATTACGGGTCAGTGGCCGGCTTGCAGAAAATCTTCACCGGCAAGGACACCATGATTCACGAGCTACAAGCCGAGGCCTACGCCCCGAATGGCAAGAACGTCGTCGACATCAGCCTAGACGAGCAAAACAAATCATTCGACGCCCAACGCTTCCGCGACCGGGTCAAATTCGGCAAAGCCACGGGCATGAAAGAAATGTACCTGTGGGGCGCCGAATACTGGTACTACCGCTACACCATCCTCCACGACCCCAGCCTGTGGCAGGTCGCTGGCGAGACATTCCAGCCTAAATAAACCTACATAAATAGGATAGTTCGCCCAAAAGGCAAAGTTACAGCTGGACAGCTTCTGGATAGAATAAGTGCAGTACTTCGAGCGGCACTTTGCGGTCAACACAGACCGCCTCTGTTGCAGCATCTACAAAATGGTTGGTGTTGGGCAAGTACACTCCCACTGTCAAAGCTGACGGACGACGCCCTTGGCCGACACTGACCAATACGAGGCCGGAACCATTGCCGTCAGGGTTTACCGGCAGCTCTCCCTCGGGCGGTAGTTCGGTGACTAATACCGCTTCGCCAATCTTCCGTGCCGCCGCTGGTCTACCACCATATTTTTCAGCCTGGTCATAGAGCGGGCCACATTCTGCGCCGAGGATCGTCGCAATGCGAAAATGAGCACGCAACCGCCCCGCATCAGGGTCACCGGCACTATATGACCAAGATTTTACGTGGCCAGCATAGGTGGTAGTAGCATGCCACTCCACCGGGTGCTGGCCCACAACAAACCGCCCCAAGAACGGAACCATACAAAAAGCTACCGAGGCCGTCTCGATACCTTTTGCTACGATCCTGTCTCCCAACGGGGCAACACCAGCTGTCATTATTGTATATTATACCATTAAAAGACAGGATTACAATTTAGGCGTAGCAGGGTAGAGGACGGCGAGACTTTGCAGCCGGTCTGGTGCGGGCTCGGTAACGTCAACGTTCTCGGCACCCATGAATACGTTGGCTTCGGGGTGGTAGGCACCGAGCGTAGCGTACAGCGTACCGCCGCCAAGGCCCAAGATAGCTGCCCGCTGCCCGCGCAATTCTTCGGGCATGCGCAGTTGGTTGCCGCCGTAAGGTGGAATTTCGGCCGCTACGACTACCGCGCCAACAGTAGAGGCTGCTGCCGGCAAGGCCCTTCCGCCGTGTTCGCGCTCCAGCGCCGACAGCGCTTTGGCCAGGTCACCAACCGGAACGGTCAGCCGCACACCCTTGGTAAAGGTAACCGGGCGGAACCCGGCGGTTTCATCTGCTTCAAACTTATACCAAGCAGGGACGTCTTCAGCGTGGGTACCAGTCGCGTGCCAACGCACCGGGTGGTCACCCATAACCCACTTGCCGAGTGTATCCGGGTGGCGAACGCATGCAGCAGACAACCGGTCAAAAACTAAACCGGCAAAAGCGCGGTCAAAAAGCGGGGGTTTGCGGCCTGCCATAATTCGCTTACTATACCACATTTTATAAAGCTATTTGCAGTGCGCCCACCGGTGCGGCATACTTAAGGGGTTATGAAGAAAAAGCCGAATGCGCCTAAGACTATCCAGAACCGCCGCGCCCGCCACGACTACGAGTTAGGCGACGGGCTTATTGTGGGCATGTCTTTGACCGGCGCCGAAACCAAAAACTTGCGCATGGGGCACGGCCAACTCCGCGGTGCCTATGTGGCAGTAAAAAATGACGAACTATGGCTGGTGAATGCCACGATTAACGGCTCGCGCGGCATCCCCATGACCGAAGCCGAACAAACCCGCGACCGCCGCCTGCTGGCTAAGCGCCGCGAGATCGAATCGCTCATAGAAGCCAAGCAGCAAGCCCGCACCATTGTGCCGCTCGAAATCTTGATTGGCGGCCGCTACATTAAGCTGCGCATTGCGATTGGTAAGGGTAAAAAATCCTACGACAAGCGCCAGACCCTCAAAGAGCGCGAAGTGTCGCGCCGCATCGCCTACGCCGTCAAACCTGGGCGCTAGAGCCTATTCGGCAGCGGCCTGGCCGGCTGCTACGCGCATTGCAAAACGATACAGTTCAGGAGCGTGCGCCGGGTTAGTCACGGCGCTGAGGTGCGTAGCTTCTATGGTGGCTACGGGGCCCGTAAAGCCCGCTATGTCCAATCGTTCCCGTACCACCGCGGCCGGGTAAAATTTGTCGTGGTTTGCGAGTAAAAAGCCGGCTGGCACTTCTGCCGGCAAGGCAGCCACCCGCCGGGTGCTGTCGGTGCGGAAGCTACGGTAGACTTCACCGCATAGCATGGCTGGGTTAGCCGCCAGGCGAACGCCCATCTGCGCCACAATGCAGCTCAGAATACTCAAACTTCCCAAGCCACCGGCAAAACCGTCCGCCTGGAACGCTTCGCGCCGCACACTGTTCAGCAAGGTTAAAATATTACGGTCCACCAATAAGTCGGGGTGGTCTGCCGGGGTATACGCGACCAGGCTGTCGAGCGGCATATTCCACCGCATACCAGCAGCAACCTGCAGTGCCGGTGCCCAACTCCATGAATGCCCGACCAAATGCGTACCCGGGTAGTGGTTTGCAGTATCGCGGGTCACGCGGTCTAACCGCTCAGTCCGATAATCTTGGGCATATGCCCGGCCCAGGTACGGGTCGCTGTGCGTAACAAATGCAATGTTGCGGCCCTCGTCTGCGGCCGCCTGGACCATACTGCGGCCAAATCGCGCCAGACTCGTTGGCGTGGCAAACGCACCATTACCCATGACGATTGCGGCCTCAGCCGGGACATTCAGCAAGCTGCCGTGGGTTACCACGTGAATCTCGCGATGACCATCGGCAAGCGTGTGGTATTGGGTATACATCTGTGAGTGGTCCGGTGAAACAGTACGCGTCATATTGCGTTAGTTTTACGATATATACTAACGCCTGTCAATGGCTTACACGCTAGGCGTGCGGCGGTACGACGTCCACGATGCGCCGTTCTTTGTGGTGGAGGCGCCCATCGTGCACCACGTGGTAGAGCAAAATATGGCCGAACGGCATTTCTACGTCGGCAATGCCTTCGTCGCTGATATCTTCGATATGTTTAATAAGCGAGCGCAACGTGTTGCCGTGCGACATAACCAGCACATTCTTACCAGCGTGCAGCTGGGGCACGATGTGGCCGGTATAAAAGGGAACTGCGCGCTCGCCAACCATCTGGAGGGTTTCGCCATTCGGAATGGGGTGGTCCCAACTGCGGCGAATTTTGTTGAACACATCTTCGCCCAGCTTATCGAGCACATCCCATTTGTTCAGGCCGGTGTAATCGCCATAGTCGCGCTCGTTCAGGTGAGCGATGTGTTCAGGTACGATATACTCCTGGCCAGCGGCACGGAGCAGCCCTTGCAGCGTTTCCAGCGTACGGATTTGGTGCGAGCAATACGCCAGGTCAATCGCCAAATCTTGCAGCGCCTGGCCCAGCATAGCGGATTCGCGGTGGCCTTTTTCGGTCAGGTGCACATCTGTGCGACCGGTCCATTTACCGAGTGCATTCCACTCCGATTCGGCGTGCCGCACTAAAATAAGCTTACCCTTAGATGCTTTCATAACTCTGCTATTATAAGGGTCGTAAGAGGGATTGTCATGCAACTTGAATCACTGAACGCGCGCCAAATTTTTGATTCCCGGGGGTTCCCGACGGTCGAATGTGATGTAATTTTGAAAGACGGCAGTCTTGGGCGGGCGGCTGTGCCCTCTGGCGCCTCCACCGGCAGCGGTGAAGCCCTAGAGCTCCGCGACGGCGGCCCAACATATGGTGGCAAAGGGGTGTCGCAAGCAGTTGCAAACATCACGGATATTATTGCGCCAGCCCTCCTAGGGCAGGACGCCAGCAACCAACATGCCATCGACGACAAACTCATTGCCCTCGACGGCACCGAAAACAAAACCAAGCTGGGCGCCAATGCCACGCTCGCGGTCTCGCTGGCCACCGCCAAAGCCGCGGCCGTCAGCAAGCAACAGCCTTTCTATGCCCACATCGGCGATTTAGCAGATAACACCACCTTCACGCTGCCCATGCCCATGCTCAACTTCCTGAACGGCGGCAAGCACGCCGAAGGCTCAACCGACATCCAGGAATTCATGGTCATTCCCATTGGCGCGGCCGACTTTACCGCTGCCATGCGTATGGCCAGCGAGATATACCAGGCCTTAGGCAAGTTGCTCCGCACTAAAGGCTACGCCACCACCGTTGGTGACGAAGGCGGTTACGCCCCTAGCGTGGCCGGCGGCTCCAATGAAGCCCTGGAACTCATCATGGAGGCCATTCAACAGGCCGGCTACAAACCGGGCACCGACGCCGCCCTAGCCCTAGATGTCGCTGCCAGCGAACTCATAGACGGCAGTGCCGCAGGCGGCTACGACTTTAGCCGCGAAGACAAGCACTACACCACTGCTGAACTCATCGCGCGCTACGCCGAACTGGCCAAGCAGTACCCGCTCATTTCCATCGAAGACGGCCTGTCCGAAACCGACTGGGACGGCTGGCAGGAACTCACCAAAACACTCGGCAGCACCCTGCAGCTGGTAGGCGACGACCTGCTGGTCACCAACACCAAGCTGCTCACCAAAGCCATCGAGCAAAAATCGGCCAACGCCATACTCATTAAGCCGAACCAAATCGGCACACTCAGCGAAACCATCAACGCCGTACGCACGGCCCAGGGGGCCGGCTGGCGCACCGTTATTTCGCACCGCTCCGGCGAAACCGAAGACACCACCATCGCCCACCTGGCCGTTGGCCTGAATGCCGGGCAGATCAAAACCGGCTCATTCTCGCGCTCCGAACGCATCGCCAAATACAACGAACTGCTCCGCATTGCCGAAAGCCTGCCCAACCCATTACTGGCCAAGTTTTAAGCATTAGCCACCAAACCGCAGCTACATCGTTGCATACTACAGTTACATCAGATATAATCAGCTCTATTCGTAAGGCCTCGCAAGGGGTATAAAGCGACGCACTTTCTAACTATATGGTGAGAATGCCGTGCAAACGGTAGACTCATCTTAATCCGGGGTAGCTCAGCGGTAGAGCGGGTGGCTGTAGATTGCAGCCTATGCAAGAAACTGCATAGTGAAAACAAGGTGAATTGCGGAGAGGTCTACGTCTGTCATTTTTATAATGATCCTGATATGAGAATCCGCAGCCAAGCCTCGACTGTTGTCGAGGAAGGTTCAGAGACTATTCCTAACGGAAGTACTCCTGGCTCGTGCGAGCTAGGGGGAAGCGCCTTGTACCTAAAGCGACTTTGGTCGCAATGGTAATGAGATAGTCCACGCTCGTATGAAAATACGGGATAAGTGTAACCACTAGGTCGCTGGTTCGAATCCAGTCCCCGGAGCCAAAATAAAACAACCTCCTCGCCGAGGTTGTTTTATTTTGTTTTCGGGACTGAATTGGGTTCAGCGACAGCACGGCG
>DATIIM010000025.1:0-24065 GCA_035479615.1 Patescibacteria group bacterium
TACTCGCATGCTGCTATTGGCGACAAGCATATCGGCAGCATTACCTATCCAAAGTTTTTAGCCCAGGTTAAGAGTGGCCAATTTGTGGGCCGGGCCCTGACCATTACCTTTAAGGGCGCATCAGGTACGATGAGCATGAGCGAGCTGGGTGCGTCACTCGATACTGCACAGGCCCAGCAAGCCATGCGCGGCGGCCGGGCTTGGCCGCCCATGCTGAATTTTGTCACCACACAGCACATCACCCTCCCCATTGTTATTAATGACGCAGTGTTCAAGACTGGCTTTGCCACACTGCAAAAGCAGTACGAAAAAGCGCCCACCCCTGCCCATCTCACCCAGGAAGATTACATTTTTGTCGTAAAGCCGGCCACTAGAGGCATAACGCTCGACCGTGCCCAATTCCGCCAGCAGCTGACCGAAGCACTGCAAACCGGCCGGACCACGATCGAACTGCCGATAGTCCCATCAACGCCCGGCGACCTGCAAGTATCAGACCAGCAATATGGCTGGGACCAGTTAAAGCTGGAGCAGAACACGGCCATAACCTATATGTTCACCCAAAAAACCAAACAGCTCACGGCGCGTGAAGTTGGCATGTGGTACGTCCCCAAGGGCGATACCTACGAGCTTTCCGACGACAAAATTAAAGCCACAATTATCAAAACAGGTGCCGACTTTGGCATCACCGTAGAGAATGTCCCTCAGGCGTTGGCCGCAACAAAAGAGGCAATCCAAACTCACCAATCTTTGGCTTTTTCGTTCCTGACGACAACACCAGCACAGTAGCTGTTTTTATAATTTTTTTCTGGTACGCTAGACGATATTATCGAGTTTGTCGCCATGGCTTCTATTGAACAGGTAAGCAACGCTGTTATGGGTAGTGTAGAACAGTTGCCAACTGTGGAACTGGCCGGCGCCTTTGAGGCGATTGAAGCAGCCGCTGACGTTTGCGTCGCTACTGGGTCAACAGCTCCAGCGCTCGTTGAAGCAGTCGCGGCCCTGAACGAAGCGGCCGGCCATGCCAGCAATGCTCGGAGTTCTTTACAAGAAGGCCGCGAGAAACTTACTGCGTATGTCTCTGCGATTACACTTGGTGCAGGCGGCTCGGGGCAGCTGCAGCAGAATGGAATTGCTGCATCTCCACGGCCTCATCAGGATGTGTATGGAACAGAAAAATTTCGCTGTTGGGAAGACAATGAATGTTTCCATCCGGTTGAGATCCGTGCGTTAACATATGCTGCAGAGGAATTACGAGACACTGGCGGTACGGAATGTGCGGCCATGGTTGCCCTTGGCAATAATTTACGCGACCGCTGCAATGCCGCAAAAGACCCAGCAAACCCGCGAACCTGTCCATTTATCGGTGAGATAGCTACCTTAGCGCAGTATGTAGACGACCACGAGCAAGGCCGTATGGAGGTTGCGGTCGCCCGGGGCGCCCGGCTACGCCCCTATCCTTTAGGGGAGCAATATGCCGATTTTGCCAAGACTGTAGACGAAGCCGTCGCCGATGCCTATTTTAAATTTTCGAGAGCGAGCGGACGTGCTCCGGAGTACATCCGGCAAGACCCCGGCAGCTGTGTGCACATAACATTTATCTTGCAGCAAACCTTGCGCGCCCGCGGCATTGCGACTCAGCGCATGCTGTATTATGCCGGTGGTACCTATTGCCACTATTTTCTGCGCACAATAGATATCCCTGGCGAGACGTTTGATGTGGACGGTACGTGGCAGCAGATGTTGCCAGACGACACCGATTACAGCACAATGCCCCATGCTATGATCCTGCCCCGTTCCCAGGCCGAAGCGGCTATTAAAGCCCATAGTGTACCAGAGAACTGGCGAAACGTGTGGCCCACAGCAAAGCCCAGCCAAAGCCAGCTATGGGCGTATCGTATGGAATCGGTCGAACGCATCTTTGAAGCCGAAGGGTGGGAGTGGTAGGCTTGATGTGATTAGGATGGTGCTATTATAGGGGTATGGATCAATTCGGAACTTCCCAAAAAATTGTCATCGTAGAAGACAACGCCGCGCTTGCAGATATATATAAAACCCGCCTCGAAATACTCGGCTACACCTGCTTTGTAGCATACGACGGCAAAGAAGCCCTTTTCACTATCCAAAAGGAACTGCCCGACCTGGTGCTGCTCGACCTTATGGTGCCAAAGATTGCTGGTGACCAAATCCTAGAGACCATGCGTTCCAGTGATTGGGGCAAAGACATTAAAGTGTACATTATTTCGAACTTGAACGAAGCCGACGCCCCAGCTGGGTTACGCGACCAAGGTATCGAAGGCTACGCCGTTAAGGCAAACTTATCAAACGATCAACTCGACAAACTCGTCGACAGCATTTTAAAGCCTGCTGACCAAAAAGAAGACGTGGTATTAGAGTCCGAAGACCCGAACCAGCCCAGCTAGGTGTTTGTGTCTCACTAGAAGGTTTAGTTTTGTATGGCAGATATGCAAGAAGTAGGCGGCACGCTCAACACACTGTTTGACCCAACGTGTAGTCCGCTGGCTACAACACTTGGCGTGGCTCTTGCCCAAGCAGTAGAAACAATGGAAGCCGCGGCAGCTGCGACCGATGGCAGCGTGCACCCCGAGGCCGCAGCCATGCATGAACGGCTGCAGGGCGTTGTCCGTTGCCTAGGTGAGGCTGCAAACGAGTTGGTCGCCGCCGGCCAGGCCAAGGACGCGTTGCTTGCTGGCTGGGGTTTAGGACTTCATGCCTCCGCTCCGGCTAGTAATGGAGTCGTGGCGAAGGTGCCGGGTGTACAGCCAACCAATATGCGGCAGCCGGAGCGTGCTGCTGCGAAGGAATTATTACGAGGAGACGGAGTAGATTTACTTAAACGACACCTTGTCGGGGCGTACGCGACCCGGGCCGACCTGAATATCGACATGGTCGGCGTTGTTGAGGTGCGGGACATTTACATGGTCGGACGCGACGGCCTGATGGCAACCGCCGTGACAGATATCGAAGGAATAGAGCGGATCGCAGCCGAACTCCAGGAAATGTTCCCTGATCTGCCTCCGCTTGGTTCGTCTGCTGATGGCGAGGTGGCCGCCGCGCTGTATGATTCGCTGCAAGATATCCCTGCGCCGCTCGTGGTTGGCGGGCTGTATTACAAGCTGGTAAACAAAGACAAAGTCATGACAATAGAAGACTTCGCCACGCACTTAAATGGCCAATATGCACATGCGAGCGGGCACGTTTATGACGATATTATCGCTGCCCGCGATTTAGCTAACCGGTTCGTTGCACGCTTTGGCCGCGCTAAAGAAAACTTACAAGCAGACAGCTAGGTTCAGTTTTTAAACTTTGGTTCGGAGCGGTCCCACTGGCTGGTGATCGCATCTACCGAGAACGTCGCCTTAACTGTGCGGGTATCGCCGACGTTTGGGTATGTTTCTATAGAATGAGGGGTGTGTTCACCTGCTCTGCGGAGCGCTACGCCACCACATATATACACTGCTTGGCGCTCTTCGACCCTAAGTTCTACTTGTTCATTAGGAAAAAGCGGGGGGAACGACTCGGGGGTGAGGTGCGCTGCGGCGCTAACATTGTCGATTAACAGCCTGCCGTCATCCCGGCGGAACAAGCGAGCTGAGCCGATCGAGTATATGGAGCGTTTCTGTACTACTCTTATGCCGTGTATGATCAAAAGCCCTTCATGCGCGTTAAGCCATTCAGGTGGCATGGCTGAACCGATCCGGCGCGTGGCCCAGGACGGTACGGCATCTGGCTCCAGCGCGAGACGTTGTTGGCGTTCGGCACCGCCACCCTGGTTTAACGAGAATGCCAGAAATTCATGGTCAGCAACTTCTGGCCGGAACATAAAATATTCTTCGTCAAGGGGTGTTGCATTTTTACCTGACGGCAAATAGAGCCTACTAGGGTCGCCAATAACAGCTGGCCCGCGGGGGTCATTCTGCAGATCTATAATGTGGAATGTGTCTGGGAACTCGCCGCCTAGCAGCTGCTCGGTTGTGGTTGTCGAAAAAGCCGGGAACGGCTCATAACCCTTGCCTTTGAGTTTGGGCGACAGCCGGGTAAGCCCAAGCTTGAGGCTGCCGTCGGCAGCACGCTTCGCCCGGATATCTTCAATGAGATCCCCAGGGAGCTCACCATTGCGGGGTGGTTCTTCGGGTGCCCATACTTCGGTCAGCGAGTGGACTTCGCCATCTACTATCACCGCCAGGGTGATCGGCCCAACATCAGGTGTGCCCGGCGCGCCGCGCGCCTTAACGTGGCGGCCTAAAAGCATGGTCGGACTCGTTGGGTTGTCGTCGGCCTTCCATGCCGCGGCATTATAAAAGCCCTCTGGCAAACCAGGGACTTTTTGTATGTCTAATACTACCGCTGCGTCCGGAGTTGGGGGCAGCATGGCGCCGTCACCCTGGAGCATCATCGCCTCGCCCAACCCTGCTGCAAACCCGGTCGTTACAGGCAAATTGGCTTGTAAAGCGAGGTTACGTTCTGGCGAAAAGTCTATACTCATGTATCTCTAAGACGTACTGTACCACTTTTTTGTAAAGGTACAATGATTATGTGTTCGTACGCTGTTGCGAATTACCTGAATTCGTGAAGGAGTATACTGAAGATATTAACAAGGTGGGATAACATGACAGAATTCAAAGAAACAGTAACGAAGAGTAAAGACGAAGGCGTGGACGCCAACACTGGCGCACAGGTTCAACAACAAACACGCAAAGTTAGCACAGAAGTTACGGCCGACAGCAAATCAATCGCCGGAAATGTCGTGTGGTACATTCTCGGTTTTATAGAAATCCTTTTGGCCTTTAGGTTTGTACTAAAGCTACTGGGTGCGAATCCGGATAGCGGTTTCGTCAACCTTATTTACACCATAACAGGTATATTAACGGCACCGTTCGACAATATTTTTGGGGTAACCACTGCTAAGTCCGGGGATGTGAAATCTGTTTTTGAGCCATCAATCCTGGTGGCGCTGGCAGTATACGCGTTAGTTGCGTGGGGCATCGTAAAGCTGTTGCACGTCAACCACACTAACACTGACGCATCCTAGCGTCGGCAATTACTAGGCAAGATTGTGCTTGTACAAAATTGCTTCGTCTACGATAGCAGCAACGATAAATAGCGCACTGGCCCCTGGCCCGTTGTTGCTGAGTAGCGACGCGGTTGCAATCCCGTAAATTACGAGTTTGGCCATGTAATAGTTTGAGGCATGGAATTTTTTTGGCGCTTTTGGTGCCATGAACAACCCCCAGAACACCGTTACCAGAGCGAGCAGTACAAAAAATAGCACCACATGCATGGCACTGTTCAAATCAAAAGCATAGCCGATAGTGGCAAAACCAATAAAGGCAACGATCTCAAGCAGGAATGCGAGGGTAAGGGCGACAGTCTTCACGTGCCTATTGTAGCATTTTCTACAAACCTCCATATCTGTTAAAATACATGCGATATGGAGAAAATAATCCTTTATTACAAATTCGCGCCATTAGCCGACCCGGAAGCCGTCCGGCTCTGGCAAAAAACGCTCGCCGAGAAGAACGGCTTGCGTGGCCGCATTATTATTTCGAAGCACGGCATTAACGGCACGCTCGGCGGTGACATCGAAGGCGTTAAGGCCTACGTCAAGGAAACCAAGGCTTACCTCCCCTTCAAAGGGACAGAGTTCAAATGGGCTGACGGCGGCGCAGATAATTTTCCTAAACTGTCGGTTAAGGTCCGCGATGAACTCGTCACTTTCGGTGCTGTAGACGAACTGCAGGTAGACGAAAACGGTGTCGTGGGCGGTGGCAAACATCTTAAGCCCGAGCAGGTCCACGAGCTTGTCGATAAATATGGTGACGACGTGGTGTTTTTTGATGGCCGCAGCACCTACGAAGCAGCTGTGGGCAAATTCAAGAATAGCGTTGTGCCCAATGTGCGCACCGCCAAAGACTTTATTGCGGAAATCGAAAAGCCAGAATACGAAAAACTAAAAGACAAGCCGGTCGTAACATACTGCACCGGCGGCATCCGCTGTGAAGTGCTCAGTGCGCTCATGAAGAACCGCGGGTTTAAGGATGTCTACCAAATGGACGGCGGCATTGTAAAATATGGCGAAAAATACGGTGATGAAGGCCTGTGGGAAGGTTCCCTGTATGTCTTTGACGGCCGCACCAGCACGAAGTTTACAGACAAAGCCAAGGACATCGGCGATTGCGTCCACTGCGGTTCCAAGACCAGCACGTACAAAAACTGTGCCAATAAGATTTGCAACGAGCTAATACTGGTATGCGACGGCTGCTCACAGCAAACTGCTTGCAGCGACGCATGCATGCAACTCGCTACAGAGACCCAAGCTGTCTAGCGTCTGCTCGGGTGCGCCTGTAGATATTCGTAAGTGCCTTCGTGGTAGGGCTGGCTTGTTTTAACAAGCCGGATGTTAGGGTCGAGTTTTTTCTCAAAATTTAAGCCGGTAAACACGAATGTCGTGTCGTGGCTTTGGGCGGCAAAGAAGCGGGCCATTTGGTAGTCTGGGAGGCTGTCTCCAAAGCAAATGAACCGGTCGTGTTCGATGTCGGTCGTACGCCGCAGCCACTCATAAATAAGCTGGGCGCCTGCCCATTTCCCAGCTTCCGGGGCGTGGACATCTATGGCGTCGGTGCTGTCGGTAATTTTTATATGCTGGCCTTTAAACATGCCCTCCAGGATTTGGTGGAGTATATGCTGCACGGGGTGAAAATCATCAAGCGAAGCCGTGCTTGTTTTGTCGAGTGTTGCCATCGACTCCTTGGGATACCAACCGACCCTGTCGGCGTACTCAGGATGTTCGTCAAATACCTGACGGACTTGGGCTACTTGTTCATCTGTAATGCTAAACGCGCTGTGGATCTTGCGCTCCTCGCCGTTCACAAATTCAACACCCAGCCCACCCATTTCGGTAGATACGAATAAGCGGCTGAGCGATGTGTCGTTTCGTACTTTGCGTCGTATCGGCTGTACGACATTTTCTTCCACCCACACATAGCCACGGCCGGTATTAATCGCTACAAACGTATCGTTATCTAGCAGATCGGCCATATGCGCAATAATGCGCTGGTCTGTTTCGTACACTTGCAGGTTGTTTAGGACGCCGTCGACGTCAAAGATGTATGCCGTTTGTTTCATTACCCTATTATGCCATGCCATGCTATATAATGGGTCCGATGACAGATAAAAAATACGCAGTTGAAGTACGCGGACTTAAAAAGTCCTATGGCACAAATAATGTGCTAACAGGTATCGATTTAAAAGTAGAAGAAGGCACGATGCTCGCCTTGCTTGGCCCGAACGGTGCCGGCAAGACAACTACTGTGCGCATTCTGAGTACCCTCCTAAAGCACGATAGCGGCACAATAAAAGTAGCTGGTTTTGACGTGGCTCGTGAAGCCGACAAAGTACGCCAGGCTATTGGCCTGACTGGGCAATCGGCAGCTGTTGATGAACTACTCACTGGCCGCGAAAACTTGGTTATGATGGGCCGTTTGTACCGGCTGACCAAGGCCAGCGCCAAAGCGCGCGCCGAGGAATTGCTCGCTGAGTTTGACCTGCAAAAAGCAGCCGACCGCCCCACCAAAACATACTCGGGCGGCATGCGCCGCCGCTTGGACTTGGCTGTGAGCTTGATCGCAACGCCGCCAATTATTTTCCTGGACGAGCCGACTACCGGCCTTGACCCGCGCTCGCGCCTGGCCATGTGGGACATCATTAAAAAATTGATGGCCAACGGCACAACCATCCTGCTCACCACCCAATATCTAGACGAAGCCGACCAGCTGGCCGACCAAATTGTCGTGATTGATGGCGGAAAAGTGATTGCCCAAGGCACCGCCTCTGAGCTAAAAAGCAAAGTTGGTAAAGATCGCCTGGAACTTACCTTTAAAGATGCAGCTACATTGGCAGCAGCTCGCACGGTCCTGCACTCGGCCGCTTTTGAGGCAGACGATAAAGTCTTCACCCTAACACTGACCATTACAGACATCAACGAAGATGTTAAGCGCGTGTTAGACGAATTAGTTAAAGCAAAGATTACTATCGCATCAATAGCCGTGCACAAGCCAACGCTCGATGACGTCTTCTTGTCGCTGACTGGCAAACAAAAAGCCAAAGACGAGAAACAAGAGGAGGAAAAGTAAATGGCGGTAACACTCGAATTCGAAAAGAAGCCAAAGGCTTTGCTGTCGCTCATCGATTCCTGGATCATGATCAAGCGCAGCAGCACGCACATCATCCGTAATACCGACCAGCTGCTCGGTGCATTTTTCCAGCCGATTATGTTCCTGGTGCTGTTCGCCGCAGTCTTTGGCGGTGCAGTCAAAGCTTCCTTGCCGCACGGCGTGAACTACCTCAACTTTTTGATGGCCGGCATTATCGTGCAGACCACCGCATTTAGCTCTACGACTACAGCAGTCGCTATTTGCAACGACCTCCAGAAGGGCATCATCGACCGCTTCCGGTCCTTGCCGATGTCTAATATAGCCGTGCTAAACGGCCACGTTATTTCGGATCTGCTCCGCAGCAGTATCTCGACCGTCGTTATGCTGATTACTGGCCTGGCGATTGGTTTCCGGAGCCATGCCGATGCTACGGGCTGGCTCTGTATTGCCGGCATCCTGCTGCTGTTTACGTTTTCGTTCTCCTGGCTGATGGCTATTATGGGTGTATTCGCCAAAAGCGTCGAAGCTGTCCAGTGGCTGACGTTCGTGATTATTTTCCCGCTGACCTTTGCCAGCAGCGCCTTTGTGCCTGCTTCGAGTATGCCGCATTATCTGCGGCTGTTCGCCGAGAATCAGCCAATCACCCAAGTCGTAGAAGCAATACGAGCCTTGATGCTTAACAAACCGATCGGCAATTACGGCTGGCTGGCTGTGGCGTGGTGTGTTGGGATTTTGGTTGTGAGCATCCCCCTGGCCTCGTTCCTGTTCCGGCGCAAATCCTCACAGTAATAAACAGGTTTGTTAGACTGTGCGTCGGAAGGCAACTTGTTTGGGGTTGCCGGTAACGAGTGGCGCAAGCCCCTGCTCGGCTAATTTCGGGACGACGTCCCGTGCCCAGCCGTCCATACTGCCGTTTTCGAGGTTAGCGCCAAAGCTTACGATGCCGCCGACCGCCAAGTGCCCGCCAAGGTTCTGGGCAATCGCATCGGCCAGCTCAAGTTGCGGGCGGAAGTAACACATGACGTTATTGCACAAAATAAGGTGGGCGGCAGCTGTTGTTAGCTTGTCCCGGGTCAGGTCTCGCTGGCGCCAGCTAACTTCGTGTTCGGCACGTAATTTGCCAGTGCGTATGGTTGCGGCTTTTGCGTCAATGTCATAAGGGATCGCGGCAATGCCATGCTCGTCCATCGTGCTCATAAAGTCATGCCCGGTGGCAGCGTAGTCGCCGGCTACTTCGGTGTAGCTACCGTATAACCTATACTGGGCTGCTTCAGCAGTAGTCAGTGCTGCTGCATTGTTGTCCACTCCAGCAATATTAACGCGCATATTCGGCGCGTACTTATGGGTTAGGCCTAAGACCGTGTCTACTTCGACGCCATAGCTACAGCCTGCCGAAACGACCTGCAGCGGCTCATTTGGCAACGGCAGCTCCGCAGCCAGGCCAAGTACTTCACCAATGCCGGTGTCGCCGCGGAATAGCGCAGTGTACTGCGATATGTTCGTACTAGTGTCCTGCAAATCCTCAAGCGTACCGCGATATGGTCTGACCCCCACCTCTGGAGGAAGCGCAATGTTCATGGCAGTATATTAACACAAAAAGCCTAAAAAGTCAATTAGCAAAAGCGTGTTGGCGCAGCGCCTAACTCAGCCCAAGTAGCACGATACCTGCAACGATGATCCCCAGGCCAACCCACTGGATGCCAATAATTTTCTCTTTAAAAAAGAGCAGTCCCATCAGCATTATCGGCAATACCGAGGCGCTTTTGACCGCGCCAATATAACCGGCGTTCGGGCCTATTAACTTTGCCCCATAGGTAGCAAGCATATTAACGGTATACGTAATGCCAATAAAGGCCAGCAACCAGCGGTGTTTCGTGGTGTCGGTTTTTACCTGTGTCCAGTATTCGCGGTACTTTTGCGTTTTATTCGTTGCAATGACAACCAGCGAGGTAAGGATCAGGAGCGGCACAGATATGATGGAGGAATAGAAGTTAAATGTCGTAGGATTGCTATCACGTAACAGCGGCACCTCGATGTTTGAGTTCAAACCTCTCACCACCACGAGCACTAATACTAGGATTAAAACCAGTTTATTAGCCTGCCTATTGAGTATGTCTTTCCTTTTGGCGTGGTAGGTCAGCGCTGCCCCGGCAACAATCAGGCACGCACCAAGCAACCCCATCACCGTTGGCTTTTGGCCAAGCACCACATAGGCCCCGCCAATATTCCCCAAAGCCACCAGCGTGAGCAGCGGCGCAACGTAACTTACGTCTGCCATGCTCAGCGCCTTAAAGTACAAGTAGGTGTCGAAGGATATTAGAATGGCGTAGACAGAGATGATTACCCAATAGTGCAAAGACAGCTCAGACGGCCAATAGAATTTAGCAAAAAACAGCGTCAGTATGATAAACGGGAGCGCGGTGGCTTGCTGCAGCCAGGTCAAAGCCAGGCTGTTGATCTTGCCAGTAGCATGCTTTTCTGCCGAGCGCCTGGACACCAGCATGGCCAGCGCTAGCAGAGATAACGGGAACCACATCACTCTTTGTTTTCTGAAGACATGGGCTGATTATAGCAAATCAAGTATGCTAGCTATATGGACATTATCGCCGCCCGGCTACACAACCAACATTTGGCTGGCAACCCGCTCAAAACAGCGCAACAAGTGGTTGCGCACTTGGGTGCTGTGCAGTCCCAGGAATACGCGGCAGCCAAGTGGGCGCTTGCCCAACGCCTCGGCTCCACTACCAACGCGCAGCTTGACGAACTTTTTAACAGCGGCCAGATATTGCGCACACATGTTATGCGCCCCACATGGCATTTCGTTACGCCAGAAGATATTTTATGGATGGTAGAGCTTACCGCGCCGCGCATTTCGCAAGCAATGGCCTACTATAACCGCAAGCTCGAACTTGACCGGCCGTTTTTTGACCGCAGCAATCATATTATTGGCGCAGCGCTGGCAGGTGGCAATTTTTTGACACGCCAGGAGCTGGCACAGGCGCTCGCGGCAAAAGGAGTCAGCGCTTCTGGCCAGCGCCTAGGCCACGTTATGATGCAAGCCGAACTCGATGGCGTCATTTGCAGCGGCCCGCTCAAAGGCAAACAGTTTACCTACGCCCTGCTGAGTGAGCGCGCCCCGCATGCGAAGCGCTTGGGCAAAGACGAGTCCCTTGCTCTGTTGGCGCAGCGCTATTTTAAAAGCCACGGCCCGGCTACTGCTAAAGATTTTGCTTGGTGGTCTGGGCTTACTAACACCGACGCTAAGCAAGGTGTACAATTAGCCAAGAATTTAGCCAGCGAGACCATTAACGGCACTGAATACTGGTTCGGCGAGGGTGCAAAAGAAGCCGCTCACATCCCAAAGCTGATGCTGCTTTCTGTCTACGACGAGTATGTCATTGCCTACAGCGACTACACACCAGTCTTCCCGCCTCACGCGCAGAGTCTGGTCAAGTTACTCGGCAATGCTTGGCTCAATTACGTGGTGGTAAAGGACGGTCACGTGATCGGCAGCTTTAGGCGTCAGGTCAAACCAAAAGAATTGCACCTTGAGTTCAGGCTTGTGGTGTCAGTATCTAAGGCCGACAAAGCGCTCATTGCATCAGCGGCCAAGCAATATGCGGCATTCTTTGGCCTGCCACTCCGGGTGAGCTACTCAGCCAGTTAATTTTGCTCTTTGGCCTTTTGAGCGCTCATTTCGTCGAGCATTTTGAGCAGCTTGGTTGTCGTGTTCCAGTTGCGGATGGTCATGGATTGGTACGGGAGTGTGCCGACGATTTTACCAATGCGGCTTTTGGTAATCTGCGCGATGAGGCGTTGCGAGTAAATTACCCCAGCGCCCGGCCAAATTTGATCCACGCCTTCTCTTGGCGCGAATACGGTCATAGCCTCGGACGTAGGGATACCCATCAGAAAGACTGCTTCACAGCGGTACTTTTCTGGCTCATCGCCGAAACCGGTCGGCTTATTACCAATGACCGCTTTAAGCTGGTCGTGGGTCAAGGCCAAGATTTTGATAATGGAGCTGTCCAGTTTGAATTTTTTCGGCAGGCTGTCCTCAACTTTTTGGCTCAGCGCTTTTGCTCCAAGTGCAGACTGTACGATCACATTCCCACTTTGGATATACGTCGTGACATTAGTACAGCCTTGCTCCTCAAGGTAGGTCTTTAACTCAGCCATCGGCAGCTTGTTTTTGCCACCAACATTGATACCGCGTAAAAGTAATACATAGGTGTTCATCAGGCAGTATCCCCCTTAAATGTGCAAATCACTTTATTTTTACGCATGAATTAACTATAGCAAACAGCACAGTACAGCGAGTCAGTAGCCTGTTAAACAAAGTATATTGACAGTCATAGTAATATGACGTACATTGTAGGTATGACCACCACAAAACTATCATCAGACTTGTTGCGCGGGCATACCGATACAATCCTTCTCCGGCTTTTGAGCGAAGGAGATAAATATGGGTATGAGATCACCAAAATGGTGACCGAGCGCTCAGGCAACCAATACGAACTAAACGAAGCGACGATGTATTCCAGCATGAAGCGCCTAGAAAAAGACGGCCACATCGTTGCCTACTGGGGCGACGAGTCCCAAGGCGGCCGCCGCCGCTACTACCGCATCACCCCCAGCGGCCGCAAACTCTATAAAGGTAACAAGCAAAACTGGGACCACGCCAAGCTCGTTTTAGATACATTGCTATAAAGAAAGGACATACTATGGAAAAGAAACTACAAGATTTTTTGGAAGAGGAATTTGCACCCTACGGCGACTTCCCTGCCCGGACAGACGTATTTAACGAGCTACTGGCTCACCTCACCGACAAGTACCACGACCTCAAACAACAGGGTAAGTCTGACGACGAAGCCTATCAGATGACCATTGGTTCGTTTGGTGACGTAGAAGAAATTATGGAAAACGTGCCAGGCGCACAAGCTCAGCCTGCTGCGCCAAAAGCCACCGCCCAAGCAGAAAACGAATCTGACCTGCGCAAGACGTTGAAGCGTGTTCTCAAGCAGGCCAAATCAAGCATGGGTATGTCGAAGTTCGGCGCAATACAACTGCAGCAGGCCGACCTTAGTTCCAGCCCGCTAGTCGGCGAAGACTTTAGTTATAGCTCCTTAACCGGCACGAACTTTGGCGGCTCAAACCTTAGCGACGCGACGTTTACTGCCTCTGACCTCAAGGATACATCGTTGGCAGGTGCTAACCTCAGCAATGCTGCCTTTTCGGCCAGCAGCCTGTTGCGCGCCGACCTTAAAGGCGCGGACCTTACCGGCGCAAAGTTCCGGGCTAGTAACCTGCAGGACACAGCGTTCGAAGGCAGCATACTGGTTGGCACCGTGTTTCATCACTGCGACCTCGGCGGCCTATCGTTCGACAGCCAAGTGCTCAAGGATGTTTCGTTCAGCGCTTCCTCGCTTAAAAAGACGTCATTTAAGGGCGCTACCTTGCATAATGTCAGCTTCCACCACTGCGATGTAAAGCAAACTGATTTTTCCGGCGCCACCATGGACAAAGTTACCTACGCGCTCCTTAAGGGCGCCCACGCTCAGCTCGACAATGTCGTACTGGAATAGCCTGTATACTTACCCTATGGAACAAAACGCAGTTTTCGTATTCGACCTGGATGGTGTTATTACCAACCCGGCAGACAGCTCGGTAGATATCGTAGCGGTGCAGCATATTTATACGCTGCTTGCGGGTGGCGCGTACGTTGCGATCAATACCGGCCGGTCATACAACTGGGTTAAAACAAACCTTCTAGACAATTTCCGCCAATTGGGTGGTGATGCGCCATTCGACCATCTGTACATCGTGTGCGAAAAAGGCGGTGAAAGCCTTATATGGAACGGCAATGATTTTTATCCGCAGCCTAGCCGCTTTGCACTACCCACAGAAGCTATGGAACTATGTAAACAGGTATTTGATGCCAACGCCGCTCAGCTGGGGACAATGTTTTGGGACGCAACCAAGCGGACGCTGGTCACAATCGAGAAGTTCCCGGAAGCCAGCCTTGAGCAATTCCACCAGCAGCAAGCCTTGCTGGCT
The DNA here is from genome assembly GCA_035479615.1 of Patescibacteria group bacterium. Classification (GTDB taxonomy): domain Bacteria; phylum Patescibacteriota; class Saccharimonadia; order Saccharimonadales; family UBA4665; genus PMNU01. The sequence goes on from DATIIM010000025.1 coordinate 14,229, forward strand.
GAGCAGCTCAACAAAGCGTTTGTCGGCCAGAATATACGAGTCGATTGTACGACAATTGCTGTTGATGTTGAACTGCCGGCCGCTGGCAAACACGCCGGTGCCGAGCTGATTTATGACTGGCTGGCACACCAGCCGGGTATCCAAAAAACCAAACAGACTGCCTGCACCTGCTTTGGTGACAGCAGGAGCGACTACGAAATGGCGCGCTACTTTGCGAGCCGCGGCATCACAACAGTCTTTGTGTTTGTGGGTAAAAAGGACGTTGTCTTTGACGAACACGATGACGTAACACTCGTCAAAACCAGGGCCCTGTATTCGGCCGGCACGCGAGAATATTTTTCGCAGCGTAACTAGCTGGCTGCGGCAATAGAACCTATCGGCACGCTTCTAAACGGGTGATTTTCCAGCCGCCTACGTAGCTGTTGGTTGAGTTGTCGGCTGTCTTTTTGGCGCTGAAGTTGTAGCTGCCGAATTTGCCAGAATAAACAGATGAACCGGTCGCCGTTGTGCCGTCGTATGTCTTAAAATATGCGGTTACGTTAGTACCAGCCGGCACGTCGATAATGCTGCCAGCGGCGTTGTTTTCTATAAAGGCGCGGTCTTCGGCACTAATGGGTATGTTCGGGTTGTCGGCCGTTTGCAGGCATTTGGGCAGCGTAGCAGCGTGCTCTACCTTGGCCAGGCTTGTGGGTGTGTAATCTGGCTTGCGCAAATGCATGCCCAGCACCACTCCGGCAGTTACTAGAATCACCACTCCGGCGCCAATTGTCAGCTGTTTACTAGAGATTTTCGATAACTTACCCATGCTCATTTCCCCCAAATTATTTATGTTCTCTTCGATAACGTTTAACGGCAATTCGCTCACCACGCGGATCCATACCATGATTTTTTCGGATATGTCGTGCTGGTCGGCTAGGATGTCGTCGAGCGTCTGTACCATCTGCTCGCCATATGCTTTGCGGTGCGCTTTTGGGTACAAATACAGCAGCGCCCGGTAGATCCGATACGGTTTAGGCGCCTTGGACATGCGGGTTGATGTGGTTTAGGGCTTGTCGTTTGCGGGCCAGCGCCACGGCGTTTTCGTAGTACAGCAGTTCTTCGTCGAGCACTTTCCTGCCCGCCCCAGAAAGTTTGTAGTAGCGCCGGCGCGTGTCATCCTTGTGCGCGACTTCTAGTATCAGGCCGCGGCCGTGCAGCTGTTTGATGCTGGTATATAGTGCCCCCGGCCCCAGCTTTATTTTGCCGTTGCTGTCTTCTTCCACCTGTTTGATAATTTCGTACCCATGACGTTCCCGCAGGCTCAACGCCAGCAATATGCTAAACGCTACCTTTGGCAATTGGCTCTGGTCTTTGTTCATGAATCCATAATATATCTAAATACGATATATATCAAATGTAGATATATTGCGGAAATGCGGTGGCTGCTGGCCGAAAGTGCTACTTAGGCGGCAGGCTCCGGGCGTATTCGGTGCCACGCTTTACCCATTGCGCGAGTTCGTCGTCGCCCGCAACGTCCTCTGCGCCTACCCGCAGCCAGCCTGCCATGCTGCGGCCGCGCATAACCATAGGCTGCGCCTGCGTAGAAGCCAGCAGCTCGTCTGTTTGTGCGGGGTCAACTCGCACGAGTAGCCCGCCCTGGCCGCTCGCCGCAACGGCCATGTTGCCATTTACTAGAAACGCCAGCCCGCCAAACATTTTCTTTTCAGCCACACCGGCTTGCGTTCCCACAAGCAACCGGATGCGCTGAGCTAATAGTTCGTCGTATGCCATAGCCCCATTATAAACGAGGTGCGGAAGCCTTAGGGTATTTACTGCAATTCTGGAATTGGCATTTCTTCTAGTAGGGTGATCGTCCCCCACTGTAGGTGGTGGTGACCCTTAACCATTTCTAATGCTTCGTCCATGCTGTCGGCCTGCAGTATCGACATGCCAATAACTTTGCTGTCGCTTTTGCTGACGCCGTCCTTTGTGATCTCCATGGCATTGCCCAGCGGCTTCCCCATGTCAACAAGGCCGGCACCGATTTTGTTTGACCAGTCCATCCATTGTTTAAAGCCTATCGCGGCTTCTTCTGGTGTAGCTTGTGCAAAGCGCTCAGCTACATTTTTTTCTGCTAAATACAGTACAATATATCGTCTCATGGGATTACTCCTTATTGTTGTTTATATCGGTCTCTAATATCTGACCAATGCTTTCGAGCGCCTCAGCTGCTGCTGTTAGTTGCTCTGGGCTGAGTTTGGTCATGATATGTTGCGACCACGCCCCGTATGCTGCGTAGATATCGGCAAGGGTTTTTGCCCCTTTTGGGGTCAAGCCCAACAATTGCGCACGGCGATCTGCGGGGTTAGCCTGGTAAACGGCTAGCTTTTCATTTACCAAGACGTCTGCAACGCGCTGTACGCTTTGACGGGCATGGCCCATATCTCTTGCCATTTTTGCCACGGTTTGCGGCTCATACCCAATACGGCCAAGCACTTGCCATCTGGCACTGCTTTGGCCGATAGATTTGGTGATGTTATCGCCATTCCGCATGAGCAATCCGTTCAGCTTAAAAACGCTTAACGAAAATTTACTCAGTGGATCTGTCGGTTCGCCTGTTGATCGCATAGTTACATTGTAATACATATGACAGCATGCTGTCAATATGTATTACTACCAGCCGGTCGATTCATAGACTTCGATGCCGTCCCTCATAAACATAGAGTGGCGGACGGGTACGGATGCTCCGATGATTCCGGAGAGTTTTCGCGAGTTCTGCATTTCTCTGCGTTTGTCGTCGATGTACTTTTTTTGCAGATAAGCGGCCGCCCGTTGTTCGTCGCCATTTTCAGACAAGTGTGTTCGTATAAGTTCGCGGCGAATATCGCCCGCACCATCCCCATACGTATCCACACCCTGGGCTACTTTGCGCAGCCCACTGGCAACTTCATTAAGATCTACAGAAGCATCTAATACAGTCCCCGCTACATCAGGGCCGGAGGCGCTAATTTGACGCGCTGCTTGGGCGATCTGATTCGTTATGCCAGCCCACAAAAGTTGTTGGGGGTATTCGAACCGGCCGGCTTCGTTGTTCCATACCACTGGGGTGTTATAGGGGCCGCGCCGACGTGGCAATAGGTATTGTTTGGGCTGGCGCACATAGGTGAGCGCGTCCATGAGTTCTGCGGCCTCTGCTTCCGGAATCGTGGCTCTGGCCGTCACGTGGGTCATCGCGGCCCGCTTGTCTTCAGGGCTCCCCTCGAAATCTGCAGGCAAGAAGCGCCAAGTGGCATCTATTATGTACTCTTCCCTATCGGTGTAATGCCCGATAACGAGACGTGCGGGGTTCGAGCTGGTAAGGTGTTCAAGGAATACATCGCGCGCGATTGCCCAAGCCGGCAAGATTTCCTCATCCATGGCAGCGCTTACGTTTGCTGTGGCGATGGCTAATTGGTCGTTGTGGGCCGCAGCGCGTTCTTCACGTTCGAAACTGCGCATATGGCTATCGACCGCTGTCTGCAAATCATGCTGGAGCGGCGCAGCGGCGGCCGGAGCGGTCACACTAGTTTGCGCATCTGCCCCGAGACCCGAAAGATAGCCTTCAAAGTATGATACTCCTTCGGCGAGGTGCCCGATTGCCGTTGCCAGATGTCGTTGGGCGTCTTCAATGTGCGCGGTGACAGGTTCGGCCTGCGTGCCTTCTCCTAAGAGCCCAGAAATATCTTCTGCGGCATGGTTGAGTATCTCTTCAGCTCCAGCGAGTTGAGCCGGAGCGATATCTTCACAGACAGCCCGAACCTGTTGGGTAATAGCCTCTACGCTTGGCATCCGTTCCTCCAAATGGGTTTTGTGGCGACAACTATCTCACCTATTTATACGCCTATCATACAGAAAGGAGTCACGCATAAAAAGAAGGTGCCTAAAACTAGCCGGCCCCGATACTTACTAGGAGCATGTACATAACAAACAATGGCACAATGGCTAATTGATACGGGTACAGCTTGCTGCGGTTTACGTGCATGTAGAAAAACATGCCCAGAATCGGCACAAGCAGCAACAGGCACGCAATTCGATACAGCCCTGCAACATGCAATGCAAATAACGCAGCAATGCCTGCAAAGAGGTAGCAGCACCACGAGGTGTACGCGGCAGCGATATGAATCTTTTCGGTTTTACCCCGTGACGGCAATGCGGCTTGCACAAAATCAAGCACTGCGAAGGCTATATTTAAGTAAAAAAGCTGCGGCAGATGGTGGCTCACAATAAAAAGCTGGTACGAAAATAGCGTATAGAATACTTCGCACATGACATGGGTGGCAAAGTACAGCGCATGGCTACTCCGCGTCAGCATGGCGTGCTCGCTGATCGAGTAACGGCGATTTTCCCGGTGGCGCCACACAAGATAGAAGTGTACGGCAGTTACGGGTATTCCGGCTAACAATAGATATATGTATTTCATGATCTTAAAAGGCTAGCCAACTACTTTTTGATTCGTACCCTTAATGACGATCGCCTCGCCATCATGCAGTGCAATAAATGGTATATGATTATCAATCAAATACTCGACGCTTTTGTCTATCGCGGCGGACTCGGGGTGATCGGATTTGTAATGTGGCGCAATAGCGTAGGACACTAGCCCTAAGCACTCCCAAATAATGTCAGGCTGGTAGTCATCAGGAACAATATCAGGTTCATCAACTAATTCAGCTCCATGCAAGGAGGGGGTAAGCATATCAATACCTGCGCTGTATCCGCCATATACAATCTTGTCTTCTGCAAGAAGATCGGCAACTACATTGTCGGCCCCGCTTTGCTTAAAGGCGCGGCGCAATACAAAGGCGTTTCCGCCCCGCACCCAAATAAGGTCGAAGCCAGCAAGCTTTTCTTTCAGGCTCTCTGGCCTGTCGAAATACGAGCGTAAGTCGATCTCAATGGGGTCAAGTCCAATACTTTTAAGTCGATCAATCTCTTCACCCATTCGTGAAGATCGTTCCGCTGGCGATAGAAAGTCCTGAGCATTATTAACTAAAGCCGTCCTGCGGCCTTTACCTAATAGCTTTAGGAGTTCTTCTGGTCTATTGCCGTTGCGGAACGATGAAAGGTAAAGTCTCATAGGCTAATGATAGCAAAGGTTTGGATAGTCCAGCTTTCCTGCCCGAGGTCGGGGTGAGGGATAGCGGGCTTCGCCCTTCTCCGCTGCGGCGTGCTCGGTGCTAGCACTTGCGCGCGTCCTTGCTGCGCCGAACCCCCGATTGCCATCCGCTTCGCGGCTTTGGCCTTCGGGCGCCCAAACCCACAACCTGAACCATATAAAAAAGCCGTCCAGAAGGACAGCATTTTTATATGGCTGGGGGTGAGGGATTCGAACCCCCGAATGCCAGGACCAAAACCTGGTGCCTTACCACTTGGCCAACCCCCAATATATGGTTGACTAACGGGGTAATTTTAACGCAAAACAGCGTAATTTCCAAATGTGGTCTTGCCACCTACTGCTCCCTGTCGTACATTGGAGGCAGATATGGGCAAACAAAAAGATCCGGACGCAACTGATTACATAGTCCCTTTAAACATGAACGGGCTGCAAGGGCGCATGCTGCGCATGCCGGCGACGAAGCCGACCAAGCCCGCCAACCGGGAGCTTTTGGTCATTTATGGGCACCATGCCAAGCTGGAACGCTGGTGGGGGCTCATCCAGAATTTTAGCGCCTACGGCAATGTGACCATGCCTGACCTGCCCGGTTTTGGTGGTATGGATAGCTTCTACAAGATCGGGCAAAAGCCAACGCTCGATAACCTGGCGGATTACTTGGCGTCGTTTATTAAGCTGCGCTACAAGCGGCGACGGTTGACGATTGTGGGCATATCGTTCGGGTTTGTGGTGGCTACCCGTATGCTGCAGCGTTACCCTGAACTGGCTAAAAAAGTGGACGTTATTATTAGCTGCGTGGGGTTTGCCCACCACGACGACTTTACCTTTAGCAAAATCCGTATGTTTATGTACCGGCGCGTGGTGCGGCTCATTAGCTTGCCGGGCGTGACCGGCATATTCCGGGTGCTGTGTCTGAATCCGTTCGTGCTGCGGTATGCCTATACTCATACGCACAATGCCAAACACAAATTTGAAGCTGCGGCTGCAGACGGTCTCGACACATTTAATGCAGTCCTGGAGGCCGAGATTGACTTGTGGCGCATCAACGAACTCAAGACGCACATGTTTACCACCAATGAATTTCTGCACCTCGACAACTGTAAGCAGCAGATAAATGTGCCGGTGTGGCACGTAGCCACAAAGGGCGACTACTACTTCAACAACGAAGTGGTAGAACAACACTTGCGAATTATTTTTAGCGATTACAGCAGCGCCGAGCTAGATTTGCGCACTCATGCGCCGAGTGTCGTAGCTACCCGCAAAGAAGCGGCTATGTTTATCCCGCCTAAGTTGCGCAGCGCGTTGACCCACCTTCCTCCCAATAAAGCATGATATTTGCCCGTACAGTCTAAGCTGACGGAGTAATCTATGAAGCGCCGATGTCGCGTACGTATGCATCGCCGCTGCTTATGGCAAACCCCTTCGCCATAAGTGCGCTGTCGGCAGCTTCGGTCGCACCGCCTACTATGTCTTCGAATTCACTCAAAAGACGTAGTGCGGTCCCGATAGCAACGCCTATCTCCTCTATCCTGGTTTTGCCTTCGCCCAGCGAACCGATGACCGTCTCGGAGCTACTGCCCATTGTCTGGTTGGCTGTCACGGCATTCAGCGCATTCTGATTGCCCGCGCCTTCGGTCATCTCGCTTAGGACACCAGCAGCCCCCTCTGAAGCTAAACCTACAGAGCTGGAAATTCTAGTCAGGCCATCAACTTTTCGCAAGTAGAGTTGTTGCAGGGCACTTGCTTTCCCTAATACATCGGTCAGACTAATGGTGTCCATTTGCCCCAGGCCGTCGGACATTGCTTCAACCGGCGCGTCGGTAATAATTTGTCGGCCTTCCGCCCATGAGGCGCTTACTTCGGATATGTCAGCCATATGTAGTTCCTTGTGTGTAATAAAGCGTAACCATACCATGATCGTCGATAAAGGGTCAACCAGGACATGATACAATGGTGAAAGTATGAAGATCGGACTAGTTTGCCCGTATAGTATTGCCAGAGGTGGCGGCGTACAAGAAATTGTCTATGCCATGCAGGCGGAGTTAAACCGCCGTGGCCACGACGCTTATATTATTACGCCCCGTCCCCAGGACTTTGAAGAAGAACCGCGTGACCACATGATTTTTGTGGGCGGCTCGGTTGATTTTAACTCGCCGTTGCACACCACTTCGCAGGTGTCTGCCGGCGAAGGCGAAGCGATTGAAGCAATGCTGGAGCGCGAGCAGTTCGATGTGCTGCACTTCCACGAACCATGGGTCCCGATGCTCAGCATGCAGATTTTGAGCCGCAGCAACACTACTAACGTTGCCACCTTCCACGCCAAGCTGCCCGAGACCATGATGAGCCGTACGATGGCAAAAGTGGTCACACCGTACACTAAACCGATTCTCAAATACATCGACGCCTTTACTGCTGTGTCTGACGCTGCTTCCGAGTACGTGTGCACGCTCACCGATGCGCCAGTAGCGATCATTCCGAATGGCATCGCCAGCCGTTTTACGCCGCCAAAAACATTCCACGACAACCGCAAGAACAAGACTATTTTATTTGTGGGCCGCTTGGAAGGCCGCAAGGGCGTCAAACAACTGCTGCATGCGTTCCAGATTTTGAGCGCACGGCGCCCTGAAGTATCCCTGGTGCTGGCTGGCGATGGCGCCGACCGTGCCAAGCTCGAGATGCTGGCCGACGATCTGAACCTGAAGAATGTTACGTTCCTCGGCTACATTAGCGATGCCGAAAAGATCAAGCTGCTTAAGACCAGCGACTTGTTCTGCGCCCCTGCCCTGTATGGCGAAAGCTTTGGGCTGGTCTTGCTCGAAGCCATGGCTTCTGGCCTGGTGACTGTTGCCGGCGATAACCCAGGATACGAAGCCGTCATGAGCGGCCTGGGTGCAATTTCGCTCGTGAACCCTAAGCACAGCGCCGAGTTTGCCCGCCGCCTGGAAATGCTATTGTACGAACCCGACCTCCGCAAATTGTGGCGCACCTGGGCCGAGAATGAATTGCCGCAGTACACGTACCAACGGATCGTTGACCAGTACGTGGAAGTCTACAAGCAAGCCATCGACGCTAAGCGTCGTGAGGGCTAGGAGCAACGCGTGGATAAGCTAAAAATTGGGTTTGTGTTCGATGACTCGCTGGACAAACCAGATGGTGTGCAGCAATATGTTTTGACGTTGGGCCGCTGGCTCACGTCGCAGGGGCACGATGTGCATTACCTCGTTGGCGAAACCAAGCGTACCGACATTCCTAATCTGCATTCCCTGAGCCGCAACATAAAGGTGCGGTTCAACCAAAACCGGATGGCTATGCCTTTGCCGGCCAAAAAGGCGCCGATCCGTGCCTTACTGGAGCGCGAGCAGTTCGACGTGCTGCATGTGCAGGTGCCATACAGCCCAGCACTCGCCGGGCGTATCATTAAGGCTGCTAGCCCGCACACCGCGGTCGTGGGCACCTTCCATATTGCGCCGCACGGGGCATTGGTGACGATTGCCAATAGCTTGCTTGGTCTGTGGTCGCACCGCGGCCTTAAACGGTTCGATGCCATGACTGCCACTTCACAGCCAGCGCAGCACTTTGCCAAAAAGACGTTTCATATTGATAGCGAAGTCGTTCCGCTGCCGCTGGCCCTTGATAAGTTCTACAATGCCGAGCCATTTGCCCGCTATCAGTTCAACAAGAATGTCGTGTTCCTGGGTCGCTTGGTAGAACGTAAAGGGTGCCAATATCTGCTTAAGGCCGTACGGCGCTTGCGCGATGACGGCGCTTGGCCCGAAGGCGCAAAGGTATTGATTTGTGGTGCTGGCCCGCTCCAAGAACAGCTTACCGATTACGTGGAGCGCTACGCCATTGCTAATTTAGTGGAATTTGTTGGGTATATTTCCGAAGAAGATAAACCGCGTTACCTGGCATGCGCCGATGTAGTGGTCTACCCGAGCACTGGTGGCGAGAGTTTCGGCATTGTGTTGCTCGAAGCCATGGCCTCTAGCCGTGGCGCCGTGCTGGCTGGTAACAACCCGGGCTATGCCAGCGTTATGGCTCCTCGGCCAGATAGTTTATTTGACCCGCACGACACTTCGCTGCTGGCTGAAAAGTTGCTCAGTGCGCTCGTGGATACTAAACTTCGCTCCGACGCTCACGCCTGGCAGCGCGAATACGTCAAGCAGTTCGATATCAACGAAATCGGGCCGCGAACCGTTGCTATATACGAGCAAGCGTTGCACAAGCGATCACAGTAAGCCATAATAGGCTTAAGATGTTCGGCTTCCGCAAACCCAAAACAGCTACCGTCGACCTAAACATTCCGACACGAGTCGTGGTACGGGTCGTAGCACTTGTTATCTTGGCGTTTATTGCCCTGGCTGCAATTAAACAAGCGCAGCACGCAGTTATACTGATCTTTACGAGTTTCTTCTTGGCTTTGGCGCTGAACGGCCCAGTGCATTGGATTGCGCAGCGCATGCCGGGCAAGCGTCGCGGCAGCCGTGCTGCTGGAACCGCCATTTCGTTCCTGGTAGTCATACTACTGCTGGCTGGCTTTTTGTTGAGTGTGGTACCACCGCTGGTGCGCCAAACAACTACTTTTATTTCTAACGCACCACAGCTTATCGAGCAGGCACAAAATTCTGATAGCACCATCGGCCGCTACATTACGAAGTACCACCTACAAGACCAAGTTAGTAAGGTTTCGACCCAAGTTAAAGACCGTT